>NZ_CP125652.1:1383333-2075000 GCF_030053135.1 Rhizobium sp. BT04 | reverse complement strand
GGGGCTGAAGCCATGCACCGAAGCTGAGGATTTGCGAGCAATCGCAAGTGGTAGCGGAGCGTTCCGTAAGCCTGTGAAGGGATACCTGTGAGGGGTCCTGGAGGTATCGGAAGTGCGAATGTTGACATGAGTAACGATAAAGAGGGTGAGAGACCCTCTCGCCGAAAGACCAAGGGTTCCTGCTTAAAGTTAATCTGAGCAGGGTTAGCCGGCCCCTAAGGCGAGGCAGAAATGCGTAGTCGATGGGAACCACGTTAATATTCGTGGGCCTGGTGGTAGTGACGGATTGCACAAGTTGTTCTGGTTTATTGGATTATCAGGGCAGCGGAGCGGTTCCAGGAAATAGCTCCACCGTATAGACCGTACCCGAAACCGACACAGGTGGTCAGGTAGAGTATACCAAGGCGCTTGAGAGAACTATGTTGAAGGAACTCGGCAAATTGCACGCGTAACTTCGGAAGAAGCGTGACCCCATTTTACGCAAGTATGATGGGGTGGCACAGACCAGGGGGTAGCGACTGTTTATCAAAAACACAGGGCTCTGCGAAGTCGCAAGACGACGTATAGGGTCTGACGCCTGCCCGGTGCTGGAAGGTTAAGAGGAGAGGTGCAAGCTTTGAATCGAAGCCCCAGTAAACGGCGGCCGTAACTATAACGGTCCTAAGGTAGCGAAATTCCTTGTCGGGTAAGTTCCGACCTGCACGAATGGCGTAACGACTTCCCCGCTGTCTCCAACATAGACTCAGTGAAATTGAATTCCCCGTGAAGATGCGGGGTTCCTGCGGTCAGACGGAAAGACCCCGTGCACCTTTACTATAGCTTTACACTGGCATTCGTGTCGGCATGTGTAGGATAGGTGGTAGGCTTTGAAGCGGGGACGCCAGTTTCCGTGGAGCCATCCTTGAAATACCACCCTTATCGTCATGGATGTCTAACCGCGGCCCGTCATCCGGGTCCGGGACAGTGTATGGTGGGTAGTTTGACTGGGGCGGTCGCCTCCGAAAGAGTAACGGAGGCGCGCGATGGTGGGCTCAGACCGGTCGGAAATCGGTCGTCGAGTGCAATGGCATAAGCCCGCCTGACTGCGAGACTGACAAGTCGAGCAGAGACGAAAGTCGGTCATAGTGATCCGGTGGTCCCGCGTGGAAGGGCCATCGCTCAACGGATAAAAGGTACGCCGGGGATAACAGGCTGATGACCCCCAAGAGTCCATATCGACGGGGTTGTTTGGCACCTCGATGTCGGCTCATCGCATCCTGGGGCTGGAGCAGGTCCCAAGGGTTTGGCTGTTCGCCAATTAAAGCGGTACGTGAGCTGGGTTCAGAACGTCGTGAGACAGTTCGGTCCCTATCTGCCGTGGGTGTAGGAATATTGACAGGATCTGTCCCTAGTACGAGAGGACCGGGATGGACATATCTCTGGTGGACCTGTTGTCCTGCCAAGGGCATAGCAGGGTAGCTATATATGGACGGGATAACCGCTGAAGGCATCTAAGCGGGAAACCCACCTGAAAACGAGTATTCCCTATCAGAGCCGTGGAAGACGACCACGTTGATAGGCCGGGTGTGGAAGTGCGGCAACGCATGAAGCTTACCGGTACTAATAGCTCGATCGGCTTGATCGTTCTCATTGACTATGCTCATCAGCCAGAGGCTGATGATGCTTGACCTTCTGTCCTCACGCGCTGAAAGCGCTGCGGACGGCGCGCCAAACGATTGGCGACGCGCTTTGCGCTTGCGGCCTCTGGCCGACGGTGCCTTGCGAAAGGTAAGACGTGTTCAAAAAAAAACAGGCTAACGCCTGCCAGCTTCTCAAACATTAAGTTGCGCTTTGCCGACCTGGTGGTTATGGCGGGGTGGCTGCACCCGTTCCCTTTCCGAACACGGCCGTGAAACGCCCCTGCGCCCATGGTACTTCGTCTTAAGACGCGGGAGAGTAGGTCGCTGCCAGGTCTGCAAAACGCAACTTTTTGAAAACAATCTTCTCATTCACAGACAACGGCCCATAGCCGAAACAAAAGGGCCGCTCTCAAAGCGGCCTTTCGTGTTAAAATATATCTCGCGGGGTGGAGCAGCCCGGTAGCTCGTCAGGCTCATAACCTGAAGGCCGCAGGTTCAAATCCTGCCCCCGCAACCAAATTCCAAGTAGACACCAGAGCGATATCGCTGGCGCGAAGACGTCATCTTCGCTGGCGATGGTAGCTCCTCGTCCTGCGGACCATAACCTGAAGGCCGCAGGTTCAAATCCTGCCCCCGCAACCAAACAAAAAGGCCCGCTGCAAAGCGGGCTTTTTGTTTGGTAATGGGTCGAGGAGTTAACGCCTCTTCAGGGGCCCGCAAGAAGGCGAAGCCGACGCGGCGGGACAGAAAACCACAAATCCTGCCAGCGAAACCAAATGCCTTGATAATAAAGACTTTTTCAGCCTCCCTCGGGAGGCCGAAGTCGTTTTAGCCCTGGCACACAAGCGGGATTGGCTGGCGCAAATCCATGCCCGGGCGGTGAAACGCTCTAGGAGCGGTGACGCGACCGGTTTAAACCGGCTCGCGGCAAGACCAAGGAGAGTGGCGAGATCGTCGTCAAACACCAGGGCTGGCCGATTTGGTGTCCAACTGAAAGCCCTCTCTCATGAGCAGAACCTTGACGAACCGCTTTGGTTCACTGATATTCAAAGTGAACCAAGGAAGGTTAGAGGCCATGACTGCCGCGTTTACCGTGCGTGTTTCGGATGAAACCGCGAGCAAGCTTACTCAGATCGCGGAAAAGCTGGATCGCTCCCGCGCCTACATGGCTGCTGAGGCCATTGAGGCTTTCGTTGAACAGCAGGAATGGCAGCTTGCCGAGATCGAGGCCGGATTGGCTGAGGCCGATCGCGGCGAATTTGCCAGCGCCGAAGATGTGGCGAAGGTCGTCGGAAAGTACGTCAAGTCCGCCCGTCAACCATGAGCGGGAAACGTATTCGCTGGACGTTTCGGGCGTTGCGGCGGCTCGATGAAATTGGCGCTTATATCCAGCATGACAATCCCGATGCGGCAGCACGCGTGGTCGCCAGAATCGTTACGGCGGCGGATATGCTTGCGGACTTACCTGCAAGTGGCCGGCCGGGGCGCATCAAGGGCACGCGCGAAGTGGTGTTGGCCGATATTCCCTACATCATCCCTTACCGAGTCGGGAGGGACATCGAGATTATCACCGTCATGCATGCTCACCAGCGATGGCCGGCGAAATTATAGCCCTCATGATGGATTCAGAAACCATTTGGGCGGAAGAATGGTTGGCTGCACATGCCTATGACGTGTTGGCTGCGCCGGAATTGATACGTGCCGTGCCGTGGTCAAAAATCTATCGTCTCAATACCGACCGGGGAAACGTGTATCTGAAATGGAGCGCGCCCGCCTACGCGCGTGAGGCGGCGTTGATGGTCCATCTGGCCGAGCGCTTTCCGTCCGATATTCCTTCGGTCGTGGCAGCAAACCAAGCCATTGGCGCATTCCTCATGTCTGATGGTGGTGAACCTCTTCGTAACAAGCTGAAGAGGTCCTATGATCCGCAGTTCGTCGGAAAGCTCCTTGGTCGATATGCGAGGATTCAGCGGACTTTCTCTCATAAGGTCGAGCCGCTTCTTGCGTTGGGACTGGATGACTGGCGCACAACCGTGTTTCCAGACCTTTACGATGGCCTGGTTCATGATGAAGTCCTGCTGGAGCGGGAAGGGTTAAGCGCGGCCGAAATTGAGAAGTTGCAAGGGACCGGTGAAAATATCCGCCGCCTTTGCCGTGCACTTGCCGGATTCAAAGTACCCGACACGCTGGAGCATTGCGATTTTCACGACAACAACGTTCTTGTGAAGGCAGACGGCGCGCTTATCAACGACTGGGGTGATGCCGTCATTTCGCACCCCTTCTTCTCCTTGGCAGGTTTCCTAGACAGCGCTGTTCGAAACCATGGCTTGGATGCCAATTCACTTGCCTATAAGCACTTGAAAGACGCCTATTTCGAAATCTGGCTTGATGTCGAAACCCCGGAAAACTTAGAGCGCATTTTTGAGATTGCCGTCATCCTCCGTCCGATCGAGTTCGCCTTCAACTTTAGCCGCGTCATTAGAATGACGACCACAGAGGAGTTCGAGCCTTATCGTGGTTACATTGCTGAGGCTCTGCGTCGGTTCTTGTCCACCGTCTTGTAACGGGCCGAATAACTGCATTGCCGTTGCGATCTGTGCGTGGCATCTTCCCGGCGGAGAATGCCACGTCTCGCCTCGAGGTCGTTGGATAACGGGTTTTCCATTTTTCGTTATGTAAGTCTGTCTTCCCAACGGAGGCTCGAATGAGTGTTGGCCTGATCGCCCTTCTTGATGATATCGCCGCGCTGGCCAAGGTGGCTGCGGCCTCGCTTGACGATATCGCCGGCCAAGCAGCCAAGGCCGGCGCGAAAGCGGCAGGCGTTGTCATCGATGATGCGGCGGTCACACCACGCTACGTCACCGGATTTTCGGCAGCACGCGAATTGCCTATTATCGGCAAGATCGCGCTCGGTTCGTTGAAGAACAAGCTTCTCATCCTGCTTCCCGCAGCGCTTATTCTGAGCCTTGTCGCACCGCAGGCGATCACCCCGCTACTTATGATCGGCGGACTTTTTCTCTGCTACGAGGGCGTGGAAAAAGTCTATGCGCTGGTGCTGCCGCATGCAGCCCACGCCCATGAATCGGCACTTGAGACAACAAGCCTCGATGCGCAATCGCTCGAAGACCAGAAGGTCGCCGGTGCGATCAAGACGGATTTCATCCTCTCGGCGGAAATCATGGCAATTACGCTCGGCGCGCTGCCGTCAGGCAATATATTCACGCAGGCCTTCATCCTTGCCGTCGTTGGACTGGGCATAACGGTCATGGTCTATGGTGGCGTAGGGCTGATCGTAAAGGCCGACGATCTGGGTCTGATGATGGCGCGGGCGCGGACGGCGCCTCCGACAGGTCCGTTCTTGCGCGCAGTCGGACGAGGGCTTGTCACTGGCATGCCTTATTTTCTGAAAGTGCTCGGCATTGTAGGAACGGCTGCGATGATCTGGGTCGGTGGCGGCATTATCGTTCACGGCCTGGAAGCCTATGGAGTAGGCGGCCTTGCGCATCTGATCCATAATGCCGGGGAGATGGTCGCGCATGCCATTCCCGTTCTGGCGTCCGTGCTGCGCTGGGTCGTCGAGGCCGCAGGCGCGGGCATCATCGGCATTGTCGTCGGCTTGATCACAATTCCGGTCGTAGGCTTCGTTATCTCGCCGACGTGGCGGTACTTCAAATCGCTCCTGCCCCGCCGCCGGCGGAAAGAGGTGCTGGCGGACGGGAAGAAATGAAGGCTCCGGCCATCGGCAAGCTGCGATAAATCTATGAGCCGGCGCACGATGTCGCCACTGCAGGTGCCGGCTCACTCTCAGAGGCCGGATTCGCCTACTCGCCCTGTCGCAAGTTGCGGAGTCGGTCAAAAAGCACGGCGAGCACGATTGCCCCACCGATAAAGCATCCTTGCCAGAATGCGTTGATGCCGAGCAGGCCAAGACTGTTGCGGATGACCTCGATAAGTGCGGCGCCGACCAAGGCTCCAAAGGCGGTGCCGACGCCGCCGGCAAGATTGGCGCCGCCGATAACCGCGGCGGCAATGACCTGAAGTTCCATTCCGGCGCCGATATTCGTGGTAACAGCGCCGAGCCAGCCGGTTTGAATGATGCCGGCAACCCCCGCGGACAGGGCAGAAATCATATAGACGATGACCTTGATCCTCGGCACCGGAACGCCGGTCAATGTCGCGGCGTGCTCATTGCCGCCGATGGCAAAGACATAGCGGCCGAACTTGGTCCAGCGCAGCACGAAGCCGGTGATGAGCGCCAGCACGACCATGTAAAGCACTGGATTGGCGATGCCGAAAACCCAGGCGCCGCCACCCAGCGCCAGCAGCTTATCGTGGTCGGGACCAAACTGGAAAACGACGGTGTTGTTGGATGCAACCATCGCAAGGCTGCGCGCAATAGACAACATGCCAAGGGTGACGACGAAAGGCGGGAAACCGAGATAGGCGATCAATACGCCGTTGAAAGCTCCCACCAGAAGAGCAGTCCCGATCGAAGCGGCGATGCCGACTTCGATGCTGTATCCCGCGTGCATGACGACCGCCAGCACCATGCTACACAAGCAAAGCACCGAGCCGACGGACAAATCGATGCCGCCGGTGATGATAACAAGCGTCATGCCGAGTGCGATGATGGCGACGAAAGTGACGTTGCGGGTGATGTTATAGATGTTCTTCGCGGTCGCAAAGGAGTCCGTCGCTATCGACAGAAAAATGCAGGCGAGAATGACCGCAATCAGCACCCAGAATGTCTGGCCGCTGAAGACCGATGCCAGCCAGCCCCGTTGCCTCTGTCCGATCGTCTGGTCAAGTGTCATTGCCATCGTCGACCTTCTTTCCTGTTGCAACGGATAGCATCGATCACACTTGTTCGATGGCGCCGGTGATCAGTCCCGTTACTTCCTCCGGCGAACTTGCCGCAATCTGCTTGTCGGCCACTTTTCTGCCCCGCCGCATGACGATCACGCGGTCGGCGACCGAAAAGACGTCGGGCATGCGGTGGCTGATCAGGACAACGACAATGCCCCGGTCACGCAATTGGCGGATTAGATTGAGAACCTCGGCCACTTGCCGCACTGAAATGGCTGCTGTCGGCTCGTCCATCAACACGATTTTCGCTTCCGACAGCATCGTGCGGCCGATCGCTACCGCTTGCCGCTGACCACCCGACATTTGCTTGACGAGATCGCGGGGCCGCGTCTCGGATTTGAGTTCGCGAAATATTTCGCCGGCGCGTTTGTACATGGCCTTGTAGTCGAGGATGCGAAGAGGCCATATGCCGCGGCGCAATTCTCGTCCGAGGAAGACATTGGCCGCCGCCGTCAGATTGTTGCAGAGCGCCAGATCCTGGTGAACGATCTCGATGCCATGCTGGCGTGCTTCCTTCGGCCGATGAAGCACGAGATCGGCGCCGTCGAGGCGCATGGTTCCATGGCTCGGTCGAAAGTTGCCGGCGATCATCTTGACCAATGTGGACTTGCCGGCGCCGTTATCGCCCATCAGGCCGACAACCTGCCCTGCTTCAAGCGAAAACGAAATATCGTTGACGGCCTGGATGGCGCCGAAATGCTTGGAAATATTGGTGAGTTCAAGAACCGCCACCAGCCTTCTGGCCTCCCAAAACTACAGGCTCTCCGTCGCGTATCTCGACGCGAGGCTCCAGCGAGTTCGCTCTTCCAATCTCCTCCCAGGAAAAGCGATTGGGAATATTTACGCAAAACCCAGCGACAGCGTCAACTCATTGTCCGGAGCATCGGCCTTATTATCGCAAAAATCTGTTTTGTCAGACAAATATCATTTGACGAGAGCGGCGCCCGAATATTAGCTATCAGTGGGAGAGAGAGCATGCTGATCCTTGTGACCGGTGCAACGGGCAAGGTCGGGCGGCGCTTCATTGCTGGGCTGCTTGACGATCCGAGATTTTCCAAAGCCCGTATCCGCGCGCTTTGTCATAACCGTTTGTGCGATGAGACCGACCGTGTCGAGGTCATCCGCGGTTCGATCGCCGATCGTCATGTGGTGGCAGCGGCGCTCAAAGACGTTACGCACGTCGTGCACCTCGCCACATGCAAAGAAACACCTGAGGATATCATGGATGTCACGGTCAAAGGTCTCTTTTGGCTGCTCGAGGAGTTCCGGACGAACGTGACGGCACGCCAGTTCATCCTGATCGGCGGCGATGCGGGCATCGGGCATTTCCACTATCGCCACGACGGCCCGATTACCGAGAAAGTCCCCCATTGTGCTTATCCCGGAAGCTATGCGCTCTCCAAGGTTCTGGAAGAGGTCATGCTGGAGCAGTTCGGCATCCAATATGGCCTCAATGGCTGTTGTCTGCGCGCGCCCTGGATCATGGAAAAGGACGATTTCAAGTATTCGCTGTCTTTTGGAGACGACGTCTTTGGCGGCCCGGACTGGAAGACGCTCGTGCCGGAAGAGGCGGCGCG
The DNA here is from genome assembly GCF_030053135.1 of Rhizobium sp. BT04. Lineage (NCBI taxonomy): Bacteria > Pseudomonadati > Pseudomonadota > Alphaproteobacteria > Hyphomicrobiales > Rhizobiaceae > Rhizobium > Rhizobium sp. BT04. The sequence goes on along the minus strand of NZ_CP125652.1, from coordinate 2,066,938 downwards.
CCGCTATGCGGCCATGGGGACAGTGCCGCTGCTGCTCGACGCTGACGGGCGACCGCTGAAACGCAACTTCGTGCATGTCGATGACCTCGTATCGGCCATATTGGCAGCGATCGACAACCCGCGGGCGGAGCGGCAACTCTTCAATATCTGCATGGATCGACCCGTCGACTATGCTGATGTCGCCGCCTACCTCTTGCGCACGCGCAATCTCGGTTCTGTCGAGATACCAAGCCGCTTCCATTCCAATTGGATGGACAACAGCAAAGCGAAATACCTGCTGGATTGGCGGCCAGACTACGATCTCGAAATGCTTATCGACTCGGCATGGCAATATGAGCGTTCGAAGGAGGAGCCTCGCATCGTCTGGTATCCGGGTTGATTTCGTATGGCGGGCATGCCGTGTCCGTCTGTTTCAAGGGAGGAAACTATGAGGAAGGCATTATTACTGACAGCCGCAGTTCTCGCACTGACCGCCGGGCAGGCCCTGGCCAAGAAGCAACTCGTCATCGTCGTCAAAGGCCTCGACAATCCGTTCTTCGAAGCAATCAATCAGGGTTGCCAGAAATGGAACAAGGAGAACCCGACTGCGGAATACGAGTGCTTCTACACCGGCCCGGCATCGACATCCGATGAAGCCGGCGAAGCGCAGATCGTTCAGGATATGCTGGGCAAAGCAGACACGGCTGCAATCGCAATTTCGCCGTCGAATGCAAAACTCATCGCCCAGACCCTGAAGACCGCCAATCCGGCGGTTCCGGTGATGACGCTCGATGCCGATCTTGCCGCCGAGGATGCAGCGTTGCGCAAGACCTATCTCGGCACCGACAACTATCTGATGGGCGCCCGCATCGGGGAGTACATCAAGAAGGCCAAGCCGAAGGGCGGCAAGATCTGCACGATCGAAGGCAATCCGGGAGCAGACAATATTCTCCGCCGCGCACAAGGGATGCGCGACACGCTCACTGGTCAGAAGGGCCTGACCGCGCTGAAAGGCGAGGGCGGTTGGACCGAGGTCGCCGGCTGCCCGGTGTTCACCAATGACGACGGTGCCAAGGGTGTTCAGGCAATGACCGATATCCTGGCCGCCAATCCCGACCTGGACGCATTCGGCATTATGGGTGGCTGGCCATTGTTCGGTGCGCCGCAACCCTATCGCGACCTGTTCAAGCCGATGGCCGACAAGATCGCCAGCAACGATTTCGTCATTGGCGCCGCCGACACGATCGGCGACGAGGTTGCCATTGCGAAAGAAGGCCTGGTGACTGCGCTCGTCGGCCAACGGCCGTTCGAGATGGGCTACAAGGCGCCTTCGGTCATGATGGATCTGATTGCCGGCAAGCCGGTTGAAGATCCGGTGTTCACCGGGCTCGACGAGTGCACCAAGGATACGGTCGACACCTGCATTCAAAAGTAGGTTCGCGGTTTGGCGGCGCCCGGTTCACGGGTGCCGCTGACTGTCCTCATGAGGCGGATCGGAAGATCCGTAGGGCTTGACGCGCTCTGGATTCCGCGCTTTTTGGCGGAGTCAATCGCAGGCGACTTCCTCGTTATTACGATTGTTTTGATAGTACGCGCAGACAGTCGAAAGAATGCTGAGGCAGTAGGTAAATGCCTGACAAGAAATCGGGAAAGCCGACGGCTCCGGTCGACACGGTGACGGTTGACCGCTCGGCCACCACAAGGCGCCCAAATTCTCCCCGCATGGCCGGGGCGAGTGTTCATGTGTCTCTGGCCGGCGAGATCGGGCTGCGAATTGTGCGCGGCGACTACCCGCCGGGCACGATCCTGCCGAACGAGGCAAAATGGTCTGAGGTCTTCGAAGTCAGCCGGTCGGCGGTGCGCGAAGCCATCAAGATGTTGATGGCCAAGGGCCTGTTGTCTTCCCGCCCGAAAATCGGCAGTTGGGTCGAACCCAAGGAACGTTGGAACCTGTTGGATCGAGATGTCCTGGGCTGGTATGCCGCATCGCCCGATCGTGAAGCCTTTCTGAGGGCCGTGCAGGAACTCAGGCATATGATCGAGCCGGAAGCCACGGCACTGGCTGCGGAGCGCCGGACCGAGGAGCAAATGAATGCGATCAGTCAGGCCCTGCATGACATGGATCAGGCGACGTCGCTCCAGCAGCGAACGGAATCCGATGCACGATTTCACATCGCGATCTTACGCGCCTCCGGAAATGATCTGCTGGTGCCGCTCGGTGTATTGATCGAGTCGGCGCTGAACCACCTCTTTGCCCATGTCACGCGAGAGGAAGACAATTTGCGATACGCGCTGAAACTTCATGAAAATATTGAGAAAAGCATCCGATTGCAGCGGCCGGCCATGGCGCGCAACGCGGTCCGCAAGGCACTGGCAAATACCGACCAGATCATAGCACGGTGGTCGCGATAGCGGTTTGTATCCTGCCTGGCTGACGCGTTGCCAATAACGTGATGCAGGGAAGTTCAAGCTCTCAGGGTGCTCTGTGCCTACCCAAAACCCGCGGCTTGTGCTATTTTCTCAGGCTACCTTCGGGGGCTGAGCCATGCGTAAGCTGCTTGCATCGGTGGTGTTGATTTTCACAGCGACAATAGCCGCTGCGGGGAGCCCCTTGTTCGATGCCGTTGCAACCGGAAACGCCGCCGCCGTCGAAGAGGCTCTGACTGGGGGCGCTGATGTCGACAGCCGGGCACGCGACCAGGCAACGCCTCTCATCAACGCCGCACTCGGAGACCAGCTCGCCATAGCCGAATTGCTCATCGGCAAAGGTGCTGATGTCATGGCTCGGAATTCGGGCGGCTTTACGCCGCTTCATGCCGCGGCTTTCTCCGGCAGCTTGCCGATCAGCAAGCTGCTGCTCCACCATGGCGCGACGCTCGACGACGCGGCCAATAAAGCGGGTGTGACGCCGCTGATGGTGGCCGGTGAGGAAAACCACGTCGCTCTTGCCGCGTTTCTTCTCGCCGAGGGGGCTGACGTCGGTCATGCGGAGGTTCACGGTTATACGCCGATCACGCGTGCGGTCTGGAAAGGCAACATGGACATCGTGCGACTGTTCAAGCGGCACGGCGCGTCGTGCCCTCCGGCCACCCGGCTCGGCGAGGAAGGTTACGCCAAGTGCATCGAAATCCACGATTGAACAGGAGGCGCAGATGTGTTCAAGGACCGAAAACAGTGCGCGGGGAATTGGTCGCTCTATGGCGGTGTTCCTTCTGAGCTTGGCCGCTGTCGGCGGATCGCGAGCTTTCGCCGACGACTCGGTTAATACGGGGTACTTCGGCGGCGTGGCAATCATGGGATACGACCCTGTCGCCTATTTCACCGAAGGCAAAGCGGTGAAAGGTTCCAAGGAGTTCTCCCACGAATGGCTGGGGACGCCGTGGCTGTTCGCCAATGCCAAACACCGCGAAATGTTCATCAGCGAGCCGATCAAATATGCGCCCCAGTATGGCGGTTACTGCGCGGGCGAGGTGGCTCTCGGGTCGGTCACGATCAATGTCGATCCGGAGGCATTCAAGATCATCGATGGCAAGCTTTACCTGGTCTACGACAAAGGATCGGCAGAGGAGTTTGCCGCTCATGTGGCCGAAGCAGTGCCGAAAGCCGATAGCAACTGGCCGAAGGTCGCAGCCGATCTCGAGCGGGATCAATATCACTGACGCAGATGGAACGCGACTATTTGACGGGCGAGAAATAGAAGACCTTGGTGGAGTTCACATAGGCATAGCTGGTTTCATCGGGCGCGTTTGCAGGTTTGTAGACCGGGCCGCAATCGGCTCGTCCAAATGCATTCTCGCTCTGCTCGCAGAGCATGTCGTCATTGACGAAAACCGTCCCGGTGATCATCTGCGTCGCCGAGCGGAATGCCGCCTTACCGTTGGGTTCGATTTGCATGAGTGCAGGGCTTCCTGAGGGCTCGGTTTTGCCCCGCAGAAGTTTGCCCATAACGGTGCTTGCGATTTCGTCGCCGTGCAGCCGGTCCTGCTCGTTACCCTTGAAACCGAACGGCCATTCCGGCAGACCGGCCTCGCGCAGGGCATCGATGATAGAGGTCAAATCCTGCTCGTTGCGGAAGTGGGCATTGCTGATACGCCAGCCCGCCAGGGAATCGCGCCCAGCCAGAAAGCGAAGTCCCTCAGTAACAGTCGCACGGGCGTCATCGAGGCGGCCGGCGCGGACATAGGCCATAGCGAGCGGGGTCACGAAATCGCCATTTCCCGGCGAACCGTCTCGTGCACGTTGGAAATTGTCGATAGCCTTCGTGTAGTCGCGCCGCAAATAGAAGACCAGGCCAGCCGTGTATCGGTTGATGGCGGAGAGGTTCGGATCGTGCCTGAGCGCCGTCTCGACGGCCGCGGCGGCTTCGGCATGATTGCCGGAGAACAGTTGGACATAGGCCAAGGCCATGTGCGCTTCGGCATCGGCAGCTCCGAGCGACACTGCCTGCTGCGCCGAGGTGACCGCCTGCTCGTAGCGGCGGTCCACCACCTGCATGACGGCTAGAACGGCGTATGGCGATGAAAGAACCGGGTCGAGCGCCAGGGCGCGGCTTGCCTTCTCGTAGGCCCTTTTTCGGGCCAGCGCGCTCTGGAGAACGTCGTCATATGCGCTTCGCCAGACATAGGCGGTCGCGTGCGCGTCGGCCGCGAAGGCCTCTGCAAAATCGGGGTCGAGCGCTTCGGCCTTGTCAAAAAGCGCCAGTGCTTCGAGCAGCCGCGAACGGCGGCCCGTCCGCGTCGCCTGCTCGGCACGAAGGTAGTAGTCGTATGCTTCAAGATTTGCTGTCGGCGGACGGGTAATCCGCTCCGCCTCGGATCGCGTGAGTTTCAGGCCGAGCGCTGCGGCGATCTGCCGGCTCAGCTCGTTCTGCATGGCCATCACATCCGCCGCGCCGCGATTAAACCGGTTGGCCCACAGGTGGTCGCCGCTTGCGGCATCGATCAGTTGTGCATTGACGCGGATTTGGTCGCCTATCCGCTGCACGCTGCCCTCGACGACGAAGCGCACGCCGAGATCGCGTCCAACGTCGGCCAAAACCAGGGGCTTGCCTTTATAGGCAAACACCGAGTTATGGCCGATGACGTCAATGTCCGAAAGCATGGTCAGATCGGCAATGAGGCCGTCAGTCATGCCATCGGTGAAATAATCCTGGCCGGGGTCGTTGCTCAGATTGATGAAAGGAAGCACCGCGACGGATGGACGTTGCAGCACGAACGGCCACTGCCATGCGAAGCCAATCGCAGCGGTCGCGATCAGCAGCGCTGCAAGCGTCGCCAGGATGATCGCCCTGTGGCGGGGCCGATGGGAGACGACGACCTTGCCTGCCTCAGCGGGATCCAGCAGAACACGATAGACGCGAACCGGATCGACTATGTTCTTCAGTTGCTGCTCACCGAGAGCGGAGAAGCCGACATCGGCCTTGTGTACCGTATGATCGAAGGCGGTGCCGGATATGCAAATGCCGCCGGGCTGGGCAAGAGATTCCAGGCGTGCGGCTATGTTGACGCTGTCTCCGTGGATGTCCTCTCCTTCGACGATGACATCGCCGAGATTGACGCCGATGCGGAAAAGCATCCGCTGCTCGGGACGCAGGGCCGCATTGCGTTCCGCCTTTTGCTGCTGGATTTTGACGGCGCAGCGCAAGGCGTCCACCACGCTATGGAACTCAACCAGAATTCCGTCGCCCATGGTCTTGATCAGGCGGCCGTGATGCGTGGCGATCTTCGGCTCGAAGAGTTCGTGGAGGTCGGTGTGGAAGCGGATACGCGTTCCCTCTTCGTCGATCTCGCTCAGACGGCTGTAACCGACAACATCCGCAATCAGCACTGCTGCAAGACGGCGCTCCATGCCAGCTCTTTCCGGGTGTCCGATCCTTAACCGTTATCTTACAGCAGGTGTCGTGCCGTTGCCATTACTGTTGCCCGAAGTGGTATCATGTTGGAAATGGTCCGAGCCGCAGTTTCCGTCAGCATTGGCCGACATCCGGGACAACCAAGCCTGCCTTGCGGAGTCCTTCGACACGGCGGTCAAAATCCTCGCGGTTGCGGAATGGGAGGACGCGGCGGCGGCGTTCGACGGAGAAATTGGGGTTGATCTGGAGCGCTCTCTCCCATGCCCGTCAGCCCTCCTCAGGCCGGCCGAGGTGGCCGTAGCACGACGCGAGCAGGGCATAGGCGGTTTCCGATTGGGCGTTGTGTTGGAGCCGCTGCTCGATCGCAGCAATTGCCTGCTCATATTCACCGAGAGAAAAGTGCGCATCGGCGAGAAATTGGAAAAGAATTTCCGGATGGTGCGGGTCGAGCCGCATGGATGCATTCAGTGTTTCGAGAGCGCCTGCGGGATCGCCGGAAAATATCTGGATATGGGCCATCAGCATCAGGAGTTCGGCGGAGTTGGGAGAAAGCGTGAGGCCCTGCTGCACCTGTGCTTGCGCCCGGTCCAGTTCCCGGTTCCACATGCAAGCCATGCCCAGCGCGAAGTGGCCGTTCGGCTGTTCCTCGGCCATCTCCACGGCCTGCTGCGCGAGATCCAGCCCGATCCGCAGCGACTCCTCCGGGTCGTTGCTCCAGGCGTTGATGTAGTCGAGCACATGCGTGAAGGAAATGAGTGCCTGGGCCGCCGCATAGTCCGGATCGATGGCGAGGAGCGGCCCGGTGGCCAGGCTAATCGCCGTTTTTCAGAGAGAAGGCAAAGACGTAGTCGCCAGCATCCGTCGAATAGGGTGCGCCGCCGACCGATATCAGGACATATTGCTTGCCGGTTTTCGGCGAGACATAGGTCATGGGCGTCGCGCTCGAGCCGACCGGCAGGGGATATTTCCAGAGCTCGGTACCATTCTCGGCATCATAGGCGCGGATATAATAGTCCTGGAAGCCGGCGAAGAACACGACGCCGCCGGCGGTCGCCGAAGTACCGGCGTAACCCGGCAGGCCCATCGGCATCGGCAGTTTGGTTTTGATCTTGAACGGCCCGAGCTCCTCGGCGGTCCCGGCCGGAACCTGCCAGGCGATCTTGCGGGTATTCAGATCCACCGCCGTCACGGTGCCGAAGGGCGGTTGCGTGCAGGGAACGCGGAGCCTCGAGGTCCACATTTCGGTGGCCATGCCATAGGGCGTACCGCGCTGCGGGGCGGAGGGGCCGTGTGCCGTCGTCGTGAGGGCAAAATCGACGTAGTCCTGGCGCGGAATGAGCGCGAAAAGGCTGGGCACGCGAATATCATTCATGAAGACGCGGTTGTTGGGCAAATCGACCGATACGCTGCCCCAGTTGAGGCCACCCAGATTTCCCGGCTGCTGGATCGCATATTGGGTGCCGATCGGGGTGAAATCGCCGTCGTAGCGCATCCTTCGAAAGGCGATGCGGCAGGCCAGCTGATCGAACATCGTCAGGCCCCAGGCCGTCTGTTCGGTCACGCGGTCCGCACCGATTGTCGGCATGCCGACGGAATAGGGCTGTGTCGGAGACAGTTTCTCCTCCGGCGCGCCGCCGTGCTGCGGCACCGGCTTCTCCTGAACTTCGGCAAGCGGTGCGCCGGTCTGACGGTTGAGCAGGAAAAGCTGCCCGCGTTTGGTGGTCTGCAGGAGAGCAGGCACGCTGGTGCCATTGGCATCAGGCAGGTCGATCAGCACCGGTTGAGCCGGGAGGTCATAGTCCCAGATGTCGTGATGCACGGTCTGGAACTTCCATTTCTCCCGTCCCGTCGTGACATCGAGCGCTACCAATGTGGCATTGTATTGGTCGGCGAAAGCAGGGCGATTGACGCCGTAATAATCCGGGGTGGTATTGCCGAGCGGTGCATAGATCAGACCAAGCTTGTCGTCGAACGCGGCCGTCGTCCACATGTTGGGCGTGGCCCGCGTATAGGTCTGGCCCTCCGGCGGAAGTTTGGTAATCTCGGGATTGCCGAGGTCCCATGCCCATTCGAGCTTGCCGGTGACGACATTGAACGCGCGGATGACGCCCGAGGGTTCGCCAACCTCCTGATTGTCGATGACCCAGCCTCCGACGACGATCAGATTGCGGGCGATCAGCGGCGCCGATGTCTGGAAATAATAGCCTGATTTGACTTCACCCATACCCTGGGAAAGCAGCACGGTGCCATCGTCGCCGAAGCCCTTGCAGGGCGCGCCGGTCTTGCTGTCGATCTCCAGAAGGCGGGCATCGATCGTTGTCTGCACCAGGCGCTCGTTGCAAAGACCATCGGCGGATTGGGCCTCCTGCAGTAGCTTGTAGTAACCAAGGCCGCGGCAACGCTGCCAATAGGGGGCTGACGCCTTGGGGTCGAAGGTCCAGCGGGGTTTGCCGGTATCCGCATCAAGTGCTGCGATCACATCTGTCGGTGTGCAGGTGTAAACCGTATCTCCGATCTGCAGAGGCGTGTTCTGGTCGGCGCCTTCGCTTTTCCCGCTGCGATATGTCCAGGCGAGATCGAGCTTGGCAACATTGCCCCGATTGATCTGATCGAATGGGGAATAGCGATCTCCTGCCGTGCTGCGCCCATAGGATGTCCAGTCGGAGGGCGAGTTGTCGCCCTTGGCGATCTTGTAGGCGGGGATGTCGGCGGAGGGACGGATGATCCCATGCGGCACGAAACTGAGACCGAAACCCGCGACAAAGACGAGAGCGCTGACCAGGGCGCCGCCATAGAAGAGCTTCCGGTTGGCGGTAGGTGAAAGCGACGGCGCAAAGAGAAGCGCAAAGCCGGCCAGCGCAATCGGGGACATCAACCGTGCAAAGAGCGCCCAAAAATTGAGACCCGACTCCCATAGCGCCCAGGGAAGGGTGAGGATGGCGACAGCCAGGACGATGAGGCCGCCAGATGTCTTCCGGCGCCACAGCAGAAGTGCTGCCACCAGATAGGCAAGCCCGACGATCGTATAATAGGGTGAGCCGCCAAGGCTGAGCAGCCAGACGCCGCCGCCGATCAGCCCCGATCCGATAAGGGCGAGAACAATACAGAACAGGGTGGCCAGAAATTTCATAGTTCCTCATCCAATCCGCCGCCCGATTGCCTGGATTTCCACTCCGACCGTCGCATGGCGCCTCGGGAAGCACAGGGCCATGGGCTTGACGCTCAGCTATCTCGTCGTCGGGAGAGGCGTGCTCTCTCGTTCAATTTTTTCCTGATGTACCTGTGGTCACTGACACGCGGCGCCGATCCGGCAATGATGTTGCAGCTGCTCTGTGACAACAGAGCGCCATTCCAAACAGCGTCAATACTTCTGAAAGGGGCACAGATGTTTCTCGGCGAAAAGCTTGATCTAGCGAATGGGCGACCGACAGGATTCGACTACATGCGATTACTGTTAGCCTTTTCAGTGCTTTGGATCCATACGGCCCGCGTCACGTACGGCGATGACCTTTTTCTCTGGGAATCACCCTTCCGGCCTGTCATCAAGTCAGTGCTGCCCATGTTCTTTGTCCTGAGCGGGTTCCTGGTGGCCGGCAGTCTTGAACGGTCGAAGACATTGATCTCCTTTCTCGGGAACCGATTTATCCGGATTTACCCCGCTCTCGCGGTGGAGGTGTTGCTGGCCGCCTTTATACTCGGAGCGATCTATACAGAGTATGACCTGCGTGACTACTTCACCGATCCTCAGTTCTTTACCTACCTGCTGAACGTCACCGGGCACATTCACTTCAATCTCCCCGGGGTATTCCTGGATAATCCTGATGCCGCGATGGTAAACGGGCAGCTCTGGACGGTGCCCTTCGAGCTTGAGTGCTATGCCGTGATCGCCGTGCTCTTTCTGCTCGGCGTGGTCAGGCGGCGTGTGATCGCCCTTATCGCAACGCCGGCTTTGATCATCGCTTTCGGTATTGCAAGGTATTGGAAACATGAAAGTGATTGGGCGACGATGCCCACGACCGCGTCGGGCAATCTGCTCATTTGTGCTTTTCTCGTGGGCGTGACCTTTTATCTCTACAAGGACAAGGTGCTGTGGGATCTAAGAATTTTCCTCGCGTCGGTGGCCGTGATCCTGTGGGCCTACTGGTTCACCTCCTTCGGGGACTTCATTGCCATTCCGGCCATGGGCTATGTTACGGTCTTCCTCGGTCTGACCTCACCCCGCAAACTTCGCGTTCTCAGGGGGGCCGACTACTCCTACGGCGTCTTCCTCTATGGCTATCCCATCCAACAGGCGTTCGTAGCGCTCGGGCCGTGGGCGCACAACTGGCTGTTGAATGGCATTGTCTGCAGCATCGTTGCCACTTGCTTTGCTGCCTTCTCGTGGAGCTTCATCGAAAAGCCGGCGTTGAAATTGCGGAAACAAGTCACCTGGCTTGAAAACCTCAGCCTCCAACGCGGCACGAAACGACAGCTGGCCGGGGCGGTTTCGAAATAGGTTTCCGGTTCGGGGCCGGCAATTCCGGGTACAGCTCGAGGATGCGCAGGGTTCGCCATCGCCGCGAACCCTGCTTTTTATGTGTGGCGATCATCAAGGGTGAACAGCCGGCCCGTCGTCATGCCGAATTTCGAGTAGGCCGTCGCCAATTGCTGACACCGTCGAGATCGTGTGCTTGCCCGGCAAGCGCGATCCGGCTCGCGGCGAGCACATATGCGCTCATCCTAAACCCATGTGCTGCCCCATCTTTTCCCCAAGGGACGAATATTGAGTTCGACTGGAGAATGCCGCGCTTGCATCAATGATTGCTGTATAAGCCTGCAAATGCCTAACTCTTCCCGGCCGCGATATCTGCGAATTTCTTGGCTTTTGGCGTAGAGCGCCCCTGCTGGATGAGTAGTCGAATATTCTACGACAGAGGTTCATTCGACTTGTTTGGGCGGTATTAGCGATATTTTAACGATAACCGATAAAATACTTTAATCGAACCTCGTTTCGACTTCAGGTTTCGTCATGCTTTCAGCGCTGACCGCGGCTTGAAGGAGGTGTGAAGAGAGGAGCAGATTAATGCTGAAGAGCACCCTCATCGTGGTTGCAGTCTCCGTCGTCGCCGGAGCGACAATTCGCGCCTGGGCCTTCGCAATTTTCGCATTTCTGCTGGTCGCCGCCTGGGGTGTCGTGATCCTGCTGAACGGCTCTTCCTTTGGGGAAGCGAGCGTTTCTTGCCTCGAACTGCTTGCATTGATGGAAATATGTTATCTGGCGGGGCTATTCGCCTTCTCATTGTGGGCGCATGTGCAAAAACGCCGGAGAAAGAACGCCATCGCCGAGCGCCCGCATGTGACCGGCAAACGCCCTCACGGATAGGGTAATGACTGCGGCGGGATAGGACCTTGGCGAGGATTATCTCGCTATGCGTGGTGTCAGAACGTCATAGGTCTTGCCTGGGCAGCAAGGCATGCCGGGAAAGCAGGCCGAACACCGTTTTTGCGATGATCACGAAATCCCGCGCGAGCGTCCATTTGGACAGATAGTCGACATCGAGGGAAACTCTATTTTGAGAGCTGATGTCGCTGCGCCCGCTGTTTTGCCAATGACCAGTCAGGCCTGGACGGACGGACAAATAGGCATCGGCATGTTCACCGTAACGCGGCAGCTCTTCCTTTGTAATCGCCTGGGGCCCGACGAGGCTCATGTGGCCAAGCAACACGTTGATCAATTGCGGAAGCTTCTCAAGGTTTGACCGCTCCAATACATCGCCGATCACCGTCACATGCCCGTTCACCGCTGCGGCGGATCTCACTGTCCGAAATTTGAGGCAACCAAACTCTTTTCCTTTATAGCCGATCCGACGACGGGAATTGAAAATAGCGCCCCCGTCACTTAAGGGGACGATGACAGCCACCGATAAAAGGAGCGGCGACAGAAGTAATAAGAGACTTGCCGCAATGAGGATATCCAGCGCACGCTTCAGAATTCTGCTGATCGTATGGGATTGTGACGAGTTGAAAGGATGCCTGTCCTGCCGGGCTCCGGCAAAGTCCCGCCAAGGTTGGGTTACGTTGATGCGCTGATTTTTTCCCGCCATCCGGGTCTCCGTTAGACAAATCCCAGAAATCACAGCCAAAGCTTGTTTTAATCCAAGTTTGATGTCTGTGACCGAGGTCATAATCGTGAATAATTTATTTATATCCCAAAGAAAGTCTTGTGAATACTTAAAATAATTATTTATCTACGGACGGTGCATCTTAAATATTAATTACATCTATTTTTGTTTGTCATTTATCCCCGATGTTTCTTGATTTATTCTATCGGCAAGCAGCCGCCGTTAATTGTATAAAAAGTGTCACGTAGCTTCTGAAATTTCATTCCAATAGAATTTAATAGCAATTTTAAGATATTCAAATATGAGGGTTTGTCATATTTATGTATAGTTTTAACACGAAATTTTTATATTATTATTATTTGACTTTCTAATTTAACCCACTACGAATGTTTCCGGCAGCAGTAAACCCAATTAATCTGCGTGGAGTTACTCCGAATGGACGGGATGATTGACATCCGAGGCGGCAGGACTAGAGGAAGCGCTCCGCAAACGGGCGAAGCGGTTACTTGTGGACCTGCAGGTAATGAATACGGCCGCCGGGCGGATTTGGATCACGAGTTTCCGTTTTGCCGCACGAGTGTTCGAAAATTTCGCCGCGGTGAGGTTATTGCCGGCGCTGGTGTCCTCATCGATATGTTCGCCCGCGTCCATCGCGGAATGATCAATGCAAGCACCCCGCTTGCCGATGGACGGGAGTTTATCGTGGAGATCATTCCGAAAGGCGGCTTGATCGGCGAATTGGAGGTGCTGCGCAAGCAATCTCTCAGCCTGGAATATCGGGCCTCGTCGGACTGCGAACTGCATTATTTCGACGGCCGGTTGCTGCGGGACCTGTGTGCGAACGATCCGCAATTCCAGGTGAAGATCCTGTCGAAGGCGCTGGCGCGTGTTTTCGAACTCGAGCTGAGGATCATTTCCAACGCCGGATCGAATTTGCGGCAGAGATTGGCACGGACGTTACTGCGTCTTTCTGCCTTGTACCGAACGGATGCGCAGAACAACGGCGACGAACTGATCATCTCCCAACATGACCTGGCCGCGACGCTGCCGGCCTCGCGTGAAAAGGTCAACCAGTGCCTGCGGCGCTTGCGCGAGAGCAAAGTGGTCGACGGGACGCAAGGCAAAATCCGTATTCTCAATCGGAAAGCGCTTGAAGCCTATGCCGAGGGTGAGACGTCCCTCGCCTGAACTTTGCTCTGATAAAATAAAAGGAGCAAACGGCGGAAAACTCCCACAATCCGCCGCTACAGCGTTGCCCGTCTTTTCGGGCGCGCAAGGGACGCTGCGGACTTTGGATTGTTGGACAATCCCCCACTTGACCCATCCGTTGCGGTTGCGAGCGTCAGACCTCGCTCTCTGACGCATTCCGCCAGTATTTCCACCCTTCACCCTGGATGAGCCCGTGATCGGAGAGGTCCTTCCAGCTTCTGTAAGTGCCCGTATCGTCATAGACGAAGTCGTCCATGTCCTTGCTCGAGGAATATACGGTATATTCCTCCGTGTGCTGGGATCGGTGCGCCGCGTCGGCAACCTTGTGCACGAAGGTCGACAGGAACTTGAAATGCAGAAGCGCGCCGGACACGCCGAGCGCTCCGTGCATGTCGCCCAGATTGAGAGAGAGCGGCCAGACCTGGTGTGATGACTTGAGAAAAAGACGTTCACCCTGGACGTAGACCAGCGGGATCTTGTTCAGCGCGGGGCCGTCCCAGAGTCGGTCGTGGAAATAGACGCGCCCGCGAACGCCGCCCTTGATCCATATCGTACAGTTGCGTTTGTCGAAATGCGCGACATAGCCGGATCGGTCGAAGAGATTGCAGACCTCAATCGGATTGCGGCCGGGCTCGCATATGTTTTCAAGAACGGGATGCGGGCTGTACATGTCGATCATGACAGAGCGCAGCGAATGGCCACCGGTGGAATCGATATAGGCGGTCAACTGATCGATCGGCCGTGTGTCGCAATGCGGATAGACTAGAAACTCGTCTGCATCGACATAGAGAACCCATTTCTCCCGGCAGTGCCGGTTGATGACTTCGTTGATCCAGTCGTTTCCGAATCTCGCCGCCTTGTAGGAGCCGTGAGCCGAAAGAAGGGAGACATCATCGAAGCTGGACAGCAACTCCACAGTGCCATCGGTCGAGCCGTTGTCGATGCAGATGAAGTGCTCGAAGCCGAGATCGCGATAATACTGCAGGAAGAATGCCAGCCGGTGCCCCTCGTCGCGGATGACGCAGATGACGACGTGACGCGCCTGCTTGAGCCCGCCGCGCAGCAGGTCGTAGCGAACCTGTCGAGCCTTGAGCGTCCGGCGCAGGCGGGCTTTTAGGTAATGCGAGATACTGGCGGCGGAAGCGCTATAACTCATATTGTGTCCTGAACATTATCCATTCTGGGATGAATGGATGAACAGTTGCGCGTCCGCCGGCAATCCCGACATCGCTTACGCGGAGAATCCTCAGGTCTGACGAACAACACACCATCATACGGCGTAGTCGCCGCCGACCAGTAGGCTCTGGACCCGCGGATGGGGCCTGCCTTTCTCAACTGCGTGTTCGATGCGGGCTCGTATCGATCGGTATTTATAGAGCATTTTACGGTCGAAGCTTATTCCGCGATACAGCGCGTTGTAAATCGGATGTGCTTTGCGCAGGTCGACGTAAACTTGGCTTTCCCGGTCGGTCCAAGGAAAGAAAGTGCCATGCCACGGCTTCGGATGCGCCATATAATGAACGATCGACAAGGAAGACATGTTCACCAGATGAAGGAACTGTTTGGGAAAGTTCCAGCGGTTCGAAACGAGGATGAGCGATGAACCGCAGACATAATTCAACGCGCCCTGATCATGTTTGCCCTCGCAGGCCTCGGGGTTTTTAGCAAAAAGCTCAAGCGCCTCCTGCCCGATCCAGCCGTTGCGATGGAATTTCAGGACCCCTGCGTTGAAATAGTAGCTGCTCTTTCCAGTGTCGAGGAAGTCGTGGATCGCGGTGTAATCGCGCGCCGCGAAAAACCTGCCCTCGGGCACACGGGCATTTTCCAGCCTCCCGAGATCGCTGACGATCTGCGTATCCCCATCAAGGTAGATGATCTGGGTATAGTTGACAGGCAGGATCTCGCAAAGGACCAGCTTGGCCATAGTGCTGACGCTGATGCGTCCCTGGAAATGCGAACCGTCGAGCTTGCCGAGCGACTCCTGCAGCGCTTCCGTCGCATCAATCAAGTCGACCCCGCTCGTTGCAAGCAGGGCTTTCAGCTCTTCGAAATTATCGAGATGTTCCGACATGAGGACGCAGACATCGGTCGCGGGGCTTGCGAATTTGCGAGCCTGAAGTGCGGAGAGAATAGTCGGAAATGAATACTCGACATCCGTGACGTAGACGACGCACTGATTGTTCATGTCATCATCCTTCCGATTGTGCGCAATACGAATGAGCCGGCATTGTCGTTCCCGTCGAGGGAACGGTTGTGAATTGAGCCGATGGGTCTGTCATATGAAGGCCCCGTTCGGTATATATAGCCGCGTCCAGTCCGGGCGTGGCTGAATCGGATCTGGCCATCGGCGGCTTATGTGTGTTCATTGTTGAGATATTCACCATGAAGAGTGCCTTGCCTGTCACCAGGCTGTGTTTCGACATCTTGTTTCGCGGTACGACCATCGGTGCCGGGATCCTTGTCGGAATGCAGAGGGAAGGGGTATTGCCATGTTGATCACCACAGTCGTGGCAGTCGCAATTTCGATCGCCGCCGGGGCCTCCATCCGTGCTTGGGCTTTCGCAATTTTTGCATTCCTCGTGGCAATCGGCTTCGGAAGCGTGGCTTTTGCCAATGGGTCTTCCGTGATCGCGGCGATCCTCTCCGGTTTCGCCATCCTCGTGCTCATGGAAATCGGCTATCTGGCGGGTGTGTTCGTGTCGGGGCTTTTGCGCCGCAGTGCCAGGCTGCGGCAAAATAATTCCGTCGCAGACAATGTCGCGACCACCAGCGAGCGCCAGCAAGGCTGATATTGACCTAGAGTCCTCGGCAGACGGGCTGTTTCCAGCCGCGATCCTTGAAAGACACGACGCGGCCGGCCGGCTCCGACCCAGCGCGGACACGCCGATGCTGTGACCAGACCAATCCGCGCCGGGGCGGAGTTCGAGCGCGGGCATCATCGTGTCGAAACCATCGGCGCTCTCATCAGAGAGGTCGATGTCTCCAGCGGGGGCCGGTTGGCAAGCCATCGGGTTGCGCGTCGCGGTGAGATATTGGTTACCGCCAGGCACCCGGCCGCCAGGCCCGCCGTGGTGCTGAACAGCAGGCCGAGATCGGTGCCGCTTCCCGATATCGCCGCCGAGGCGACCTGGCCGATCGATGCCATGACCGCCGCGTTTCCGATTGCGTGCGTCTGCCGATCGCCTGATATGTGCCGGCCGGACGCTCTTACAAGGCTGTACAGGAAGGTGGCGAAGAGAAGAGTGCCTGTTAATCCGACATTGGAAAGCAATGCGGCGATAAAACTCGAGGCTCGAACCGTGCCGAGCCCGGCGCCGAAGGTGGCGGTATCGACGAATGCGATCAATGCCAGCGTA
This sequence comes from Rhizobium sp. BT04, assembly GCF_030053135.1. NCBI lineage: Bacteria > Pseudomonadati > Pseudomonadota > Alphaproteobacteria > Hyphomicrobiales > Rhizobiaceae > Rhizobium > Rhizobium sp. BT04. The sequence continues at coordinate 2,050,442 of NZ_CP125652.1, read as the reverse complement.
TTCCAGGCGGTGCGTTCTTCGCCGGATTGCGATTGCAGCTTGTCCGACAGCGTGGTGTTCACCAGGCCGACGATGGAATCCCACGCATCGGGGACAAGGCTGAGGGCAACGATGCCGCAAGGGATCAGGAACAGCGTGATCACCAGGAGTGTGACATGCGGGGTCGTGGCCGGGCCGCCGATCAGCCGTTTCAGGCAGAACAGCACGAACATGCAGACGACGAACATGCCGGCAATATAGGCGGTCGTCGACGTGCAAAGGACGATCGTCGGGCCGATGAAAAGCGTTGCAAGTCCCGCCGGGCGGCTCTCAACACGCTCCAGCCAGAGCATGAGTGTGAAGGAAAAATAGGCCAGCGCGACGGCGCCGTACATGCTTGCTTCGGGAAACGGGCCAACGATGCGCTTGAAGCCGCTGATCGTTTCGGCCGTATGCATGGTATAATTTGCATTCCTAATGACATCGAGCAGGTAGGACTGGCCGGTCAGGAAGGTTCCGATATCAATCAATGCCAGGGCAAAACAGACGATCGACGCGACGATCAGCTGCCGTGCAATGAAACGGGCATATCCGAGTCTCGCAAGCCCCGCGACGACGACAAAACAGGCGAGGTCACCGAGCAGATAGACGGACTGGCTGAGATTGGACGAACCCGGCGACAGCGGAGCGGCCACTGTCGACATCATGCCCGAGGCGTCTCGTGCCGAGGAGTAAACGAGGGTCGCGCCGGCAAAGATGCGGGGCAGGAAGAAAGACGATGCTACGGAAAACAGGATGTAGGCGGCAAACCAGAAGCCAGGGCCTGGATAGGCAATGCTGGCCAGGAGGGCCTGCGTTTGAGCCGGGCGCAGCAGCGCTGCGACAACGAGAAAGAGTACCAGAAGATGGCTTGGCTGGATGCTGCTGCCGCCGAGCGCCGGCAATTGCAGAGCCGCCGCGGCTCCCAGCAGCGTCGACAGGCAGAGGATCGTAATAGCAAAGCGCGCGCCGTTGACCACGCTGAGCACGCCGAGCAACAGAACGATGAAACCGATCGGTTCTATCGACATGCTTCAGATCCCGTTCCGGAGAGTGAGCGGCCGAGGCGAAAGCCGCCGATGTCGTCGATAATCACAGCCGCCACCTAATTCGAGCCTGTCGGCGATATCCAGCCGGCGGCCGGCCGATTATCCCCGGCCACAACGGACGATGGGGCTGTCGAGCTCTGTTTCTGCGGTGCGGTCTGCGGCGGCGGAGATGGCGCCTGAAGATTCGTGTCCAAGCCGACCTCGATGAGATCGTGCGGCAGCAATGCGGTTTGATCGTCCGCCGCGATGGTGCGAGAGGTCCCGTCGTCATTGCGACGCACGATCCTGTAGTTCTTCTGCGCTCTGCCGAGACCCGGCGCGTCGGTATTGATCTGGGCCAGTTGAGCGTCGTAGCCGGCCTGTTCGCCCAGAAGCTGGGCCACCTGGATATCGATCGCCGCCCTGCCGATTGCGAGATTGACCTGGTTGAGCAATTCCTGGTTTTCGCTGTTCTGCCTGTTGACGATGTTGATCTTCGAACGGTCGGCTTCGCTGAGGCCCTGACGGGCCGTGGTCAGTGCGACTTCGAGATCGATCAGCGTGCCTTGCGCATCCGCCACCCAGCGGTCGACCGAAACCTGACGGGAATTGCTTATCAGGCCCTTGCTCATCAGGTTGTTGACGTTATCAAGTTCCTTCTGGGCAAGGTCGATCTGCCGTTTTTGCGAACTGATCTTGGCCGCAAGCGACTCGACCTGCTGGCCATAGAGACGGGTGAGGTCGTTTGCCGCTTCGATCTGGCTATCGATATCGACACGCCGCAGCCGCATCAGGTTCAATTCCTGTGCCTTCAGCCTGTCCACATCGGCCGTTCCCAAGAGTTCTGCAGGGATCTCGAAACTCTGCTCGCCGGCGATCTCCGCGCGGAGCCGCGCCTGTCGCATCAACAGATCGCGCCGGTTGAGAACGGCCGTTCGGTAGGCGCCGGCAGCCTGGATCCGGTCGCGCTCGAAGTAGGTATTGTCCTCGCGTTCCCGCAGGAAGCCGCCGGCGATGCTGACGGCCTTCATGACAGTCATGTTGGGTTCAAAGGGATAGCGCCCGGGAGTTTGCACGGTTCCGGTCACGAAGATCGGTGCATGCTCGGCAATTTCCAGGGCGATATAGGGCTTGCCGGGAAGGTTGGCCTTTTCGGCCAGTGCGCCAGCGATGGCATCGGCGAGCTCTTCGGTCGTCTTTCCCGTCGCCTGTACATGGCCTGCGATCGGGATCGACAGGTCGCCGGTATCGTCGATGGTATAGACACCGTCTAGAGCTTCCCAGCTGGCATAGCGGGAATCCGATGAGCGCCATTCGACGACGCGCAGTCTTACCTTGTCTTCGGCTACGAGGGTGAACGTCTGCGCATGGGCGACGCTCCAGCCAGTCAGGCAGCAGAATGCCAGCAAAGCGAGTGCCGCGGAGACGAGGCGATCGGACCAGGATGTAGGCTGCATTGATCTATCTCCGTTTCGTTGCGATCGACGGGGAATGCATCTCGCGCGGCGACGGATTGCCGAATTCGAGAATGCGGGACGGAGAGGCGTGGCCGATCAGAAGATCGGACAGCGCCAGCACATTGCCGTTCAAGCGTCCCCAACGGTCGACCAGGCGGTCTTTGAACAACAGGCCCGACGCGTTCGCCAGGATGTTGCGGCCGATCTGTGCGATTGCACGGCCTTTCGACATCGTGCCCTTCCGGATCAGATAGACAGGATTGGCAACCTGCGAATAACCGAGTCTTCGGCCGGGCTGGCGCCCGGATCTGACGCCGAGATGCACGCCGCGGGCGCCTTCGACACGCACGGACCTGCCGTAGCGGGCGATGGACCGGCTGAAATCGACATCCTCGAGCCAGCCATAGAGCGGCAGCTGCTCGTCAAAAGTAAGCTCGTGCTCGAGAACGGATGCAAGGCGAACCGCCATGTTGCATCCGTAGGCGTTATAGACCTCCGTCACCTTTTCGGCGCCTTCGCCGGCGGTTTCCAGAACCTGCAGGGCCTTTGACATGCTGAGGCCGCCGTTGAGAACGCCGTCGGCCAGGACTTCGCCGGTGGCGATCGCCACGTCGGGCTTTGCCGCAAAGACGGCGGCAATCCGCGACAGGAAGGTCGCGGCGGGGATGAAGTCGTCGTCCAGGAAGATCAGAATATCCGTATCGGCCGCAGCGGCCTCGATGATCCTGTTGCGCTGGGAGGTCAGGCCGCGGCTGCCGACGATGACTTCCACGTCGGGGCGCTCGGCGAGCCCGGCGGCATCGTCGATCACGGGCACGCAGACGATCAGCCGCTCCGCCTGATCCGGCAGGCTCAGGAGATAATCGACCGTTTCCCGCAATATCGACGGGCGGCCTGCCGAAGCGATCCCCACGGCAATTCGCCATGGGCGGCGCTCGCGCGCGCCCATGGCTTCAGGGCCGCAAGGAACAGACGTCGAACTGACCGAGTCGTCCTGTCTGGTTGCTCCTGCCGAAGTCGAGGTCATGACTGCATTCTCTTCGGTGCATGGTTGATGATCACGCCAAGGATCTCGGCGCCGACATTGCGCAGGGTATCGATGACGCGCATGGTGTCGTCGATCGAGGTGCGCCCGTGCGAGGTGACGACGAGGACTCCGTCCAGCTCCGGCGCAATCGCATTGGCATCCGGCGAAGCGGAGAATGCGGAAATGTCGACGAATATCGCGTCGAACTCCTTTTTCAGGTCGGCGAAGCTCAACTGCGTGCGGCGTGAACTCAGGCGAATGGCCGGCGTCACCGCTTCGACCTTGCCTAGGGGAAGGAATTTCAGCGTCGGGGTGAGGGGCAATGCCGCCGCCTGGATCAGTTCGCCATTGTCGAGAACATCGACAAGGCCCGTGGAGCTATGGGGCGCGATCGATTTGCTGAGCGAGGATTTCTGCGCGGCCGCATCGATCAGCAGCGTCTGAGCCCCTGAGATCGACGACAGCACGGCAAGTTCGCATGCTATGGTCGAGGCCCCGCCGCCGGGATTGACGGCGACGATCCCAATGACGACCCGGCGCTTGCGTCGAAGACCGACGACAGTTGCGCTCAGTTCCGCCATGCCTGGAATAACGGGATAGGCGGCTGCGGTGCTGCTGCCCGTGCCGGCGGCGATGAAACGCCGGGAGTGTCCATTCCGGGTCAGCTTCGATGTCTCCAGCAGAGTGACCAAGGACAAACCAGCGGCTTCCGCGATCTGATGGGGGCGGACGATCCGGCGATCGCCGGCATGCCTTATCATGGCGAGCGCCAGGCCGGCGCCGAGACCAACCGCCGCCGCAAAGGCTAAGACAAGCGCGCTGCGTGGTCTGGCCTTGGAAAGAGGCAGCGTGGCCCGCGAGACGATCGTGGCGTCGGATACCGGGTAGGTGATGCGCTGTCTGGCTTCGGTCAGCTGGTTCAAGGTATTTTCATAGAGGGTGCGGCGAGCATCCGTCGCGCTCTGCAACTCGGCAAGCTTGAACTGATCGCGCGGATTGCTGGTGAAGCTGGCCAGGGCGCTGGCAGCTTCGGCCAGTCCACGCTGTTGCTCGCTGACGAATTTCTCCAGCCATTCGCTGTATTGCCGGGAGGCATTAGCCTTCATCGAGATATTCTTCTGGATATATTGCTTGGCGAGCGTGTCGGCGATGTCGACGGCCTTCTGAGGGGTCGACGCCGCAGCCGATATCTCGATGATCGTCGAACTGCCGATCCGGCGTATTCCCACCATGTTCGCCAGCGTGGCGATCGCCCGGTCGTAAATCCGCTCCTGCTCCGTCTGCGGTCGTCTTTCATGCGTTGCTGCGGCTGCCGTTTCCTGAGATACATCCGGTTCCGAAGAGATCCCCATCAACCAGTTCTTCGCCCTGTCCTGCAGCGAAGGCGTCTGGTCGACAAAGTCAGGGTCGGTATCGAGGCTAAGCGCCCTTACCGTTCCACCGACGACATCGCTGGATCTGGCAATTTCCAGCTGCCCCTCTATGAACGCGTCTTCCGCGAAAGCCCTCTGTGCTTCGGAGCCGCTCACCTGGGGGAAAATCACGAGCTGCGTGCTGGCAACGAAAGTCGGCTCGGCGGTCAGCAGGTAGCTCCCGGCCACTGCGAGGAAGGCGATCGTCGTCGCCACGATCCACAGCCAGCGCATCCTGAGAAAGAAGAACATATCCCGCAATGTCAGCGGCGAATTCCCGCCAGTGGTTGCGGCAGGCAGAGATAGCGGAGAAACACCACTGAAGATCGTGCTTGAGGTCATGTTGTCCTAATCCAAAATGGCGGTATCACGGAGTAACCAGGTACCGGGTGACCAAGTACTTGCAGCTTGGAAGGGACGGGGGAGGAACGTGTCTTCCGATGTCGGGCATGATCGGCAGCTCTCCCCTTTAATGCTCAGTAGGAGCCACGCTGGGTAAACAGAGCGGGAATGGTCTTGGCGATGATGACGAAGTCCCGGGCGAGCGACCAATTGTTGATGTAGTGAACGTCGAGGGAAACCCGATGCTCGTAGCTGACATCGTTGCGCCCGCTGGTCTGCCAGTGACCGGTCAGTCCAGGACGAACGGCCATATAGGCCCACATATGCTCGCCGTAGCGCGGCAATTCCTCGGCGGTGACCGGCCGGGGGCCGACCAGGCTCATTTCGCCACGTACGACATTGAACAACTGGGGAAGCTCGTCAATGCTCGATCGCCTCAGGATCTCGCCGACGGCCGTGATCCTCGGATCATCCTTCAGCTTGCGCGTCGCTTCCCATTCGCTTCGCGCCGCCGGATTGTTTTGCAGCAATTCGGCAAGCTGAGCGCTCGCATCGGTCTTCATCGTGCGAAACTTGAGGCATCCGAACGGCACGCCGCCGAAACCGATGCGTGTATGGGAATAGAAGATCGGGCCGCGGTCGGAGAGCTTCACGATCATTGCGACGAGCAGCAGAAGCGGGGAAAGCAGGATCAGGGCGGTGATCGCCATCAGGAAATCGAGCGCGCGCTTGGAGGATCTGCCTGCCGCATGAGGCTGGGAGGTATGGAGGCCGCCGCCTTTCGCAGACTGCCCGGCACGTGACCATGCTTCGAAACTATGTGCTTCCCATGCCATCGGGGTCTCCAAAACTTTCCGATTAAGAACCGTTCAAACTTTGCTGCGCCGCACTCTGGTTGTCTGTTACCAAGGTCATAATCCTTAATAAATTCTTTATGCTACTAAAACGGCAGAAGAGAATTTTGACCGCGCCTGGATTAACTTATTATCATTCTAAATCGCGATCTAACCTAATTAGAGGTGATTAAACAACTAAAATTCATTTGTGTTTTTGATATCATCACTTCGATTATTGCTTATTTTTAATGCATAAGGCTTTTTGATGGGCACGCTTGATTCAAGAATACGATTGTTCTTTGGTCGCTCCGAGTTTTTGATTTCGAGATTTGATATATTTTTTCTTTTTAAACTCAATGTAGACTTCGTCTTTACCACATATATCAGCGATGTTATTTGACTTGCATATTAAGGTGATTTAAATGATGCAGTGCAGCATTGCCTATGGTCATTCGAGTACTCGGAGTTATGCGCATGGATGGGGTGACACACGCATCAGATCGCAGGGCCGGCATCGGCAAGGCGGCGGTTTCGGCTAGCGGCGGCATTCATCTCGGCAGCCGCATAGTGCTCGACGATGAATTCCTTTCCTGCCGGTCGAGCGTCCGGCGCTTCCGGCGCGGCGAGGTCATCGCCGGAGCCGGCGTCCTGATCGATATGTTCGCTCGCGTGCATGCGGGGGTGGTCAGCGCAAGCACGATGCTGCCCGACGGCAGGGAATTCATCGTCGAGATCATCCCGAAATCAGGTCTGATCGGCGAGCTCGAGGTTCTGCGCAGGCAGACACTGAGCCTCGAATACCGAGCTGGCTCCAATTGTGAGTTGCATTTCTTCGAGGGCCGCCTGTTGCGCGACATGTATGCCAGCGATCCCTGCTTTCGCGAAAAGGTGTTCTCCAGGGCGCTGGCGCGTATTTCGGAGCTTGAGCTCCGGATCATTGCGAATGCGGCGTCGAGCCTGCAGTCGAGGCTGGCCAGCACGCTGCTGCGGCTGTCTGCTGTTTATGGAAAAGACGCGGCAAGCAGCGGGGACGAGCTGATCATCTCGCAAAACGATCTGGCCGCAACGCTGCCGGCGTCGCGCGAGAAGGTCAATCAATGCCTGCGGCGCTTGCGGGAAGGCAAGATCATCGACGGGGGGCAGGGCAAGATCCGCATTCTCAACCGCAAGGCGCTGGAGGCCTGTGCCAACGGCGCGGTTTCGGTGAAGTGATGCGCCCGTCGCTTTCCCAAGCCATCCGATCCACGGCAAGCCTCGGCCGCTTTCCCGGCCTCGGCACGACAAAGATCGATCGTGTGGTCATCATCGACGACTATTCGGTGGCCAGAGGCGGTGCGACAGGCCTGGCGGTGCTGTCTGCCAAGCTTTTTCGCGGGCTCGACATCCCCGTGACTTATATTTGCGGGGACGACGCCGCCAATGCGGAGCTTGTCGCGCTCGGCGTCTCGATGGTCGGACTGAACAGCCGCGACCTGCTCAGCGCCGAGCGTGCGAAGGCTTTTGTCACCGGCATTCACAACGGCGCCGCCGTCCGCATGGTGGCGAACTGGATTGCTGCGAAGGATACCGCCAACACCGTCTACCACGTGCATGGCTGGCACCAGATCCTGTCTCCCGCGATTTTCAAGGCGCTGGCGCCGGTCGCCGGACGATGCGTGGTTCACGCGCATGATTTCTTCACGGCCTGCCCCAACGGCGCCTTCTTCGACTATCAGGCGCAGGAGATCTGCCTTCGACGTCCGCTCGGCGGAAGCTGCATTGCGACGGCCTGCGACAAGAGAAGTTATTCGCACAAATTATGGCGGGTCGCCCGCGGCTCCAATGTCCTCCGGCTCTTGAAGGATCAGGCCGATTTCGGCCGGATAATCCTGCTGCACGAGAAGATGGCGAGTTTTCTCGTCGGCGCCGGGTATCGGCCCGAACGGCTGACGACGATCCGCAATCCCGTCGCGCCCCTCTCGATCAAACGCATCGAGGCTGAGGCCAACGACGAGTTTGTCTTTATCGGTCGACTGGACGAAGAGAAAGGCGTCGAGGACGCCATAGCTGCCACGCGCAGAGCCGGCGCCAGGCTCTGCGTGATCGGGGACGGACCGCTGATGCCTTTGGTCAGAGCGTCGGGAGATCACGTCAGGGCCGTCGGCTGGCAGTCGCATGCGGAGATCGGCCCGACCATCCGCCAGGCGCGGGCGTTGTTGATGCCCTCGCGCTACCCCGAGCCGTTCGGTCTCGTCGCTATCGAAGCGGCCAGGAGCGGTCTGCCCGTCATCATGTCGCGCAGCGCCTTTCTCGCCGAGGAAATGGAAAGAGCCGGCATGGCGCTTGCCTGCGATACGGCCGACGAAAGCGCCTTTGCCGAGACTTTGGCGCGATTTAGCCAGATGTCGAGGCAAGAGGTCCGCGCCATGAGCGAGCGGGCTTTCCTGAAGTCGCCGGATCTCGCCTCGACACACGAGGAATGGCGCGACGCGCTTCTTGCCGAATATCACAGCCTGATTTCGACGAATGTGGTTGCCGAACTGGCAGACGGTGCGGCGAGACAAGGAGTATTCAGTTGACCCTTAAAGCAACAACCTCTCTTCCCGACGCGCGAGCCTTTCTCGGCGATGCGCCTGTGATGGCGAAAAGACGCGTCGCCGCGGCCGGAAGCGCAGGCGAAGCCAAGCAGCTTCGCGTCGCTATCGTGCATTACTGGCTCGTTTCGATGCGAGGCGGCGAGAAGGTCGTCGAAGAACTGTGCCGCATGTTTCCGCAGGCCGATATTTTCACCCTGGTCTGCAACCGGGATCGCATCAGCGATTTTCTGAAGACGCGGAACATCCGCACCTCCTTCCTGCAGAAGATCCCCGGCGCGCAGCGGCATTATACCAAGATGCTGCCGCTGATGCCCTTCGCGCTCGAGCAGTTCGATCTGCAGGATTACGATCTGGTGCTGTCGAGCGAATCCGGGCCTGCCAAGGGCATCATCACGCGCGCCGACGCTCTCCATGTCTGCTACTGCCATTCGCCGATGCGCTATATCTGGGATCAGTTCCATGTCTATCGCCATGGCCTTCCCTGGGTAGGCCGCGCCCTGATGTCGATTACCGCACCGATGCTGCGCGCCTGGGACGTGACGACGTCTTCGCGCGTCGATGTGTTCGTTGCCAACTCCGATTATGTCGCAAGCCGCATTCGCCGCTTCTACGACCGGGAATCCATCGTCATCCATCCGCCCGTTGCCACCGATGATTTTGCGGTGGGGAAAGGGAAAGGCGAATTCTACCTTTATGCCGGACAGCTGACCACCTACAAGCGGCCGGATATTGCGGTGCGCGCCTGCACCGAGGCCGGGCGAAAGCTGGTTGTTATCGGCGAGGGCGAACAATTGCCCTATCTGAAGTCGATCGCCGGACCGACCGTCGAGTTTCTCGGTCATCAGCCCTTCAACGTGCTGCGCGACCACCTGTCACGATGCCGCGCCCTGTTGTTTCCGGGCACGGAGGATTTCGGCATCCTGCCGGTGGAAGCCATGGCATCCGGGCGGCCGGTCTTGGCCTTCGACGCCGGCGGCGCCAGGGAAACCGTGTCGTCGCCGCAGGTCGGCTTTCGCTTCGCTGAGCAGACGACGGAAGCCCTTTTGGAAACGATGGCCGCATTCGAGGAGGTCGAGGACGATATCGATCCGCACGCAATCCGCGCGCACTCGCTGAAATTCTCCTCCGCCGTATTCCGCGATCGTCTGTCCGGTCTCATCGAGCAACAGCTGTCCAGCCACGGCGACCGATCCGCAGACGTCTTCAGAAGACGGGCGGGTTGACGGGAAGGAGCGGAGCTCGCTGCCCCGCCGCTGCGACCGAAGCCATCTCAAACCCTCGACGAGGAATAGTTAAATAGATCATGTCAAGCGTATCTGAGAGGACGGCGACGGCGAGCATCTGGACCATCAGCGGAAAATTCCTGGCGCGGATGCTCGATTTCGTCAGCCTGCTTGTCCTGGCAAGGCTGTTGAGCCCGGCGGATTTCGGCCTGGTCGCCATCGCGACCTCGGTCCTGGTCATCGTCGAGGCGATCCTGGATCTGCCGTTGACGCAGGCCCTGATGCGCCAGCCGTCGCCTTCGAACGAGATGTTTGCCACGGCCTTCACTCTCAGCCTGCTGAGGGGGTTCGCCATCAGCCTGCTGATGATGATCATCTCCTGGCCGATGGCGCTGATCTACGACGATTCCCGGCTTTTCGCCCTTGTCGCCGTTCTCTCGATCGCGCCTGCCATGCGCAGCACGATCAGTCCGCGCATGGTTCTTTTCATGCAGCGGTTCGATTTTAAACGCGAGTTCGCGCTCGATCTCATCGCCAAGGGATCGACATTGCTGTTCGGGGTAGGGGTAGCTGTGGCAACAGGCAGCTATTGGGGGCTGGCGATCGGAGCGGTCGCCGGCCCGACCGCGGCGATGATCACGTCCTATGTCTTTGCGCCGATGCGACCGACATTCAGCCTTTCCGAATGGAAGCATTTTCAGGACATGATCAGCTGGAATACTGTGTCGCAGGTGCTGAATTCGATCAATTGGCAGCTGGACCGGCTGCTGCTGCCGCGTTTTACCGGTCTGTCGACCTTCGGCGCCTTCAGCGTCGCCGACAATATCGCCGGTATTCCATATCAGACCTTCGTCGGGCCCTTGCTGCGTCCGCTGATGGCGGCATTTTCCACTGTCGAAGACCGCCGCAACCTGGTTGCCGCCTATCTCAAGGCAACGAATGCGATCACCTTCGTCGCGGCGCCCATTCTCATCGCGCTTGCCCTTCTCGCCGAGCCGACCGTACGGATTCTCGTCGGTGAGAAGTGGGTATCGTCCGCGCCGATCCTGCAATGGCTGTGCCTTGTCAGCCTGCTTGGCCTTCCCACGAACATGATGCCGCCATTGGCCATGGTGATGAACAATACCCGTTATGTCGCTCTCAGGATGTTTGTCGAGTTCGCCGTCAGGGCTCCGGTCACCGTCCTGGGTATCGCCTATTTTCAGGTGGCGGGGGCGCTGGGCGCGCGGATCGTGGCAGTCCTCGTCGCCTATGGCGCATCGCTGGTCATCACGCGGCGGCTGATCGGCGCGAGTTTTGCCGCGCAGCTGAATTCGTTTTGCCGGCCGCTGGCCGCGAGCTTGCCGATGATCGCTTTCCTGGTCTGGGCGGAGCCGATGCTCGCCGCCATGCCTGTCGGCCTCAACCTTGTCGTCGGCCTGGCGCTTTGCGGCGGGGCGGCAGTGGCGATCTTCTGGGCTTTCGCGCTGCTCGTGTGGCAGATTCTGGGAAGACCCGACGGCATCGAGACCATCGTCGTCCAAAGGCTCATGCCGCGACGAAACGGGGTTCTCACTTCATGATCGAGACAAGTGCAGTCCAACGATTGGTTTGGCGTTTTCGGAGGAGCGGGATGCGTTACGGAATATCTTCTAAGGTTTTGGGTTTGCTCGTCGTTCTCGGTCTGGGGGCGTTGCCGGGCCGACCGAGTGTGGCCCAGGAACCGCTCAATATCAACGCATACCAGCTGACGTTCGAGGAGAGTTTCGACAGTCTCGACGTTTCGGCCTGGGGAGAGAAAAGCTCCCGCTGGATCGCCCATACGCCCTGGAACGGCGACTTCGGTGATGCCCGTTTCACCGATCCGGCTCCCGGCTTTCCGTTTACCACAGGTCAGGGAATTCTGAAGATCGAAGCGCGCAAGGAGGCCGACGGCACATGGCGCTCGGGGCTGCTCTCGTCGGTGAACCCGAAGGGGGAAGGTTTTTCGCAGCAGTTCGGTTATTTCGAAGCCAGAATGAAGCTGCCGCCGGGCAAGGGCGTGTGGCCGGCATTCTGGCTCATCGGGCTCGACCGGTCGAAATACACCGCCGAAATCGACGTCCTGGAATATTATGGACGCGCGCCCTACGAATTCAGCATGGGCTTCCATATCTGGCGTCAGAGCCAAGGCGGCCAGAACACCACTGGTGGCCATTGGCAAACCGTCCAGGACGGAATTCTGAACAGTGATTATCACACCTACGGCGTCGATATCCAAGCGGACAAGACGAGCTTCTACCTTGACCGTCAGTTCATCTGGAGCTTCGACACGCCGAAGGAGTTCCACATGCCGTTTTATCCGCTGGTGAATCTGGCGCTCGGCTCGGGCTGGCCGATCGATGAAACGCCGAACCCTTCGATTTTGCTCGTCGACTATATTCACGTTTACAAGCGGAAACCCGTCGACGCGGCGAATTGACGACCGATGGGTCGGTCGGCCCGCGACAGGCCGTTTCTTATCGTTAGCGGCAGCAGCTGAGACCAGTCTCCGAATCGAAGAGGTGCATTGCCTCCTCGTCAAAGAAGAGGGTGAGTTTCTCACCGTCGCGGATCGGCGTGCGCGGCGGCAGGCAGGCCGTCAACCGCTGATTTCCCGTAAGGGCGGTGACAACGAGTTCCGGGCCGGTCAGCTCTGCGACCTCGAGGGTTGCCTCAATCGACGGGCCGGTGCCGTCTGTGCGAAGCGCCTCGGGACGAATGCCGAGGATAAGGTCGCGGCCATTGCCGGCCGTCTCGCGGAAACGGGCGGGCAGGGGCAGGCTGATATCGGAGCCTGAAAGCGCCAGGCGACCGTCCCGCGCCGTCGCCTCCAGCAGGTTCATCGGCGGCGCGCCGACGAAGGTGGCGACATAGAGCGTTGCCGGATGATTGTAGATCTCCTCCGGCGTGCCCAACTGCTCGATGCGGCCGTCGCGCATGACGGCGATGCGGCTTGCAAGCGTCATCGCCTCGATCTGGTCATGGGTGACATAGACGACCGTGGTCTTCAGCATCTGATGCAGCCGCTTGATCTCGGTGCGCATCTCCATGCGCAGCTTGGCGTCGAGATTGGAGAGCGGTTCGTCGAAGAGGAAGACCTCAGGCTTGCGCACCAGCGCGCGGCCGATCGCAACGCGCTGGCGCTGGCCGCCGGAAAGCTGGCTCGGCTTGCGGTCGAGCAGCTTTTCGATCTGCAGGAGCTTGGCCGCGTCACGCACTGCCCTGTCTCGTTCCGGCGCCGGGACCTTGCGCATTTCCAGGCCGAAGCCGATGTTCCGGTGCACCGTCAGGTTGGGATAGAGCGCATAGGATTGGAAGACCATGGCGATGTCGCGGTCCTTCGGATGCACGCTGAGCACCGAGCGGCCGCCGATCCTGACATCGCCGCTCGTCGCCTCGGCGAGGCCGGCAATGATGTTCAAGAGCGTGGACTTGCCGCAGCCGGAGGAGCCGAGCAGCACGAGGAATTCGCCGCTTTCCAGCGCGATGTCGATGCCCTTCAGCGTCTCGACCTCGCCATAGGTCTTGCGGATGTTCTGAATTTCGAGTGCGCTCATCGCACAGGCTCCTCAGGAGATGACGGGCTGCCATAGTTGCGGGGAAGGGTGGATATGGCGCGCGAGGCGACTGCGGTTCCCGCCTCCAGGCAAGAAATCAGCGGCTCATCGCTGGCGAGTGCGGCGAGAAAGGCGGCGTTGAAAACATCGCCGGCGCCGATCGTATCGACGACCTCGACAACGGGTGCCGCTACCGAAACCAACAGGCCGTCCGGCCCGATCGCGAGAGCGCCGTCCGGGCCGCGCTTGACGACGATGATCGCACCCTTTGGCATATGCGACCTGATGTGACGTGCGGCCTCGACGGGATCGGCAATGCCGGCAAGCGTCGTCGATTCGACCTCATTCAGCAGCGCGATACCGCTGCGGGAGAGCCATGCGCGTGTCGCGGCGCAATTCTCGTCTGTCCAGCCGTCGAGCGGCCAGCCGGTATCGAGCGCGACGGTGATGCCATGACTGTCGGCCCAGTCGAAGAAGGCACCATATTCTCTCGTCAAATCGTCGGTCAGGAACGAGCCGCAGAGAAGGGCGTAACCGCCCTGAAGTCTCTCGCCCTCGATGACCGCGAAGACATCTGCCAGGCTGAAGCGCGGCAGATGGCCCTTCGTGGTGAAGAAGGTGCGTTCACCGTCCGGATGGGTGATGCCGACGGAGAGCGTCGTTTTCTCAGGACGTACCGGCCACTTGTCGGAACGGTGGCCGAAGGCTTCGCTCAGCCAGTGGCCGAACTGGTCACTGCCGATATTGGCGGCGATCTCGAATTCGACGCCAAGCGCTTGCCAGGCGAGCGCGCTGTTGCCGGCGGCTCCGCCGACCCGTAACTCGTCATGATCGACGATGATTTCCGTCCCGGCCTTTGGCCAGGGGGCGGCCGGTCCAAGGATCAGGTCGATGTTGACGTTGCCGATGACTGCAAGCGGCCGCATTCATTCGCTCCGGGTGATCTTGGTGGAGCGGACCGGTGTTCCGGCATTCTCCACGCGGGCGTCGGCAAAGGCGATCATCAGCCGTTGAGCGACGGGCAGCATGGCAAAGATCGCGGCAAGGCCGGTTGCCGGGGCAAAGCGGATCGTCACTGCGCCGGTGACCGGTGCTTGCTCGGATGCGTCGAACAGGATGACGGGGGCACCGGTCTCGACGGCGGATGTCGCCATAACAGTCACTAGGCTGGCCGTTTCGTCCGAGCCGCGAAAGAGCACGACGCCGATCTCCGGCGCCAGCATCTCCATCGGTCCATGGCGCAACTGGCCGCCTTCGAGCGAAAAGCAGGGGCGGCGCGACAGCTCCGTCAATCCGAGCGCCAACGCCTCGGCAACGCCTTGCAGACGGCGTCCCGACGTAACGACCGTCCCGACGTTTTCGAGTGCGGCGAGGGCATCGGCGATATCGTGGTCTTCGGGCGTCTTGAGGACTGCGAGCGCTGCATCCGGATCTTCACCGAGGGCGGCGAGGATCGCGAGATGCAGGGCGAAGGTCACCGTCAGGCTGCGGGTTGCGGCGAAAGCCAGCTCGGTGCCGCCGGCGCCGAGCAGCGACGGGGCGGTTCTTGCGAGGAAAGAGCTGCCTTCGAGCGTCAGGCCGAAGGTCTCCTGCGTGCCGCCGGTCTCGTTGAACCAACGCACGACCTCGGCGCTTTCGCCGGATTGCGAGGTGACGAAGATCGTCCTGCCGGCGATCGGCAGCGGCTGGCCGAGCTGTTCGGACAACGGCAAAGCGACGGCATCGATGCCGAGCGTCCTGTAGAGCGGCTCGACGGCGCGGTTGACGGCATGCGAGCCGCCCATGCCCATGAGCAGCAACCTGCCGGTCTTTTTCAGCGAAGCGGCGGCCGTGGCTGCCATTGGCTGGGCCGCTTCATAGGAGGCGATCGCATCGGCATGCTGGCGCGCCATTTCGCGGTCGATCGCCGCAAGTCCGGCCGGCCGGATTGTTTCTTCTGTCATCTTCATCCCTTGACGCCGCCGCTGGTGAGCCCGGAAATCAGGGCGCGTTGCATGACGAGACCGATCAGCACCGGGGGCAGGGCGGCGAGCACGCCTGCCGTGGCGATCAGTCCGTAATCGGAAACGCGGCCGCCGGCGAGATCGGCAATGGCGACGGTCAGCGTCTTGGCGCGTTGGTCCGAAGTGAAGAGCAGCGCATAGAAGAATTCATCCCAGGCCAGCAGGAAGGCAAACAGGCTCGACGTCGCCACCACGGGGGCAGCGAGCGGCAGCGTGATGATCCGCAATGTCTGGAACAGGCCGGCGCCGTCGATCATCGCGGCGGATTCGATCTCGCGCGGGATGGAATCGAAGCCCGATTTCATCAGCCAGGTGGTGAAGGGCGCAAGGATGGTCAGATAGACGAGGGCAAGGCCGAAGACGTTGTTCAGCAATCCGAGATGGGAAAGGCCCATATAGAGCGGCACGGCGAGCGCCACCGGCGGCAGCATGTAGGTGGCGATGACCATCGACAGCGACCATCCCACAGAGGGCGTGCGCGACACCGCCCAGCCGGCCGGAATGGCGAGCGCGATGGCGGCGATCGTCGCCATGCCCGCCACTTCGATGCTGTTGCGCAGCGACGAGGTGAAGGCGGCGCCGGCGCTGTTTTCGAGCGTCGAGAGCAGTACGCCGTAGCGAGAGAAATCCACCGTCTGCGGCCACCAGCGCAGCGGCTTTGCGGCAAGGTCGGCGGCCGGCGAGATGCTCATGATGAACAGCCACAGGATCGGCGCCAGGATGACGGCGGCAAGCAGCAGGGCGCAGAGATGAATGAAGACAGAAAAGAGCGGGCTCCGGCGTTCCATCAGGCCGCACTCCCGGCGGTTTTACGCACCAGAGCGGCGTAGCCGGCAGCAAGCAGCGTCACCAGCAGCGTGACGATCAATGCCAGCGATGCGCCCGAGCCTGCCCGCTGGAAGGAGAAGGCTTCCTGATAGACGAGGATCGACAGGGTGCGGGTGCTGTTGGCCGGGCCGCCGCGGGTCATCACCCAGATGATGTCGAAGACCTTGAAGGCTTCGATCGTGCGCAGCACCAGCGCCACCATCAGCGGGCCGGCGAGATAGGGCAGGATGACGAAGCGGAAGCGGGCGAAAGCGCCGGCGCCGTCGACCAGCGAGGCGGCGGTGATGTCGCGTGGCACGGCCTGCAAGGCAGCGAGCGCAATCAGCGCCACCAGCGGAAAATTCTTCCAGCAGTCGGCGACGATGAGGGCGGCCAGCGCCGTGCCCGGCTCGCCAAGCCAGGAGCGGTAGGCGTCGAGCAGGCCGAGCTGGGTCAGCGCGGCATTCAGCGCGCCGTATTCGGGATTGTAGATTAACCGCCAGAGCGTGGCGTTGACGACGGTCGGCAGCGCCCAGGGCAGGATCATCAGGGCGCGGAGCGCGGTGCGGCCGCGAAACTGCTGGTTCAGCAGCAGGGCAGCAAGCACGCCGATCACCATTTCGGCGGCGACCGAGACGATCGCGAACCATGCGGTGGTGATCAGCGTGCGCTGGAAATTCGAGCCGGAGAGCATCTTGGCGTAATTGTCGATGCCGACGAAGTTTCCTTGCGTGCCGACGAGCTTGGCATTGGTGAAGGAGAGGCCGACGGTATCGATCAGAGGCCAGCCGATGACTGATATCATGACCACGAGAAGCGGCAGCATCAAAAGCCACGCGCGGGTTGTCAGCCAAGTGCCCGACATCAAGGCGCCCCTTCTTCATTCACAGGTTATCGAGATCGAACCGGGCGACGGCCGGCGCCGCCCGGGGTTTCGTGCTTTGCTCAGAGGCCGCTATTGTCGGCGGCCGACTTCAGCGCGTCCTCGGGAGAGGACTGGCCGAGCAGCGATTCCTGGATCGCCTGCTGCAGCGCGGTCGAGAGCTCCTGATATTTCGGCGTCGTCGGGCGCGGATACATGGCCGCAAGGCCGATCTTGGCGGCGGAGATCAGCTCTTCCTGGCCCTTGGTGACACCAGGGTCCTCATAGGAGGACGCCCAGATCGGCAGGCTGAGCTTGGCATAGGCATTCTGCGTCGCCTGCGAGGTCATGAAGGTGATGTATTTCCAGGCCTCATCAGGATGCTTGCTGGCCGAGGTGATGCCGAGGCCCATCGAGCCGTTGACGGCCGAAGCCTCGCTCTTGCCGGTAACACCCGGCGCCGGCACGACGCCGACCTTGCCCGCGACCTTGCTGTCTTTCGGATCGTTGGCCATGTTGTACATGTAGGTCCAATTCAAAGCGAAGGCGGCATCGCCGTTTTCGAAGACCTTGCGGACGTCTTCTTCCAAGAATTCCTTGGAATTCGGATTGGTCAGGCCGGAGGCATAGCTGGAGACCATGTATTTCAACGCATCGAGGCCGCCGCCGGTCTGGAAGGCCGGCTTGCCGTCCTTCAGGAAATCGCCGCCATAAGCGCTGACAAGCGTGGTGTAGTCGCAGATCGCGGCCTCGGCCTGCGACCAGCTCCAGGCGATCGGCGTGGCGAGCAGGCCCTTGTCCTTGATCGTCTTTGCCTGCTCGGTCAGCTCGTCCCAGGTCTTCGGCGGCGCCTTGATGCCGGCCTTTTCAAGGATCTCCTTGTTGTAGAATAGGTATTTGGTGTCGAGGATCCACGGCATGCCGTAATATTTTCCGTCATATTGCACGGTGGTCCAGGCGCCCGGTAGTACGCCCTTCTTCATCTCGTCGGTGATGCGCGAGGTGACGTCGACCAACACCTTGTTGGTGGCGTATTCGGCCGGCCAGATGACGTCGAAGAGCACCACGTCGTAACCGCCGCCGGAACCTTGCGCCAGCACCGTCTTGTCATGCAGGCCTTCATAGGGAACGAATTCAAGATTGAGCTTGATGTCGGGGTTCGCCTTGGCGAAGGCGTCGGTCATGGCGCGCACATCGGCCTCGCTATAGGCGGCCTGCGCCATGAAGAGCGCGTTCAGCGTCGTTTCGGCGAAAGCGTGCGGTGCAAAGGATGCGCCGATCAAGGCCGCACCCAGAAGCGTCTTGGTAAGGGATTTCAGCATTGCAGCCTCCAGTTTGTGACATTTACGCATGGCCGAGGGCAGACTTTCCGCCATCGGTGTTCGAGAAGGCACGCGCGGACACGTGCCGGTTTTCGTCTCGGAGCGTCGTCGGGGCCTTGTCCGGCCTCCTGCGTTCCCTGGAACTCTCCGGTCCCTTATTAAGTCAATTGTCTTGACTTATTACTTCTTCAACATTCTATTGGAGTCAAGAGGCAATTGCACATGAATGACAGCAGGCCGATCCGGGCCAAGAGCGGCACCAATCACGAAGGCACCAGCGCCCATAACCGGCGCGTGATGATCGATGCCTTGCGGATGAACGGTGCGCTTTCACGCGCCGATCTGGCGCGGGCGACATGGCTGACCAAGCAGACCGTGTCGAATATCATCGAAGAACTCGAGCGCGACGGCCTCGTCCGTTCGCAAGAGGCGGTGAGGAAGGGCCGAGGTCAGCCCTCGACGCCTTATCGACTCGTTCCCGAGGGCGCCTTTGCGATCGGTCTGCAGATCGACCGGCATGTGACGCGGGCGGTCGCGGTCGATCTCGTCGGCAGCGTTCTCGTGCGCGATGAGGCCGGCCTTCCCACAGGAGGTCCGTCGGAAGGGGCGAAGGTCATCCTCGATCTCGTTGCCGGCGTGCGTGCAAAGCTTGCCGGGATCGTTCAGCAGTCGGAAAAGCGGCTGGTCGGCCTCGGCGCCGCCATGCCCGGACCCTTCGGCGTCGCCGGCAATGGCGACGACCCCTGGATGATGGAGGCCTGGCAGAAGTTTCCGCTGTTGGAAACGCTGACCGCCGGCACCGGGCTCGATGTCGGCCTGCAGAACGATGCGGCGGCGGCAGCGACCGCCGAGCGCATGGTGGGAGCCGCCCATGGTCTCGACCATGCCGTCTGCCTCTTCGTCGGCTACGGCATCGGCGCCGGTCTCATTCTGAACGGCGAACTCTACCGCGGCACCAACGGCAACGCTGGCGAGATCGGCATGGCGCTGCTGTTTGCCGACGGCAAATCGACGCCGCTCGAACATCGCGCCTCGCTTGCCTCGCTCTACCAGCACCTGTCGATCGATCCTGCCGATCCCGACCTGCATGCACAGATCAACGACCTCGTCCTGGAGGGCGATCCAGGCATCGAGACCTGGATCGAAGCGGCGGCAGCAGACCTGCGCTGGAGCGTCCATCTCATGGAAACGGTCTTCGATCCGCAGACGGTGATCCTCTGCGGCAGCGCCCCGGACGCACTGGTGAACAGGTTGATCGCCGCCATCGGGCCACTGCTGCCCTCGATCGCCGAACGGCGCGGCCGGACGCTGCCGCGCCTGCAGCCGGGCATGGCCGATCCCTGGTCGGTGGCGCTCGGAGCTGCCGCCGGACCGATCAGTCGTGCATTCGATCCGCATTTTGCTGCAATTTTGAAGGATTCCCTCTGATTCAGGGGCTGAAACCGGGCGTTGCACAGCAGTGCAATGGCAGAAAAGACGGCCATTTTTGCAAGTTTCATGCAACGATATCAGCGAATAAAGACGCGCTATCGCAATATAGGCAAATATTAAAAACCCTTAAAAATTATATTTATTCGAATATAAATATATCTGTTCGGCAGTGCGCTGGAGTGGCTGGCGAGGTTTCTCTAAATATAGCCTCGGCCGTGACAAATAACATCCGCGTGAAGGTTTTGTGACGGCACGATTTCGATCGTTTCATGTCATGTAATATTCATTGGCCGCGGCAATTTGAACCAGCTAATAGGGCGTGCGCTGAAAGTGCGCGTCCCTTTTACGTTCGAGGTTCTCATGCAAGCCAAGCTTCTCGGCGCCGTTGGCGCCCTTCTCGCTACAGCGTTTCTTGCTGGTCCCGCTGCCGCCGCCGATAAGACCAAGATCGACTTCTGGTTCGGCAATTCCGGTGACATTGCAAAGCGTGTCCAGGAGCAGTGCGATCGCTTCAACCAGTCGCAGGCCGACTACGAAGTCGTCTGCACCAGCCAGGGCAGCTATGATGCGTCCCTGCAGAACACCATCGCTGCCTTCCGCGCCGGCAAGCAGCCGACCATCGCCCAGGTCTCCGACGCCGGCACGCTCGACATCATGCTTTCCGGCGCCTACTATCCGGCAAACAAGCTGATGGCCGACACGGGCTACACTGTCGACTGGAAGGACTACTTCTCCGGTATCTCCGGCTACTACGCGACATCGAAGGGCGAGATGTACTCCTTCCCCTTCAACTCCTCGACCGCTCTTCTCTACTGGAACAAGGACGCCTTCGCCAAGATCGGCAAGGATCATGCTCCGGCGACCTGGAAGGAAGCAGGCGAGGACCTCAAGGCTCTGAAGGATGCAGGCTATGCTTGCCCGCTCGGCTTTGACATCTCCAACAACGAAGTCTGGCAGTACGTCGAGCAATTCGAAGCCGTGAACGGCGAAGCGATCGCCACGAAGAAGAACGGCTTTGAAGGTCTCGATGCCGAACTGGTGTTCAACAAGAACCCGCTGCTCGTCAGCTATATCAAGGACCTCAAGTCCTGGTATGACAACAAGCTCGCCGTCATTAAGAACAAGGCTGTCGGCCAGACCTTCGTCGAAGCTTTCGCTGCCGGCGATTGCCAGGTCATCCTGACCTCGGTCGGCGACCACGGCAACATCGGCCGCACCGCCAAGCAGGGCATGAACTGGGGCGTTGCCATGCTCCCGACTTACGGCGATGCAACCCGTCACAGCTCCTATGTCGGCGGCGCTTCGCTCTGGGTTCTGAAGGGTCATTCGGACGCTGAATACAAGGCTGCCGCTGCCTTCTTCAACTTCATTGCCAAGCCGGAAGAAGCGCTGACCTGGTCGACCGTGACCGGCTACATCCCGGTTCGCAACTCCGGCTTCGAATATCTGAAGAAGCAGGGCTTTTACGACAAGGCTCCTTATGCCGGCCGCGAGCTCGCCATTCAGAGCCTGACCGTTTCCCCGGCTGGCGACGCGGCCCCGCACGGCATCCGCCTCGGCGGCCTGCTGCAGGTCCGCACCGAGATCGCCAATGGCTTGCAGGCAATCTTCGTCAACAATGCCGATGTCCAGGCTTCGCTCGATGGCGCTGCCGAACGCGGCAACCAGCTGCTGCGCCGTTTCCAGCAGACCTACAAGAACGTTCAGCTTCCCTGATCGACCGATATGAGCCGCACCCGGCCCGCGTTTTGCGTGCCGGGTGTGTCCTTGTCCATTCATACCGGCTGCGGAGGCGAACGCGCCTCCCGCCTAAACCAAACCAGGCCGAAAACGACCACCCATGGAAAAGCGCGTCACTTTCTCCTCGACGACGATCGGACTGCTCTTCGCGTTTCCGATGCTGCTGCTGATCTTCGTCTTCTTCTATTGGCCGAGTGCGCAGGCGCTCTATTGGGCGTTCACGCTCGAGCAGCCATGGGGCGGCGGCAATGCCTGGGTCGGTTTCGACAATTTCAAGCAATTGCTCAGCGATCCGATCTATTGGGAGTCGATCACCCGCAGCATGATCTTCGGCTTCAGCTCGACGGCCATTGCCATGGGGATGGCGCTCATCCTGGCGCTGTTGACGGATCGTGAGCTGCGCGGCCATAAAATCTACCGGTCGGTCTTCATCTGGCCTTACGCGATTGCCGCTCCCGCTCTCGGCCTTGCCTTCCGCTTCATCCTGGCGCCGGAGGCCGGCCTTCTGTCGGTCATCAATCATGTCTGGCCCGGCCTCTGGAACCCCGCGCTCGACGGCAAGGACGCGATGATCGCCGTCATTGTTGCCTTTTCCTGGAAATATATCGGCTATAATTTCATCTTCTTCCTCTCGGCGCTGCAAGGCATTCCGCGCTCGCTGATCGAGGCCGCCGCCATGGACGGTTCGGGGCCGATGCGCCGTATCTGGGATATCCAGCTGCCGCTGCTGACGCCGACGCTGTTTTTCCTGCTCGTCATCAATATCACCGAAAGCTTCCAGGATTCCTTCGGTATCGTCGACGTCATGACGCAGGGCGGGCCGGCACGCGCGACGGAACTCATGGTCTACAAGATCTATTTCGACGGCTTCAGGGGGCTCGATTATTCCGGGGCTGCGGCGCAGTCGATCATCCTGATGGCGCTCGTCGTTCTGCTCACCATCTTCCAGTTCCGCTTCATCGAGCGGCGCGTGCACTACAAGTGAGGTCTCGGACATGATCGAACGCACGCCGATATTCAACTTCATCTGCTATACGCTTCTGGCGCTCGGCATGCTGATCGCGCTTCTGCCTTTCTTCATCGTCATCGTTGCATCGACGCTCGATTTGGAGACGGTCAATCGCGTGCCGCTGCCGCTCACCCCAGGCTCGCATTTCTGGGAAAACGTCCAGACCGCCTGGGTTCGCGCCGATCTCGGCAACAAGCTGATCCACAGCATTATCTTCGCCACAGCGGTCGGCGCCGGCAAGGTCATCCTTTCCGCCATGGCGGCCTTCTCGATCGTCTACTTCCGCTTCCGCGGCCGGTATGTGATTTTCTGGATCATCTTCATCACGCTGATGCTGCCGCTGGAAGTTCGCATCGTGCCGACCTATTCGATTGCGGCCAACGCGCTGCAGCCGTTCCAGACGATCCTCGACTTCACCGGCATAAGCTGGCTCGTTGCGCAGATCACCGGCATTCAGATCAAGCTCGAATGGGGCCTGTTGAATTCCTATCCCGGTCTCGTTCTGCCGCTGGTCGCAACCGCAACCGGCACCTTCCTCTACCGGCAGTTCTATCTGACGGTTCCAGACGAACTGGCCGAGGCCTCGAAGATGGACGGATCGGGTCCGGTTCGGTTCTTCTGGGATATTCTGCTGCCGCTGTCGCGGCCGAACATGATCGCACTGTTCACGATCATGTTCGTCTGGGCCTGGAACCAATATCTCTGGCCGCTGCTGATCACCACCGATCCGAATTTCGGCATTGCGGTGACGCAGCTCAAGACCCTGATCCCGTCCGAATTCGGCCTGCCCGACTGGAACGTCGCCATGGCCGGCACACTTATCATCATGTCGCCGCCACTGGTGCTCGTCATCCTGATGCAGCGCTGGTTCGTGCGCGGCCTTATCTCCACCGAGAAGTGAAGGAATAGTCCTGTGGCACCGATCTCAATCCGTGATGTGAAAAAGAGCTACGGCAAGAATCCCGTCGTTCACGGCGTCGACCTGGAGATTCAGTCCGGCGAATTCATCGTCATCCTCGGTCCGTCAGGCTGCGGCAAGTCCACGCTGCTGCGGATGATCGCCGGGCTCGAGGAAATCAGCGGCGGCGAAATCGCCATCGACGGCCGGGTCGTCAACCAGCTGGAGCCGCGCGAGCGCGGCTGCGCCATGGTGTTCCAGAACTACGCGCTTTATCCGCATATGAGCGTCGCCGAGAATATCGGCTACGCCTTGAAGGTTGCGGGTGTTCCGAAGACGGAGCGCAGCCGGCGCGTCGCCGAAGTCGCCAAGGCGCTCAGCCTCGAACCCTTCCTCGACCGCCGGCCGGCCGCCCTTTCCGGCGGCCAGCGCCAGCGCGTCGCCATGGGCCGTGCAATGATCCGCGAACCAAAAGTGTTCCTCTTCGACGAGCCGCTGTCCAACCTCGACGCCAAGCTGCGCATCGCCATGCGCGCCGAAATCCGCCGCCTGCATCGGCGTCTCGGCGCCACCTCGATCTTCGTCACGCATGACCAGACCGAGGCGATGACGCTGGCCGACCGGCTGGTGGTGATGAATGGCGGCAGGGTGGAGCAGGTCGGCACGCCAGAAGAGGTCTATCATCATCCGGTCTCGCGCTTCGTCGCGGGCTTCGTCGGCACGCCGGCTATGAACCTGCTCGAGGGCACGATCAACGACGAGGGCGTCTTCGTCTACGACCAGAGCCGCAAGATCGTGCTGCCGCGCGAACGCGCCGCACCGCTGAAAGGCAAACGCGTCGTGCTCGGCATGCGCGCCGAAGCCGCTCGGCTGGTGCCTCCGGATGCGCCCGGCGCCCTCACCGCAACGGCCGATTTCATCGAAGAGCTCGGCGCAAGCCGCGTCGTCCACGCCGATTTCGACGGGTTGCCCTTTGCCGTGGCGCTGACCGAGGCGGTGAAGGTGAAGTCGGGCGATCCGATCGGCATCGCCATCGACTATAACGCGATCCACCTTTATGCCGCCGATACCGGCCGGATCATCGAGAACACCGCCACCAGCGGTGCCGGCGTCGTTCACGCCTGAGCCCGCCGCAGCCGTTTCCCGTCCCGCCTGGGCGCCCGATATCAGCGATGGATCGGGTCGATCCAGGGCACGTCTTCCGGCTTTTCGACGGGCTCGATGTCGAGATTGACGACGACCGGTTCCTGGCCTGAGCGGACGAGCACGCATTCCAGCGTCTCGTCGCGGCTGGCGTTGATCTCCTGGTGCGGCACATAGGGCGGGACATAGATGAAGTCGCCGGGGCCGGCCTCGGCGGTATATTCCAGATGCTCGCCCCAGCGCATGCGGGCCTTGCCCTTGACCACGTAGATGATGCTTTCGAGATCGCCGTGATGATGGGCGCCGGTCTTGGCGTTGGCATGGATCGTCACCGTGCCGGCCCAGATCTTCTCGGCGCCGGCGCGGGCATTGTTGATCGCGGTGGCGCGGTTCATGCCCGGCGTCTGTGCGGTGTTCGGATCGAGCGAATTGCCGGGAATGACCTTGACGCCATGTTCCCGCCAGTCGACATGATGATGCTCGTGGTCGTCGCTCATGCCTTGCCTCCCGCTTCGATTTGGTCAGTCTAGGCGGGAGCGGCGCGGCGGCCAAGCGGATTTGCCCGCACGATACCCCTGCACCCCGATAGCTTCTGTGCACAAAGGAAAGAACGGAGCCGATGAGCCACCTCCCGCAGATCGACTACGACACGGCTTCGCAAGAGATTCGGGCGGCGCATGACGAGGAAATCAAGCTGCGCGGACGCATGACCAACATGAAGCGGACGCTCTTACATTCGCCGGCCGCCCATCGCATCTATGCCGAATGGTTCACGCTGCGGGCCGTGCTCGATCCTGCTGTCAGCGACCGGGAGATCTGGATCTTCTCGCATGCGATCTCGAAGACGGCGCAATCGAAAATCGCCGTCACCTTCTTTCGCCGGGCGCTGATCAACAAGGGTTTCGATCCGGACGCGCTGGAGCTTTCCGAGGCGGAAGCGCTGCTTGCCGCCTTCGGCAAGGCTGTTGTCGCCGATTCCAACGCCGTTCCCACTGAGCTCTGGGTGAAGCTGAAACAGCGCTACGACACCAAGGTGCTGGTCGATCTTGTCGCCTTCGCCGGCATCATGCTGGCCACGGCCGTTTTCAACAATGTCGTCGAGGTTGAATTCGACCCCGAGCTTGAAGCCTTTGCCGAAGGCGCCAGTTCAGCTTAACCGCCGAGTGCGGCGACCGCGGCCCTGACGGCGTCCGCGCCAGGCCTGGTCGGCCGGTATTCCAGACCTACGGCGCCATTGTAGCCATTGGCGAAGATCCAGCCGAGGCGATGGGCAAGATCAATCCGGCCGGAGCCCGGTTCATTGCGGCCGGGGTGATCGGCGACGTGGACGTGGATGATGCGGTCGGGACGGCCGTTCAGCACCTCCTCGGTGCGCTCGTCCATCACGGCGGAATGGTAGATGTCGTAGACGATGCCGATCTCGGGGCGGGCGACGTCATCGATGATGTCGAGGCCTTCGCGGGTCGAATCGAGGAAATAGCCGATATGGTCGATGCGGATGTTGAGCGGCTCGACGCCGAGGCGCACACCGCTGCCTGCCAGAATATCGGCGCCGGCCTTCAGGGTTTCGGTCAGCGCCCGGCGCTGTTCTTGCCGGCTCAGGCCCGGAAGATCGTCGCCCGCCTGGGCAATCAGCACCGGCGCGCCGAGACGTTTCGCGACGGTGACGGATTCGGCAAGGCCTTTCAGCCAGGCCCGCCGGTTGGCGGCGTCGGTCAGCGCGATCATCGGTTCGGCGACGAGGCTGGTGACAGCAAGGCCGGTTTCCTTCAGCGCCGCCTCGATCGCATTCAGATCCTTGTCGCTCCAGCGCCAGAATTCGATTGCCGTCAGGCCGGCGGTATGGGCGCGGCGGATGCGATCGGGAAAGCTGTCGCCTCCTTCGGCAAACAGCCACTCTATGCAGGCTGAATAACGTCGCATCAAAACCCTCCCATCTCTGGATGCAGGCATGCGACAGATCGGAGCCTCTCGCAATAGGCGTTGGGGCGCTTGACGCCCGAGTTCATTGGCGGAACACTCACCAGTCAGGCCGGGACCACCGGCTGTTGCGGAGGAAGACATGGATCTCGGATTGAAGGGAAAGACTGCCGTCATAACAGGCGCGTCGGTCGGCATCGGACTGGCGATCGCCGAGGGGCTGGCGGCTGAGGGCGCCAACCTCGTGCTGGCGGCCCGCGGCGGCGAACGGCTCGAGGCGGAAGCCGCCCGTATCGCCGGGAAGTACGGCGTCAGCGCCACCGCTGTTGCAGCCGATGTGGCGACGGCCGGGGGAACGGAGGCGATCATTGCGGCGGCTGCCGAAAAGGGCGGCGCCGATATCCTCATCAACAATGCTGGCACCGGATCGAATGAGACTGTGATGGAGGCGCCCGACGAGAAGTGGCAGGCCTATTGGGAGCTGCATGTGATGGCCGCCGTGCGGCTGGCGCGCGGCATCGCACCGCAGATGAAGGCCCGCGGCGGCGGTGTGATCCTGCACAATGCTTCGATCTGCGCCGTCCAGCCGCTCTGGTACGAGCCGATCTACAATGTCAGCAAATCGGCGCTGATGATGTTTTCGAAGACGCTCTCGACCGAGCTCATCAAGGACAATATCCGCGTCAACTGCGTCAATGCCGGCCTGATCCTGACGCCCGACTGGATCAAGACCGCCAAGCAGCTGACGACTGAGACCGGCGGCAATTGGGAGGGCTATCTGCAGAACGTCGCCAACGAGCACGCCGCCTCCAAGCGCTTCGGCACGCCGGAAGAACTGGCGAATGTCTTCGTCTTCCTGAGTTCGGAGCGCGCGAGCTATTGCGTCGGCTCGACCTATTTCGTCGATGGCGGCATGCTGAAGACGATCTGACCGAGCCGCCGGCGGGGCTCGGCAAGTCGATCTTTCTCAAGACTGCCGGGCCGGCCTGTGGACGTTGCCGATACAAGCTATAAATATTAGCTATTTTGTTGTATGTTCACGCTTTTGACGCTATTTGCCTGCTATTGGCAGGATGAATACTGCGATTCTACAAGGCGACGACGATGCTGACGAAAAAGGGAAAATACGGGCTGAAGGCGCTGGTCGACTTGGCGCGGCTGGCGCCGGGCGAGACTGCCTTCATCAATGACATCGCGGCCCGCAATAATATCCCGAAGAAGTTCCTCGATACGATCCTGCTCGAGCTGCGCAATGTCGGCATCCTGCGCTCGAAGAAGGGGCCGGGCGGCGGCTATTCGCTGTCGCGGCCGGCCTCGGAAATCCGCATCGGCCATGTCATCCGCACGCTCGACGGGCCATTGGCGCCGATCCGCTGTGCCAGCCGTACGGCTTACGAGGCCTGCGACGACTGTGCCGATCCTGAGACCTGTCAGGTGCGGCGCTCGATGACCGATGTTCGTGACGCGATCGCCGCCATTCTCGACAATATGACCCTCGAGCAATTCGTCACCGACGGCGGCCGCATCGAAGGCGACAAAGAGGAATTCCCGATCTCCGCCGCCAGCTGATTAGGCACCGCCGACCTTCGACATATATTCGCCTGCGGTGTGCATCAGTCTATCCCGCGGCAGCGAAAGCGCGTGAATGCGGGCATTGCGCCAATGGCGGTCGAGATTGAGGCCGATGCCGGCCGATCTTTCCCCGGCAAGTTCGAACAGCGCGTTTGCGGTGTCGAGCGCCGTTTCGCCGGCAACGACCGCGGCCGCCGAGGCGGAGAAATGCGCATCCGCCATCGCGGCCTCCACAGGATTGACCTGGGCAATGTCGAGTTTGCGGCCGGCCCGTTCCAGGGCTGCTGCCGTCGTTTCGATGTGGATGGCGCGTTCGCCGATCCGGGCAAGGACGGCCGGGCTGCGATCGCCGACCGCGGTCATCAGGTCGGTCCATGCGGCCCGCGCGATGCCTAGGCTGACGCCGGCCCTGAGCAGCAAGCCGAGCGAGATGCCGGTCGAATATCCGGACGAAGGAGCGGGCGCAATCGCATCGGCATTGACATGAAGCGTGCCGACGATCGCCGTCCCCGATCCGTTGGTGCGCTGGCCGAAGCCGTCCCAATCGTCGACCACCTGCACGCTTTCGTCGTTTGCGAGGCAGAGCGTTACCGGGCGGCTCGGCGGCACGGTGGCGGCAGCGGCGATCCAGTCGGCGAAGAGAATACCGCGCGCCTGGCGCGTGCGTCCGCTCAGGCGATAGCCCGGGCCTTCTGCCGTCAGTTCGGCCCCGTCGGCGAGGGTAGCGGCGGCAAAACGGTCTCCGAGCAGCACACGGGCAAACAGCGATGCCTTCAGATCCTCGGTAGCCTGGGTGCGGAGGGTTTCCAGCGCGCAAAAATGACTTTCCAGCGCCTCGCCGATCGAGGCGTCGGCCTCGGCAATGATCGCAACGATTTCGGCGAGCAGGGCGTTCGACACGTCGAGCCCCTGATGGTCGGGCGGAACAGTGATTGCCGTCAGTCCCGATACCGACAGCGCGTCGAGCTCGGCAAAGGGCAGGATGCGGTTGATATCGCGTTCGCTCGCCTGGTGCCGGAATGCGGCGGCGAGGTCGCGGGCCGTGGATATCGCCTCCTCTTCGCTTTCGATGCGATGCGCGGGAGGCCTCAAGTTCTCATGAAACTGCGATACCGTTCCCATCGGTCACTCTCTTCTCGACGGATACAGGATTGAGGGATTGCCCCTCGAATGATAAGGCCGGTTTTTCTACAAAACCCGAATGGTTTGAATTTTTCTACCAGCTTGATTGCCTTGTTCTCAACGCTACTTACGGTGAAATTGGGCTTCCTTGATCGAGAAACATGATGAAAATGGCACGCCAGCCGAGACCGCGTCTGACGCTGGATATTGCCGCTATCCCAACCTATGCGATCGGCGACATTCACGGTAGATACGACCTGCTTATGAAAGCCGAGGAGGCGATCCTGCGAGATGGCGAGCGGCTGCCCGGGCGTAAGCTGATCGTCACGCTCGGCGACTATATCGACCGTGGCCCGGAATCGGCGCGGGTCATTACCCATCTCATGGAACCGCTGCCTGAGGGATTCGATCGCATCTGCCTTGTCGGCAATCACGAAATCGCCATGCTCGACTATATCGATGGCTGGATCTCCTATGACGACTGGATGGGGATGGGTTCGGCGGAATTGCTCAGATCCTATGGACTCGATCCGGATCACCTGCCCCTGGTCTTTCCCACCGGCGCGAAACTCGATGCCTTCATCCGCCAGTCGCTGCCGCACACGCATATCGACTTCATGCGGGCAATGCCGGTCATGCTGGAGACTCCGAGCGTGATCTTCGTGCATGCCGGCATCAATCCGAAGCTGCCGCTCGGCGAGCAGACGGACGAGGATCTGGTCCTCATCCGCCAGCGGTTTCTCGAAAGCCGGATACCGTTGCCGAAACTCGTCGTTCACGGTCATACGCCGAACGACGAGCCCGACATACGGCCGAGGCGGCTCAATCTCGATACGCGCGCCTTTCGCAGCGGCAAGCTCACCGTCGCCCGCTTGTGGCAGGGTCAGGTGCATCTGTTTTCCACCTGACCTTCCGGCCTCAGACCGTTTCTCTCTCGGTCGGAGTGACCTCCACCGTCTTTTCAACCGGCTGCTTGCGGCGCCATCCGCGCAGCACGACGTAGAAGACCGGCGTCAGGAACAGGCCGAAGATCGTCACGCCGAGCATGCCCGAAAAGACGGCGGTGCCGAGCGATTGGCGCATTTCGGCGCCGGGGCCGGTGGCGATGGCAAGCGGCAGAACGCCGAAGATGAAGGCGAATGCCGTCATCAGGATGGGGCGCAAGCGAAGATGGCTGGCTTCGATGGCCGCTTCCACCGCCGACTTGCCCTCGTCTTCGGCCTGCCTGGCGAACTCGACGATCAGAATGGCGTTCTTGGCCGCAAGGCCGATCAGGACGATCAGACCGATCTGTGTCAGGACGTTGTTGTCCATTCCCCTCAACGAGACCCCGATCAGCGCGGCGAGCACAGCAAGGGGGACGATGAGAATGATCGCCAAGGGCAGAACCCAGCTTTCATATTGTGCAGCCAGCGCCAGGAAGACGAAGATGACGGACAGGGCGAAGATGTAGATCGCCGTGTTGCCGGTATGAGTTTCCTGATAGGCGAGTTCCGTCCATTCGAAGGTCGTTCCTTGCGGCAGGATCTTCGCCGCCAAGGCTTCCATCTTCTTGATGGCGTCGCCTGTCGACGTGCCTGGCGTCGGATTGCCTTGGAGCGGTACCGAGACATACATGTTGTAGCGTTGGACAAGCGCCGGCCCGCTGGAATCCTGGATGTCCATCAGGGTTCCAAGCGGAACCAGTGCGCCAGTCGCCGATCGGACCTTCAGGGCGAGGATGTCGTCCCGGTCCATGCGGTATTGCCGGTCTGCCTGGGCGCGAACCTGGTAGACGCGGCCGAATGCATTGAAATCGTTCACATAGGCGACGCCGAGATTAATCGAAAGCGCGTTGAAGATGTTGGGGATCGGCACGTTCAGGAAGCGTGCCTTGTCACGGTCGATCTCCAGGAAGTATTGCGGGCTTGCATCGGAGAATGTGGTGAAGACGCCGGTCAGCCCCTCGGTCGTGGCGGCCGCACCCATCATCTGGCGGGCCAGACCGAGCACACGCGTCATATCCGCGTTTTCAAGATCGGATATCTGCATTTTGAAGCCGCCGGAGTTGCCGACGCCGCGCACGGAGGGCGGCGGAATGGCGATAATGAAAGCTTCCTGGATACTTTGCAGCTTGCCGTAAAGCTCGCCGATGATCTTGTTGGCGTTCTCTCCGCCTTGTTCCCGTTCGGCAAAGGATTTGAACGGAACGAAGACGACGCCGGAATTCGAGGCATTGGTGAATGTCGCCCCGCTGAAGCCGGCGAATTGTACGGCATTGCCGACACCGGGCACGGTGCGGGCGATATCGCCCACCTGCTTGACGACGGCGTCGGTACGGGCAAGCGAGGCGCCGTCCGGAAGCTGGATGACGATGATCGCGTAACCCTGGTCCATGGTCGGGATGAAACCCGCGGGCACTCTGGTGCCGATGTACCAGGTTGCTCCAAGCAGGCAGACGAAGGCGACCATCGCGGCTGTTAATCCGACCCAGTTGCTGACGAGATGCCGGATGATCCACGAATAGCCGGAACTCAGCCGATCGAATCCGCGATTGAAGCCGTTTGCAAGGCCGCTTCCCAGGCGCGAGGCGACATTCTTGCGCCTGGTTTCGTGGTCATGGGTTTTCAGCAATATACCAGCAAGTGCAGGTGAAAGCGTCAGCGAATTCAATGCCGAGATCGCTGTCGTGACGGAGATCGTCACCGCAAACTGCCTGTAGAACTGGCCCGATATCCCCGGGATGAAGGCCGTCGGCACGAACACCGCGATCAGCACCAGCGAGATGGCGACGACCGCGGTCCCCACTTCGTCCATCGTGACATGGGAGGCCTGCTTCGGCGACATGCCGCGCGCCAGATTGCGCTCGACGTTTTCCACCACGACGATCGCGTCGTCGACGACGATACCGATCGCCAGTACCAGGCCGAACAAAGTGAGCATGTTGAGCGAGAAGCCGAAGGCCAGCAGGACGGCGAAGGTGCCGATCAGCGATACCGGGATGGCGACGATCGGGATGATCGCGGTTCGCCAGGACTGCAGGAAGACGAGAACGACGATCGCCACAAGGATGGCCGCCTCGGCGATGGTTCTATAGACTTCCGAGATCGAATCCGAGATGAATTCGGTGGTGTCGTAGACGATGCGATATTCCAGCCCCTCCGGGAAATTCTGCGAGAGGTCCTTCATGATCGACTGGACCTGATGGGCGGTGTCCAGGGCGTTGGTTCCCGGCCGGGCGAAGATGCCGAGAGCAACGGCCGGGTCATTGTTGAGATAGCTGTTTGTGACGTAATCCTGTGCGCCGAGTTCGATACGGGCGACATCCTGCAACTGCACCAGCCGGCCCGATGTCGTCGATTTCACGATGACGTATCGGAACTCGCGCACGTCGGAGAAGCGTCCGTCCGTTCGCACCGTATATTCGAAGGCGTTCTTGCCGGTCACCGGCGGCGCGCCGATCTTGCCGCCCGACACTTGAACGTTCTGGTCTCTCAAGGCGGAAACGACGTCATCGGATGTCATGCCGTAGGCGGAGAGCTTTTCCGGATCCAACCAGATTCGCATCGAATACTGGCGTTCGCCGAAGAGCTGCACGTCGCCGACACCGTCGAGACGCACGAGAACGTCGCGGATCCGGTTGCGGGCAAAATTCGAGACGTAAAGCTGGTCGTAGCGGTGCGACGGCGACAGCAGGTGCACCACCATCATCAGATCAGGCGAACTCTTGTCAGTGGTCACACCGAGCCGCTGGACTTCCTCGGGAAGGCGGGGGAGCGCGATCGAAACGCGGTTCTGGACCAGCACCTGGACCTTGTCGAGATCGGTGCCGAGCTTGAAGGTGATCGTCAGCGACATGGCGCCGTCGGCGCTAGAATAAGACGACATGTAAAGCATGTCTTCGACGCCGTTGATCTGCTGTTCGAGCGGGGTCGAAACGGTGTCCGCGATGGTCTGCGGATCGGCGCCGGGATAGGAGGTGCGCACGACGATGGTCGGCGGCGCGATCTCCGGATACTGAGAGACCGGCAATTGCGTATAGGCAATGCCGCCGACGACGAGGAAGAGGATCGAGATGACCGCCGCAAAGATCGGCCGGTCGACGAAGAAATGAGCAAATCTCATTGTCCGTTCTCCGCGCCGGCGGTCTCAGGCGGAGCGTCCTGCCGTTCCTGCGGCAGTTCGGTCATCTGAGGCGTGATCTTCGAGCCGGGCCGGGCGCGTATCACGCCGTTGACGATGATCGTCTCGGTGCCGTCGAGACCTTCGCGTATGACGCGATAGCCGTAGAGCCGCGGTCCGGGCCTCACGGGTTTGGTCGTAACCTTGCCGTCTGCGTCGACGACATAAACGACGCGTTCATTCTGGTCCGAGCCGATCGCCTCATCGGGCACGAGAATGGCCCTATATGTGTTGGAGGCTGCAACCTGTATGCGACCGAAGAGGCCGGGTTGAAGGACGAAATCAGGATTGGGGAAGCGGGCACGGATGCGGATGGTGCCGCTCTCATTGTCGATCCGGTTCTCGGCGAAATCGAGCTTTCCCTTGAAGGGTTTGGCGGTGGCATCCGAGATGGTGACGGATACATCGACGCCGCCGCCGCCCTGCTGCAGAACCTGGCCCTGTTTGCGCGCCGTGTCGGCGAAATTCAGCAGGCGGCGTTCATCGACGTCAAAATAAAAATCGATCGGGTCGAGCGAAACGATCGTCGTGAGCACCGTCTGGTCGGTCTGCACGAGGTTGCCGGCCGAGATCAGGCGGCGGTCGATGCGGCCGCTGAGCGGGGCCTTGATCTCGGTATATTCCATGTCGAGGGAAGCGCGATCGGCTGCGGCCTGCGCGCCGCGGACATTGGCCTCGGCCGAATCGAATTCGCGGCGGCGATCGTCCAGCGTCTGCGCCGACTGGCTGCCGCTCGATGCGAGCGACTGGGCACGCTTATACTGCGCATCAGCAAAGACCAGGGCGGATTGTGACGCTTCGAGCGTCGCCTTTGCCTGGTTGAGCGCGGTGATGAACGGCCGCTGGTCGATGACGAAGAGAAGGTCGCCCTTCTTCACCAGGGCCCCGTCCTCGAAATGGATTTCCTGCAGATAGCCGCCGACACGCGAGCGGACGGAGACTTCATCGACCGGTTCGAAACGGCCGATGAACTCGTCATTGTCGACCACATCGCGCACCACCGGTTTTGCGACGGTGACAGGAGGAGGAGCAGCCGGTGCACCCTGCGCCATCGCGGCCAGAGGCATGAACGTGGCGATGCAGCCAAGCACCAACATCTGTCGAAGCACGTAAGTCATACCGGTCCTCCAATCTCGACGGCCGATCGACTGCCGACGAACCTAAGATGAAGTGATGCTATTCAGGTCTTTGATTTGAACGAAGGCCTTGGCCCCCGTGATCTCTCCCGGCGTTCAATCCTTGGTAAGGAAGGCCGGCACGCAATGCACATCGGAAAAATCGTGACGCTATGGAAGTGGATATAAACGGCAGCGGCAAAAAATAGCAAATGCCAATTGGCTGCAGTTCCGGAATCCATCAAACTTCATGGACGGCGTCAACTCTCGACGATCTCGTCGCGGCCGGGCGGCAGGACGGCGAGTTCGGCCCAATCGAGCTCCTGTTCCAGCATGTGGAAAACATCGTCGTCGATCTCGTCGGCACGACGCATCGCTGCCAGCCTGCGGCGTTTCGCGGCGATGACGCCGCGGCGCTGCTTGTCGAGCCTGCTGACTTCGCGCGGGTGTTTCCCGTCGGCGGCGATCTCGCGCTCGGAGGTATAGACGTCGCGCAGGATGCGGGTGGATTTCTCCTCGCCGCCGGCGAGTTCGGCAAGGGCTGCATCGATCAACGTGACACGAGCTCTGGCGAGGTCGCGGTCCAGGGAGGTGTCGGGGTCGAATTTCAGGAAACGGATCAGCGGCCCGAGCGTCAGGCCCTGGACAATGAGCGTGCCGAGAACGACAGCGAGCGCGCAGAGCAGGATGATGTCGCGATCGGGGAAGTCGATTGGCAGAGCGAGCGCGGTCGCCAGCGTGACGAGGCCGCGCATGCCGCACCAGCCGGCAAGCAAGCTGGTCGCGAAGGTGGGAACGGCTTGCTTGGTATAGCCGCGCTCGGCAAGGAAGGTGATGACGCGGTTATAGAGGAGCACCCAGGCCAGGCGGGTGACGATGACGGTGATGAAGACCGCGGCCGCCAAAGTGATTGCGAAATTCAGCCGGCCGGGATCGAGGCCGAGGACGATCTGCCGGGCCTGCAGGCCCATCAGCAGGAAGGCGAGCACGTTGAGCAGGAAGACCGCGGCTTCCCAGACCGAATAGGAATGAATGCGGTGGCGGGCGGTCTGCCGCTCGGGCATGTAGCGGGCGATGACCATGGCATAGACGACGATCGCCAGAATGGCCGAGAGGTGCAGGTGCTCGGCGATGATCCACGTGCCGAAGGTGGCGACGAATTCGAGCAGGGTGCCGCCGAGCGTGCCGGCGAGCCTGAGGCCGACGACCATGTAGAGGCGGCCCATGAGATAACCGAGGATGAGGCCGCCGGGCACGGCGAGCGCCAGTTCCGCCAGGGCGCCGGCGAAGAAGGCGGGGCTTGCGGCGGCTGTCACGGCGGCACTGAAGATTAGGAGTGCCACGGCATCGTTCAGGAGGCTTTCGCCCTTCAGGATCACGTAGGTCTGACGCGGCAGGGTGAAGCGGTCGAGCATGGCGGTTGCTGCCGCCGCATCCGGCGGCGCGACGATGGCGCCGAGCGCCACGGCTGCGGCAATCGGCAGGCCTGCCATCGTCACGCCGACGATGGCAACTGCTGCGGCCGTCAGGATCACGGCGATGGCGGCGAGCGAGAACAGCGGCAGCCAGTTGCGTCGCAATGTCCTCGGCGGCAGATCATAGGCGGCGTCGAAGAGCACAGGCGCGATCAGCAGCGCCAGTGCAAGTTCGGGATCGATCGCGACCTCGGGCGCCCAGGGCACGGCGGCGACGATGACGCCGGCGATCGCCAGCATTGTCGGATAAGGGATGCGGAACTTCCTGGAAAATTGCAGAAAGACGATCGCCACCAGCAGCAGCGTCAGCATGCTTTCGAAGAACGCCATCGATCTCCCCAATGCGGCACCTCCGGCGGAGGCGACGACTACAGGCAGAGTTAGGGCGGAGGCTGGCCACGGCTACTGTCCGGAGTCTCGAAATGGTTGCAGGAGGGAGCCGCGGGATGGCTCTAGCGGCCTGCGGCATTTTCGCGGCGGCGGGCGAATCTGCCGCTCATGCCCTTGTGCATTGCACAAGCTCAATATATCTACCGACATTATAAGTAAGCTTATAAATAATGATCGCAGGTTTTCATGAGCGCCACTCCGACCCTTGGTTTCCTTCTCCACGACGTCGCACGGCTGCTGCGCAAGCGGTTCGAGCAGCGTGCGAAGTGCCTGGGGCTGACCCGGTCGCAATGGCAGACGCTGGCCTATCTCTCGAATAATGAAGGCATCCATCAAGGCGGTCTTGCGGAAATCCTCGAAATCGAGCCGATCACGCTGGTGCGCATTCTCGACAAACTCGCCGAACGCGGGCTGATTGAGCGGCGTCAGCACCCGACCGACCGGCGCATCTGGCTGCTCTATATGCGCGAGGAGGCGCACCCGCTGCTCGCCGAAATGCGCGAACTCGGGGATGTAACCCGCGGCGAGGCGCTGGAAGGCATCTCCGTCGAGCAGCGCGAACAGCTTTACCAAATCCTCTCCGTAATGAAGACGAACCTGGTGCAGGCTTGCCGAACACCGGTCGAAGAGAATGAGACGAACGATGGCTGATCAACCCTCCCTCCGCGTCGTTGCCGACGCTAGTGCCAAGACATCTGTCGAAGAAAACCAAGCCAAACAGCAGGAAACGGTAGCCGAAGCGCCTTCATCCAATTCAGCGCCGGCTGCCGCCGTGGCTGCGCCTGGCGGCAACAAGGTCCGCCGCCGGCGCAGTCTCACGCGGCCGATCCTGTTTGCCCTGCTGCCGGTGGCGCTCGTCGTCGGCGGTTATTATTACGTGAATGGCGGCCAGGTGATGTCGACCGACAACGCCTATATCCAGGCCGATATGGTCGGGCTCACCACCGATGTCTCGGGGATCGTCGAACGGATCGATGTGCATGAGAACGAGGCGGTCAAGGCGGGGCAGGTGCTCTTCAGCCTGCGCTCGGATTCTTTCAAGATTGCGCTCGATGGCGCCAAGGCGCAGCTCGGAGCGCAGCGCAACCAGATCATGAACCTCAAGGCGAGCTACCAGCAGTCGCTCGCCGAGATCACGCAGGCGCAAGCCGACATTCCCTATTACCAGGATCAGTTCGACCGGCAGCAGAACCTCGTCAACAATGGCAGCGCGACGCAGTCGGCCTATGACGAGGCCAAGCACAATCTGGACGCGGCTCGGCAGAAGGTTGCCGTTGCCAAGGCGGAAGCCGCAACGACGCTCGCCCAGCTCGGCGGCGCTGCCGACCAGCCGGTCGAGGAAAACCCGCTCTACCTGCAGGCCAAATCGCAGGTCGACAATGCCCAGCGCGAACTCGACCACAGCATCGTCAAGGCACCGTTCGACGGCATCGTCACCAATGTCAATGCGCTGCAGGTCGGCTCCTATCTGCAGGCGTCGCAGCAGGCCTTCTCGCTTGTCGCCACCGATCATCTGTGGATCGCCGCCAGCCCGAAGGAAACCGAGCTGACCTACGTCAAACCCGGCCAGACGGCCGAGATCTACGTCGACACCTATCCGGGCGTGACATGGAAGGGCAAGGTCGAGAGCATCAGCCCCGCCTCCGGCTCCAGCTTCTCGCTGCTGCCGGCGCAGAATACCACGGGCAACTGGGTGAAGGTCGTCCAGCGCATTCCGATGCGCGTCAGCATCGAAGATACCGAAGGCAAGCCGCCGCTCCGTGTCGGCATGAGCACGGTGGTCGATGTCGAAACTGGCCATGCCCGCGGCCTCCCCGATTCCCTCAATAAGCTTCTGGGCCGGCCTCAGGGCAAGGACCATGAGTAACGCTTCCGCATCTGCAGCGACGCCCGTTGCCAATCGAGGCGCAATCACGGCCTGCGTCATTCTCGCCGTCATTATGCAGGCGCTGGACACGACGATCGCCAACGTGGCGCTGCCCTATATCCAGGGCAGCGTGTCGGCTTCGGCCGATCAGATCAACTGGGTCCTGACCTCCTATATCGTCGCGGCGGCGATCATGACGCCGCCATCCGGCTTCCTCGCCGCCAAGTTCGGCCGCAAGCGCGTGCTGCTCGTTGCCATCGCCGGTTTCGTCGTTGCCTCCGTGCTCTGCGGCCTGGCGCAATCGTTGAACCAGATCGTCGCCTTCCGCCTGCTGCAGGGCCTGTTCGGCGCATCGCTGGTGCCACTGTCCCAAGGCATCCTTCTCGATATTTATACCGTGGAGGAGCGTGGTTCGGCCATGGCGCTTTTCGGCGTCTCGGTCATGGTCGGGCCGGTCCTCGGCCCGGTCATCGGCGGTTGGCTGACCGACAATATCAGCTGGCGCTGGGTGTTCTACATCAACGTGCCGATTGGCGCGCTGGCTTTCGCCGGTATCGTCATCTTCGTTTCGGAAACGAAGAGGGATGCGCTCGCCAAGCTCGACTGGTTCGGCTTCGGGATGATGAGTCTGTTTATCGCCGCGCTGCAGCTCTTCCTCGACCGCGGTGAGCAGCTCGACTGGTTCTCCTCGGGCGAGATCATGCTTGAAGCGATTATCTCAGCCGCCGCATTCTATCTCCTTCTCGTGCACACGCTGACGGCGGAGAAATCCTTCGTCAATCCGAAGCTGTTCCTCGACCAGAACTTCACGATCAGCATGATCTTCATCTTCGTGGTTGGCGTCACCTATCTCGCCTCGCTGGCGCTGATGACCCCCTATCTGCAGACGCTGATGGGTTATCCCGTCATCACCGCCGGCATCGTCATGGGGCCGCGTGGGCTCGGCACCATGCTCTGCATGTTTATTGTCGGGCGGCTGATCGGCAAGGTCGACACGCGCTTGCTGCTGGTGCTCGGCCTCGGCCTGACCGCCTGGGCGATGTACGACATGACCGGCTGGACGCCCGATGTTTCGCAATGGACGATCGTCTCGGTCGGCTTCATCCAGGGCGCCGGTCTCGGCTTTCTCTTCGTGCCGCTGACGACAATCGCTTTCGCCACGCTGCCCGCCCATATGCGCGGCGACGGCACCGGCCTCTACAATCTGTCACGCAACATCGGTTCGGCGGTCGGCATCTCGATCGTCTCGGCACTGATCGTCGAGAACACCCAGAGCAATCATGAATCGATCGCGGCTTATGTGACGCCGTTCAACCATGCCTTCAACGCGGTGGCGGCACAGGGGCTCAGTCCGCTGACCGCCGCCGGACGGGCCTCGCTCAACGAGGTCATCACGCTGCAATCGACGATCATCGCCTATATGGATGATTTCAAGCTGCTGATGCTGATGTCGCTTGCGGTCATCCCGCTGGTGCTCCTGCTGCGCAAGCCGAAAGCGGCGCCCGCCGTGGACCACAGTGCGGCCATGGAGTGAAGTCTGGGCGTTGACGAAATTCCCGGCAAAAGCGCTCGCGCTTTGCCTGGAATTGCTTCAGCGAAACGGCTTGCTGAGATAACGCGATCCCTGAATGCCGAAGCGCCAGGGAGCTTCGGCATTTTTCGTGATGCCGATGCGTTTTCCCGAGACGACAGGCACCGGCGCCGACGGCGCGATCGCATAGGGCGGGCAATCGAGCAGCCTGTCGTTGATCCCGATATCGATGCCGAGCGCCTGGCAGAGTTTGCCCGGACCGCTGCAGAGCGAGGTTAGTGTATCGCTGCCGCGCCGCTCCATCATGAGAGAGATTCCCGTTTCCGGCTCCAAGGCGCGGATGAGGGCAGCTGAGCCCGGATGGCAGACGAAATTCAGGCACCAGTACATGCCGTAGATGCGGTAGATGTAGACGTTGCCGGGCTTGCCGTACATGGCGCCGTTGCGCTTGGTCGGGCCGCGGAAGCTGTGCGAGGCCTCGTCGTCGGGGAAATAGGCTTCGGTCTCGGTGATGCGGCCACCGACACCATCGACGCTCAGGTGGCAGCCGAGCAGTTCGCGAGAGACGGTGATCGCATCGCGGTCGAAAAACGCCCTGAGGCTTTCGCCGGTGAGCGTGCCGGCGCCGATCGCACCCGTTGTCGTTCCACCATCGGTCATGACCGAGGCAGATAACATCCGATGCATCCGCCGTCATCCCAAAACCGCTTGACGCTTTTGGCGACGGGCGTCAGCGGCCGGCATTCGGATCGCGCATCGGGATCGAGGGTGATGTGACCGAGACCGGGTCGCTTGCTGGGAAGGAATCTTCCAGGCCCTCCTCCAGCTCTTCTTCGAGCAAGGCGGGATCCTTGCTGCGCGCGCCGTTGCTATGGGTCGGTTCGATTGCCGCCGCAAGCAGGGCCTTGGCCCGCAAGACGGCGTTTTCCGCCGTCAGCTCAGGCGTGCTCCGCAGCGTCACGGCAATGCTGTCTTCGCCTTCGCCGCCGAATTCGACGACGAAGCCGTCTTCCGTCTGGTAGACGGTGATATCGCTGAGTGCCACGGCTGTTCCCCCTAAGCGCATATTAGGAAAGCGCGTTGTAATGAAGCGCGTTTTCGGAATCTTGTCGAGCGAAGACCTTCACCAGCCAATCGATGAAGACGCGCACGCGCGGCGACAGCTGGCGGTTGCGGGGGTAGAGCAGGGAAACCGGTGTCGGGGTCAGCGGGAAATCCTTAAGCACATGGATCAGTGTCCCTTCGGCAAGGTCCTTTTCGGCGTGATAGCGCGGGATCTGGATGATGCCGAGGCCCATCCTCGCCGCTGAAATATAGCTTTCGGCGGCGTTGACGGCAACGGTGGCGGGAATGGTGATGTCATGCACGGTGCCGTCGACGATGAATTCGAGCGGCAGCAGGCTGCCGGTGCTGCTGGAGCGGAAGCCGACCATGCGATGGCCGGTAAGCCGATCCGGATGCTGCGGCAGGCCATGGGTGGCGATATAGGCGGGAGAGGCGAGTGTGATCTCATCGAGCATGGCGACACGCCGGGCCACCATGTCGCTATCCCCCAATGTGCCGACGCGCAGCACGCAATCGATGCCTTCGCGCACCAGATCGACCAGCCGGTCGCCTTCGCTCATGTAGAATTCGATCTCGGGATAAGTCTCCAGGAAGGATGGCAGGCTCGGCAGAACGAAATGGCGGGCAAGCGTGCCGTGCACATCGACGCGCAGCAGGCCCTTCGGTCTGGCGCCGGCAAAAGCGCCTTCGGCATCCTCGATATCTCCAAGGATCGACAGGCAGCGCTGGTAATAGGCTTCGCCGTCCAGCGTCGGGCTGACATGGCGTGTCGTGCGCTGGAGCAGGCGCACGCCGAGGCGGGCTTCGAGTTGCTTGATCGCATCGGTGACGGTCGAGCGCGGCAGGCCGGTATCCTCGGCAGCAAGGGTGAAGCTGCGGCGTTCCACGACACGGCAAAACACCCGCATGGCATCGAATCTGTCCATCTCTTTGTTCGCCATCCCCGGATAGTGATGCCGAAGAATGCCTGATTATCCGCTTTTGGAAAAGGCGCATCTTCTTCTCATCGAAAACGCGCTGCTGCGCAGACTGAAAGGAGAAAGACAATGACTTCCAACGAAAATGGCAAGGTCGCCCTCGTCACCGGCGCTTCCCGCGGCATCGGCGCGGCAGTCGCTCAACGCCTCGCCAGGGACGGTTTCACCGTCGTCATCAATTATTCCGGCAATGCGGCTCCGGCCGAGGAACTGGCGCGGGAGATCGAGCAGGCCGGCGGCAAGGCGCTGACGGCCAAGGCCGATGTCAGCGAGGCGCAAGCCGTCCGCCGCATGTTCGATGCGGCGGAAACCGCCTTCGGCGGCGTCGATGTGCTTGTCAACAATGCCGGCATCATGATGCTGTCCCCACTCGTCGAGGCTGACGATGCCAACTTCGACCGTCAGATCGACGTCAATCTCAAGGGCACTTTCAATACGCTGAGGGAGGCCGCCAAGCGCCTGCGCGACGGCGGCCGGGTCATCAACTTCTCGACCTCGGTCGTTGGGCTGAAGCTCGAAACCTACGGCGTTTACGCCGCCACCAAGGCTGCGGTGGAAACACTGACGGCGATCATGGCCAAGGAGATGCGCGGCCGCAACATCACCGTCAACGCCGTCGCGCCCGGCCCTGTGGCCACCGATCTTTTCCTCAACGGCAAGTCGGACGAACTCATCGCCCGCATGGCAAAGATGAACCCGCTGGAACGCCTCGGCACACCTGACGACATCGCATCTGCGGTTGCCTTTCTCGCCGGCCCGGACGGCGGCTGGGTCAACGGCCAGACGCTGCGCGCCAATGGCGGGATGATCTGACGAAGACCGGCGGCGGTTTCAGGCCGCCGTCATCGCAATTATGTGAACGCGATTGCGGAGTTTTCCCTTACAATCCTGCGGGGAGTGCGTATATCTGTCTTATCGCGAGAGAGTGGAATTCCCTGCCGCTCTCTCCCGGACCTCCAGAGCCTGCCGCGCCCATCTGCGGTGTGACAGGCTTGATGTTCAAAGTTGTAAATTGCGGCCCGTCGAAGGTTTCCCCTGCCTTCCGGGCCGTATTTGTCTTGGCGCTCAGCCGTCGTTCAGTCTTGCCTCTGCCAGAAGCTTCACCAGCCAGTCGACGAAGACACGGACCTTGTTGCTGAGGTGGCGGTTCGGGGGGTAGACGACGTAGAGCGGCAGCGGATCGCGGCGCCACTCCGGCAGCACGCGGACGAGTTCACCCCTTGCCATCGGCTCACGCGCCATGAAGATCGGCACCTGCGCGATGCCGAGACCCGTCAGCGCCGCGGTCAGATAGGTGCGGCTGTCGTTAACCGAGGCGATGTAACGCGGACTGCTCTCGATCACCTCGTCGTGCCGGCGAAATTCGAAGGGCAGCGTGCGGTTGTTCTGGGCGCGAAAATAGTTGACGGAGTAATGATCGGTCTCCAGATCCTCCGGCCGCTCGGGCATGCCGAATTTCTGGATGTAGCTCGGCGAAGCGCAGGTGATCATCTCGACTTCGGAGACGCGTCGGGCAATCAGCGACTGGTCGGCCGGCGTGCCCCCCCGCAGCGCGCAGTCGACATTTTCCGCGAGATAATCGACCGTGCGGTCGCCGACACCGAGGTCGATGCGGATATCGGGATAACGCAGATAGAAATCGCAGAGTGCGGGAACCACGATCCAATCGGCGAAAGCGCCGGCCATCTCGACGCGCAGCCGCCCGCTCGGCAGGCTCTGCGAATTGGAGAGGCTGCCGTCGAGTTCCTCCAGCTCCGAAATGATCTGGGCGGCGCGTTCGTAATAAAGCGCGCCGTCCGTGGTCACCATCACCCGGCGCGTGGTCCGATTCAAGAGCTTGGTGCGCAGATGCGCCTCCAGCCCCTGGATGAGATTGGTCACCGTCGCCTTGGGCGTGGCGAGCATGTCGGCGGCGCGAGTGAAATTGCCCGTCTCCACGACGCGAATGAAGACGCGCATTGCCGAGAGC
Source organism: Rhizobium sp. BT04 (assembly GCF_030053135.1). Classification (NCBI taxonomy): domain Bacteria; kingdom Pseudomonadati; phylum Pseudomonadota; class Alphaproteobacteria; order Hyphomicrobiales; family Rhizobiaceae; genus Rhizobium; species Rhizobium sp. BT04. The sequence goes on along the minus strand of NZ_CP125652.1, from coordinate 2,006,587 downwards.
TGATCCATCGGTTTGAAATCCGCAGTTTGCGTTGCAGCATTGTTCGAGATCTGGAACAGTGTTATCGCGATATAGCTTCTTATTCCTTGGTTGGAATAACAATATCTTTTTTATGCAAAATGCAAGCGGCAGACGTTGTCTGCCTGTGCTGACGCAGAAGAGACCGGAAGCATGACGGTGGAATGGAAAGATATGATGCTGGATAAGGTGGCCATCGGCCCCGTTTCCGCACGCATCTACCAGGGCGCCGACTACGGCAAGGGTCCGCCCATCGTGCTTTACCTGCATGGCGGCGCCTTTCTCGACAGCGACAAGAACGTCGACCGGCCGGTGGCAATCAGCCTCGCCAAAGCAGGGGCCATCGTTGTCGCTGCCGATTACAGCAGCCTTTCCGGCAATCTGTTTCCGCAGGCGTTGGAAGTCGCCTTCTCGGTTTTCAGCTATCTCGCCAACAAACGCGCCGGTCTCGGTGACCGCAAGTCGCTGCTCTTCGTCGCCGGCGAAGAAGCAGGCGGCAATGTTGCCGCCGGCGTGGCTCTGAAGGCGCGCGACCAGATGCCGGATGCGCTCGACGGCCAGGTGCTGATTTCGCCGCTGCTCGATCCGTTCATGGGCACGTCCTCGATCCGCAAGGCGGATGCCATCGGCATGCGCCGGCGCTGGACGGAGGGCTGGAGCCACTATCTGAGCGGCGGCGGTTGCCACCCTTATGCGGCGCCTTGCCTCTGTTCGCGTATCTCAGGCGTCGCGCCGGCGCTGATATTCACAGCGGAGGACGATCCGCTGCACGACGAAACAATTGGTTACGGTGCCCGCCTGAAACAGGCCGGTGTCGGTGTGCGTCAGCATGTTCTTCCCGCCGGGACGGGCTGGCCCTCGATTTATGGTGGGAAATCCGACGGAGCGCTCGACTGGCAGGAAAACGTCAGCCGCCATTTCGGAAGCTTCCTTCGGGACGTAAGCGTCCAACCGCAATTGCATTGAAGAAGACCTGATATTTCGGCGGCCTTGGGGGCCGCAAGGAGAGCACTGATGACGTCTAGAAGTAAGCGCTGGGCCCTGGTGGGCGCCGGCTTAGGCCTTGTTGCGTCCGTTTCCGGCGCCGCATTGTTTTTCGAATTGCCGATGAGCACGACCGCCACGGCCGCTTCGGCCCCCGCACAGGCTCCCGCTGTGCCGGTGACGGTTGCCGTCGTCGCGGCGCGCGACGTGACGGCCTGGGAAAATTTCTCCGGCCGTCTCGAAGCGGTCGACCGGGTGCAGGTGCGTTCGCGCGTCGCCGGCGCCATCCTGGCGGTGGCTTTCCGCGAAGGGGCGCTGGTGAAGCAGGGCGATCTGCTCTTCACCATCGATCCGGCTCCCTACCAGGCGAGCGTGGCGCAGGCGCAAGGCCAGGTCGCTTCGGCCGAGGCCAAGGTCAGCCTGGCGCAGACCGAACTCGATCGCGGCCGCCGGCTTTCCGACAACCGCACCATCTCCCAGAGCGATCTCGATCAGCGGCAGAGCACGCTGGCCGAGGCCCAGGCGGGGCTGCGTTCGGCGCAGGCCGCACTGCAGTCGGCCCAGCTCGATCTCGATTACACTGAGGTGCGGGCTCCAGTGTCCGGCCGTATCGGCAAGATCGAGGTGACCGCCGGCAACCTCGTGGCGGCCGGGTCGGCCTCGCCGGCGCTGACGACGCTCGTTTCCGTCGATCCGATCTATGCGAGCTTCAATGCCAGCGAAGAGATGGTGACGCGGGCGCTCGCCCAGCTTCCGCAGACGGACAGCGCCCTGCCTCCCGTCGAAGAGATCCCGGTCGAGGTCGGCACGCTGACCGACAGCGGCACGCCGATCAAGGGCAAGCTGCAATTGATCGACAACGAGGTCGATGCATCAAGCGGCACGATTGGCGTTCGCGCCGTCTTCGACAATCCGGGCGGGCGTCTCATCCCCGGCCAGTTCGTGCGGGTGCGCATGGGCCAGCCGAAGGCCGAGAACAAGATCGTCATCAGCGACCGCGCCGTTGGCACCGACCAGGACAAGAAATTCGTCTTCATCGTCGACGATGAGAACAAGGTGGCCTACCGGCAGGTCCAGCTCGGCACACTGGCCGACGGCCAGCGGGTGGTCGAAAGCGGCCTGAACGTCGGCGAGAAGATCGTCGTCAACGGTCTGCAGCGCATCCGTCCGGGTGCCGTCGTCGCACCTCAGATGGAAGAGAAGGTCGCGACCGCGCAGTAAAGACTTCGCCTTCCCCGCTCGGGGAGGGCCGATATCCGAAATGACATGACCCGCCGGCGGCTGCCAAACCGCCGGAGAGGGACGTTGCATCCATGTTCACCCCGGAGAGGGCTTTGATATGAACATCTCCAGATTCTTTGTCGACCGCCCGGTCTTTGCCGGCGTTCTTTCGGTCCTCATCCTGGTTGCCGGCCTGATCGGCCTGCGCGCGCTGCCGATCTCCGAATATCCGGAGGTCGTGCCGCCGTCGATCGTCGTGCGCGCTACCTATCCCGGCGCCAACCCAAGCGTCATCGCCGAAACGGTGGCGACGCCGCTCGAAGAGCAGATCAATGGCGTCGAAGGCATGCTCTATATGGCTAGCCAGGCGACATCGGACGGCGTGCTCAACGTCACCGTTACCTTCAAGCTCGGCACCGACCCCGACAAGGCGCAGCAGCTCGTGCAGAACCGCGTTTCGCAGGCCGAACCGCGCCTGCCGGCGGAAGTCCGTTCGCTCGGCATCACGACGGTCAAGAGCTCACCCAACTTCATCATGGTCGTCAACCTCGTCTCCGACGGGAACAGTCACGACATCACCTATCTTCGCAATTACGCGACCCTGAACGTCAAGGATCGACTCGCCCGCATCGCAGGCGTCGGTCAGGTGCAGGTGTTCGGCGCCGGCGACTATTCCATGCGTGTCTGGATCGACCCGCAAAAGGCCGCCGAGCACAATCTTGCCGCCAGCGACATCAGCAGCGCGATCAGTTCCCAGAACATCCAGGCCGCCGCCGGTATCATCGGCGCATCGCCGAGCCAGCCCGGTGTGGACCTGCAGCTCAACGTCAATGCCCAGGGCCGCCTGCGCACGCCCGAGGAGTTCGGCAACATCATCGTCAAGACGGGCGCCAATGGCGAGATCACCCGCCTTCGCGATGTCGCCCGCATCGAGCTCGGTGCTGCCGACTATACGTTGCGCTCGCTGCTCGACGGCAAGCCGGCCGTCGCCGTCGCCGTTCTTCAGGCGCCGGGTTCGAACGCGATCGAGATCGCGGACAATGTGAACGCGACTATGGATCAGCTGCAGCTCGCCATGCCTGAGGGCGTCAAATACGAGATCGTCTACGATACGACGAAATTCGTGCGGGCCTCGATCGAGAAGGTCATCGACACGCTGCTCGAAGCCATCGCGCTCGTCGTCCTCGTCGTCATCCTGTTCCTGCAGACGTGGCGTGCCTCGATCATCCCGCTGATCGCTGTTCCTGTCTCGATCATCGGCACTTTCGCGGTCATGTATGTCTTCGGCTTCTCGATCAACGCGCTCAGTCTGTTCGGCCTGGTGCTGGCGATCGGTATCGTCGTGGACGACGCGATCGTGGTGGTCGAAAACGTCGAGCGCAATATCGAACAAGGCCTGTCGCCGCGGGCTGCCACCTACAAGGCGATGAGGGAAGTCTCCGGTCCGATCGTCGCGATCGCGCTGGTTCTCGTCGCGGTGTTCGTGCCGCTCGCCTTCATCTCCGGCCTGTCGGGCCAGTTCTATCGCCAGTTCGCGCTGACGATCGCAATCTCGACCGTCATCTCGGCCTTCAACTCGCTCACCCTGTCTCCGGCGCTGGCGGCCCTTCTCTTGAAGGGCCATGATCAGCCGAAGGACTGGCTGACGCGGTTCATGGACGCCATCTTCGGCTGGTTCTTCCGCGGCTTCAACCGTGTCTTCGGCGCGGGCTCGAATGCCTACGGCAAGGGCGTGGGTGGGCTGTTGTCGCGCAAGAGCATCGTCATGGTGATCTATCTGGCGCTGGTCGGTGCGACCTACAGCCTGTTCAGCACGGTTCCCGGCGGCTTCGTGCCGTCGCAGGACAAGCAGTATCTGATCGGCTTCGCCCAGTTGCCGGATGCAGCTAGCCTCGACCGCACGGAAGACGTCATCAAGCGCATGACCGACATTGCGCTGGCGCAGCCGGGCGTTGCCAATGCGATCGCCTTCCCGGGCCTGTCGATCAACGGCTTCACCAACTCCTCCAATGCCGGCATCGTCTTCGTGACGCTGAAGGATTTCGAGGAGCGCAAGACGCCGGATCTTTCGGGCGGCGCGATCGCCATGGCGCTGAACCAGAAGTTTGGCGTCATCCAGGACGCCTTCATCGCCATGTTCCCGCCGCCGCCGGTCAATGGTCTCGGCACGACGGGCGGCTTCAAGCTGCAGATCGAGGATCGTGCCGGCCTCGGCAACCAGGCGCTCGACGAGGCGACCAAGGCCGTGCTTGCAAAAGCCTACCAGGCGCCTGAGCTCGCCGGGCTGTTCTCCAGCTTCCAGATCAACGTGCCGCAGCTCTATGCCGATCTCGACCGTGCCAAGGCCGAGCAGCTCGGGGTTTCCGTCACCGACGTCTTTCAGACGCTGCAGATCTATCTCGGTTCGCTCTATGTGAACGACTTCAACGCCTTCGGCCGCACCTACAGCGTCCGTGTGCAGGCCGATGCGAAATTCCGCGCCCAGCCGGAAGATATCGGCCAGTTGAAGGTCCGGTCGGCATCGGGTGAGATGATCCCGCTTTCGGCCCTCTTGAAGGTGGAGCCGAGCACCGGTCCGGAGCGTGCGAACCGCTACAACGGCTTCCTCGCTGCCGATATCAACGGCGGTCCGGCACCGGGCTTCTCGTCCGGCCAGGCGCAGGCGGCAATCGAGAAGATCCTGCACGAGACCTTGCCGGCGGGCATCGACTTCGAATGGACGGATCTGACCTATCAGCAGATCCTTGCCGGCAATTCGAGCATCGTCGTCTTCCCCTTGGCGCTGTTGCTGGTCTTCCTGGTGCTGGCCGCCCAGTATGAAAGCCTGACCTTGCCGCTCGCGATTATCATGATAGTGCCGATGGGTGTGCTGGCCGCGCTGACGGGCGTCTGGCTCACCGGTGGAGACAACAATATCTTCACCCAGATCGGTCTGGTGGTACTGGTCGGCCTATCCGCGAAGAACGCGATCCTGATCGTGGAATTCGCTCGCGAACTGGAGTTTGAGGGCAGGACGCCGCGGGAGGCCGCGATCGAGGCCAGCCGGCTGCGTCTTCGTCCGATCCTGATGACCTCGCTCGCCTTCATCATGGGCGTCGTGCCGCTCGTCGTCTCCACCGGCGCTGGCGCCGAGATGCGCGCGGCCATGGGGGTCGCGGTCTTCTCGGGCATGATCGGGGTGACTTTCTTCGGCATCTTCATGACGCCTGTCTTCTACGTGCTCTTGCGGCGGTTGACGGGCAACCGTCCGCTCGTCCAGCACAAGCCGGACGAACACAAGGAAGAAGAGGCGGAGGTCATCCGGCTGGCGGCGGAATAAACGGAATTCAACCTTCCTTTGTCGAGTAAATCGGGCGGGAACTTCGGTTCTCGCCCGTATCGTTTTCAGAGCATGATGCCGAAAAGTGCGCGCGGTTTTCGGACGACATCATGCTCTATCCAAGGACACACCACAAAAGTGCTTTGCGCCAGTCAAAACGGTTTGCAACCGGGGGCGAGGGGACTATCAAAGACGGACAACAGTTGGGAGGACTGAATGACAGGGAGTAGAGGTCATGACGGCAGGCGGATCGCCTTTCTCGGCACCGGCCTGATGGGCGCGCCGATGGCCCGCCGGCTGCTGGGCGCGGGCTTTGCCGTCACCGTCTGGAATCGCGATCGGAGCAAGGCCGAAGCACTGGCGGGAGACGGCGCGGTCCTAGCGGAAACGCCCATCGATGCCGCTGCGGGCGCCGACGTCGTCATCACCATGCTGACCAATGCCGAAGCGGTGAGGGACGTGCTGTTCGACCGTGGCGCGGCCAGTGCGATGGCGCCGGGCGCCACTGTCATCGACATGAGTTCGATTGCCCCGCATTTTGCCCGCGATCATGCAGCAGGGCTTGCCGAACGCGGTATCGCTCATGTCGATGCGCCGGTTTCCGGCGGCGTGGTCGGGGCGGAAGCCGGTACGCTGGCGATCATGGCGGGCGGCGACAAGGAGGTGATCGACGGGCTTGCTGATGTCTTTGCGCCGATGGGGCGCGTGACCCGCGTCGGTCCAAGCGGTGCGGGCCAGCTTGCCAAGCTTGCCAACCAGCAGATCGTCGCGGTGACGATCGGTGCCGTTGCCGAAGCGATGATGCTGATTGCGGCCGGCGGCGGCTCGCCGGCGGCCTTCCGCGACGCCATTCGCGGCGGCTTTGCCGAGAGCCGTATCCTGGAACTTCACGGTAAGCGCATGGTCGAGCGGCAGTTTACGCCGGGCGGTTCGTCCAGCAACCAGCTGAAGGATCTGAACGCCGCCATGGAGACGGCCGGCAGCCTGTCGCTGACGCTGCCGCTGACTGCGGTGGTGCATGCCGAATTCAGCGAATTCGTCGCCAACGGCAATGGCGAAAAGGATCACAGCGGCCTGCTTCTCCATCTCGAAGAGAAGAATGGCCGGCCGGGAGGAAAGCAGTGAACGACAGCCATTCGCCGCGCCTGCGTTCGCAGGACTGGTTCGACAATCCCGATCATATCGACATGGCCGCGCTCTATCTCGAGCGTTTCATGAATTACGGCATCACGCCGGAGGAACTGCGTTCCGGCAAGCCGATCATCGGAATTGCCCAGAGCGGCAGCGATCTCACGCCTTGCAACAGGGTGCATGTCGATTTGGCCAAACGCGTGCGCGACGGCATCCGCGATGCCGGCGGCATTCCGATCGAGTTTCCGACGCACCCGATCTTCGAGAACTGCAAACGCCCGACGGCCGCACTTGACCGCAATCTCGCCTATCTCGGCCTCGTTGAAATTCTCTATGGCTATCCGCTTGACGGTGTGGTGCTGACCACCGGCTGCGACAAGACTACGCCTTCGGCGATCATGGCTGCTTCGACGGTCGATATTCCGGCGATCGTGCTCTCCGGCGGCCCGATGCTCGACGGCTGGCACGAGGGGGAATTGGCGGGCTCCGGCACGGTGATCTGGCGGATGCGGCGGAAATATGCGGCTGGCGAGATCGACCGGGAGGAGTTTCTTCAGGCGGCGCTCGACTCGGCTCCTTCCGTCGGCCACTGCAATACAATGGGCACCGCTTCGACGATGAATGCGCTGGCCGAGGCGCTCGGCCTGTCGCTGACCGGCTGCGGCGCCATTCCCGCCGCTTACCGCGAGCGCGGCCAGATGGCCTACCGCACCGGCCGGCGCGCCGTCGAGATCGTGCTCGAGGATCTGAAGCCGTCGGATATCCTGACGCGTGAGGCCTTCCTCAATGCCATCCGCACCAATTCGGCGATCGGCGGCTCGACCAACGCCCAGCCGCATCTGGCGGCGATGGCCAAGCACGCCGGCGTCGAACTCCATCCCGACGACTGGCAGGTGCACGGCTTCGATATTCCGCTGCTGGCCAATGTCCAGCCGGCGGGCGCCTATCTCGGCGAGCGCTTCCATCGCGCCGGCGGTACGCCGGCGATCATGTGGGAACTGCTGCAGGCCGGAAAGCTCGACGGCGACTGTCGCACGGTGACGGGCCGGACGATGGCCGAGAACCTGGAGGGCAAGGAAGCGCGCGACCGGGAGGTCATCAAGCCGTTCGCCGAACCGCTGAAGGAGCGGGCGGGCTTTCTCGTTCTCAAGGGCAATCTCTTTGATTTCGCCATCATGAAAATGAGCGTGGTTTCGGAGGATTTCCGACGGCGCTATCTTCAGGAGCCCGGGCGTGAAGGCGTCTTCGAGGGCAGGGCGGTGGTCTTCGAAGGCTCCGAGGACTATCACAAGCGCATCAACGAACCCGACCTCGGCATCGACGAAAATACCATCCTCGTCATCCGCGGCGCCGGACCGATCGGCTGGCCGGGTTCGGCTGAGGTCGTCAACATGCAGCCGCCGGATCACCTGCTGAAACGCGGCATTCGCAGCTTGCCGACAATCGGCGACGGACGTCAGTCGGGCACGGCGGACAGCCCGTCGATCCTCAACGCGTCGCCGGAAAGTGCCGTCGGCGGCGGTCTTGCCTGGATTCGCACCGGCGATATTATCCGCATCGACTTCAACCATGGGCGCTGCGATATGCTGGTCGACGAGCCCGAGATCGAACGGCGCAAGGGCGAGGGTATTCCGCCGGTGCCGGCGGATGCGACGCCGTGGCAGCAGATCTACCGCCGCTCGGTCACGCAATTGTCGGACGGCGCGGTGTTGGAGGGGGCGACGGAATTCCGCCAGATCGCCAAAAACCCGCCACGACATAACCACTGATCTTGACGTGCCGGAGACTGCAAGTCCTTTGATCCAAAAGAGGAAGCCGTAACGAACAGTTCACCTAGTCACGAGTTCGATCATCAGAACAAGGCTTCTTTAATGCCGGCTTGAGACCATATTGCCGTTATGCAAAGCTTCTAAGGCTGAGACCGCGTTGCCAGAGAATAAAGCCACACGATCCGAACGAGAATTTCAGGATCTTCTGCGTCGGCTCGAACTCGCTCTCGATGCATCCCAGATCGGTGTCTGGGAGCACAGTATCGAGCAAGACGGGATCTTGTGGGATGCGCAGATGCATCGTCTTTACCAGACTGGGGAGACTTGCCGTCTGGTGCCGGCATTGCTTTGGTCGAACGCGATCCATCCCGACGATCGCGAGCGGGCCGCACGCGACTTCGATGAGGCGATTGCAACACGGGGCGCCTATAATTCGCAATTTCGAATCGTACTGCCGAGCGGCGAAATCCGCCATCTGCGCTCACGTGCGCATTTCTACGTGGATGCGGAGGGGCTGCCCTCCTTCATCGGCGCCGAATGGGATGTGACCGCCGACGTCCTGCTCAACGCGGAGCTGGCGCGGCAGAGAGTGGTGGCCGAGGCGAGGGCGCTGGCGCTCGAGGAAAGCAATGCGCGCATCGAGCATGTCGCCGATCACGATTATCTCACTGGCTTGCCCAACCGACGTCTTCTCGACAAGCGGCTCACCGAGCTGCCTTCAGACAAAAGCATCACGACGCTTGGCGTGCTGCATCTCGACCTCGACCAGTTCAAGCAGATCAACGACAGCCACGGTCATGCGGCAGGTGATGCCGTGCTCAGGGCCGCAGCCCTTCGCATCACCGCCGCCATTCCTGCCAATGGCATGGTCGCCCGCGTCGGCGGCGACGAATTCGTCATCGTGCTGGTCAATTTCAGCGATCTCACTGAGCTGAAGCTGATTACCGAGGATCTCCAGCGCCGGCTGCGCAAGAAGATCCGCTTCGGTCAGGAGATGCTGCAATCCGGTGCCTCGATCGGCGTTTCCTGGAGCGGCGATCGGCGGGCGCGCAACCTGCTGGCTGAATCCGATATGGCGCTCTACCAGGCCAAGAAGCTCGGGCGCAACCGCGTCGAATTCTTCACGCGGCAGCTGCAGGAGGATCTGCGCGCCAAGCGTCGCCTCGCCGAAGAGCTGAAGCTCGGGCTGGAGCGCGGCGAGATCGTTCCCTATTATCAGGTGCAGCTCGACGCCCGGACGCGGAAAGTCATCGGCTTCGAGGCGCTGGCGCGCTGGAAACATCCCGAGAAGGGTGTACTCGCCCCGGGGATATTCCTGAAGATCGCCGACGAGCACGGGCTTGCGGCGGAGATCGACGCGGCGATCCTCAAAAGCGTTCTGGAAGACCGGCTGTTCTGGTCGTTGCGCGGCCTTGCGGTCCCGCGCATCGCCGTCAATATCTCGGCATCGCGCCTCGCCGATCCGACGTTGCTCGGCAAGCTGAGGAAACTCGACATCCCGCCCGGCGAGATCGTCTTCGAACTGGTCGAGACGATTTTCCTCGACGACAGCGACGAAAAATTGCTCGATCATATCGGCGAGATCAAACAGATGGGCATCGACATCGAGATCGATGATTTCGGATCCGGTCACGCCTCGCTCATCGGTCTGGTCAAGCTGCGGCCGAAGCGGCTGAAGATCGACCGGCAGCTCATCGCCGAGGTCGTCAGCTCCGCCGAGCAGCGGCGCGTGGTGGGTTCGATCGTGGAAATCGCCAAGGCGCTCGACGTCGAGGTGATCGCCGAGGGCATCGAGACCGAGGCGCATGCCGTCGTACTGGCTGAGCTTGGCTGCGATGGCCTGCAGGGTTACGCGTTCGGTTATCCCGCACCGGCGGCCGAGACCGCTCTTCTTTTCTCACCGATGGCGAGCGGGATCGAAAAGCAGAAGTCCGCAATGAGCTGAACGGCCCGGTGATCCGTCAGCGGGCGCCCGCCGTCGCGCCCGGTTGCAACAGCGTTTTTCCGGCTTGCGGAAGTGATGTCGGCCGAAATGCTTTACCAGCCTTTCGGGCCGGGAAGGCGATACTTTTCCGGCGCGGCGGTTCATTCGCAGCGGCCGGAAGATAATTGGCGCGCAAGTAATTTTCTTGAGCTTGCATCGGCATTGTTTCATGGTAATGCGGAAACGAAGTTTTCTGCATTACATCGAAAAATGATTAGCTTGGACCTGACAATTGCTTTGCCGTTGCCGGCATGGATTTGCGGGACATTCAATCTGGGAAGGTCGCATGAATTCGGAATTTGCCGTTCGTTCGATGCGGCCCGGCGAACTGGAGCTCGTGCTCGAATGGGCGCGTCAGGAGGGCTGGAACCCGGGTCTCGACGATTCGCTTGCATTCCTCGAGGCCGATTCGTCCGGATTCTTCGTCGGCGCCATCGGTGAAGTCCCGGTCGGCTCGATCTCGGTCGTCAAATATGGCGATAGTTTCGCCTTCCTCGGCCTCTACATCGTCCATCCAGATTTCCGCGGCAAGGGTTACGGCAAGGCGATCTGGGAGGTGGGTATCGCCAGCGCGCTAGACCGCACGATCGGTCTCGACGGCGTCGCCGCTCAACAGGGCAATTACCGCAAGGCGGGCTTCGAACCCGCCTATTCCACCATTCGCTACGGCGGCGTCGCTACCTCCTTGCCTGTCTCGACGCTTGCCGCGCAGGCGGTGCTGGATTCACGCCTCGAAGGCTTGCAGCGGTATGATTCGGCGATCTTTCCGCAGCCCCGGGATGCCTTTCTCGCTGCCTGGTGCACCGGCCGCAAGGGCCGTCGTTCGGCGGTGGTGCGCAAGAGCCACAAGATCCGCGGTTACGGTACGATCCGCCGCTGCTACGAGGGCTACAAGATCGGCCCGCTTTTTGCCAACGATGCCGACAGCGCCGCAGCGCTGCTTGCCGAATTGATCCCCGAGGCGAAGGGGGCTGCGATCTTCATCGATATTCCCGCCGACAATCATGAGGCGGTCGCGCTTGCCGAAGGCCTCGGCCTTCAACCGGTGTTCGAGACGACGCGCATGTATCGCGGGCCGGCGCCGGCCATCCCGCTGAAGCACGTCTTCGGCGTGACGACGCTGGAGCTCGGTTAGTCTAATCCATCGGCGAGGCCGGCACGGTCGAAGCGGACGCTTTCGGCCGGCCCTTTTCGGCGATCGCGATGCCGCCGAGCGTCAGCGCCAGCGCGACTGCGTGAAAGGACTGAAGCGTCTCGCCGATCAGGGCGACGGAAAGCAGCGTGCCGAACACTGGCACCAGATTGATGAAGAGGCCCGCCCGATTGGCGCCGATTGCCTCGACGCCCTTGATATAGAAAATCTGCGCCAGCAGCGATGGGAATATTGCCGTGTAGAGGGTGATGCCCCAGCCGGCCTGATCCGGCCATTGCGCCGCCCCTCGGCCAAGTTCCCAAAGGAGCAGCGGCACCGACGTCAGCATGGCGGCGAAGGCCGGGAAGGCCATCAGCGTGCGCCAGTCGACCGGCGGCTTCCAGCGCAGGAAGATCGTGTAGAGCGAATAGGCAGCAATGGCGATCAGCATCAGCCCGTCTCCGCGATTGAGCTGCAGCTGCCACAGCGTGGTGAGGTCGCCATGGGCTGCCGTCAGCGCCACGCCGACCAGCGTCATGCCGAAGCCGAGGCATTGCGCCAGCGAGATGCCGGTGCGGAAAAGCACGAAATTCAGCAGGAAGATCAGCATCGGAATGCCGGCCTGCTCGATGGCGACATTGATGGCCGTCGTATATTGCACGGCCGAATAAAGCATGGCGTTGAAGAGGGTATAGCCGATGGCGCCGTAGCAAAGGAGCAGCGGCAGGTTCTTCCTCGCCACCGGCCAGTCCTTCTTCAGCTGGGGCACGGAGATCACGGCGATCAACGCGACGGCGAGGAACCAGCGCAGGAAGGTCAGCATCATCGGGCTGATATGCCCGATCGCGAGCTTTCCCGCGACGGAGTTGCCGCCCCAGCAGAGGGTGGCGATGACGAGGCAGATATAGGCCGTGGCTTGCAAGAGCGTTCTTCCCGTCTTTCCGCGATCGTCGTCCGGTGTTTTGTGACGGGCAATAGCCTGCCGCCTGCTGATTTGTCACGTAAAAAGCCCAATCTACTGTGACAACAGGGTCGCTTTCCCAAAAACAAAGCTTTATAGATGCGCGGGTTTGAGCAGGTGCGCGGTTCTGCGCCGGTAACAGGAAGAGTTGGATGACGAACGTAGTCGTGGTCGGTTCGCAATGGGGTGACGAAGGCAAGGGCAAGATTGTCGACTGGCTTTCGGAGCGTGCGGATATCGTTGTGCGCTATCAGGGCGGACACAATGCCGGCCATACGCTCGTCATCGACGGCACGAGCTACAAGCTCTCGCTCTTGCCCTCCGGCGTTGTGCGCCCGGGCAAGATGGCCGTCATCGGCAACGGTGTCGTCGTCGACCCGCATGCGCTGATCGCCGAGATCGGCCGGCTGGAGGCGCAGGGCGTGACGGTTACGCCTGACAATCTGCGCATCGCCGACAATGCGACGCTCATTCTTTCCCTGCACCGCGAGCTCGACGCGATGCGCGAGGATGCTGCGTCGAACAGCGGCACCAAGATCGGCACGACACGCCGCGGTATCGGTCCGGCCTATGAAGACAAGGTCGGCCGCCGTGCCATCCGCGTCATGGATCTTGCCGATCTCGACAGCCTTTCCGGCAAGGTCGACCGTATTCTGACCCATCACAATGCGCTTCGCCGCGGCCTCGGCGTTGCCGAAGTCAGCCACGAGGCGATCATGGAAGAGCTGACCTCGATCGCCGATCGGGTGCTGCCGTTCCGTGATACCGTCTGGCTCTTCCTCGACAAGGAGCGCCGCAAGGGGTCCCGCATCCTCTTCGAAGGTGCACAGGGCAGCCTGCTCGATATCGACCATGGCACCTATCCTTTCGTCACGTCGTCGAACACCGTGGCCGGTCAGGCCGCGGCCGGTTCCGGCATGGGGCCCGGCTCGCTCGGCTACATCCTCGGCATCACCAAGGCCTATACGACGCGCGTCGGCGAAGGCCCGTTCCCGACCGAGCTGAAGGACGCGATCGGTGAGTTCCTGGGCGAAAAAGGCCATGAGTTCGGCGTGGTGACCGGACGCAAGCGGCGCTGCGGTTGGTTCGACGCCGCACTCGTGCGCCAATCGATTGCCACCAATGGCATCACGGGCATCGCGCTCACCAAGCTCGACGTGCTCGACGGTCTCGAGGAATTGAAGATCTGCGTTGGCTATATGCTCGACGGCGAACAGATTGATCATCTTCCGGCAAGCCAGGGAGCGCAAGCTAGGGTCGAACCGATCTACATCACGCTGGAAGGCTGGAAGGAATCGACCGTCGGCGCCCGCAGTTGGGCGGATCTGCCGGCACAGGCGATCAAATATGTTCGCCAGGTCGAAGAGCTGATCGGGGCGCCTGTCGCGCTCCTGTCCACCAGCCCGGAGCGGGATGATACGATACTTGTGACCGATCCGTTTGAGGATTAAGCTCACGGGTCACTGTGGAGGATGGTTCGGTAGGGTACCGGACTTCTTGAGAAAGTACTGATGGCGGATTTTATTGCAGTCATTCGGCGGGCCGTTGACGGCTTGGCTGAGAATACCCCCGAGATGCGGGTGAAAGTCTACGAACGTGCCCGCGGCGCAGTGCAGCGGCAGCTCGAGAATATGAAGCCGCGTCCGCCGGAAGCCATGCTGCAACGCCAGCTCGAAAAGCTCGAGGCCGCCATCCGCGAAGTGGAAGGCGAACACTCCGAGGCACTGCCGCTCGATGAGCCGGTTGCCGCCGCGCTGGAATCCGCAGAAGAACAAGCGGTTCACGACGAAAGCGAACCGGCGCCTGCGCCGGAGACTGATGTCGAGGAGCCGGTTGACGCAGCTTATGCCGAGCCGCAGACGGCCGAGGCCGCCGACGAGCCCGATCACCTGGAAGCTGCCCCACCTGGGGACGCTGAGGAAGAGGTCGCTGCCGAAGAACCCCTTTCCGCGGAGACCCTTGTTCCCGCGGAAACTCCTGTTTCCGCCGAGACATACTGGCATCCCTCGCATGAGGAGGAAGCGCCGGCCGAGGAATGGCATGCCAGCGAGGCGCGCGGCGTCGCCGCCGAGGATGTGCCGGCCGAACATCATGGCTGGCAGCCGTCCGCCGGGGATCGCGACGCGCAAGCCGACGAATACCATGCTGAAGAGCAGCATCCCGTGGAAGCCGAGGAGGTTGCGGCTGAAGATGAGGTTGCGGCTGAACCGGTGCCCGTGGTAGATGATGAGCCGGAGGCCGAGGAGGCTTACCAACCCGTCGAGCCGCTTCAGCCGGTTACGCGCGGCATAGATCATGCATCGAACCGGCTGGTGGAGCCGGTCGCCAATTTCGATCGTCCGCAGGAATTTGTCGAGCACAGCCGCGAGGAGCCGCTGCAGGCTGACGCCGCGGCGCATTTCGATCCCGTCTGGGCCGAGCCCGCCGCCGAAACGCCGGCTCCGGCGCCAAAGGAAGCGGAGACCGAATGGGCGGAAGAGGAACTCCGGCAGTATTCGCAGACGGCGCCGATCACTCCGGATACCTCGGCGCGCGCCTTTGAGGAGGTGATATCGAGCCTCGAAAAGGCGGCACCTGCGGCCGTCATGCCGGCGGCCAAGGAAAGTTTCTCCTGGGAGACCGCAGCCTTCGACGATCTGCCGCCGATCGAGGCCGGCAGCAATAAGAAGACGCCAGTCGCCTCGCATTTCGACGATGTCGATATCTTCGCGGAAGTGCACAGCGGCAAGCCGGCGGCCGCAAGCGGCACGCCGAGCGAGGACTGGCGCGAAGCGAAGGCGCTGCGCGGCTACGACCGCCGCGGCTCGGTCGCCGCTGACGACGATGACGCCAATCCGGGAATGGATATCGATCAGATCGTCGCTTCCAAGCTGCAGGGCAAGAGTTTCCGGATGGAGCCGAAGCGCCGTCGCTTCGGCATCGGCACGGTGATCACCCTCATCTTCGCGCTCATCTTGATCGGTGGCGGCGCCTATGCCGGCTGGATGAACAGAGAGGCGCTGGTGGCGATGGTCGACGGGCTCGTCAGTTCGGCACCGTCGCAGGCGACTAGGAACGAGACGGCGACACCGCCGGCCGGCTCCGCGACGCCTGCCCAGCCGGGTGCGGTGGCTCCAGCCAAGCCGACGACACCAGGAGCGCAGAATACTCCCGCGGCGCCGGCGCAGCCGAACCCGAACCCGAACCCGCAGGTGGCGTCGGTGAACAATGACGGCGCCGTGGCCAATTCGAAATTCACCCAGCGGCTGCTGACGGATGGCACCGAGGTCGACAGCGGACCGGCGACGGTGCCGGGAACGCTGACCGCGGAAGGAAAATCGGTCGCCGAACAGAATGTCGCGGCCGCCGATACGCCGCCGCCTGCCAGCGCGCAGGGCGATGCGGCACCGGCCGAAACGCTGACACCGAACGGCCCGGCGGCATCGCCGCAGCAGACCGCTCCCGTCGGTTCGTCGCAAAAGATGTTCCTCTATGAGGAGCGCATCGGCCAAAGCTCGCCGACGGCGATCGAGGGATCGGTCGTCTGGAGCGTGCAGCACGAGACCGGCCAAGACGGACGGCAGGAGGCGACGGTGCAGGGCAACGTCACCGTGCCGGAGCGCAATCTCTCGGCTCTCGTCACCTTCAAACGCAATTCCGATCCGTCGCTGCCGGCAAGCCATCTCGTCGAGATCGTGTTCTCGGTGCCGCCGAATTTCGAAGGCGGCAGCATCGACAGCGTCCAGCGCATCTCGATGAAGCGCACCGAGCAGGACCGCGGTGACGCGCTGATCGCGGTTCCGGCCAAGATCACCGACGATTTCCACATGATCGCGCTCAACGACTATCCCGATGCGCGCAAGGCCAATCTCGACCTGATGTCGACCCGCAGCTGGATCGATATCCCGGTCACCTACCGCAACGGCCGCCGCGCGCTGCTGACCATGGAAAAGGGCGACACGGGAACCGAAGCCTTCAATACCGCGATCAAGGAATGGACTGCGCTCGGGGACGTGTCGACGAGCCAGTGATGGTTTTCCGCAATACCCAGCTTCCCTGACCCTAGGCGGGGCGTTGAGGCTGTGAAAAGTGGATGATACAGAAAAGGCGGGCCGCAAAGCCCGCCTTCTTCAATTCTGCCACCGCGGCAGGTTTATGCCGTGGCTTCGACGACGCGGACGGCCTTGGCGCGTTCCTGGGCTTCCTTGCGGACAGCGTCCTGCACCTTTTCGAAGGCGCGGACCTCGATCTGGCGGACGCGTTCGCGACTGATGTCGAATTCAGTCGAAAGGTCTTCCAGGGTCACTGGATCCTCGGCGAGGCGGCGAGCCTCGAAGATGCGGCGTTCGCGCTCGTTCAGGACGCTCATCGCTTTCGCCAGCATACGCCGGCGGGTGTCGAGTTCGTCCTGTTCAATCAGCACGTCTTCCTGGCTGTCATGGTCGTCCACCAGCCAGTCCTGCCACTGGCCGCTGTCACCTTCGGCCGCTTTGATCGGCGCGTTCAGCGAGGCGTCGCCGGAGAGGCGGCGGTTCATCGAAATGACCTCCTCCTCCGAGACTTTCAGCTTGGTGGCGATTTCCGAGACGTGCTCCGGCTTCAGGTCGCCGTCGTCGATCGCTTGGATGCGGCCTTTCAGCCGGCGCAGGTTGAAGAACAGGCGCTTCTGGTTGGCGGTCGTGCCCATCTTCACCAGCGACCATGAACGCAAGATATATTCCTGGATCGAGGCCTTGATCCACCACATGGCGTAGGTGGCAAGGCGGAAGCCGCGCTCGGCATCGAACTTCTTGACGGCTTGCATCAGGCCGACATTGCCTTCGGAGACGACTTCGCCGATCGGCAGGCCGTAGCCGCGATAACCCATCGCGATCTTTGCGACGAGACGAAGATGGCTGGTGACCAGCTTGTGAGCGGCGTCGCGATCTCCATGCTCGGCATAACGCTTGGCGAGCATATATTCCTGCTGCGGCTCGAGCATCGGAAACTTGCGGATTTCGTCGAGGTAACGATTGAGACCGGCTTCGCCGGCGGTAATGGACGGCAAGGTATTTCGGGCCATAGTGCACCCTCCTAAAGTGAATTCCGGTTCCCGATGGAAACGCGTTCTCGCGTTAAAAAAGGCAAACCGGGACGTGCGGCTCTACTGCGAGCCCGCACTAAATCCATATACAGATAAGTGTGGCGAAACGGCGGTTCAAGGGTGCCGCTCACGCAGGTGTGAGCTGGAGAGCAGTCTTTATCGCCGCAGTGCCTCGACCAGTTCCACCATGTCATCCGGCAGCGGTACTTCGAAATGCATGACTTCGCCGGTGCGGGGATGCTCGAACTGCAGCATGAAGGCATGCAGCGCCTGGCGGCCAAAACCGTTGACGACCTTGCGGATGTCTTCGGGCAGCAGATTGGCCTTGGTCTTGAAGCCGGCGCCGTAAACCGTATCGCCGAGCAGCGGATGGCCGATATGGGCCATATGAACACGGATCTGGTGGGTGCGGCCGGTTTCGAGGTGGCACTCGACCAGCGAGGCCAGCGCCGTCGCATCCGGTTTCTCCTGAAAGCGTTCGATCACCTCGTAATGGGTGATTGCCTCGTCGGCGTCATGACTGTCGGGGCGCTTGACGGCGCGGCGCGTGCGATCGCCGGTGGCGCGGCCGAGCGGCGCGTCGACCGTGCCTGTCAGAGTGCGAGGCCGGCCCCAGACGATGGCCTGGTAGGCCCGCTCGAGCGGCATGGTGCGGCCGTGGTCGGCAAATTGCAGCGACAGGTGGCGATGGGCAATGTCGTTCTTGGCGACGACCATGACCCCTGTCGTGTCTTTGTCGAGCCGGTGGACGATGCCGGGGCGGCGCACGCCGCCGATGCCGGAGAGCGTATCGCCGCAATGGTAGATCAGCGCGTTGACCAGCGTCCCCGTCCAGTTGCCGGGGCCGGGATGGACGACGAGACCTGAGGGCTTGGAGATGACGATGACGTCTTCGTCCTCATGGAGGATATCGAGCGGGATGTCCTCGCCCTGCGGCGTCGGGTCATCCGGTTCGGGCAGCGTGATCTCGAAACTATCGCCGGTGCGCACCTTGCGTTGCGGGTCGGTAACGGGTTGGCCGCGCAGAAAAACCTGGCCGTCCTTGATCAGCGCCTTGATGCGGCTGCGCGAAAATTCCTCGCCGAGCTGCGCCGTCAGCCAGGCATCAAGCCGGCCTTCGGCAGTTTCATCGGCGGTCAGGACTTTTCTATTGCCGGCTGCTTGTTTAAAGGGGTCGCTCAAGACGCTTCTTCTCCGACATATTTTTTTAGAACGGGACGCACAGATGACAGCAATCGAGCCAGACGACCAGGAAGAGAAGCCCCTTGATCCGGCGATGGAAAGTGTCCGGCGCAAGATGGTCCGCCTGCAGATCGTCTCCGGCGCCATCATGTTCGTGAGCCTTATGGCGGTCTTCGGCGCGGTTGTCTACAAGGCGATGCACAGCGAACCGAAGGAGACAGCGGCCACCGTTGCCGCCTCCGGCGTGCCCTCGGATGCGCCGCTTGCGGCGACCGTTTCCCTGCCGCTCGGCTTCAAGGTGCAGTCCACCTCGTTTTCGGCAGGGCAGATCCTGTTCTACGGCGAAACGGTCGAGGGCAAGAGCAAGGCGCTGGTCTTCGACCTCAGAACCGGTCGCACCGTTGCCGACGTCACCGTCGCGGGCAAGTAGGCCGGCATGGCCGCCGTTCCGATCACCATCGACAGCGCCGACGATCCGCGCGTCGCTGAATTCCGTGATATAAGAGAGCGTGACCTGACGGGCCGGGAGAACCGTTTCATCGCCGAGGGCACCGTCGTGCTGCGCATGCTCGCCGAAGCGCATGCGGGAGGCCGCGGCTTTTTTGCCGAGAAGATCCTGCTGCTGCGCAACCGCGTCGACGGCGTACTGCCGATCCTGGAGCGGTTGCCGGCCGATGTGCCGGTCTATGTCGCCGAGGCCGATGTCCTCAACGGCGTCGTCGGATTCCATCTGCATCGCGGCGTTCTCGCGCTCGGCCGGCGGGAGGATCGCGGCGAGGCGGTGCTTCTCGAAGCGCTGCCGGAACAGGCGCTGGTGCTCGTCGGCTGCGGCATTTCCAATCACGACAATGCCGGTTCGATGTTCCGCAATGCGGCGGCCTTCCGGGCGGATGCGGTGCTGCTCGACGAAACCTGCTGTGATCCGCTCTACCGCAAGGCGCTGCGTGTCTCGGTCGGTTCGGTGCTGAGCATTCCGCACCGGCGCGGCGGCAAGGCGTTGGATGTGCTGCTGGCGCTTGCCGAACGGGGTTTTGCCATCTGGACGCTTTCGCCGCATGGCAAGACCGATATCCGCGCCATTCCGGCTTCAGCGCGCATGGCGCTGGTCGTCGGCACGGAGGGGGAGGGGTTGCCGGAGGCGCTGCTTGCGCGCTTCCGGAGCGTGCGCATTCCACAGTCGGAGGAGCTCGACAGCCTCAATGCCGCGACGGCAACGGGGATCGCGCTGTTTTCCATGGCTTCCGCGATGGGGCGGATCTAACCGCGACAATCGGAACTGATTTTCCCGGGTTTATGAGCGCGCGCCGCGCATCTTTCAGATGCGCGGGGGATTGGCGATGATGGCGGCTGCCCTGTCGGCAAGGCTGACGCGCTCGTTGGGGTTCTTCTCCGCGCCTTCCGGGAGAAGCGTTCGGATCGGCGAGGAGGGACCCTCGTTGAGTGCGGTCAGCGCCACCATGCTGGCGGCGATCGAGGCGATTTCCTCGCGGATCGCGCCATCGCGGCCGGCAACGGCCTTCGCCTTTTGCAGGCGCTCGGCAAGGGCGGCGCTGCGCTTGCGGACATCCTCGCCGATCTCAGCCGTGACAACGGCGGTGTCGAGCGTGGATGTTGTCGTGTCTTCGGCCGTCAATTCTGCCGGCAGCTCCGCGGCCATCCCGGCATGGCCGGCGTCGCGCAGCACCCGGTTGACCCTGCGGATCTCGGCATTGGCGGCCTTCAACTGTTCCTTCAACTTGGCGACCTCCTGAAGGCGGCGGGCGACCAGGGCCTCCTTTTCGGCGGCGGAAGCGCTCTCGCGCGCTGCCTTGTCCTCGAGGCGGATCACCATATGCTGCTGCTGTGTCAGTTTCTGTTCGGCATCCCTTGCGCGGTTCTGCAAAAGGGTGACGTCTTGGCGCAGCGTATCTCGTTCATCGCGCAGCGCGTTGGCGCGGAATTTCAGGCTCTCCGCCTCGGTTTCGCGTGCCGCCAGGTCGATCCTCAGCCCATCGGTCTGTTCGCCGAGCTTGCTCAGCCGCGCCCTCATGGTCGCCAGTTCGCTCTCCTTGTTGGCAGCGGACTGTTCGGCAATATGCAGATTGGTCTTCAACTGGCTGATATAATTCTCGTCCTTGCGCAGATGCGAGCGCTGCTCGGCGGCTTCGACATGCATCTCGCCGATCTGGGCCCGCAATTCGCCGATTTCGGCGGCAAGCCTGCCGGCATCGATGGCAAGCGCGTCATGGCGGAGCTGGAGCGACAGGGATTTTTCGCGCTCACGCAGAAGGTCCTGGGCGGTCCGGGCATTTTCAGCGGCATAGAGCGCGCGCACCATATCCTTCTGGGCGCGAACCTCCTGCGGGCTCAGCGGCATGGTCGCCTTCAGGCGGTTCTCGGTATACCAGACAATGCGACGGTGCACGGCCGGCGAGACCAGAAAGACGAGGAAGGCCGCGGTCAGGAAGCCCAATCCGAACAAGAGAGCATATTCGATCACGGCGCGGCCATCGGTAAGAAGGTTGATACGGGTTAGCCGCGATGATTAAGCACGCAGGACACGCATGGCAAGGCCACCGATGCGGGCGGTGGCCGATTCCAGCGGTTTGCGGCCTCAGAAGGGGTTCCAGGTCGGTGCCTGGGTAATCTTGAGATAACCGACATTGACACCCAGGCGAGCGCCGACGCCGGTGCGGATGGGCACGACCAGTACGTCATTGTTCTTGAGCAGCGTCATGCCGAAGCCGGCGATCACATAAGCCGAGCCGCTGACGCCGCCGAAGCGGGCATAGATGCCGTTGACGGAGGGCAGGTCGTAGACCAGCATCATCACGCGCGAGCCCTGGCCGCCGTAGTCGAGGCCGAGCGAGGGGCCTTGCCAGTAAAGATTATGTTCGCCGGCGTTTTTGGTGTTCAGCTGGCCTTCGCCGTAGGTAAGACCGGCGATGAAGGCGCCGCCGCCTTCCTGTCCGAGGATGTAGCCATTCGGGAGGCCGTATTTCTGGAAGGCACTCTCGACGACTTTGGCAAGTCCGCCGCTGGCGGAGCCGAAGAAGGAATGGCCGGCATCGACGATTTCCTGCATCGTGTACTGGCCGTTATCCTGGGCGGAGGCGGGTCCGGCAACCATCAGCGAGGAAAAAACGAGGGCCGAAAGCAACCTGCAGAAGCCGATCAATCGGTGCGGAAATCGAGGGCGCATGGTGTCATCCGTTCGTCGTTTGGCTGGAGCGGGCAACCGCTCGCGGCGATTGGTGCATTTTGCGCCGATGATCTTAACAATCGGTTTACCAAATATGGTGTCATTATGGCACCGAATACGACCGCAAACTTCGCGCAATTTTGATGAAGCATATTCCCGGGCGCGATGAAATTGCCGCCCCTCAGGAGACGATGATGTCCAAGAACCCCAATCTCACCTTGTCCGGCCCGGATCTGGCGGCGCTTCTTTGCAGCCGCGTTTGCCACGATGTCATCTCACCGGTCGGTGCGATCAACAATGGGCTGGAACTCCTCGATGAGGGCGGTGCCGATGCCGATGCGATGGATCTGATCCGCACCAGCGCGCTCAACGCTTCCGTCCGCCTGAAATTCGCACGCCTCGCCTTCGGTGCTTCGGGTTCCGTCGGCGCTTCGATCGACACCGGCGAGGCCGAGCGTGCCGCCAAGGATTTCGCCGTCGCCGAGAAGAAGACCGAAGTGATCTGGAACGGGCCACGCGCCATCGTCGCCAAGAACCGCGTCAAGCTGCTGCTCAACCTCTTCCTCGTCGCCTATTCCGCGATTCCGCGCGGTGGCGTGCTCGAGGTGACGCTGGAAAATCCCGAGTTCGATGCCAGGTTCAAGCTCACGGCCAAAGGCAAACTGATGCGCTTGCCGCCGAAATTCGTCGAGATATCGACCGGCGCGATCGAGGAGGCGATCGACGCCCATTCGATCCAGCCCTATTATACCGTTCTTCTGGCGCAGGAGTGCGGAATGACGCTCGATCACAGCGCCAGCGCCGAAGAACTGGTGTTCACCGCGATGGCCGCGGCCGCCTGATTCCTGCGCGTAAAACGAGTATCGGTGTTCGCGCGGTAACGATTCCTTAGCCTGATCGACCTATGCTTGGCTGTTGTTTAGAGGCCCTTGCAAGGACAGATGCAGGGGTAAAGGAGTCGCCATGCAGAGATTCATGATCACCGATAATTCGGACATCGTCCGCAAGGTCGGCAAGCGCATTCTCTCCGAACTCGACTTTCTCGTCAGCGAGGCCTCCAACGCCGGCGAGGCGCTGCAACGCTGCCAGGCGGAGCTGCCGGAATATCTGATCGTCGATTCCGGCATGGAAGGCGCGCTCGACCTGATCGCCGCCATCCGCGCCATGGACGGCGGCAAAGAGGTCAAGATCTACTACTGTGTTGTCGAGGCGGATCTGAAGAAGCTGATGGCGGGCAAACGCGCCGGTGCCACCGACTTCCTGTTGAAGCCGTTCGATCGCAAGATCCTGACCGCCGTCTTCGGAAACCGCGCGATCGCTGCCTGACGGCAATCTCTTCCATGCGCCATGATGCCGAAAGTGCAAGCGCTTTCGGCCGCCGACAGCCTGTTTCGTTGATCGAGATCTCGAGAATTTTGTACTGGTCCAGTCTGAGATCGTCCGCATCGGGCTTGCTTCTCATTGCCAGGCCGAAACGAAAAATCCCGCCGGAAGGGCGGGATCTTCGTTGTCCGATAAGGGGATCGGAAAAATCAGGCGGTTTCGGCGTATTCGGCACCATCCGGCTCACGCAGAACGTAGCCACGGCCCCAGACGGTCTCGATGTAGTTGGCGCCGCCGGCGGCGTTGGCGAGCTTCTTGCGGAGCTTGCAGATGAAGACGTCGATGATCTTCAGTTCCGGCTCGTCCATGCCGCCGTAAAGGTGGTTGAGGAACATTTCCTTGGTGAGCGTGGTGCCCTTGCGGAGCGAAAGCAGCTCCAGCATCTGGTATTCTTTGCCTGTCAGGTGGACACGCTGGCCGCCGACTTCGACAGTCTTGGCGTCGAGGTTGACGATCAGCTCGCCGGTCATGATGACCGACTGGGCGTGGCCCTTGGAGCGGCGGACGATGGCGTGGATACGGGCGACGAGCTCATCCTTGTGGAAGGGCTTGGTCATGTAGTCGTCGGCGCCGAAACCGAGGCCGCGAACCTTGTCTTCGATGCCGGCCATGCCCGAGAGAATGAGGATCGGTGTCTTGACCTTGGACAGCCGGAGCGTGCGAAGCACTTCATATCCGGACATGTCGGGCAGGTTCAGATCGAGAAGGATGATATCATAATCATACAGCTTGCCCAGATCGACGCCTTCTTCACCGAGATCGGTGGTATAAACATTAAAACTCTCTGATTTCAGCATCAACTCGATGCTCTGCGCTGTAGCGCTATCATCCTCGATGAGAAGTACCCGCATAATTATCCCCTTTACCGCCGCCGAAAGGTGGTCTGGCCCCCACTCACGATACCGAACACGCTACGTGATTTGGAAGCTGCCACGAAATGGTTAACAAATTCTAATTCACTCTGGCAAGGAGTATCGAATTTATTAAATAATTTTTCCATTTCTCTGTTTTCCAATAGGAATCTCAAAAAGGCTCTCCTAAACTTTAACATTAGGAAAAGGCGCTAAGTGATTCATCCGACTCGCCAATGAAAAGGTTCGAACTTCATGCCGCGGCATTTACCGACCCTTAAATCATCGGGCCTATCATTAACGATGCCCGTAAACGAAAGGTTACCAGCGGTAGGTATTTGTTAATATCGCCGGAAATTTTTTAGCAAACCGTGTCAAAGCGGCGCGCAGGGCGGTTTCAAGTTGAGCCGGGGTCTCGCATCACGGGAGTAATGCGTATGAAGTCGCGAGAGAGTCTCGTTCGCCTGAAGGAATTTCAGGTGAACGAAAAACGACGTCAATTGCAGCAGTTGCAGATGATGATGTCCGAATTTGAACGGATGACGAAGGATCTGGAGAGCCAGATCGTCGTCGAGGAAAAGAAGTCCGGTATATCAGACCCGAATCACTTTGCTTATCCGACCTTCGCCAAGGCCGCGCGTCAGCGGGCCGACAACCTGCAGGTTTCGATCAAGGAACTGAAGATGCAGGAAGAGACGCTGGAATTGGCGCTCGAGGAAATGCAGGCGGAATATGCAAGGGCGACGGCGCTGGAAGAGCGTGACACCAGCGCCCGCGCCAGGGCGTAAGAGAAAACGGCGGGCGCCGGCTTCGGCGCCCCGGGGATCGCCTCAGAGAAGCCATGTATGACGGGCGCGCTGTCCTTCATACATGGCTTTTGGTGTTTGCATGTCGTTATCCCCGGCAGCGCAGTTGCGGGCGGCATGCGCTGGGCCGCGACAATCAGTTTACGACATCCTGCCATTCCGGATGGCGCTGCGCCTGCGCCTTGAAGAAGGGGCAGAGCGGGATGATCTTCCAGCCGCCGCCGCGTGCCGCCTCCACGGCGTGGAACGCCAATGCCTGGCCGACGCCCTTGCCGCGCAGCGCATCGGGAACGGCGGTGTGATCGATGATCACGAGCTTTGGCGATGTGCGTGAATAGGTCATCTCTGCCTCGTGTCCCTCGACCTCGGCCGTATAACGGCCGCCGGAGGCGCCGTCCTCGTTTCGAATGTCCATTGTCTTTCCTCGCGATCGGATATTGTCGCCGCAGACCGTGACATGACGGGGCAGTCATGCCAAGCCACAGCGGTGGTGCACGAAGGAGACGGTGTGTTCATGCGAAATGTCGGATCCATATGAGGTGCAGGGCGATGAGCAGGGTTTTGTTGATCCGCCCGATCTTGCTCGTGGCAGCGCCGTTCTTTCTGGCGCTCGGCCTCGTCTTGCCGCTGGTTCGTTTCGAGACGCTGTATTTTTTCGACAAGACGCCGTCGCTTATCGAAATCATCGTCTCGCTTTGGAAGGGCGGGGATGAACTGCTGGCGGCGATCGTCGCGCTGGTTTCGGTCGTGCTCCCGTTTCTGAAGATGATCGGCATCACCGTGGAGGCGATGGGGATCACCGCAGAAGCGACGGCTGCCGGCGGCGGGGCCGGCAGCCTGTTTTATCGTCGCGTCGTGCCGCATCTGTCCAAGTGGTCAATGATGGACGTGCTGCTGGTCGCGATCGTCATTGCGGCGGCAAAGACGACGGGGCTGGCGGATGCCTTCACGCAGCCCGGCCTCTGGTGCTACGCGGCCTCGTCAATGATTTCGGGCCTTCTTCATTCCCTGATGGGAGATGCGTCCGGCCCGAAATAAATTTCATCGATATTGGTGTGCGATCAGTGGCGATATTGCTGGATGCGCGTGGTGCGCAGGCCGGCAAGGCCATGGCTGTTGATCGACGACTGCCAGGAGAGGAATTCTTCGACCGTCAGCGTGTAACGCTCGCAGGCCTCTTCCAAGCTCAACAGGCCACCGCGAACCGCCGCGACAACCTCTGCCTTCCGGCGAATCACCCAGCGCCGCGTATTGGGCGGCGGCAGATCCGCGATCGTCAGGGGGCTGCCATCGGGGCCGATGACATATTTCACTCGAGGACGTATCATTTCGGTCATTGGACTCTCTACACAACGCAAGACCACGGACGTCACTCTAGCCTGCCACATTTAAAATTTGCCTAAACCCATCGTAAGACTTTGATAACAAATTTAGACGCCGTCCGGCCCGGATTGGGGGTAGTTGACGGCCGCCACGTGAATTTGTCGGAGTGAATAAGACCCGGTTTGCCGGGACAATTTTCTAAGCGCCGCAAAGTGAGAATGAGCGCAAAACGTCGTCTCTGTTCTTCCCACTGTATCGACCCAATCCAGTTCGTGCCTTTGACGCTTCGTGTCCTCGGGATGCGGGCAAAAGCCGTCTTTCCTGATGCTTCGACGCAAGCTTCTCGTTGCCGGCGGCGGGGCGGGGCCGAAGCCCAGGATGTGAGGCTAAGGATAAAAAGACGGGAGCGGGCAGCCGATGACTGCGCTGAGAATGCTGCATTTTCGCCGTCATAGACCGAGGACGCCGGGATTCGGCCGACGCCATGGCCCGGTTGGGCGAGATGGCGATGCTTGCGGGCTTCGATATCTTTCTACTCTCGGTTTTCCCGCGGTGCGCGACCGCGCGGCTTTCATCGAAACCTGTCGATCAGCAACCGGCCGCAGGATCTCGTCGAGTACGCCACCGCTGATCTCTTCTGTTGCGGCAGGCCGGTCACCGCGATGAAGCGGACGATCGTACCGATCTTCCGTGAGGAGGAGCCATTTGCGGTCAGCGCCGCCAATCAGGAAAGCCGCCGGGCTGAAGAATAGCTTCGCCTGCGTTGCACGACGCTGCCCTGAAACAATACATCTTCGCCTTCTCGGGCAACTGTCCCATGCAAGAAAAGGCGATGGCGCTGCTCCGAGGCTGAACCGACACGAAATCGGATGTCTGCGCTGATCTGAGGCCGGCAAGAGCAGCGACGAGACGCGATCATTCTCGATCTCTCGTCGCAAATGGTGGGTTATCTGAAGAGCGGGATGCGCAAGCTTGATTCGCTCGGCCGCATGCAGGCGGGTTATCCCGGAACCGCTGACACCTCCGGTGCATTCAAGCCCGTCACTGCGCGCTTCAGGCTCCGTTTAACGCATGTAGGCCAAAACCGATGCACGGTTTTGGCCTACATAAGTTAAGGCAGCCGGTCTTCTCGGAAAACTTAGAAGCCTTTTCCGCGGGTCAGCTCCGACACGACGGTGCCGGCAATGATGCGGATATCCATCAAGATCGAAAAATTGCCGACGTAATAGAGATCGCTGGCGATGCGGGCGCGCGCCTTGGCCGGACGATCGGTCGGGCCGCGCAGGCCGCGCATCTGGGCAAGACCCGTCATGCCGGGGCGCATGGCGTGGCGCTGATGATATTCCGGCACAAGCTCTTCGTAGAGCATGCCGCCAGCGCGCATGCCGATCGCATGGCAGCGCGGACCGACGACGGACATGTCGCCCATCAGCACGTTCAGCAGCTGCGGCAGCTCATCGACGTTCGTGCGGCGAAGTATGGCACCGATACGGGTGATACGCGGGTCGTTCTTCACCGTCTGGGCAACACCCGAGACATCGCAGAGATCGGTGCGCATGGAGCGGAACTTGTAGACCTTGATGGCCTTGCAGTTCTTGCCCCAGCGGGTCTGCTTGAAGAGCACCGGTCCCGGGCTGTCGAGCTTGATCAGCAGCGCGACGAAAAGAAGGAAGGGGGCAAGGACGAGGAGGGCGCTC
Source organism: Rhizobium sp. BT04 (assembly GCF_030053135.1). Taxonomy (NCBI): domain Bacteria; kingdom Pseudomonadati; phylum Pseudomonadota; class Alphaproteobacteria; order Hyphomicrobiales; family Rhizobiaceae; genus Rhizobium; species Rhizobium sp. BT04. The sequence goes on along the minus strand of NZ_CP125652.1, from coordinate 1,978,583 downwards.
AACGACGAAACGATGTCGAACGCCCGCTTCAGGGCGATGTCCATCAGCGGCGCCTGCGGCGCATCGCTATGGATGACAGGGGTCTGAATCTTCAGGCTCGGCTGCTGGCGGCGGCTCGGCCGGAAGGAGTCAGTCGAAATGCTGTTGTTTAGTTCCGTGATGCTCAAGGATCGTACTCTGTTGTCTTCGAGGGGCGCGGCGGCAATAGGCGATCAATGGTTAACCCTGTCACCAGGGGTGCACTCAGGTCTTGGTAACCCTACTAAAACGGAAAAATGCGACAATTGTGTAATGGTGTCCAGAGAAATATCGCATCGCAATAAATCTTTCGCATGTGCGTTAAGTTGAGGCAAGCTCATGATATTTTGTTAATAATTGGAATTTCGTCAAAGTTTTTAGGCCTTTGGCGAGGGCTTCCAGGGGTGGTCCGACGTGCGGTTTCGGCACGCGACGGTTACTCGTTAACCGATATTTTTAACCGGATACCAGGCAAAATTTTTTCGTGAAGATGCCCGGTCGGCATCGAAGTGTGTCAAAATATGACAAAATCAAGGCGGGGTCGGCAGCATCCGGCACGGAAGATTCGGCGAATCGGATTCGCGCCGGGAATCGCTTGCCCCATCCTGGCGTTGCAAATCACACTCTGCAGCTGTCCGCGTTCAAAGCTGTGCAGACAGCGGCCTTAAAGACGGGGGCGAACGGGAGCCACGTGCCGAGGCCGGCGACAGGCACGAGTATCGCGTGGTGCGAGGGATTTGCCCGGTGTCGGTCGTTGGTGCCTATTGCGGGAGACTACGCAGGTTCGAGGATGCGCTTCCTGCCGCCCCATGAGATGAAGTTCGGGTTGGCGAAGTCGAAATCGGCCGCGGTTCCGGTCTTGCCGTAGGTCAGCGGCGCTCCGTCGAGCGTCACCGTCGAACCGCCGGCGGCGCGCAGCACCGCATCTCCGGCCGCGGTGTCCCATTCCATCGTGCGGGTAAAACGCGGATAGACGTCGGCCTTGCCTTCGGCCAGCAGGCAGAACTTCAGCGAGGAGCCGATATTGGTGCATTTGAAGATCGCGTGATCGGCAAGGAAGCTCCCGGTCTCCGGGCTGTTGTGGCGAAGGCTTGCAAGCGCCAGCCTGTCGGCCGGCTGTTCGCGCACGGCGATTGCTGTGCGTGCGCCAACCGCGAAATCGTCGGTGACGACAAGCCTTTCGGCCCGTCCGCGTTCTCCGGAGAAGGCAAGCCCGAGCGCCGGCGCGTAGACGATGCCGGCTACCGGGGCGCCGCTTTCGATATAGGCGATGTTGACGGTGAATTCCTGCCGTCCGTCGACGAATTCGCGCGTGCCGTCGAGAGGATCGACGAGGAAGAAGCCTCGGCCGGCGATATCGGGCACTTTTCCGGCGGCGACCGATTCTTCCGCCACGACGGGTATTTCGGGATAATCTCTGGCGAGATGAGCGAGGATGATGCGTTCGGCCTCCTCGTCGGCGACCGTGACCGGACTTGCATCCGCTTTCATGGCGACTGGGAAGCCTTCGCGCAAGACCGTGATAATGGCCCTGCCGGCTTCGAGCGCCGCCCTTTCAAATGTCCTCAGCATTGTCCTTTTGCCGTTTCGCCACGCGGGCCGAGCACCCCACTGTCGCTCGTCCGCAACCATCCCTGTCACCACAGATACTTGATATGGTGTTTCCCGTCGCGCTCCGCATCCCCGATAACGCCGTTCAAGATGCTACCATAAGCTTTCAGCCTTGTCAGACGAAGATGGGGCATTTGCTGGTGAAATGGAATTCGTAAAAGCAGCCGGCTTGAGGTTTGAATTTGCGCCATCTTCCACTTCTATGGAATAGCTTGCGCAGCAAGCAGCGCAGGGAATCGCCGTAACATCTGCGGATGGTTAACTCAGTGGCAGTCTCTGACTGAAAATACGCCCTTCCTTGCTGATTTTCTGTGGATTTTGGTTCAAAATGCGCCACTTTGGCCTGTTCGGGCAAGAATTTGACGGAGTAAATCCTTTTTGTCTTCACATTTTCAACGAAACCGGTATGCATTCGGCCTATGAGGTTCTCTGAAACGGGGAACCAAAGAACCAAAAAGAGATGCAGCCTGTTCGGCTCGCATCCAGGGGAAAACGACATATGGAGTATTTCGTCCAGCAGCTCTTCAATGGGCTGACGCTTGGATCCATCTATGGCCTAGTGGCTATTGGCTATACGATGGTTTACGGCATTATCGGCATGATCAATTTCGCCCATGGCGACATCTTCATGCTCGGTGGTTTCGCCGCTCTTATCGTCTTTCTCGTCCTCACATCCATCTTCGCAGGTCTTCCGGTGGCGGTTCTGCTGCTGGCGATGCTTGTTGTCGCGATGCTGATGACGAGTTTATGGAATTGGACGATCGAGCGCGTCGCATATCGTCCGCTGCGCGGTTCTTTCCGCCTGGCGCCGCTAATCACCGCGATCGGCATGTCGATCACGCTCTCCAACTTCATCCAGGTGACGCAAGGTCCGCGCAACAAGCCGATCCCGCCGATGGTGAGTTCGGTTTACCAATTCGGCAACATCTCGGTGTCGCTGAAGCAGATCATCATCATCGTCATCACGGCGGTGCTGCTCACGATCTTCTGGTATATCGTCAATCGTACCGCACTCGGCCGTGCCCAGCGCGCCACGGAGCAGGACCGTAAAATGGCGGCACTGCTCGGCGTCAATGTCGACCAGACGATCTCGATCACCTTCGTCATGGGCGCGGCGCTGGCTGCCGTCGCCGGCACGATGTATCTGATGTATTATGGCGTTGCTTCGTTCGCCGATGGCTTCACGCCGGGTGTGAAGGCATTTACCGCGGCTGTTCTCGGCGGCATCGGCTCGTTGCCGGGCGCCGTTCTCGGCGGGTTGATGATCGGCCTCATCGAATCGCTGTGGTCGGCCTATTTCACCATCGCGTACAAGGATGTCGCGACCTTCGCCATCCTCGCTTTCGTGCTGATCTTCAAGCCGACAGGTATCCTTGGACGGCCGGAAGTCGAGAAGGTATAACGTCATGGCAAACATTACGAATTCTGCAGGCAAGCCCGATGCCGGACTTGTCCGCAAAGGCCTTACCGAAGCCCTTTTCGCCGCCGTCCTGTCGTTCGGCATGTTCGTTCTCTATGTCGGCCTCAAGACCGACCAGAACATCAACAATGAGTTGATCATCGTCCAGCGCTGGGGCCTGCTTGCGATCTTCGTCGCAATCGCCGCCATCGGGCGATTCGCCACGGTGGTTTTCCTGAGGCCGCATCTTGACAGCCGCAAGCTGGCAAAGGCGAGACAGGGCGAACTCGACATTTCGACCGAGAAGAGCTTCTTCCATCGGCATTTCCTGAAGATCGCACTGCTTGCGCTGGCGCTCTATCCTGTGGTGATCGTGGCGCTTGTCGGTGCTCAGGGCTCGCTGAAGTGGGTCGACAACTTCGGTATCCAGATCCTGATCTACGTGATGCTCGCCTGGGGGCTCAACATCGTCGTCGGCCTCGCCGGCCTGCTCGATCTCGGCTATGTCGCCTTCTATGCCGTCGGCGCCTATTCCTACGCGCTGCTGTCCAGCTATTTCGGCTTGTCCTTCTGGGTGCTGCTGCCGCTTTCGGGTATCTTCGCGGCACTCTGGGGCGTCATTCTCGGCTTCCCGGTGCTGCGCCTCCGCGGCGATTACCTCGCCATCGTGACGCTTGCCTTCGGTGAAATCATTCGCCTCGTCCTCATCAACTGGACTGACGTGACGAAGGGCACCTTCGGTATCTCGAGCATTCCGAAGGCAACGCTCTTCGGTATCCCCTTCGATGCAACGGCGGGCGGCTTTGCCAAGCTCTTCCACCTGCCGATGTCTTCTGCCTACTACAAGATCTTCCTCTTCTATCTCATTCTGCTGCTCTGCATGCTGACGGCCTATGTCACCATCCGGCTGCGTCGCATGCCGATCGGGCGTGCCTGGGAAGCGTTGCGTGAAGACGAGATTGCCTGCCGTTCACTCGGCATCAACACGGTGACGACCAAACTCACGGCATTTGCAACGGGTGCGATGTTCGGGGGCTTTGCAGGCTCGTTCTTCGCAGCGCGCCAGGGCTTCGTCTCGCCGGAATCCTTCGTCTTCCTGGAATCGGCCGTTGTTCTCGCCATCGTCGTTCTCGGCGGCATGGGCTCGCTGACCGGCATCGCGATCGCCGCGATCGTCATGGTCGGAGGCACCGAAGCGCTGCGCGAAATGGACTTCCTGAAAGCGATCTTCGGGCCTGACTTCACGCCGGAACTCTACCGCATGCTGCTCTTCGGTCTCGCCATGGTCGTCGTCATGCTGTTCAAACCGCGTGGTTTCGTCGGCTCACGTGAACCGACTGCCTTCCTCAAAGAGCGCAGGGCGATATCCGGAAGCTTCATCAAGGAGGGCCATGGTTGATGAGCCCGGTAGTAACGAACACGATGTCTGACGACACTCTTCTCAAGGTCGAACACCTGTCGATGAAGTTTGGCGGCCTGATGGCCATCAACGACTTCTCCTTCGAAGCCAAGCGCGGCGATATCACTGCGCTGATCGGGCCGAACGGCGCCGGCAAGACCACTGTCTTCAACTGCATCACCGGCTTCTACAAGCCGACGATGGGCATGATCACGCTCAACCAGAAGAGCGGCAAGCAATATCTGCTGGAGCGTCTGCCGGACTTTCGCATCACCAAGGAAGCGAAGGTGGCGCGCACCTTCCAGAACATCCGGCTGTTTTCCGGTCTGACTGTTCTCGAAAACCTGCTCGTTGCCCAGCACAACAAGCTGATGAAGGCGTCGGGTTATACCATCCTCGGCCTTATCGGCGTCGGTCCCTATAAGCGGGAGGCAGCCGGAGCGATCGAGCTTGCCCGCTTCTGGCTTGAGAAGGCCGACCTGATTGACCGCGCCGACGATCCCGCCGGCGATCTGCCCTACGGCGCCCAGCGGCGCCTCGAAATCGCCCGCGCCATGTGCACCGGTCCGGAACTGCTTTGCCTGGACGAACCGGCTGCGGGCCTGAACCCACGGGAATCGGCAACGCTTAACGCGCTGCTGCAGAATATCCGTGCCGAAACCGGAACGTCCATTCTGCTCATCGAGCATGACATGTCGGTGGTCATGGAAATTTCAGACCACGTCGTCGTTCTCGAATACGGCCAGAAGATTTCGGATGGCACGCCGGATCACGTGAAGAACGATCCGAGGGTCATCGCGGCCTATCTCGGTGTCGAGGATGAAGAAGTGGAAGAGGTGATCGCGACCGTCGAGCAGCTCGAAGGAGGCGCAAACTGATGGGCGATGAAGTAATGACGGGTCAACCGCTCCTTCAGGTGAATGGCGTCGAAACCTATTATGGCAATATCCGTGCGCTGGCCGGCATCGATGTCCAGGTCAACAAAGGCGAGATCGTCAGCCTGATCGGTGCCAACGGCGCCGGCAAGTCGACACTGATGATGACGATCTGCGGCAGTCCGCAGGCCCGCACGGGGTCGGTCCTCTTCGAGGGCCGCGACATCACCCGCATGCCGACGCATGAAATCGCTCGCCTGCGCATCGCGCAGTCACCTGAAGGCCGCCGCATCTTCCCGCGCATGACGGTTCTGGAAAACCTTCAGATGGGCGCCGGCCTCGACAATCTCAAATACTTCGCCGAAGACGTCGAGAAGATCTTCACGCTTTTCCCGCGTCTGAAGGAACGTCACGCCCAGCGTGGCGGAACACTGTCGGGCGGCGAGCAGCAGATGCTGTCGATCGGCCGCGCGCTGATGGCGCGCCCGAAACTGCTTCTTCTCGACGAACCCTCGCTCGGTCTTGCGCCGCTGATCGTCAAGGGCATCTTCGAGGCGATCAAGAAGCTCAACGAGGCGGAGGGGCTGACTGTTTTCCTGGTCGAGCAGAACGCGTTTGCCGCCCTCAGGCTTTCGCACCGCGCCTACGTGATGGTGAACGGCAAGGTGACGATGAGTGGCTCCGGCAAGGAACTTCTCGCCAATTCCGAGGTCCGCGCTGCCTATCTCGAAGGCGGAAGACATTAGGTCGAAAGGAGAGTTTGATATGCAGGGACTTTTCTTCGAAGGCGATGCCGGCCCCCTTGTGGCGATCCGCGTCATTGTCGTGCTCTTGGGCTTCTGGACGGCGTGGCGTGCCGGCAAAGCGGTCGCCGAGGGCTGGAACAACTATCCGCTGGCCGTCGTCTACACCTTCCTGCTGGCCTGGGCGATGCAGTTCCTGCACCATGCCCTGTTCAATGGGCCGATGCTCGACGCTTTCTACTACATCATCGATTTCGTGACGCTGCTGGTCTTTTCGACGGCCGGCTTCCGCTACCGCCGCACCAATCAGATGGTCAACAACTATTACTGGCTGTACGAAAAAACTTCCGCGTTCTCGTGGAAGGACAAACATTGACAGTCCGTTGAAACTAGGCATGAATTGCCTTCCGAGTGGAACAGCTTCCCTGGCGCAGTCAATGGTGGGTTAATGCGCCGGGTCTCGACCGAAACCCGCCCAAAAATTGGGAGTAACAATATGAAGAAGTCTCTTCTGTCGGCAGTGGCTCTGACGGCGATGGTCGCCTTCAGCGGCAACGCTTGGGCCGACGTCCTCATCGCTGTCGCTGGTCCGCTGACTGGCCCGAACGCCGCATTCGGCGCTCAGCTTCAGAAGGGTGCCGAGCAGGCGGCCGCCGATATCAACGCCGCCGGCGGCATCAACGGCGAGCAGATCAAGCTCGAGCTCGGCGACGACGTCTCCGACCCGAAGCAGGGCATTTCGGTCGCCAACAAGTTCGTTGCTGACGGTGTCAAGTTCGTCGTCGGCCACTTCAACTCGGGTGTTTCGATCCCGGCTTCGGAAGTCTATGCCGAAAACGGCATCCTCGAAATCACCCCCGCCGCAACGAACCCGAAGTTTACGGAACGGGGCCTCTGGAACACGTTCCGCACCTGCGGCCGTGACGACCAGCAGGGCGCCATCGCCGGCAAGTATCTTGCCGACCACTTCAAGGACGCCAAGATCGCCGTCGTTCACGACAAGACCCCCTATGGTCAGGGCCTCGCTGATGAAACCAAGAAGGCGATGAATGCCGCCGGCCTCACCGAAGTCATCTATGAAGGCATCAATGTCGGCGACAAGGACTTCTCCGCCCTCATCGCCAAGATGAAGGAAGCCGGCGTCTCGATCATCTATTGGGGTGGCCTGCACACTGAAGCCGGTCTCATCATCCGTCAGGCAGCCGACCAGGGCCTGAAGGCAACGCTGGTTTCGGGCGACGGTATCGTTTCGAACGAACTGGCCTCGATCGCTGGTGACGCTGTCGCCGGTACGCTGAACACCTTCGGTCCCGATCCGACGCTGAACCCGGCCAACAAGGAACTCGTCGAAAAGTTCAAGGCCGCTGGTTTCAACCCGGAAGCCTACACGCTCTATTCCTACGCTGCGATGCAGGCGATCGCCGGTGCCGCCAAGGCTGCCGGTTCGACGGATGCAGAAGCCGTTGCCACGGCCATGAAGGAAAAGGGTCCGTTCCCGACCGTTCTCGGCGACATCTCGTTCGACGAAAAGGGCGACCCGAAGATCCCCGGCTACATCATGTATGAGTGGAAGAAGGGTCCGGACGGCAAGTACAGCTACTTCCCGCAGTAAGCTTTCCCCATTCTGGGACATGACTATCGAAGCCCGGTTCCGACCGGGCTTCTTTTTTGGACGGTTGCATTCTATTCCGCCTGGGTTGCTGCCAAGTCTCGGCAGCGCCCGGGAAGAGACGCGGACTGCCAAGCCATGCGGACCTCCCGACGAATCATCGCGGGAGTGTCAGGCATGTCTCCGAACATCTGTCAGCTATGTATCAGGGGGCCGTACAACAGGTGGGGAGTTGGCCGGCAGGCCAGAGGGGAGTTTAATATTTTCTCACATCTCGTGCAGCACATGCGTCGCCTTCACGGCGGCTGACGCCCGGTTTTCGACGCCGAGCTTCACGTAGATCTGTTCGAGGTGCTTGTTCACCGTGCGCGCCGACAGTCCCAATATTTCGCCGATGTCACGGTTGGCTTTGCCCTTGGCGATCCAGAGCAGCACTTCGGATTCACGCTGGGTCAGCGAAAAGCGCTGGCGCAGCATCTCGTCGTCGCTGCGCTGATTGGCGGCGGTGAGGCGGAAGAGATATTCGTCGGGGCCGATCGCGCCGAGGAAGGCGAGCTGCAGTGCCGCCTGGCCGGCATGGGCGATCGAGATGACGCCGTCGCGCATCGCGGCGACGCGGTCGCGCATCCAGCCGGCGATATGGCGGACGACGATGTCCATGCCGTCGTCGCTGCCCATGGCGGCATTGACCAGCCGTGTTGCCTGCGGCGTCGACCAGTGGATGGCGCCGTCGCCTTTGACTGCCAGCAGATGACGGCCGGCTGCGTCGAGTGCCACGCGGGCGCTTTGGGCCGAGCGAGCGTTGCGCAGATGGACGCGGATGCGGGCGCGCAATTCGTCGATGTTGATCGGCTTGCTGAGATAATCGACACCGCCGGATTCCAGCGCGTGCACGACATGCTCGGTCTCGGTCAGGCCGGTCATGAAGATGACAGGCACCTGCGCTACAGCGGCATTCGCTTTCAGTCTGCGGCAGGTTTCGAAGCCATCCATCGCGGGCATGACGGCGTCGAGCAGGATGAGATCGGGTGTGATGCGCTCGACGATACCAAGTGCTGCCGTGCCTGACGTAGCGATCAGCACCGAGAAGCCGGATTGTTCTAGCGCGTCGGTCAGGAAGCCGAGCGCTTCGGGCGAGTCGTCGACGAGCAGAACGATGTCGCGGGGGAGGGCCGGCTCAGCCAATGGATTCCACCTTTTTGTCGAAGTCGTGCAGGAAGGTCATGAAGCCGGCGAGATCGAAGGCGGCGACATAGGCGTGGAGTTTCTCGGTGAATGGCTGATTTGCCTCCACCTTGGCAAGGTCCGAAAGCTTGGCTTCGATACCTCTGATATAGCCGATCTCGCCGAGCCGCAGCAATTCCTGCACATGCGCGGCACCGGGGCTCAGCATCGGCGCTTCCGTCTTGACGGAAATGGCAGGCGCGGCGTCGGCATAGATCCATTTCAGGCCAAGATGCAAAGCGAGCTTGTCCCGCAGCTGACGGATGTCGACCGGCTTGCCGATGGCATCATTGTGGCTGTCGTCACTGTCGCCGAGAACCGCCGCATCGCCGATATTGGCCGAAAGCATCAGCACCGGCGCCGTCTGACCGGCCTCGCGCAGACGTGAGACGAGCTGCCAGCCGTTCATGCCGGGCATTAGGATATCGACCAGGAAGAGGTCCGGTATAATTCCCTCGATCAGCGTCAGGCATTCGGCACCGCCAGCCGCCGTCAGCACGATGAAATCGAGCGGCGCCAGGATTTCGCGCATCATCTCGCGATGGTCTTCGTTATCGTCGACGACAACGATCGTGCGGCGCGGGCCTTCGTAACCGACGATGCGTTTTTCCTGCGGTGCGGCGGCCACGGCGCGCATGACGGCGGACAGCATCAGCCGGACGCGGAAGGTCGAACCCTCATCCTTGATGCTCGATACCGCAATCTCGCCGCCGAGCGTATTGGTCAGCAGCCGGGTGATGGTGAGGCCGAGGCCGAGGCCCGGCATCGGCCGCACGCTTTCGGCCTCGCCGCGCTGGAAGGGTTCATAGATGCGGGGCAAGTCCTTTTCAGTAATGCCGCGGCCCGTATCGGTGACGGTGAACGTCGCAACCTGGCTGCGATAGCCGACATCGAAAGTGACGCTGCCTTCATCGGTGAATTTGATGGCATTGGAGAGCAGGTTGACGAGGATCTGGCGCAAGCGCTTTTCGTCGGTACGGACGAATTGCGGTAAGGCCGGCGAGCGCTCATGGGTAAAGGCGAGCCCCTTTGCCTGCGCCTGCGGGCGGAACATGTCGACGATCTGATCGAGGAAATCCTGGATGTTGATCTCGTTGGAATAGACCTGCAGGCGTCCGGCTTCGATCTTGGAAATATCCAGCAGGCCGTCGATCAGTCCGGAGAGGTGTTCGGCGCTGCGACGGATGACCTTGATCGAGGATTGGCGCGGCACCGGGATCGTCTCGTCGCGCTCGAGGATCTGGGCATAACCGAGCACGGCATTCAACGGCGTGCGTAGCTCGTGGCTGAGGCCGACGACATAGCGGCTCTTGGCGCGGTTGGCGGCCTCGGCCGTCTCCTTGGCGTTCTGCAAGGCGGCGTCGGTCTTCTTGTGGGCGGCGATTTCCTTGAGCAGCAGCGTGTTCTGGCGCGAGGATTCCTCCTCGGCGACGACGCGGCTGTCATGAGCGAGCACATAGAACCAGCAGACGACGCCTGAGATCACCGAGAAGACGAAGAAGACGATCAGGATGGTCCGGTTGACGACCTCGGCTGTCTCCGGCGAGGCGGAAGCGACTTGATGGGCGATCATCGCGAGAATCGCGCCGATCGCGGTCAGCGCCAAAGCGACGGCGATGCCGTAGCGGCCGAGGCGCGTCGTCAGCTTGGCCAGAATGCTCTCCGGCAGCAGCGTCTTGGCGACGGTGCCGACCTGGGCGTTGAAACGGGCGGCCGGCTTGCACATGTCGTGACAACGGCTGTCGAGCGAGCAGCAGAGCGAGCAGATCGGTGCCGCATAGGCCGGGCACCAAGCCATGTCCTCCGGCTCGAAGGGGTGCTCGCAGACGGAGCAGGTGATGCTCGTCACGTTCTTCCAGCTCTGGCGCGGCTTGCGGGCGAGATAGAACTTGCCTTTCGTCGCCCAGGCGAGCGCCGGCGTGGCGACCAGCGCGATTGCGAGGGTGATGAAGGGGGCAAGCGAGGCGGCGGTCTCGCCGAAGGCGCCGAAATGGGCGATCAGCGACACCGTCGCCGACAATGTCATGGCGCCGAGGCCGACCGGGTTGATATCGTAGAGATGGGCGCGCTTGAACTCTATGCCTGGGGGAGCAAGGCCAAGTGGCTTGTTGATGAAGAGATCGGCGGAGATCGTGCAAAGCCAGGCCATGGCGATGATCGAGAAGATGCCGAGCGTTTCCTCGAGCAGCCTGTAGATCCCAAGCTCCATCAGGAGCAGGGCGATTGCGACGTTGAAGACCAGCCAGATGACGCGGCCGGGATGGCTGTGGGTCAGCCGCGAGAAAAAGTTCGACCAGGCGAGCGAGCCCGCATAGGCGTTCATCACGTTGATCTTCAGCTGCGAGACGACGACGAAGGCGGCCATCAACAGCAGCGCGGCATTGTGCCAGGGGACCATGTAACCGAAGGCGGTCAGGTACATCTGCGCCGGGTCGGCGGCGCGATCGAGCGGCACGCCTGACGTGAAGGTCAGCACGACGAGAAACGAACCGGCAAGCAGCTTCGGCGCGCCGATGATGACCCAGCCGGGACCGGCGAGGAAGATGGCGAGGCGATGGCGCCATTTGCGCTGCGGGTCGGGCGGCAGGAAGCGCAGGAAGTCCGCCTGTTCGCCGATCTGCGACATCAGCGCCAGGATGACGGCGGAGGCGGCGCCGAATTCGACGAGATTGAAATCCGCGACCGTGCCGGGCGGGCCGGAGGCGTGGCGGATGCCGGCAAAGGCGCGCCAGAGATCGAACTTTCCCCAGTCCATGAAGGCGATGAAGATGAAGGGCAGGATGTTCAGCACGATCCAGAAGGGCTGGGTCATCAGCTGGAACTTGCTGATCAGCCGCACGCCGTGCGTCACCAGCGGGATGACCATTACGGCGCTGATGATGTAACCGATCCAGAGTGGGATGCCGAGCGTCAGTTCCAGCGCGCCGGACATGATCGAAGCCTCGATCGCAAACAGCATGAAGGTAAAGCTAGCATAGATCAGCGAGGTGATGGTCGAGCCGATGTAGCCAAAGCCCGCGCCGCGGGTCAGAAGATCGATGTCGACGCCGTGGCGGATGGCATAACGGCTGATCGGCAGGCCGATCGCCAGCATGGCGATCGAAGCGACGATAATGGCATAGAAGGCATTGGTGGTGCCGTAGGACAGCGTGATCGCGCCGCCGATCGCCTCCAGCGCCAGGAAGGAGATCGCGCCGATTGCCGTCTGCGAGATGCGCTGCGATGAGAAATGGCGGGCGCTCTTTGCGGTAAAGCGCAGCGCATAATCTTCCAGCGTCTGGTTGGCGACCCAGCGATTGTATTCGCGTCTTACCGGAATGATGCGTTGGCGTGCTGCCATGTCTTCCTTCCGGCATTCCGGTTGGGCCCATCGTCTCTCAGGCACTCTTGGCGGGACGGGCGAGAAAGGCAAGAGGCGGGGCGCCGGCAGATTCACAGAACAGCAATATTTTTGAAACCGGTCTGTCACATAAGGGCTCTAACTCTCCCGCCGTTCGTTCAATCATTTCGGGTATCATCATGTCTGCTTTAAGCCTTTTCCGCCTGAGCACTGCCCTCGTCTGCCTCATTTCGATCGTGCCGTCGCTTGCCGCCGCCGAGCAGGCGACGGCGGCGAAAGCGCCTTATGCGGAGGCGGGAAACACGAACAAGCGTGGCGATGCTTGCTTCTCGACGGTGGATACCAATGCCGCCGTCCATCTTCTCTCTGGCTTCCTAGAAGTCTGGACGCCGCGCACGCCCTTCGTCGATGCCGGCGTTGAGGCACCGGCCAAGGACAATTGCCCTGCGGTGGCCAAGACGGATTGGGACGGCATTCCCTTCAGTAAGACCGATGGCCAGGTCCTCAACAAGCTCGTCCATGATGCGAATATCGCCTACGTCGTCAAAGCGACGAAGGCCCGGACGGCCGATCAGGCGGTCGCCGCCTATCTCGACGATCGGCGTGGCAAGAATGCCAGTATCGTCGACGGCCTTGGCCCGCTGACGGATGCCTGGAAGGCGGGCTCCAAGCAGACCACCACGATTACCGAAGTGGCCGCCGATGCGACGACCGTCAAATCCGACGACAAGGGCAACAATCGCGGCGCCGGCAGCAAGCCGGACACGGAAAACAAGACCGATGCCAACCCGGACATGGGCCTTGCCATCGATTTCATCAATGCCGCGAGTGGGGACGGCTCGACGGAGCCGGCCAAGCGCTATTTCAAATATGCCCGTCCCTATCGGTGGAGCCAGGATGTCTCGGTCGTCCCGACGCTCGAGCCCGCCAAGAACGGCAAGCCGGTTGAGGACGGCGGCTTCCCAAGCGGGCATACGGCAGAAGCCTGGCGCGATGCGCTCGCCATGGCCTATCTCGTGCCGCAGCGTTTTCAGGAAATGATCACGCGCGCCAGCGAAATGGGCGAAGACCGCATCCTTGCCGGCATGCATTCTCCACTCGACGTGATGGGCGGCCGCATGCTCGGCACCGCCACGGTCGTCTACAATCTGAACAAGGCCGACAATTCAGCGCTGAAGAGCGATGCTTACGCCCAAGCGCAGGCCTGGCTCATTGCCAAATCAGGCGTTACTGATGCCGGCGCGCTTGAAGTCGTCGCCCATGCAGCGCCGCTTGCCGCGGATCGTTTCGCCGATCATGACGCCAACCGCGCTTTCGTGCTGCAGCGCCTGAGCTATGGCCTGCCCACCATCCATGCGACCGATCAGCCGGCCCACGTGCCGCAGGGCGCAGAAGCGCTTCTCGAAACGCGTCTGCCCTATCTTGACGGCGAGCAGCGCCGCGACGTGCTGAGGACGACGGAGATCGCCTCGGGCTATCCGCTGCTCGACGATGCAGAAGGTTACGGCCGCCTCAACCTGTTTGCCGCGGCCGATGGTTACGGCGCCTTCGAACAGGATGTGACGGTGACGATGGACGCGGCAAAGGGCGGCTTCAATGCGATCGATAGCTGGCGGAACGATATTGGTGGCAAGGGCAAGCTGGTGAAGCGCGGCAGCGGCATTCTCGGCCTTTCCGGCACCAATAGCTATGCCGGCGGCACGGTGCTGGAAGAAGGCGTGCTGGTGGCAGGCTCGCCCTCGGCCTTTGGCACCGGCGGACTGACGGTAAACGGCGGCTCTCTCGTCCTGGCGGCCGATAAGCCCCTGACCGTCGGCGGTGATTACCAGCAGTTCGCCAATGCGGCGACGAAGCCGACGCTCGGTGCTGGCGGCGCAGGCATGTTGGTCATCGCTGGCAAGGCGGCGCTCTCCGGCGACCTCGCCGTGACGCTTGCCTCGGGCTACGCCCCGGCGCCCGGAACGAAGATCGAGATACTGAAGGCGGAAGCCGTTACCGGCATCTTCGACAGGTTCACCATCTCCGGCCACAGGGCAACCCTTTCCTATGGCCCTACATCGGTTACCCTGACGATCGGCGGATAATATCGAACCACAGGGCATCCCTTTCCGTGGGATGCCCTTCCTTGTTCTCGTTTGCCCGTTTGCCCCTTGCGCCTACGTCATTTGGCGTATGTGTTTTTGCGTTGCAGCACCCGATAGTCCCCACGGCAACAGTTAATTTCCGTTTCCGGCCTGTTGCGGAACAAGAAGAGGGGAGTTCAATCAGATGAATCTCAAATCCACTATTACGGGCGCAGCGCTCGGCGCGGTCATGGCCGCATCGGCCGCCTTCCACGGTGCGGTTGCTGCCGACGACACGATCAAGGTCGGCGTGCTGCATTCGCTTTCGGGCACGATGGCGATTTCCGAAACGACACTCAAAGACGCCATGCTGATGCTCATTGACGAGCAGAACAAGAAGGGCGGCCTTCTAGGCAAGAAGCTCGAAGCCGTCGTCGTCGATCCGGCTTCCGACTGGCCGCTGTTTGCCGAAAAGGCACGCGAGCTGATCCAGAAGGACAAGGTTGCCGCCGTCTTCGGTTGCTGGACGTCCTCGTCGCGCAAGTCCGTTCTGCCGGTTTTCGAAGAGCTGAATTCGCTGCTCTTCTATCCGGTCCAGTATGAAGGCGAAGAGTCTTCGCGCAACATCTTCTACACCGGTGCTGCTCCGAACCAGCAGGCCATTCCTGCTGTCGACTACCTGATGGAAAAAGAAGGCGTCAAGCGCTTCGTTCTCGAAGGTACGGACTACGTTTATCCGCGCACGACCAACAAGATTCTCGAGGCATACCTGATTTCGAAGGGTATTCCGAAAGAAGACATCATGACCAACTACACGCCGTTCGGCTTCTCCGACTGGCAGACCGAAGTTTCCAAGATCAAGGAATTCGGTTCGGCCGGCAAGAAGACCGCCGTCGTCTCGACGATCAACGGCGATGCCAACGTTCCCTTCTATAAGGAACTAGGTAACAAGGGCATCAAGGCAACCGACATTCCCGTCGTCGCTTTCTCGGTCGGCGAAGAAGAGCTTGCCGGTCTCGACACCAAGCCGCTCGTCGGCCATCTCGCCGCCTGGAACTACTTCGAATCGGTCGAAAGCCCGGCCAATAAGAAGTTCATCAAGGACTGGCACGCTTTCACCAAGAACGACAAGCGCGTGACCAACGACCCGATGGAAGCCGCCTATATCGGCTTCAACGCATGGGTTAAGGCCGTCCAGGCTGCCGGCACGACCGACACCGACAAGGTTCTCGACGCCATCATCGGCGTCAGCGTTCCGAACCTCTCCGGCGGCTATGCCACCGTCATGCCGAACCACCACATCACCAAGCCGGTGCTGATCGGTGAAATCCAGGCCAACGGCCAGTTCGAAATCGTCCAGCAGACACCCGCCGTCGTCGGTGACGAATGGTCCGACTACCTGCCTGACTCCAAGGACTTGATCTCCGATTGGCGCAAGCCGATGTCCTGCGGCAACTTCAACGTTGCGACGGGTAAGTGCGGTGGCAAGGGTTCCTGAGTACGACCCCGATCCGATGATTGCCTGAAGGCTTCCGTCCGGGTTTGATCCCGGGCGGACGCTCTGTCCCAGCGATCGCGCCGCGAGGCCAACACTATCAAGGGCGAGAAAGCCGATGAATCGCGCCGTAAAGATTTTCCTCATCACGGTTTTCCTGACATTCCCGGGTCTGACGTTTTCGGGCCTGACAATCTCGAGCGAAGTCCAGGCCCAGGACGATATCCACGTGCTCATCGACGCGCTCGGCGTCGGCGACTTTCCGGAACGCGAAGCGGCCATCAAAGCACTGGTCGCTTCCAAGGACCAGCATGTCAGCCAGATCCTGCAGCAGTTGAGCGACGGCCTTCTCTACGTCAATTCCGATGGCGGCCCGGTGCTCCTCCAGGGCGGTACGGATGACGAACCCACCTATTCCGATCCAATCACCGGCGAAGCCGCTGCCGATGTCGATCCGGATCTGATGACCAAGGTCAAGATCAACAACGCGCTTCGCGGCGTCATCAGCGCCGCCACCAGCCAGCTGACGCTGATGAGCCCGGACCGTTCCGCGCGGCTTGCCGCGGCGCAGGGTCTGCTGAAAGATGCTGATCCCGCCAATCTCGACCTGCTGAACTCGGCGCTTGCGGCCGAGAAGGACGCTGAGATCAAGAATACGATGGAAGCGGCGCGCGCAGTGCTGCTGCTCAAGACGGATGCGAGCGTCGAAGACAAGAAGGCTGCGATCGATACGATTGCGGCGCGCGGCAATCGCGATGCGCTGACCATCCTCACGACCACACTCGAAACCGCGCCTGAAGACCTGAAGCCAGCGATCCTGGCGGATATCAGCTCCATCAATCGCAGCCTGGCGCTGTGGGATATCGTCCAGAACATCTGGTACGGATTGTCTCTCGGCTCGGTACTGCTGCTTGCCGCGATCGGCCTTGCCATCACCTTCGGGGTCATGGGCGTCATCAACATGGCGCATGGCGAAATGGTGATGATCGGCGCCTATACGACCTATGTCGTGCAGGAATACATAACCTCCGCCTTTCCAGAGCTTGCCGATTATTCGCTGGCCTTTGCCGTGCCCGCGGCCTTCGTCTTTACCGGCTTCGTCGGCCTGGTGATCGAGCGCGCGGTCATCCGCTATCTCTACGGCCGGCCGCTCGAAACGCTGCTCGCCACCTGGGGCGTGTCGCTGATCCTGCAGCAGGCAGTGCGCAGCATCTTCGGCCCGACCAACCGCGAGGTCCGCAATCCGAGCTGGATGTCCGGCGTCTTCGATCTCGGCGGGCTCGCCATCACCTGGAACCGGCTGTGGATCATCGTCTTCTCGATGGTCGTGTTCCTGACGCTGCTGATGCTGCTCAAGCGCTCCGCCTTCGGCCTGCAGATGCGTGCCGTTACGCAGAACCGCCGAATGGCGTCGTCGATGGGCATCCGCACCGGCTGGGTCGATGCCTTCACCTTCGCGCTCGGCTCCGGCATTGCCGGCATCGCCGGCGTGGCGCTCTCGCAGATCGACAACGTCTCGCCGAACCTCGGTCAGAACTACATCATCGACAGCTTCATGGTCGTCGTCTTCGGCGGCGTCGGCAATCTCTGGGGCACGCTGGTGGGCGCGCTTTCGCTCGGTGTCGTCAACAAATTCCTCGAGCCCTTCGCCGGCGCCGTGCTCGGCAAGATCCTGGTGCTCGTCCTCATCATTCTCTTCATCCAGAAGCGTCCGCGCGGGCTCTTCGCACTCAAAGGAAGGGCGGTAGAAGCATGATAACGGCCTTCCTTCTCCGGTCGCTCGATCGCAGGATCTCCATCGCCGTCGCCCTGTTGCTGGCGATCGCCATTCTCGTGCCGGTGCTGAATCTCGCAACCGGCCCGGCCCATCCCCTGCACATTCCGACTTATATCATGGCGCTGTTCGGCAAGTATCTGACTTACGCGCTGCTGGCGCTGGCGCTCGATCTCGTTTGGGGCTTCTGCGGCATCCTCTCGCTCGGCCACGGCGCTTTCTTCGCGCTCGGCGGTTATGCGATGGGCATGTATCTGATGCGCCAGATCGGCTCGCGCGGCGTCTATGGCGATCCGATCCTTCCTGACTTCATGGTGTTCCTGAACTGGAAGGAGCTGCCATGGTTCTGGTACGGCTTCGAACATTTCTGGTTCGCGGCGCTGATGGTGCTCTTCGTGCCGGGCCTGCTCGCCTTCGTCTTCGGCTGGTTCGCCTTCCGCTCGCGCGTCAACGGCGTCTACCTCTCGATCATCACCCAGGCGATGACCTACGCGCTGCTGCTTGCCTTCTTCCGCAACGACATGGGGTTCGGCGGCAATAACGGCATGACCGATTTCAAGGATATCCTCGGCTTCAACATCCAGGCGGACGGCACGCGCGCAAGCCTCTTTGCCGCGACCGCAGTCTTCCTGGCGCTGTCGCTGCTGATCGCCTCGGCGATCGTGCGCTCGAAGTTCGGCAAGGTGCTGGTCGGCGTGCGTGATGCCGAAAGCCGCACGCGTTTCCTCGGCTACCGCGTCGAGCATTTCAAACTCTTCACCTTCGTCGTCTCGGCGATGATGGCGGGCATTGCCGGCGCGCTCTACGTGCCGCAGGTCGGCATCATCAACCCTGGCGAATTCGCACCTGCCAACTCGATCGAAGTCGTTATCTGGACGGCGGTCGGTGGGCGGGCGACGCTGATCGGGCCGATCATCGGCGCCATCCTCGTCAATGGCGGCAAGACGATCTTTACGGGCCTCTTCCCGGAGATCTGGCTGTTTGCGCTGGGCGGCCTCTTTGTCGCCGTCACGCTGTTCCTGCCGATGGGCGTCGTCGGCACGATCGCGCAATATCTCGGCAAACGGAAAGCCGTCTCCAATGCTGCGCCGCCGGCGGCGCAGGAAGACGACATCGAGCCGAAAATCCAGGCAGCGGAGTGAGCGCTATGATTCCCGACGTCAAACCCAACAGCGTGCTTTATCTCAACGGCGTTTCGGTTTCCTTCGACGGCTTCAAGGCGCTGAACTCGCTCTCGATCGTCATCGAACCCGGCGAACTCCGCGCCATCATCGGCCCGAACGGCGCCGGGAAGACGACGATGATGGACATCATCACCGGCAAGACCAGGCCCGACGAGGGCGAGGTCTTCTTCAACGGCACGATCGACCTCACCAAGAGGGACGAGGCCGATATCGCCCAGCTCGGCATCGGCCGCAAGTTCCAGAAGCCGACGGTCTTCGAAAGCCATACGGTCTGGGACAATCTGGAACTGGCGCTGAACCGCCGTCGCGGTGTGTTCTCGACGCTGTTCTATCGGCTTTCGGGTGAGGACAAGGCGCGCATCGAGGAAATCCTCGAAACGGTGCGGCTGACACACCGCCGTGACGAATTCGCCGCCAACCTCTCGCACGGGCAGAAGCAATGGCTTGAGATCGGCATGCTCTTGGCGCAGGAGCCGAAGCTGCTGCTGGTCGACGAACCGGTGGCCGGCATGACGGATGCGGAAACGGCGGAAACCGCGATCCTGCTTAGAGACATCGCCAAGACCCGCTCGGTGGTCGTCGTCGAGCACCACATGGGCTTCATCCGCGACCTCGGCGTCAAGGTGACGTGCCTTGCCGAAGGCTCGGTGCTGGCGGAAGGGTCGATCGATTTCGTCAGCTCGGATCCGAAGGTGATCGAGAATTATCTGGGGCGGTGATCAATGCAACTTACCCGCTTGAACCTGACAAAAGAAAACGCTCTAAAACGGGCGGGGTTTATTGTGGGGTTTGATCATGGCTCTTCTCGGTATTCTGGTCGCGGCGATCAGCGGCGCGGTTATCTGGTATTGGCGTCTTAAAATGGTACGTGAGGCAGGAAACGAGATCATCGATTCCGTCGAGCGGATGCGGGGCGCCTATAAGCGCAAAAAGTTTCGCAAGCAGGCGGAGGTCGCGCCGCTGGCCTCGATCGCCGATCCGGCGATTGCGGCGGTGGCCTTTTTCTTTTGCCTTGCCAAGGAAAAGCCGATGTATCTCGACGCTGCGAAGGATGTCGTTCGCAGCCGCATGAAAGGCATCATCCGGCCGGGCGACATGGAAGAGGTGCTGGTTTTCGGCGAATGGGCGTCCAAAAACGTCACCAGTCCCGAAGATCCGATCCGCCGGTTCCGGGATCTCTGGTTGAAGGCGCTCGACATGCAGGAGCGTCAGCAACTGATCGGCATTGCCGAGGAGGTGGCCGAGGCCGGTGGCGAGAGAACGAAGGAACAGGAGCACGCCCTGCAAATGCTGAGGCGCACGTTGATGAATTGATGGGGAATGGGTGAAACGGATGCTGACAGTCGAAAATGCAAACCTGCATTATGGCGCCGCTCAGGCGCTGCGCGGCATCTCCGTCAAAGCGGAGATGGGCAAGATCACCTGCGTGCTGGGTCGCAATGGCGTCGGCAAGAGTTCGCTCCTGCGCGCTATCACCGGCCAGCATCCGCTGTCGGCCGGCACTGTCACCTTCAACGATGCCAAGCTCAACGGCCTGCCGCCTTTTGCCCGCGCCAAGCAGGGCATCGGCTATGTGCCGCAGGGGCGCGAAATCTTCCCGCTGCTGACAGTCAAGGAAAATCTCGAAACCGGTTTTGCTCCGCTTGGCCGCCGCGACCGCAACATCCCTGACGACATCTTCAGTCTCTTCCCGGTGCTGAAGTCGATGTTGTCACGTCGCGGCGGCGATCTTTCCGGCGGGCAGCAGCAGCAGCTGGCAATCGGGCGCGCCATGGTGACGCGGCCGAAGATCCTTGTGCTCGACGAGCCGACCGAGGGCATCCAGCCCTCGATCATCAAGGATATCGGCCGGGCGATCCGCTATCTCCGTGATTCCACAGGCATGGCGATCCTGCTCGTCGAGCAGTATCTCGATTTCTGCCGCGAGCTTGCCGACTACGTCTACATCATGGACCGCGGCGAGATCGTGCATGAAGGGCTTGCCGAAACGCTGGATACGCCGGAAGCTCGTCGTCACCTGACCGTCTGATCGGCAGATGCCGCATTTTGCAGCAGAGGGTTCGGCGCCTGGCAAAACCTTCCGCCGCCGCCAAAGGTCTCATCCGCACGGCATGGGAATTGCTTGCTTTCCGTCATCCGCGCGATTGAATGAAAACCGGTAGCGTGACCGAAAGGGATGATATGACGATTGCGGCGACGAGCACGAGACCGCAAAGAGCGGAAGGACGCGGGCATCTGGCGGCAAAGCTGTTTGATGGCCGCACGCGTATCCGCGAACTCTATCAGGAGGGGGCGGCGAAGATCCGCCTGCCCGATACTTTCGATGCTTCGATGGAAGCCGTCATCATCAACACAGCCGGCGGTTTGACGGGCGGTGACCGCATGTCCTGGAGCGTCGTTGCCGGCGCCGGTACGCGCATCGACGTCACCACCCAGGCCTGCGAGAAGATCTACAAGGCTTCGGCCGGAACGGCGGAGGTTTCGACCAGCATCGAGGTCGGCGCGGGTGCCCGCGTTGACTGGCTGCCGCAGGAGACGATCCTTTTCGACCGCGCCTCGTTATCCCGTCGGCTGGATGTCGATCTCGACGAGGATGCCGAATTTCTCGCCGTTGAAGCCGTGCTGCTCGGGCGCAAGGCGATGGGCGAGATGATGGAGACGGGGCTTTTCCGCGACCGCTGGCGCATCCGCCGGTCCGGCCGCCTGATTCATGCCGAGGAACTCAGGCTATCCGACGGCGTGGCGGCCCTTGCCGCGCGTCAGGCCGTACTCGGGGGGCAGGTGGCCTTTGTAACGCTGCTTTATGCCGGGCCGCTGGCTGAGGCCTATCTCGGCAAAGTGCGGCCGCTCGTCGAGGGACCGATGGGCGGGGCGAGCGCCTGGAACGACAAGCTCATCGTCCGCCTTGCGGCGCCTGACGGCTTCTCGCTCAGAAAAATTCTGATCCCGGTCATTTCCGCCTTGCGCAATGGTGCGCCTGTGCCGAAAGTCTGGAATCTATGAACCCAGGCATGCAGCAGATGGACAAGCGATGAACCTCACTCCGAGAGAAAAAGACAAGCTGTTGATTTCAATGGCGGCGATCGTGGCGCGCCGGCGGTTGGAGCGCGGCGTCAAGCTGAACTATCCCGAAGCGATCGCGCTGATCAGCGATTTCGTTGTCGAAGGCGCTCGCGACGGCCGCCCGGTTGCCGAACTGATGGAGGCCGGCGCCCATGTGATCGACCGCAGTCAGGTGATGGAGGGCGTTGCCGAGATGATCCACGACGTGCAGGTGGAGGCGACGTTCCCCGATGGAACCAAGCTCGTCACCGTGCACGAACCGATCCGGTGAGGAGATCAAATGCTGGAGCTCAGGCCCAATTGCGAATGCTGCGACAAGGATTTGCCGTCTGATAGCGCTGAGGCGCGGATCTGCACCTATGAATGCACCTTCTGCGCCGATTGCGTGGACAATGTGCTGAAGGGCGCATGCCCGAATTGCGGCGGCAATCTCGTCGCCAGGCCTATTCGGCCGGTGGCGATGCTCGCCAAAAATCCGGCGTCGACGAAACGCGTGCTGAAGGCTGAGGGCTGCGCGCCCAAGGCGGCTTAAGGAGAACGAGATGATTCCGGGTGAGATCATTGCCGCAAGCGGCGACATCGAACTGAATGCCGGCGCGCCGACGGTGACGCTGGAGGTTTCCAACACCGGCGACCGGCCGGTGCAGGTCGGCAGCCACTACCATTTCGCCGAGACCAATGCCGGGCTTTCCTTCGACCGAGCGGCGGCGCATGGCAAGCGGCTTGATATCCCGTCGGGAACCGCCGTGCGCTTCGAGCCCGGGCAGACGCGCTCGGTGACGCTTATCCCGCTTTCCGGCAAGCGCGAAGTCTATGGCTTCCGCCAGCTGGTGATGGGCAAGCTCTAAGCAAGCGGGAGGGATGCATGCGTTTGAATATCTGCCTCGTCGGGGTGGCGATGCTGCTGATTTCAGGCGCGGCTTCTGCCCAGGATATCGATTGCAAGAACCCCCAGACGCAATCGGACATGACTTCCTGCGAGGCGGCGCGTCACGATGCGGCCGACAAGGCGCTGAACGCGCAATACAAGAAAACGCGCGCCGCGATGGTGGCGATAGACAAGGATCTGGACGGCGACATGAAGGGTGCTGAAAAAGCGCTGGTCAAGGCGCAGCGCGCCTGGATCGATTATCGCGATGCCGAATGCGATGCCGCTGGATTCCAGGCGCGCGGCGGCACGATGGAGCCGATGCTGGTTGCCGGGTGTCTCGCCGATATCACGGACAAACGCACGAAAGAGCTGAAAGAGCTCGAAGATTCGATGAGTAACTGAGGTGGCCAGGAAGATCATGATCGTTGGCAATGGTGAGATCGGGGAAGGAGCGGCTGGCGTCATCGATGCTGCCGATTTCGTCATCCGTTTCAACGATTGCCGCTCCTATGGCGCCGGCGGTCGCCGTACCGACGCCGTTGCCGTCTGCAACACCGGTAGGCCGGCCAAGGCGATGCTCGGCTCGGAGCAATGGCGCACTCATCCCGCTGTCGTCTCGGCCGCCGAAATCTGGAGCGTGCGCGATCCGGAAAAATTCGCGGCACTTCGCGCACCGCTTGCCGTCTCGCATCCGGAACTCGACGATTTCTGCGACGACTACACGAATGCGTTCGGCACCTTCTGCTCGGACACCGGCAAGACGTATGTCGTCATCGACAAGTCGGTTCACGAAGCCGTCGATGCGGCGCTTTCGGCCTTTGCTCCTTCGCCCTATGTCGTGCCGAGCAGCGGCATGATCGTGATCGGCGAGGTGATGGAGAAATCTGCCGATGCCGAGGTGACGCTCGCCGGCTTCGGCCATGTCGGCTGGGAATGGCATCCCTTCGCCGCCGAAAGACAGCTTGTCGATACCTATATTGCCGCGGGCCGCCTGAAGCGGCTTGGCGGAAAAACGTTTGCCTCTTCCTCCCAAGGAGCCTGATAGATGCCCTACAAGATCTCGCGCGCCGCTTATGCCGGTATGTTTGGACCGACCACCGGCGACAAGGTGCGCCTTGCCGATACGGAGCTTTTCATCGAGATCGAGAAGGATTTCACCACCTATGGCGAGGAGGTGAAGTTCGGCGGGGGCAAGGTGATCCGCGACGGCATGGGCCAGAGCCAGGTGACGCGCGCGGACGGTGCGGTCGATACCGTCATCACCAATGCCGTGATCGTCGATCATTCGGGCATCTACAAGGCCGATATCGGGCTCAAGAACGGCCGCATCGTCGCAATCGGCAAGGCCGGTAATCCCGACATGCAACCCGGCGTCAATATCATCGTCGGCCCGGGCACGGAGGCGATCGCCGCCGAAGGCAAGATCGTTACCGCTGGCGGCATGGACAGCCATATCCATTTCATCGCGCCGCAGCAGATCGAAGAGGCGCTGATGAGCGGCATGACCTGCATGCTCGGCGGCGGTACAGGCCCGGCGCATGGCACGCTCGCCACCACTTGCACGCCCGGTCCGTGGCATCTCCAGCGGATGATCGAGGCGGCCGACGCCTTCCCGATGAACCTTGCTTTTGCCGGCAAAGGTAATGCCTCGCTGCCGGGCGCACTTGTCGAAATGGTGCTTGCCGGCGCCACTTCGCTGAAGCTGCATGAGGATTGGGGCACGACACCAGGCGCCATCGACTGCTGCCTGTCGGTTGCCGACGAATACGACGTGCAGGTGATGATCCACACCGATACGCTGAACGAAAGCGGCTTCGTCGAGGATACGATCGGCGCCATCAAGGGCCGCACCATCCATGCCTTCCACACGGAAGGGGCGGGCGGCGGGCACGCGCCCGACATCATCAAGATCTGCGGTCAGCCGAACGTCATTCCGTCGTCGACCAATCCAACACGGCCCTATACGGTCAATACGATCGCCGAGCATCTCGACATGCTGATGGTCTGCCACCATCTGTCGCCGTCGATCCCCGAAGACATCGCTTTTGCCGAAAGCCGTATCCGCAAGGAGACGATCGCTGCCGAAGACATCCTGCACGATATCGGCGCCTTCTCGATCATTTCCTCCGACAGCCAGGCCATGGGCCGTGTCGGCGAGGTGGCGATCCGCACCTGGCAGACGGCCGACAAGATGAAGCGCCAGCGCGGACGGCTGAAGGAGGAAAAGGGCGACAACGACAATTTCCGCGTCCGCCGCTATATCGCCAAATACACGATCAATCCGGCGATCGCCCATGGCCTCAGCCGTGAGATCGGCTCGGTCGAAGTCGGCAAGCGCGCCGACCTCGTGCTGTGGAATCCGGCCTTCTTCGGGGTGAAGCCCGATATGGTGCTGCTCGGGGGCTCGATCGCGGCCGCGCCGATGGGCGATCCGAACGCCTCGATCCCGACGCCGCAGCCAGTTCACTACCGGCCGATGTTTGCCTCCTACGGCAAGAGCCTCACCAATTCCTCCGTCACCTTCGTCAGCCAGGCGTCGCTCGATGCCGGCCTGAAGGGCCGGCTCGGCGTCGCCAAGGAACTGGTGGCGGTGAAGAATACGCGCGGTGGCATCTCCAAGGCATCGATGATCCACAACGATCTGACACCCGAGATCGAGGTTGATCCGGAGACCTACGAGGTCAGGGCGAACGGCGAATTGCTGACCTGCGAGCCGGCGACGGTGCTGCCGATGGCGCAGCGCTATTTCCTGTTTTAGGCGCACGCCCGATGTGTGACCGGTGGTTCCGATGAGGACAGGCATCAACTGGTTGCTGCGGATCATATTCCTGTTCGTATTTTTGGCGGCCTGTGGGACCTTCATTCCGCGGCCGCTGATTGCCCCGGTCAAGGCATCATCCGCGGCGGCAAGCCACCGGATTCTCCTGCTGTCGGGACCGATCCACACCGATATTGCCATTCAGCTCGGCGAGGAGACGCGCGCCGCCTTTTCCTTCCTCGACAATCCCGATTTTCCGCTTGGCCATCCGAATGCGGAATGGCTCATCATTGGCTGGGGTGGCCGTGCCTTCTATCTGGAAACTCCGACCTGGACGGAGCTGAAGCCGCTGCCGGTGCTGCGGGCGCTGACGATCGATCGTTCGGTGCTGCATGTGGACCTTGCCGGTCACATCAGCGAGCCGCAGCCCGCCGTTGCGGCATTCGATATCGGCGACGATCAACTGGCGCGGCTGCGCAATTTTATCTCGGACAGCTTCGTTCGCGGCGCGGGTACGGTGAAGCCGATTCCGGATGCGGGTTACGGCGAGATCGACCGGTTCTTCGAGGCAAAGGGATATTTCAACGCTCTCTTCGGCTGCAACACCTGGACGGCGGCTGCGCTCCGCTCGGCCGGGCTTCGGACCGGCTTATGGAACCCGCTTCCACAATCATTGCGATTGTCTCTCGGTGTCTACAATTGAAGCAGCCGCTGGCCGGTCCGCTCGCCAACGAAATTGTGAACGACACTCTCCATTCGGTTGTAAAAATCCGCGTGAAAACCTGTGTTTTCCCGAGGTAAGCCATTCTGGAACAACTTAGCCGTGGAGCCCAGAAAAGACCTGTCATGTCAATGATATAGGCTGGTCCATGCCCTGTGCGATTCAGGGATCGGACGCTTGCATCTCCTGCTAGAAAAAATCTGTCCACCGAATCGTCCAAAATCGGTCGGATTTTAACGAGTCGATTAAGACACCCGCAGCAATTGGACTCTTATCAATGCCTTGCAACGCCGGACAGGAAGGTTGATTCTGATGAGAAACTGGATGTCGCTGCAGGCCGATTTCGGCAATTTTCAACATCGCAGGAACGTCTATCTCTTCGCTCTGAAGATGAGCTTTCTTGCCGTCATTCTCTCCGGCGTCATCATATCGCTGACGATACCGCCGCTCGGTTTTCTCGGGCTGCTGCCGGTGACGCTCTCGCATGCGATCGGCTTCGGCGCCATTTTTTCCTGGCTCGTTGGCGGGACGGTTTCCGGCATGCTGTCGCTGGCTGCCGGTTTTGCCCTGCATGAGCTGACGCTGTCGCGGGCGGAGTTCGAAAAGCTCAGCCGCACGGACACACTTTCCGGCCTCCTGAACCGGCGTGCCTTCACAGAGGCGCTCGAGAATACCGAGGGCAACAACGCCTCGCTCGTCATATTCGATGTCGACCGTTTCAAGGCGATCAACGATCGCTTCGGCCATGCCTGCGGCGATGCCGTCATTACCGCCGTCTCGGCCATGCTCAGATCCGCCTTCGATGAGATGTCCGTCGTCGCACGGCTGGGTGGGGAGGAATTCGGCGTCATCGTCTCCGGTGAGCCGCTGGAGGCGCGGATGGAGCGCATCGAAGGTGTCCGGGCCCGGATTGCAAGCGGCGCCATCGCGGCCGAGGGGCACGATATCCGCATCACCGTTTCCGGCGGTGTTGCCGATCTCGGCGTCGGGCGCAACAATCAGGCGGTCTATGCTTCGGCAGACCGAGCGCTCTATCTCGCCAAGGCGCTTGGGCGCAATCGCGTCGTACACGAGCGGGAAGGTCTGCATCACGCCTGGCACGGGCTCGTCGACAATAGCCTCGATGCCAAGGGTCGGGCAGCTGAGAGCGACAACGTGATGCAGGCTTACGGAATATAAAAGCCCCGTTCCGTGCAAAAGGCCATTGGTGCTTGCATCGGGAGAGGCTATTTTGCATGGTCGCCTCAGCAAAACGGACATATCATGCAGCGCGTTACATCTTATCTTCCCGCCGGAACCCCGTCCTCCCATCCGACCGCCCAGGTCAAGCTGCCGCACGATCTGCGCCATCTGCGCCGCAAACTGCTGCATCTGGAAAATGGCGAGATGGTCATGCTCGACCTCAAGGACCCGGTGCTTTTCGCCAATGGCGACCTGCTGGTGCGCGACGATGGCGAGTTGATCGAGATCCTCGCGGCCGATGAGAAGCTCTTCGAGGTTCGCGGCCGCGACCGCACACATCTGATCGAGCTTGCCTGGCATCTCGGCAACCGTCATCTTGCGGCCCAGATCGAGGAAGACCGCATCGTCATCCTGCGCGACCACGTCATCCGCGCCATGCTGCAGGGGCTCGGCGCCACCGTCCTCGACATCGACGAGCCCTTCCAGCCGGCGCGCGGAGCCTATCATTCCCATGGCGGGCATTCGCACGATCACGAACATGCGGCTCATGACCACGGGCATGACCACAAACATGATCATGGCCACGACCATGAGCATGGACCGGGATGTAATCATGACCACGACCACGGGCGGGATCATGATCATGATCATGACCACGGACATCACGGCCATAAGCACGACTGAGAGCCGATGACCAGGGATGACGAGTTGCAGGCATTGCTGCGCCTGACGGCATGGCTCTCGCCGGCCTTTCCGATCGGCAGCTTTGCCTATTCGGGCGGGCTGGAGCGGGCGGTGGCCGACGGACTCGTCACCGATGCGGCCTCGCTTGCGGCCTGGGTCGGCACGCTGATCGACCATGGGTCGGTTTGGAACGACGCGGTGCTTCTGGCCGAGAGCCACAGGGGCCAAGCAGAACCCGCACGCCTTGCCGAAGTCGCCGCACTCGCCGAGGCGCTTGCTGGATCGCGTGAGCGCCATCAGGAAACGATGCTGCTCGGAGACGCCTTCCTCGCGGCGGCGCGGGCCTGGCCGAACGAGGTTTTCGAAAGGCTGCCCGGCAAGGTCGCTTATCCCATTGCGGTCGGGGCGGTTGCGGGCGCACACGGCATAGGGCCTGAGACGGTGCTTGCGGTTTTTCTGCACGCCTATGCCTCGCAGGCGATGTCATCAGGCATCCGTCTCGGTGTCGCCGGGCAGAGGGATGGCGTTGCAGTGCTTGCCGGTCTCGAAGAGCGTATCGCAAAGGTTGCTCGGCGGGCGGCGGCCTCGACGCTCGATGATCTGGGCTCGGCGACGGTGCAGGCCGATATTGCCAGCTTGCGCCACGAAACGCAGGCGACGCGACTGTTCCGTTCGTGATCGCCCGGATTGCGTAAAAATAAAAACTTAGAGCGGTAAGCTGAACCGCTCTAAGTCATTTGACGGTGGCGCGCGCCGGCGACGTCGCTATCATCGGGCTTCGATTGGAGTAAAACAGATGAAATCAAGAAACGGACCTCTGCGCGTCGGCATCGGTGGGCCGGTCGGCTCGGGCAAGACGGCGCTGACCGAAAAGCTCTGCAAGGCGATGCGCGACGACTATTCCGTCGCCGTGGTCACCAACGACATCTACACGACCGAAGATGCCGAAGCATTGGTGCGCATGCAGGCACTGCCTTCGGACCGCATCGTCGGCGTCGAGACGGGCGGTTGCCCGCACACCGCCATTCGCGAGGATGCGACCATCAACCTTCAGGCGATCGCCGGTCTCAACCAGCGGATCCCCGATCTCGACGTCGTCTTCATCGAATCCGGCGGCGACAATCTGGCGGCGACTTTTTCGCCCGATCTTGCCGATATCACCATCTATGTCATCTCCGTCTGCCAGGGCGAGGAAATCCCGCGCAAGGGCGGGCCCGGCATCACCCGGTCGGATCTGCTGGTCATCAACAAGAAGGATCTGGCACCCTATGTCGGCGCCGATCTCGAGGTGATGGACCGGGATGCGGCGCGCATGCGCGCCACGCGTCCCTTCGTCTTCTCCGACATGAAACGCGGCGACGGTATCAACGCGATCGTCAGCTTCCTCAGGGAGCAGGGTGGACTCTGAGCAGCCAGACCTGCCGCAGCAGGTCGGCACTGACGGCGAGGAGAAATCCGCCCCGTCTGCCGCACCCATGAAGACAAAGCGGAACGGGCCGGGAGATCGCTCCCGCCCCGTTTTGATTTCCTGAGCCTTTGCTCACTCGGCCGCGAAGGGCGGCAGGCGGAGCACGTTGGTGTCGTTTGTCTTCTTGCGTTTGTCTTCAGGCTTTTCGATCGCGGTCAGGCGCTCGTCCAGCGAGTCGATATCGCTACGGTTTTCGCGGGTAACGCGGGTGAGATCCTCACGCGACAGCGGCAGGTCTTCCTGATCCTTCCTGCCGACCAGGCGGCCGAAAGCCCAGCCGAGCAGGCGGGAGAGATCGTCCATGATCAGGAAGAAGGAAGGCACGACGACGAGCGAGAGCACCGTCGAGACGATGATGCCGCCGATCACCGCGATCGCCATCGGCGCGCGAAACGAGCCGCCTTCGCCCACACCGAGCGCGGAAGGCAGCATGCCTGCCGACATGGCGATCGAGGTCATGATGATCGGCCGGGCGCGCTTGCGACCAGCTTCGACCATGGCCTCGACGCGGGCCATGCCCTGGTGGCGCATCTCGATCGCGAAATCCACGAGCAGGATGGCGTTCTTGGTGACGACACCCATCAGCATCAGGATGCCGATCATGACAGGCATGGACAGCGGATTGCTGGTGATGATCAGCGCCGCCGCGACACCGCCAATGGCAAGCGGCAGCGAGAACAGGATGGTGAAGGGCTGGATCACGTCCTTGAAGAGCAGGATCAGCACCGTCAGCACCAGCAGGAGGCCCATCAACATGGCGTTGACGAAACTCTGCTGCATCTCGGACTGCACCTTGGTGTCGCCACTTTCGGCAAGATGCACCGTGGCCGGGATATTGGCGGCCTTGACGATCTCGCGGAACCGGGCCGAGGCCGTATCGAGCGCCACGCCCTGCGGCAGGTCGGAGCCGATTGAGACGACGCGGTAACGGTTGTTGCGCTTGATCGAGCTTACGCCCTCCGAATAGTCGATATTGGCGACGCTCGCGAGCGGAACGGTGCCGCCGCTGGCGGTCTGGATTTTCAGTGCCCGGAGAGCCGCAAGGTCGCGGCGCATGTCGAGTGCCGCCTGGACGCGGATCGGGATCTGGCGATCGTCGAGCGAGATCTTGGCAAGGGCGGCATCGACATCGCCGATGGTGGCGACGCGGATCGTTTCGGAGATCTGCTGCGGCGTGATGCCGAGGCGGGCGGCCTCGTTCTTGCGCGGGTAGACCTGCAGTTCCGGACGGGGCAGGGCGCCGTCGGCGCTGACATTGGCGAGCAGCGGATCGGCGCGGAGCTTGGATTCCAGAATACCGACGGCGTCGTTCAGGTCCTTCTCGTTTTTGGAGAGGAAGTTGAAGGAGAGGTCGCGTTCGCCGCGGTCGTTGAGCTTGAGGATGTGGACGTCGGGAATGTCGCGCAGCTTGGCGAAGACTTCCTTTTCGATATCCCATTGCGGACGTTCGCGGCCGTGGACCTCCACCTTCGGCAGCATCGGCCCGATGACCGGGATATGGCCGAGCCCGTCATTGACCATCTTCTTGATCAACGACTGGTCGAGCTTGCGAAGTGCCAGCGTGATGGTTGCGCGGCGCAGTTCGAGATCGCCCTTCGGCGATGCGCCGCCGAGGACGAAGACGCTTTCGACGCCGTTGATATCCTTGACCCGGTCATAGATCGCATCCGTCGTCTTCTCGGTGTCGTCAAGCCGTGCATTGGGTGGCAGCTCGACGGAGAGAACGATGCGTGAAGCGTCTTCGGGCGGCAGGAAGCTGCCCGGAACCTTCATGAGCAACAAGACGGAGCCCACCAGGAAACCGAAGGCGACGATCAGCGTCGCATAGCGCGTGTACCAACGCCCAGTCGTCCCGCGTATGAGACGCGTGTATCCACGCATCAGCAGACTGTCATTGTCGTGATGGTCTTCCATGCCGTCTTCGGCGCGCATGAGATAGGCGGCCATCATCGGGGTGATCAGGCGCGCGACCATCAGCGAGAAAAAGACGGAGAAGGCGACGGTCAGGCCGAACTGGATGAAGTACTGGCCCGGAATGCCCGGCATGAAGGAAACCGGCACGAAAACGGCGATGATCGTGAAGGTGGTTGCGATGACGGCAAGGCCGATTTCATCAGCTGCTTCGATCGCCGCTCGATAGGGCGTCTTGCCCATCTTGATGTGGCGGGCGATGTTTTCGATTTCGACGATCGCATCGTCGACCAGGATACCTGTCGCGAGTGTCAAAGCCAGGAAGCTGACGAGGTTCAGGGAGAAACCCATCATATCCATGATCCAGAAGGTCGGGATCGCTGACAGCGGAAGGGCGATGGCCGAAATCAGCGTCGCGCGCCAGTTCCTCAGGAACAGGAAGACGACGATGACGGCGAGCAGCGCGCCTTCGAGCAGCGTATGGATGGCGGCTTCGTAATTGCCGTAGGTGAAATAAACCGAATCGTCGATCAGCTCGATCTTCACGTTCGGATTTTCGGTTCGCACCTTGTCGAGGCTTTGCGCTACGGTTTCGGCGACGCTGACTTCGCTGGCGCCCTTCGAGCGGAAGACGCCGAAGGTGACAACCGGCGTGGCGTTGAAGCGCGAGAAGGATTTCGGCTCTTCATAGGTGTCCTTGATGACACCGAGATCGGAGAGTTTGACGAAGCGGCCGTTCGGCAGCGCGATCGTCGTGTCGGCGAGCTCGGCGACATTGCGCGCATCGCCGAGAACACGGATCGCCTGTTCGCTGCCGGCCACTTGGCCGCGGCCGGAGCCGAGGTCGATGTTGGTGCCACGCAGCTGCTGGTTCACGCTAGCGGCGGTGATGCCGTAGGCATCGAGCTTGCCGGGGGTCAGTTCGATGCGCACTTCGCGCTCGGCGCCGCCGTAACGGTCGACGCGGCCGATGCCGGCCTGGCCCTGCAGCGCGCGCTTGATCGTATCGTCGACGAACCAGGAGAGTTCTTCCAGCGACATGTCGGGCGAGGAAACGGCGAAGGTCTGGATTGCCTGGCCCTCGACATCGACCTTGGTGACAATAGGCGCTTCTGCGGTCGCCGGCAGATCGCTGCGAATGCGATCGATCGCGTCCTTGACGTCCTGCACGGCCTGTTCCGTCGGCACTTCCATCCGGAACATCACGTTGGTCTGCGAGCTGCCGTCGGTCACCGTCGACTGGATTTCGTCGATGCCGGTGATCGAGGCGATCGCGTCTTCGATCTCCTTCGTCACCTGCATTTCGAGCTCGGCCGGCGAAGCGCCGCTCTGCGTCACGCTGATCGAAACGAGCGGCACGTCGATGTTCGGGAAGCGCGTGATCGGCAGCTTGTTGAATGACTGCATGCCGATGAATATCAGCAGGCAGAAGGCCAGGAGCGGCGCGATCGGATTTCGAATGGACCAGGCTGAAAAATTCATCGGATGGTCTCTTTAGTTGGAAGCCGGGGGCTGTTCACGCACCGGCGTGATGTGGTCGCCATCGCGGACATAGGCGCCCGCCTTGGCCACGACCTCGTCGCCGCTCTTCAATCCATTGACGATCTCGACATAGGCGCCGTCCTGGATGCCGGTCTCGATCTTGGCGAATTTCACCACGCCGCCCTCAACCTTGCGCGCGGAGGAGCCT
This sequence comes from Rhizobium sp. BT04, assembly GCF_030053135.1. Taxonomy (NCBI): domain Bacteria; kingdom Pseudomonadati; phylum Pseudomonadota; class Alphaproteobacteria; order Hyphomicrobiales; family Rhizobiaceae; genus Rhizobium; species Rhizobium sp. BT04. The sequence goes on along the minus strand of NZ_CP125652.1, from coordinate 1,945,501 downwards.
TCGTTGCCGGTCAGCACCGCGGTCAGCGGAAGCGATACGCCCTCGGTCTCCCGGACGATAATCTCGGCGCTGCCATACATGCCGGAACGCGCCTTGCTGTCATCGTCGATGGAGATATGGACGAGACCGAGGCGGGTCACCGGATCGACGGTCGGAGACACCAGGCGCACGGCGCCGGAAAGCTTCTCGCGGCTGCCGGAAAGGGAAATCGTCGCCTTCTGGCCGGCCATCACTCTGACGATATCGCTTTCGGCGACTTCGGCGACAAGCTCGATATCGCCGTCGCGGATGAGGGTGAACAGCGGGTCGCCGTTGCCGGCGGCAATGGCGCCGACCTTGGCATTCTTTGCCGAGATCGTGCCGGCGACCGGCGTCTTCACATCGGTCCGGGCGAGCTTCAGATCGGCATCAGCGATCTGGCTGTCGAAGACTTTGAGATCGGCTTCGGCCACCTCGATCGCCTGTTCGGCAGAGACGACGCGGGCGTTCGCGGCGGCGGCGGTCGCATCGGCCTGCTCGACCTGGGCGGTGGAAACCGTGCCTTTCTTGACCATTTCCTGGGAGCGGGCCTGTTGCTGCCTGGCCTGTTCGGCATTGGCCTGGGCTTCGATGAGCTGGGCGCGCAGCTGGGCGAGGCTTGCTTCGCCCTTGGCCCTCGTCGCCATCATCTGGCTTTTCTCCAGCACCAGCGCGTCGTCATTGAGCGTCGCCAACGTGCTTTCCGCCTGGACCTTGTCGCCGATATCGGCTTTCAGCGTGCGGATAGAGAGGCCTTCGACCTGCGGCTGAATATAGACTTCCTCGACGGGCTTGACCGTTCCCGTGCCGATGACACGATCGACGAGCGTCCGGTTCGTCGCCTTGGTGACGACGATCGCCGGCAGGTTCTGCTGCGGTTTTTCGACCGGCTTTTCCTGCGAAAATGCAGTTGATGCAGCAAGGGCCGCTGCAAAAAGGGTAGCGGCGCCTAGAATTCCAATCGGCTTGCGTGCCATGCGTCTTCGTCCAATCTTATAATAAGGTTGGCCGAACTCGCGCGTCTGCCACTCAGCGCGCAATCAGGCCACTGCCCTTCCTGCATTCTCAGAGGTATCCGCCGATCCTTTGCCGTCTTCGTCCCTCGTCGGCAAATTCGGCTTGTAGGTGGTATCGATTTGCTCGATCTACAAGTCCGGCAGAAAACAATTCCCCATGAGGCGATAATAATGACCATTCCGACGCCAATCAATCACCGCAAGGTTATGTCAACATTACGAAGATTGATCGCGCTTCCACCCCATGACGTTTGACGCCCGATAAATGCGACAGTTGCACGGTGTTTTTTCCCGCCTTGCGCGAAAAAAACAAAACGCGCGGAAAATCTTCCGCGCGTTTGCCTCCCGCAATATTGCCGGAACTACTTGGAGGCGGCGTCGGTAATGTCGTGCGTCCAGGCGCCCGAGGGCTCCTTGCTGATGATCTTCTGGTCGAGCAACGCCTTTGCCGTACGGGCATAGAGCGCCTCATCGAGCTTGCCGGAGCCGTCGCCGACCAGCTTGGCGACTTCGCCCATCATGCGCTTCTGATGGTTCTCGTCCTGGCCGCCATTGTCCATGACGATCTCGGCGGCTTCGTCGGGATTTTCAGTGGCATATTTCCAACCCTTCATCGAGGCGCGGACGAACTTGACCATTTTCTCCTTGAAGGCCGGGTCTTTCAGCTTGTCCTCCATCGCATAGAGGCCGTCTTCCAGAAGGTCGTTGCCCATCTCGGTATAGTTGAAGACCGTCAGTTCCTCCGGCTTGAAGCCGGCATCGATCGCCTGCCAGTATTCGTTATAGGTCATGACGGAGATGCAGTCGGCCTGCTTCTGGACGAGCGGCTGCACGTCGAAGCTCTGCTTCAGCACGGTGACGCCGTTCGCGCCGCCTTCTGTGGACAGGCCGAGCTTGTTCATCCAGGCGAAGAAGGGATATTCGTTGCCGAAGAACCAGACGCCGAGCGTGTGGCCCTTGAAGTCGGCTTCGCTCTTGACCGGACCGTCCTTGCGGCAGATCATTTCCAGGCCGGACTTCTGGTAGGGCTGGGCGATGTTGACGAGCGGAACGCCCTTTTCGCGGGCAACCAGCGCGCCGCCCATCCAGTCGACGATGACATCGGCGCCGCCGCCGGCGATCACCTGCTCGGGGGCGATATCGGGACCACCCGGCTTGATATCGACGTCGAGGCCTTCTTCCTTGTAGAAGCCCTTGTCCTTGGCGACGTAGTAACCGCCGAACTGGCCCTGCGTGACCCATTTCAGCTGCAGCACCACCTTGTCGGCGGCCATCGCATGGGCTGCTGCAAGCGACATCGCACTTGCCATCATTGCAACCATCAACTTTCTCATTTTCTTATCCTTACCCTCTGAAGTTATGCCCGGGCTCATTTTCGAACCCCGTGCGCGCCTAGCCACCACGGATAGACGGATGCCAGAACGTCACCGCCCGTTCGGTCAGGGCGATGATGCCATAAAAGATCGAGCCGGCCAGCGCCGCGACGGCGATTTCCGCCCAGACCATGTCGACATTCATGCGGCCGATCTCGGTGGAGATGCGGAAGCCCATGCCGACGATCGGCGTTCCGAAGAATTCGGCAACGATGGCACCAATCAGCGCCAGCGTCGAGTTGATCTTCAGTGCATTGAAAATGAAGGGCATGGCTGCCGGCAGCTTGAGCTTGAGCAGCGTCTGCCAGTCGCTCGAGGCATAGGTGCGCATCAGGTCGCGCTCCATGCTGCCGGGGGCGGCAAGGCCGGCGACGGTATTCACCAGCATCGGGAAGAAGGTCATGATGATGACGACGGCGGCCTTCGACGGCCAGTCGAAGCCGAACCACATGACCATAACAGGGGCGACGCCGATGATCGGCAGGGCCGACACCATGTTGCCAATCGGCAGCAGGCCGCGGCGCAGGAAGGTGATGCGGTCGGCCAGCACCGCCACAGCGAAGCCGCTGAGGCAGCCGACGATATAACCGATCAGCACCGCCTTGAAGATCGTCTGCCTGACGTCAGCACCGAGGATCGGCAGGGAGGCCATGATGCGCATGCCGATGGCGCTCGGCGGCGGCAGGATGATGAACGGGATGCCGCCGCCGCGCGTGGCCGCTTCCCAGAGGATGAGGATCCAGGCGCCGAAGATTGCCGGAATCAACAGCTGAAGTGTCGATTTGCCGAAAGTGGTGACGGGCTGCAGTTTCGACAGTTCGGTGACGCATCGCCAGGCCAGCAACCAGGAGGAAAAGAGCAGCAGGAAAAAGGCCCGCGTCGCCGTTGCCTCATTGCCGGACAGAGTGGAAAGCAGCATCCAGGCAGCACCATGCGCGCCGATGAACAGCACCGTGGCGCGGTAGGACGGCGGCTGCGGCGCAAAAGACAGCAGGGCGGCCGCGATGACGATGATGAAGACCAGGCTCGTCGTGCCGTCGGCGAGGGGCCGCGCTGCGCCCTCGGCCAGAAGCGGCAGGGTGATCAGCGCCGCGAAGCAGAGCAGAAGGGCGGTCACGCCCTGCCAGGAGAGGGTCAGATGTCTCATGCCGGCCTCCCGCCCATGGCGCGGTCGACGATCTTTGCGGCAATGCCGACGATCGCAACCAGGATGCCCGCCAGCAGCGATCCGGCGACGAGAGCTGCCCAGATATCGATGGTCTGGCTGTAGTAGGAGCCGGCAAGCAGCTTCGAGCCGATTCCGGCGACAGCCCCGGTCGGCAGCTCGCCGACGATGGCGCCGACAAGGCTGGCGGCGATCGCGACCTTCATCGAGGTGAAGAGGAAAGGGATCGAGGCGGGAACACGCAGCTTCCAGAAAGTCTGCGTCGGGCTGGCATAATAGGTGCGCATCAGGTCGAGATGCATGATCTCAGGCGAACGCAGCCCCTTCACCATGCCGACGGCGACCGGAAAGAAGGAGAGGTAGGTGGAGATCAGCGCCTTGGAGACGAGGCGGGAGGCGTCGGAATCGAGGTTCAGCAAATGGGCAATCGCATTGTCGCCGGTCAGCACATTGTAGGAGATGATGACGATCATCGGCGCAATCGCAAGGATCGGGATGGTCTGGCTCGCCACCAGCCAGGGCATCAGCGAGCGGTCCATGGCGCGGTTATGCACGATCAGCACCGCGAGAAGGATGCCGAGCAGCATGCCGAAGCCGAAGCCCAGCAGGGTGGAGGAGAGCGTCACCCAGCTGTGATAGACAAGGCTGCGATTGCTCGAAAGACTGCGCAGGACGGTGTTCTCGTAGACGTTCTGCGCCACCTGATGCGGCGCCGGCAGGATCGGCTTCGGCTGCGCGAGCGTCTTGCCGATGAATTCGAGGGTCGTCGGAGTGGCGCCGGCACGGCCGTCCATGTCGCGCTGGAACGGCGCATTCATCAGCACGGCCGCGACATACCAGAGGACGACGAGCGCGACCAGAATGGTGGTGACGGGGATGATCTTGTTCTTGAGGGTGTCGGGTTTCACAGCGACTGCCCCCAGATATTGGAGTTGAGCGTGCCGGTGGCCCCAGGGTGCAACGGCCTAAACCTCATGGCTATGCCCCGTCCTCAGCCCCTCGCGGACGCGATGGGCGATTTCCAGGAATTCGGGGGTATCGCGGATGTCGAGCGGGCGGTCGGCCGGCAGGGTCGAGTCGATCACGTCGGTCACCCGGCCCGGGCGCGGTGACATCACCACGATCTTGGTCGAGAGATAGACCGCCTCGGGGATGGAATGGGTGACGAAGCAGATCGTCTTGTTGGTGCGGGTCCAGAGTTTCAGCAGCTCTTCGTTCAGATGGTCGCGGACGATTTCATCCAGCGCGCCGAAGGGCTCGTCCATCAGCAGCAGGTCGGCGTCAAAGGCGAGCGCGCGGGCGATCGAAGCGCGCTGCTGCATGCCGCCCGAAAGCTGCCAGGGGAATTTCTTTTCGAAGCCGGAAAGGCTGACGAGGTCGAGCGCCTCGGCGATGCGCCTCGCCCGGTCGGCGCCGCCATAACCCATGATCTCCAGCGGCAGGGCGATGTTGCTTTCGATGGTGCGCCAGGGATAGAGCGCCGGCGCCTGGAACACATAGCCGTAGGCGCGGGCCTTGCGGGCCTCTTCCGGCGTCATGCCGTTGATCGAGATCTCGCCCGAGGTGCTCTTTTCGAGATCGGCGATGACACGCAGGAAGGTCGTCTTGCCGCAGCCCGACGGGCCGATAAAAGAGACGAAATCGCCCTTGCGGACATCGAGATTGACATCGCTCAGTGCACGCACCGGGCCGTCATTCGCCTGGTAGGTGAGACAGAGATCCTTGGCGGATACGACGGAGGGTGCTTGCATCAATGCGACCGTTCTTGTTTTCGCCGCGGGGAGGCGGTTTGCATGTTACCATCGCCGCAGGCCCTGCCGGCGGCATATTTCATGGAGGAAGAGAATGGACGCGACATCAAAGCCCACCTGCCACATCGTTCGCCCCAACCATGCCTATGACGGCAAGCAGGGGCTCAGCTATTTCCAGGGGATCGCGGCCGAGACGGTCGGCGCCAAGGGCATCTGCATGCACCTGCTGACGATCCCGCCCGGCGTGCGCGCCAAGGCGCATCTGCACGAGGCGCACGAGACGGCGATCTACATGCTCTCGGGTGAGGCGCATACCTGGTACGGGGACCGGCTGGAACAACACGTCGTCGTCCATGCCGGTGAACTTTTCTATATCCCGGCCGGCGTGCCGCACCTGCCTGCGAACCTCAGCAGCACGCCGTGCACGGCGATCATCGCGCGCACCGATCCGAACGAGCAGGAAAGCGTCCTGCTTCTGCCGGAGTTGGACGCTTTGGTGCCGGCGTGAGGTCATCGGCATCAAGGCAGCGGTCCCCGGTTGATGGCCGTGTCGTTACGCTCCATCGTCATACGCCGGTTGCCGGAATGCCGCTGCGCTCCACCTTGCGCGGAGAGGTGATCTCCTTCCAGGTGGACAGTGCCTTGCTGACGGCCGTCACCGGTTCGCGCCGGACGAACTCGCCATGGCCCTCGCGGGTCTTGATGGTGCTTTCCTCGATCGCGACGACGCCGCGCGTCAGCGTGTAGCGCGGCAGGCCGGTGACTTCCTTGCCTTCGAAGACGTTGTAGTCGATCGCCGACTGCTGGGCCTTGGACGAGATGGTCTTGGAGCGTTTCGGGTCCCAGACGACGATATCGGCATCGGCGCCGACAAGGATCGCGCCCTTTTTCGGATAGATGTTGAGGATCTTGGCGATGTTGGTCGAGGTGACGGCGACGAATTCGTTCATCGTCAGCCGGCCGGTGTTGACGCCGTGCGTCCAGAGCATCGGCATGCGGTCTTCGAGGCCGCCGGTGCCGTTCGGGATCTTGGTGAAATCGCCGACGCCGAAGCGCTTCTGCGCCGTGGTGAAGGCGCAATGATCGGTGGCGACCACCTGCAGCGAGCCGGAGGCAAGGCCTGCCCAAAGCGAGTCCTGATGCTGCTTGCTGCGGAAGGGCGGCGACATCACCCGGCGGGCGGCGTGATCCCAATCGGGGTTGGAATATTCGCTCTCGTCGAGCGTCAGGTGCTGGATCAGCGGTTCGCCATAGACGCGCATGCCCTTGGCGCGGGCGCGGCGGATCGCCTCGTGCGCCTGTTCGCAGGAGGTATGGACGATATAGACCGGGCAGCCGGCCATATCGGCGATCATGATGGCGCGGTTGGTGGCTTCGCCCTCGACCTCGGCGGGCCGAGAATAGGCATGCGCCTCGGGGCCATTATTGCCTTCGGCGAGCAGCTTTGCCGACATCGAGGCGACGACGTCGCCGTTTTCGGCGTGCACCAGCGGCAGGGCGCCGAGTTCGGCGCAGCGCTGGAAGGATGCAAACATCTCGTCGTCATCGACCATCAGCGCGCCCTTGTAGGCCATGAAGTGCTTGAAGGTGTTGATGCCCTTGTCGCGGACGATGGTTTCCATCTCCTTGAACACCTGCTCGCTCCACCAGGTGACCGCCATGTGGAAGGAATAATCGCAATTGGCCCGGGTCGATTTGTTGTCCCACATGGTCAGCGCCTCGAGCAGCGACTGGCCGGGGGCGGGCAGGGCGAAATCGACCACCATCGTCGTGCCGCCGGAAAGGGCCGCGCGCGTGCCGCTTTCGAAATCGTCAGAGGAATAGGTGCCCATGAACGGCATTTCGAGATGGGTATGCGGATCGATGCCGCCCGGCATGACATAGCAGCCGGTCGCATCCAGCGTCTCTTCGCCCGTGAGGTTCGGGCCGATCTCGACGATCTTGCCGCCGTCGATCTTCACGTCAGCCTTGTAGGTGAGGTCGGCCGTGACTATGGTGCCGTTCTTGATTACTGTGGTCATGGCTGCTGTTCCTTTTCCCCGCGATCTTGTTGCTCTTATGGCTCCACTGCCATCGTGGGCGTGCCGTTTCTAAGGAGTTCCGCACCCTTGGCGATAAGGCTGTAGACGTCCATCTCGCTCAACTCATCGGGCGCGTCATGCTCTTCCTCATAATACCAGTCGGGCCGCTCGACGGCATCGGTGCCGCCGACTGACAAGGACCAAAAACCATCGCTTTCGCCAAAGTAGAAATCCTTGCCATCGATCAGTCCGGTCGACTGTACGGGTTGGCTGCCCTTGGGACGTTCGATCAGTATGCCGGGCATGGAAGGGCCGAGCTCGATTCGAACGACGCCAGGCCCAGGTCCATGGAGATAATAGGTTTGGTTGGGCGCATCTGGGTCATGGTCATCTGAATTGGCCAGTTGAACACCAGAAGGTTTGTATCGCCATAAGCCCGATATTTGTGGAAGCCTGATCCGCTCGCCTGCTGTATTGATGCCAATGTAGAAGATCTGCACACTAGGGACGTCGCCCCACGGTCCTTCGCTCACTGGGCTCACATTGGCGGTGGCCCATGCGAGGTCGTCGGCAGTTCGTTGAATTCCGAACTTAAAGGCATCGGCATAGTCGAGATAAGCCGTTGGCAAGTCTGACGCCATCACACCACGATCTCCGCCGTCTCGACCACCGCATGGAACAGCACATCGGCACCCGCCGTCGCCCATTCCTTGGAAATCTCTTCCGCCTCGTTGTGCGAGAGACCGCCGACGCAGGGGCACATGACCATCGTTGCAGGTGCGACCTTGGCGGCCCAGCAGGCGTCGTGGCCGGCGCCGGAGATGATGTTCATGTGGCTGTAGCCGAGCCGCTCGGCAGCGTCGCGCACCGAGGTGACCAGTTTCGGGTCGAAGGTGACCGGCTCGAAATGGCCGATCGCCTCGATGGAACAGCCGACACCGAGCGCATCGGTAATCTTCGGCGCTTCCGCCTCGATCCTCGCCCGCATGCGGTCGAGCTTGGCTTTGTCGGGCGACCGGATGTCGACGGTGAAGACCACCTTGCCGGGCAGGACGTTGCGCGAATTCGGCGAGAAGAATACCTGGCCGACGCCGCCGACGGCGCCCGGCTGTTCGCCCATCGCCACGTCCTGGACCATTTCCAGGATGCGGGCCATGGCGAGACCGGCATTGACACGCAGGTTCATCGGCGTCGAACCGGTATGGGCTTCCTTACCGGTCAGGGTGAATTCCAGCCACCAGAGGCCCTGGCAATGGGTGACGACGCCGATCTGCTTTTCCTCGGCTTCGAGAATCGGCCCCTGCTCGATGTGATATTCGAAATAGGCGTGCATCTTGCGGGCGCCGACCTCTTCGTCGCCGACCCAGCCGATGCGCTTCAGTTCGTCGCCGAACAGATTGCCCTCGGGGTCTCTGCGGTTATAGGCAAAGTCCAGGCTGTGCACCCCGGCGAAGACGCCTGAGGCCAGCATGGCGGGGGCAAAACGCGCGCCTTCCTCGTTCGTCCAGTTGGTCACGACGATCGGATGTTTGGTCTTGATGCCGAGATCGTTCATGGTGCGCACGACTTCGAGAGCTGCAAGCACACCCAGCACGCCGTCATATTTGCCGCCGGTCGGCTGGGTGTCGAGATGCGAGCCGACATAGACGGGCAGAGCATTGGGATCGGTACCGGGGCGGGTGGCGAACATCGTGCCCATGCGGTCGATGCCCATGGAGAGGCCCGCTTCGTCGCACCATGTCTTGAAAAGGCTGCGTCCTTGCGCATCCGAATCCGTCAGCGTCTGGCGATTGTTGCCACCGGCCACGCCGGGGCCGATCTTCGCCATGTCCATGAGACTGTCCCAGAGACGGTCGCCATTGACGCGCATGTTCTCGCCTGGTGCTGCCACCATTTCCTATGCCCTCACCTGTTTGCGGCAGTCATGCGAAGGGGCATGCCTGCCTGTTCCCGTGGTCCTTCCTGCGCCCCCTTATTGGTTTTGTCGAGCGCCGGAAAATCGCCAGTTGCCTTTGTTTTTCATCTGGCGGATAATTTGACCGATTGGTAAACATTACAACTTCCACCGCCGGGCTCAAGACGAAAATCACGAAAATTGCCGATAAAAATAAGGGCAGTTGCTCAAGAAGGCGGCAGGGGGTGCCTCCCGCCAAAACTTGAGCGAAGAAGTTGAATTTCAAGGGGAAATAACAGCCTGTGACCATACCGAGAGCAGCGAAAACCCTGAGGCGGACGCGAATCCAGGAGGAGAAGGAAGAGCAGATCCTGGAGGCGGCGCTCGACGTGTTTTCGGCAAGCGGCTTCCGCGGCTCGACCATCGACCAGATCGCCGAAGTGGCCGGCATGTCGAAACCCAACCTGCTCTATTATTTCCGCACCAAGGAAGCCATGCACCGGGCGCTGATCGACCGGGTGCTCTACACCTGGCTGGAGCCGTTGCGCGCCTTCGACGCCGAGGGCAATCCCGAGGAGGAAATCCGCAGCTACATCAGGCGCAAGCTGGAGATGGCGCGCGATTTTCCGCGCGAGAGCCGGCTCTTCGCCAATGAGGTGCTGCAGGGCGCGCCGCATATCGAAGACGAGCTGAAGGGTCCGCTGAAGCAACTGGTCGACGAGAAGGCGGAGGTCATCCGCGCCTGGACGAAAGCAGGCAAGATCGCCAAATGCGATCCCTACCACCTGATCTTCTCAATCTGGTCGACGACGCAGCATTATGCGGATTTCGATGTCCAGGTGCGCGCGGTGCTAGGGCAGGAGCATTCCGGCGAAGGGCGCTTCGAGGATGCCGCGCGGTTTCTCGAACAGCTCTTCATCGGCGGGCTGCGGCCGGATCCGCGAGGAAGCTGACTGTTTATCCTCCCTTGGAAAACTGCATCCGGGCGAGCAGATCCGTTATGCCTTCGGTCGTATAGGGCTTCTGCAATACGGGTGCGCCGGAGTGGTTGTTTGCCTGAGCGATGCCTTCGCCATAACCCGTGGCAAAAGCGAAGGGAACGCCGTCGGCTGCCAATCGGTCGGCAATCCCGAAACTCGTTTCATCGCCGAGATTGACATCGAGCAGCGCGAAGTCGAAGGACTGGCCGGCCAGGATTTCCATGGCCTCGGCGACATTAGGCGCCGTTGCCACTTCAGCCCCGAGGCGGCGCAGGATGTCCTCCCCATCCATGGCGATGATCAGGTTGTTTTCCACCAGCAGGATTTTGAAACCCGAGAGCGGCTGGCGGTCCGCGTGAAGGGGCTCGCGTTCGGTGACCGTCGACGGCGTCGGATTTGGCAATCCGCTTGCCGGGTCGGCGCTGTTCACATAGCGAGCCGGAATGGAAAAATCCGCCTCGAGGCCGGTCGCGATGTAGCGGACGTCTGCCTTACCGCCGAGGTCGTAGGGGATCGAGCGCCGGATGATGGTCGAGCCGAATCCGTGGCGCGTCGGCTCGGCGACTACAGGGCCGTTTCGTTCGCGCCAGCCGATGCGCAGGCTGCCTTCCTCATCGCGGTGCCAGCCGAGCTCAACGGTGCCGCTGCCGGCGCCGGAGAGGCTGCCGTATTTGGCGCTGTTGGTCATCAACTCATGGAAAACGAGGGCTGCGGTGGAAAAGGCCTCTGGTTCTAGCAGTACGTCTTCGCCGTTCATCCGGATGCGTTGGGCATTTTTCCCGAGATAGGCGGCAGTCTCGGCCGAGAGCAATTGCCGAAACGATGCGGGCGCCCAGTGATCCCGAGTGATCTGGTCATGGGCGCGTGCAAGCGACTGGACCCGGCCCTCGATCTGGCGGATGTAGTCGCCGAGGCTCACCGACGTCGTCTGCGATTGCCGGATGATGCCGGTGATAAGGCTCAGTATGTTGCGGACGCGATGGTTGAGCTCGGCGATCAGCAGCTCCTGCCGCTCGTTTGCCACCTGGCGCGCCATGCTGACCTCGTCGGCCAGGCGCAGCACCACTTCGATCAGCGTGACGCGGATCGTTTCGGCGACCCGGCGCTCGGCCTCCGTGAAGGGGAGCGAGCGACCGCGCTCCAGTTCCGACCAGGCTTCGAAACTCTTGCGCGGCGTCAGCCGCGGCCCGTTGGGACCGTATTCCACCGGCTTTTGCGGATCGCCGGCCCAGCGGACGGTGCGCGCCAGCTCCTGACGGAAAAGCACGACGTAATCGCGCGGCGAACGCGAGATCGGGATGGCGAGCATGCCGGCCACCACATCGTCGACCTCAAGATCCGGATAGGTTTCCGTGAGCCTGTCGACGGCATAGATGCGGCCGGCGGCGTTGCGGTTGAGATGGCGGACGAGGACTGCGAAAGCTCTCTCATCCGGCCCGATGCCGGCAAGGGCCAGCCGGCCGTTGATCCAGACGCCGATACCGTCGGCAGGAATGGCGTCGGCGAGCGCCTCGATCAGCCAGGCCGGATCGTCGAGCAGGCTGGCATTGTCCGCCACGGAGGTGAGGAGCCGGTCGGCGATGCGACGCGCCTGGGTCTCGTAGTCGAGCGCCAGGCGCCGTTCGCGGCTTTCAAGCCGGGACGCAAACATCTGACCGAAGAGCTCGGCGGTGGAGCGGCTTTGGGCCGAAGGCAGCCGCGGGCCGTAGTGATGGCAGGCAAACAGCCCCCAGAGCTTGCCGTCGACGACGATCGATATGGAGAGCGACGCGCCGACGCCCATGTTTTTCAGATATTCGATATGGATCGGCGAAACCGAACGCAGGATCGACATGGAGAGATCGAGCGGCTGACCGTGCTCGTCGAGTGCGGGGAGGATCGGGACCGGGACGGCGTTGATATCGGCAATGATGCGGAACAGGTTGCGCAGATAAAGCGCTCGCGCCTGCACCGGAATATCGGACGCCGGATAGTGCAGCCCGAGGAATGAGCCGATACCGGCGCGGGCGGCTTCCGCCACGACTTCGCCGGAACCGCTTTCGTCGAAACGATAGACCATGACCCGATCGAAGCCGGTGAGGGCGCGTGCCTGCCTTGCGCCCTCTCGGAAGAAAGCCTCCATAGTTTCCGTGTGGTCGAGGCGGGACATCATGCTGCGCATGGAGAGAGACGGGGCGTTGTGTCTGTCTTCCGGCCCACGTTCGCCTTCGATGATGACCTGCCCTTCGTTCAGATGCACGGCAACGTCGAACCTGTCCTGACCTGATGTCAGGGCAATGCCGAAAATGCGCTCGACGACGTCGGAACCGCGTAACGTGGTCAGCTTGTTGCGGATTGCGTGGAGCGCTTCGGGCGTGATCAGCGAGGTAACGGGACGGCCGAGCGCGTCGGCCTGGGTAATGCCGAGGAACTCCACCAAATTTGCCGAGGCGCGCGTGACGATCCAGTCCGAGGATATCGCCAGCAGAAAGCCGAAAGGCTGGACCGCGCCGAGCTGGTGGATGGGCTCGCGGTCGCAATTGCTGAGATCGACGGGTTCAGGCGTGCCGCTCATGAGACGGCTTCCAGCGTGAGCTGCCCGGCTTTGAGGAACAGTTCGAAGACATCGCGAGCTGCGGCGATGGCAGCGGCGGGATCGCCCACGTTGCTCCCGTCAAGACGATCCATGAAGAGCCGCATGGCTCCTTTCGGGCCTTGCGGGCTCAGATAGCTGCTGGGCAAGTGATCGGGTACGGCCCTGGCGAGCAGCGCACCGCCGAGCTTGGAGCCTTCAAGGACATAGGCAGCACCCCAGACCGCTGCGTCGCAGCGCAAGGCAGGTTGCGGAACAGGCACGGGCAATCGATCGTCAAGTTCCCTTATGTCGGCAGCGAGCAGGTGTGCGCGCCTTCGTTCCAGCCAGTCGGGCAGCAAGCGGGCGATCCCGGCTTCCTCAAGCGCCTGTTCGACTGATGGTACGACCCGCGCATGGGCGCGTAGGAAAGCCTTATAATCCTGGATGCGTGAGAGGTTGAAACTGCCGAAGAGGGTGTCGACCGCGGCGTGGCAATCTGCAGTGTGTGTGCGGAGGGCGCTGCGAAGTGACATGCTGACCGTGTTCCGAGTGATATGCGGCGTCCACAAGGGACGACGAACTAGCGGATATACGGCGGCATCGGGTTATTTCCAGAGAAACGCCTGGGATTAACATGGGTTTCTCGTTATTCGTAGACGCAATCCGCATTGGACGAGCGGCGCTGAACGGTTCAGCCCATCATTGCCGGCAGTCTCGCGGCGAGCGTATCAATCGCGAGCCGCACCTTCGGCAGCATGACCGGAGAGCGCAGCCAAACGGCATGGGCATCGAAAACATTGGCCGGTTCCTGCTTCAACACCTGGATGAGCCGGCCTGCCAGCACCTCCTCGCGGACCAGCCAGCAGGGGAGCCAGGCAAGACCGCGCCCGGCGACGGCCGCATCGGAAATCGAAGCGAGGTCGTCGAGCCGCAGTCGCGCCTTTGGCACCAGCCGCCGCCCGGGATCGGCCGCAGTCGGAAATATCCAACCCTTGTCGTCATCGCCTCGCCTGTAGACGATGCCTTCATGCCGCGGAATATCGAAGACCGTCTGCGGCGCGCCATGTTTTTCCAGATAGGCAGGCGATGCGCAGACGGTCATGCGCTGGCGGGCGATCGCCCGGGCCATCAGATCCGGATTGTCCTTCAGCGGCCCGTTGCGGATGACAAGATCGAACCCGTCCTCAAGCAGGTCGACGATACGGTCGTTGAAGGAAAGGTCGAGTTCGAGATTCGGATGCTCATCGAGCAGGCGTGCGAGGGTCGGCGCGATGCAGTGGCGGCCGAAAAGCACGGGCATCGATATGCGCAATCGACCGCGCACGTCACGCCGGCCGGATTCCAACATGGCTTCCCCGATGCGGATTTCCTCAACCGCCCGCAGGCAGCGCTCGTAGAAGAAGCGGCCTTCCTCGGTAAGGCTCTGCATACGGGTCGTACGGTTGAAAAGCCGCACGCCGAGACGCTGTTCCAGCCGTGCGATGGTCTTGCCGACCGCCGAACGGGTGAGATGGAGCCGCTCGGCAGCAGCCGAAAAGCCACCGGCCTCGACGGCTTCGACAAAGATCGAGATACCCTTCAGCTGCTCCATTTGTTTCCTCTTTGGAACCATTCTGGAGAATTAATATCGTAACTGGTGCGAAATATTCAACGATATCCTTGTCCTCCCTGCAATGCACAAGGAGCAAGACAATGCAGACAACACGGCAATGGCAGATCGACGCGGTTGGACCGGAGCGCCAACTGACGATCGGCGAGCGGAGGCTCGAACCGGTTTCGGGAAACAGTGTTCTGGTCCGGACGGAAGCCGTCTCGCTCAATTTCCGCGACCGGCTGGTGATGGAGAGCGGCATGGGGTTGCCGCTGCAATTTCCCTTCGTACCAGCTTCCGACATGGCAGGGGTCGTCGAGGCGGTCGGACCCGATGTCAGCCGTTTCAAGCCGGGCGATCGGGTCATCTCGACCTTTTCGCCCGACTGGATCGACGGACGCGGGTTGGGCGATGCGCGCACCCCACCTTACAAGACACGCGGCGGCTTCTATCCCGGCGTCCTCTCCCAATATACCGTGCTGTCGGAGGACTGGTACTCACGCGCGCCTTCCACGCTCGATGCGGCGCAGGCGAGCACCTTGCCCTGCGCCGGACTGACTGCCTGGTTCGCACTGATCGAACGCGGCGGTCTGAAGGCCGGCGATAAGGTTCTGGTGCAAGGCACCGGCGGTGTGGCGCTCTTCGGTCTGCAGATCGCCAAGGCACATGGTGCGGAGGTCTCCATCACATCAGGCAGCGCCGAGAAGCTCGGACGCGCCGTTGCGCTGGGCGCCGATCACGCGATCAACCGCCATGAGGGCGACTGGGTTGAGCAACTCTATCAGTTGACCGGCGGCTATGGCGCCGATCACGTGCTTGAGATCGTCGGCGGCTCGCATCTCGGCCAGGCGCTGAAGGCGGTGGCGATCAATGGCCGCATTTCCGTTATCGGCGTGTTCGAGGGGTTCGAGGTTTCCGGCCCGGCCGGCCCGCTGTTGCTCAAGGCGCCTGTTGTGCAGGGCATATCCGTCGGCCATCGCCGTGCGCTGGAAGACCTCGTGCGGGCAATCGACCAGACCGGGCTGAAGCCTGTGATCGACAAGCGTTATGCCTTCGACGAATTCCCTGAGGCGCTCGATCATCTCTATCGGGGGCCTTTCGGCAAGGTGGTCGTCGAGTTCTAACGGTCGCGAATTTCCCTTCTCCCTGCTGCATAGATTATGCAGCAATTCAAAGTACTGTAGGCGGAGAAGGGAGGCTGATCAGGCCGCAGTGGGAACGCCCTCATCGAAGGGGAAGCCTTCATCGGCCCAGCCGGTCATGCCGCCGATCATCAGTTTCACCGACAGGCCGAGGCGGGAGAGGCGAAGTGCGGCCTTATCAGCGCCGTTGCAATGCGGGCCGGCGCAATAGACGACGAAAAGCGTGTCGGCGGGCCAGGCCGACATCCGATGCGCGGTCATCTTGCCATGCGGCAGGTTGATTGCACCGGGAACGTGGGACTGTGCAAAGAGCGTTGGCGAGCGCACGTCGAGCAGAACGAAATCTACCTTGCCCAACGCAAAGGCTGCGTGAACATCGGAGCAATCAGTCTCGAAGGCAAGCTTGGCTGCATAGTGAGCAGCGGCGATATCAGCGGCGGCGGCGGGGATTTCGGCGACGGGGCTTGGCATCGGTCTTTCCTTTCAGTGTTGGAATTGCCGTCTGGTATCGCCGATGCTAAAACTTCGCGAAATTGGCCATCATGACCGACAGCGTAAAGATCATGCCAAACTCACGTCCGCAGCAGACGAAAGGACCGCTGGTCGCAGCGCTTGCCTATGACGGGCTCTGCACCTTCGAATTCGGCATTGCCTATGAGGTCTTCGGCCTGCCGCGTCCGGAGATGGGTGAGGGCTGGTATCGCTTCTCGGTCTGCGCCATCGAACCAGGACCGCTTCGCGCTGCGGGAGGGCTGACGGTCGAGGTCGACAAGGGACTGGAGGTGCTTGGTGAGGCGGACCTGATCGTCGTGCCCGGCTGGCGGGCAATCGATGCGCCGGTGCCGGTACCGCTTGCCGCAGCGCTGAGGGCAGCGCATCAGCGCGGCGCGCGCATCATGTCGCTCTGCTCCGGCGTTGCCGTTCTTGCCGGATCGGGGCTGCTTGCCAACCGCAGGGCGACGACACATTGGCGCTATGTCGCCTCGATCGCCGCGCTCTACCCCGACATTACGCTCGATTCGGACGTTCTCTACATGGACGAGGGCAGCCTGCTGACGGCGGCAGGCAGTGCTGCCGGCATCGACCTCTGCCTGCATGTGGTGCGCGGCGATTTCGGTTCGGAAGCGGCAAACAGCGTCGCCCGCCGCCTCGTTGTGCCACCCCACCGCGAAGGCGGGCAGGCGCAGTTCATTCACGCGCCGGTTCCCGAGGAACGTGAGGGCATCCGCCTGGGGCCGTTGATTGAATGGATGCGCCAAAGCCTTTCCGAGCAGCAGCCGATCAGCCTGCTTGCCAAAAGAGCCGGCATGAGCATGCGCACCTTCCAGCGGCGCTTCGAAGCGACGACGGGTCTCAGCGTCGGCGAATGGCTGCTGATGGAGCGGCTGCGCCATGCCCGCGATCTGCTGGAGAGGGAACTTGCGGTTTCGCTCGACGATATCGCCGTCGCCAGCGGCTTCGGCACGCTCGCGACGATGCGGCATCATTTCCGCAGGCGGTTGGGGACGAGCCCGAGCGGTTATAGGAAGTCATTCGGCAACTAACGCGCTTCATGCTTGCATTGAGTTCTCGTTTCGCCTAAAGGGCGCTCTCGATTGTTTCTGGAAAGGGAGCGCCACGATGACGAATATCTCCGCACGCCCCGAGAGGGTTTCGGCTTAAGTCAGCCAAGAAGCTGATGCATGCCGGTTGAACATCGCCGTATCAAGCGATGAAAGACCACTCATATCCAGAGTTCATTATCATGGGCAATTCTATCGGGAGCGGAAGCTCCTCGATGACGTCGGCGGCTCATCCGGCGGTCATCAATCGTTTCTTTTCCGGTTCGGCCTGGATCGAAGGCGCCGCCTTAAACCAGCTCGACGAAATGTCCCGCCTGCCGGGCGTTTTGGAAATCGCCGCCTTTCCGGATCTGCACCCCGGCAAATACGGTGCGACCGGCGTGGCATTGTTGTCGTCCCGGCTGCACCCGCTGCTGATCGGAAACGATATTGGTTGCGGCATGTCGCTCTTCGCTCTCGACCTGCCATTGCGGAAGCTGAAGATCGACAAGGCGGCGGAACGACTGCGCCGGCTTGAAATGCAGGCGATCGGAGATGCTTCCGAAATGCTTGTAGAAGCCGGTCTGGCTGCCGATCTGGTACCCGGTGCCCTGGGCACGATCGGCGGCGGCAATCATTTTTGCGAGCTGCAGGCCGTGGAAGATCTTGCCGAGGGCGGACGCGCTGCAGGTCTCGATGATCAGCGGCTCTATCTGCTGGTTCATTCCGGTTCGCGGGCCCTCGGCGCTGCCGTCTTTTCAGAGGCGGTGGTGGCTCATCCGAGGCTGGTCGCCGGTCTCGAGCCTGGCTCGGAGGCGGGCGGTGCCTGGCTTGCGAGTCATGACCGCTGTGTTGCCTGGGCATCGCTGAACCGGCGGCTGATCGCAGTCCGGGCCGCAGCCGCACTTCGCGCCGATCTCAGCCTCGTCGCCGACATACCGCACAATCTCGTTCGCCGCTGCGATCGCGGATTTGTGCATTACAAGGGCGCTGCGGCCGTTGCACCGGGCGAACTCGCACCGATTGCGGGATCGCGGGCGAGCCTCAGCCATGTGGTTGTTGCGACCGATGGCGTCAGCCGTTCGCTCGGCGGCATCTCCCATGGAGCCGGTCGCAAATATGACCGGGCCACGATGCATGGGCGTGTCGGCCGCAACCGCTCGGAACGCGAACAGCTGTTGCGCAATGCCTGGGGCGGGGTCGCCATCTGCGATGACCGTGCTCTGGTCGTCGAGGAGGCGTCGTCGGCCTACAAGGATTCCGGGCAGGTCATCGGCGATCTCGAGCGCGAGGGCCTGACCGTCGGGCTTGCCCGCCTGCGGCCGCTCGTCACCTTCAAGAAGGCGGTCGATGAAGCGGAGGTCGAACAGCGCCGGCGCAAGCCCGATCATCGCAGGGAAGGAGGGCGCGGTCATGAGCGCTATTGATCTTCTCGTGACATCGGGCAATGGCCCGGTGGAGTGCCGTATCGCGCTCTCCGCCCTTCTCGGCATCCTCGAGCGCGAAGCGCTCGGGTTGGGCTGCGCTTTCGAAGCCAGTCTTGGCCCGATGCCGGATCAACACGGCGCGAAGTCGGCGATTGTCAGCCTGGACGGTTCCGGGGCGGCGCAGATCGCCAGCGACTATTGCGGCACGATCCGCTTCACCTTCAAGAGCCCGGCGCGTCCCGGTCACAAACGGCAGAATTGGTACGTTGCGGTTCAACGCATCGATGCCAAGACTGAGGGCGGCGAGGTGACGATCGATCCGGCTGATCTGCGTTTCGAAACGCTGAGAGCCGGCGGACCGGGCGGGCAGCATCAGAATACGACCGATAGCGCGGTTCGTGTTCTGCATCGGCCGACCGGTCTCGTGGTGACGGCGCGCGACGAACGCTCCCAGCATCGCAACAAAGCTCTGGCGCTGCGTCGTCTTGAAGCGATGTTGCGCCATCTCGAAGTGGGGAGGCAGGAGGCGGCCAAAGCCGGACGCTTCATCGCCAACCGCACCATCGAGCGAGGCAACGAGGTCAAGACTTTCAAGCTGTGATCCGGCACTGCCGGTCTGACCACGTTAGGAGACGGCGCCCTTCCGCAAAGGGCGCCGGCTCTTTCACTCACGGTCTCTAAAAATAATAGTCCCGTTCGATACCGTCATAACGGCCGGATTGCAGGCAGCAATTCTTGAAACCGCCTCCTGGAGCCGCAAAGGCAGGGATCGTTGCGTCCGAGTTTTTCGATCAGTTCGACGTTCCCATGAACGATTTGCGAACCGGTCTTGACCCGGGCTTCGGACGGGAAGGATTTACGCCGTTTCGACGTGACCTCAAAAGCTGAGGTCGGTGAGGTGTTTGCGAGCCATGGCTGCCTCCTCTTCGTGGACACGCTGCGATCGTGCAGCATGGTCGCCATAAATCCATCATAGGCTCAGCGCAACGCCGCGGATCGATCCGCGGCGTTGCAAAGCCGTCACTCCGCCGCCTGGCGGGCCATCGGGTTGTTCGGGTGCGTCGTCCAGTTGGCGTAGTTCGGGTCGACCACGCGGCCGGTGCGCTTGTCGAGGGTGCCGGCGGGAAGCTGCTCCATGGTGATGCAGTTCTCGACCGGGCAGACGCTGACGCAGAGATTGCAGCCGACGCATTCCTCGTCCATCACCTCGAAGTGGCGCAAGCCATTGACGACGTTGGTGATCGCCTGATGCGAGGTGTCTTCGCAAGCGATGTAACAGCGACCGCATTTGATGCAGGCGTCCTGATCGATCTTCGCCTTGGCGATGTAGTTGAGGTTGAGATACTGCCAGTCGGTGACGTTGGGCACGGCGCGGCCGGTGACGTCGTCGAGGCTTTTGTGGCCCTTTTCATCCATCCAGTCGGAAAGGCCCGTGATCATTTCCTGGACGATCTTGAAGCCGTAGGTCATCGCCGCTGTACAGACCTGCACGTTGCCGGCGCCGAGAACGAGGAACTCGGCGGCGTCCCGCCAGGTGGTGATGCCGCCGATGCCGGAGATCGGCAGGCCGTAGGTTTCGGGATCGCGGGCGATCTCGGCGACCATGTTGAGCGCGATCGGTTTCACCGCCGGGCCGCAATAACCGCCATGGCTGCCCTTGCCGCCGACCGTCGGGTTGGGGGCGAAGTTGTCGAGATCAACGGAGACGATCGAGTTGATCGTGTTGATCAGCGAGACGGCATCGGTGCCGCCGGCCTTGGCGGCGCGCGCAGGACGGCGGACGTCGGTGATGTTGGGCGTCAGCTTGGTGATGACGGGCATGCGGGTGTACTGCTTGCACCAGCGCACGACCATTTCGATATATTCCGGCACCTGGCCGACGGCGGAACCCATGCCGCGCTCCGACATGCCGTGCGGACAGCCGAAATTGAGCTCGATGCCGTCGGCGCCGGTCTCTTCGACGAGAGGCAGGATCGATTTCCAGGCCTGTTCCTCACAAGGCACCATGATCGAGGCGATCAACGCCCGGTCCGGCCAGTTCATCTTCACCTGCTTCATTTCGCGCAGGTTGGTGTAGAGGTCGCGGTCGGTGATGAGTTCGATGTTGTTCAGACCGAGCAGGCGGCGGTCGGCGCCCCAGATCGCGCCGTAGCGCGGGCCATTGACGTTGACGACGGGCGGGCCTTCCTCGCCGAGTGTCTTCCAGACCACGCCGCCCCAGCCGGCCTTGAAGGCGCGCTCGACGTTGTAGGCCTTGTCGGTCGGCGGCGCAGACGCCAGCCAGAACGGGTTCGGGGATTTGATGCCGACGAAATTATTGCGGAGATCAGCCATTGTTCATTCTCCCCTTCAAGCAACCGCGACAGCCGGAGCGGCTGCTGCGGACAGGGTGCGATGGATGGATTCAGCCGCATCGCGACCGTGGGCGACGGCGGAAACCGTGAGATCGTCACCGCCGAAGACGCAGTCGCCACCGGCCCAGACGCCGTCGAGCGACGTGCGGCCTTCGACATCGACGGCGATACGGCCGGATTCCATGCGCAGCGAACCGAGGCCCGCGGCGTCAAAGCTCTGGCCGATCGCCTTGAAGATCTGGTCGGCGGCGATCACGCCGGTTTCGCCGGTGCCGATAAGGCGGCCTTCGAGCAGCTTCGTATATTCCACCTCGATGGCGGCAACCTTACCGTCCTGCGACAGGATCGATTTCGGCGCCAGCCAGTGGCGGATGATGACGCCCTTGGAGCTTGCCAGATCCTGCTCGAATTCGGAGGCGTTCATCTGCTCCTTGCCGCGGCGGTAACAGATCGTCACCTCCTCGGCGCCGAGCAGCTTCGCCTGCACGGCAGCGTCGATCGCCGTCATGCCGCCGCCGAGGACGACGACCCGGCGGCCGATGGCGATGTCGCTCTTGTCTTCGGCCTGGCGGAGCGCTGCGATAAAATCGACGGCATCGTCGACGCCGGCAAGGTTCTCGCCGTCGATGCGCAGCGCGTTGACGCCGGCAAGGCCGATGCCGAGAAAGACGGCGTCATACTGCGCCTGCAGATCGGAGAGCGAAAAATCGCGGCCGAGAAGAGCGCCGTGCCGGACTTCGATGCCGCCGATCGACATGATATAGTCGACTTCCTTCTGGGCGAAATCGTCGACCGTCTTATAGGTGGCGATGCCGTATTCGTTGAGGCCGCCGGATTTTTCCCTGGCATCGTAGACGACGACGGAATGGCCCTTCACGGCCAGGCGATGGGCTGCGGCAAGACCCGCCGGCCCTGCGCCGACGACGGCGATCGTCTTTCCGGTCGGTTCGGCCCTGGCGTAGAACTGCCGGCCGGTCTGCATGGCGGCATCGGTCGCATAACGCTGCAGGCGGCCGATCTCGACGGGCCGCTCTTCGGCCGTGTTGCGCACGCAGGCCTGTTCGCAGAGTTCTTCGGTGGGACAGACGCGGGCGCACATGCCGCCGAGGATGTTCTGATCGAAGATCGTCTTTGCCGAACCGAGCGGATTGCCGGTCGAGATCTGCCGGATGAACAGCGGAATGTCGATCGAGGTGGGACAGGCCGTCATGCACGGCGCGTCATAACAGAAATAACAGCGGTCGGCGGCGACCAGCGCTTCGTGATTGTCGAGGCGCGGATGAAGATCGGAAAAATTAGCCTCATACTCGGCAGGCGACAGCCGGCCGGCATGAATCCCGGTTTCCAGTCGTTCCATTGAAGTTCCCTCATTATTGGTAAACGGCCTGTGAGGAAAAGGTAACTCAGGTTTAAAAATTTATCAAACGGTAAAATTTTGACGACTATGCCTTCCGCGACTTCGGATAACCTATTGTTTTAATGAAGTAATTTTTGCGGTACCGGGTCAGCGAAATGGCTGGGCGTGGGGTGGGACAAGAGGATCCGAAAAAAGATTCAAAAAAGTTGATTTTTTTTCGTTCGCCGGGGAACCAATATTTGATGTCGTCGTTATTGCGATATCCGGATGGTGATCGCATCGACCCAACATGCGCGCCCCCAACCCACTATCCGGACGTACTCACGGTCCCCTCCCGGTGAGTGAAGACAGCCGGTGCGCCGCCCTCGCACCGGCTGTTTTTCCGTTATGGGTTGTTGAACTTTCACACGCGCTTGAAGATTTCGAATTCGGTTTCCGGAATGGTCAGACGATATTCGATGCGGCCGGGAACGAGGCTCAACTCCGCCTTGCCGTTGACCGACGAGGGCACGACACGCTCCAGCACGGTGCGGCCGAAGCTGTTGTCGCTGAATTCGTGGATTTCCGATTGATCTTGCAGCACCTCTGCCCAGGCGACCTCAATCGCCCTCCTCTCGCCGATCATGGCTTCCCGGCAATTCAGCGTGATCGAGGCGCCGCCGCCCGATATCGCGCCGTAGGAGGCGGAGTTAACGATCAGTTCGTGAAGGGCGAGGCCGAGATGGACGGCGGCATTCGGGGTCAGATGGGCATTGATGCCATAGATCGGCATGGAGCCCGATGTTTCCGGCCAGTAGGGAGCGAACTGTTTTTCGGCGAGCTCGAAGAGATAGGCGCCGCGCCAACTCGAATCGGTGATCAGATCTTGCGAGTTGGAAAGCGATTGCAGCCGCCCGCGAAACTTGCCGAGGAAACTGTCGAGAGAGAGCGTGTTGCGCGCCGTCTGCGTGGCGATGCCCTGGATGATGGCGAGGAGGTTTTTCGAGCGGTGCGAAAGTTCGCGCAACAGCGATTTCAGCACCTTTTCGCGATGCCGGCTTTCGGTGACTTCAGCCATGACGGACAGAAGACCATATTTGCCGTGCTCACCGGTTCGCTGGATTTTCAGTTCATAGGTGCGCATTTCGCCGTCGATGGGGATCTCGACCTCGGCATTGTTGGGGATGCCGGTTTCCAGCACCTTGTGTTTCAGCGCCGTCAGATATCGTCCATGCGCGTCGCCGAAAAGAGCGGCGTCGCTGCCGCCGGGTGCGAAGAGTGCCGCGAAATACGGCGGCAGATTTTCGGCGTAGAAGATCGAAAGCCGGGCGTCCTGGCAGAGGATTGAAATACCGGCGCTGCCGAGCGCGCGTTCCATCATTGCCGCTTTGCCTTCGAAGGTAAAAGGCACGCCGGACAATGGCTCAGTCCTGTTCACTCGGCCGCCTTTCCCTGTGACATCTTGAACCTCGCTGAAGGGAGCGCCCCTCGAGGCTCCGCCTGTCAACTCTAGAACAAAGCGCTGCAAAAACCGTTAAAACCACCGGAGCGTCCCGGTAGCACCGGAACGCCTGTTTTGGCGATTTGGTTCCGCGGGCCGAAGAATTGCGTCTTAGGCGGCCACTCTGGTCGATTCGTTAAAGAAGAGAGCCTGGCTTATCAGTGCCTTGACCATGTCCGGATTGAAGGGCTTGGTGACAAGGAAAGTCGGTTCGGGGCGCTCGCCGGTCAGAAGCCTTTCCGGGAAAGCGGTGATGAAGATCACCGGCACGCTCGATGTCTTGAGGATGTCGTTGACCGCGTCGATACCGGAGCTGCCGTCGGCAAGCTGGATGTCGGCCAGGACCATGCTCGGCTTGGTCTTGTTGTAGAGCGCGACGGCCTCGGCATGCGTGCGGGCAATGCCGGTGACGCGATGGCCGAGGCTTTCGACCATTTGCTCGATATCCATGGCGATCAGCGGTTCGTCCTCGATGATCATGATATCGGTCGCGACCTGACGGGAAATCTCCTGCGAGGCCATGTCGAGCAGACGCATGACGTCCTGTTCGTCGAGTTCCAGGATTTCGCCGATCTCGGCGACGCGGAAATTCTCTACGGAGGCAAGCAGGAAGGCCTGACGGGCGCCCGGTGAAACCTTCGACAGGTTCAGCGTGGCGCGCTGTTCCCAGGCATAGGGCGATGTCGGTTCTGGAATCTGGACTGCGGTGGAACCAAACAATTGCGTGAACAGTTTGTAGAGTGCCACCCGGTCATTCGCCGTATCCGGGAAAATCGTGAGATCGGCGATGATGGCTTCGAGTACGGCGGCGACATAGGCGTCGCCCGAAGTCTGAGTGCCGGTAAGGGCGCGGGAATAGCGGCGCAGATAAGGAAGGTGCGGCGCGATTCGAGTGGAAAGTGTCATTAAGGGCTCCCGTATGCAGGCCGGCATTGGCTCCAATGACCGGTTAACGTCGCCTTGATAAAAAAGTTCCGGAACGGCAGGAACTTTTTTTGTCGCGCCGCATTATTCCAGCCGACAAGGAAGGGCGTAGCGTTTTGACCCATGAAGCAAAAAATCCCAGCGACATCGACAATCGAAGGCTCGATGTCGATGGTTGAAATCACGATTGATCCCATGCACGCCCCAACAGACAACCGGCGAGAAGACGAATTGATGACGACACGCAAGAAAGAAGCAGCCGATCAGCGCAAGCTGGAGCTGCGGGCAAGCGACATCCTGGACCCGAACAATCAGATCGGTGTCCGGCTGCGGTCGCTTTATGCGGCCGCACAGGATGAAGCGATCCCCGATCGTTTTCTCGACCTTCTCGAAAAGCTCGACCATGCCGAAATGATGGCTTCCGCCAAAATGGCCGAATAGGATCATCCGCATGGAAGATAAAGCGCAACCCAGCTTCAAGCGGGAACTGCTGGCGGCACTCCCCAGTCTTCGCGCCTTCGCGATCTCGCTCATCGGACGGCATGATCGTGCCGACGATCTCGTCCAGGACACCATCATGAAGGCCTGGGCCAAACAGGATCATTTCGAGATGGGCACCAATATGAAGGCCTGGCTCTTCACGATCCTGCGCAACGAACTCTATAGCCAGATGCGCAAGAGCGGCCGCGAGGTGCAGGACAGCGACGGGCTGTTCACAGAATCGATGGCGATGCACCCCTCGCAATATGGCGCACTCGATCTGCAGGATTTCAAGAAGGCGCTCGACCAGCTGCCGCCGGACCAGCGCGAGGCGATCATCCTCGTCGGCGCCTCGGGTTTTTCCTATGAGGAGGCCGCCGAAATCTGCGGCTGCGCCGTCGGCACCATCAAAAGCCGCGTCAACCGCGCCCGCCAGCGGCTGCAGGAATTGCTGCAGATTTCAGGCGAGGCGGACTTTGGGCCTGACGCCACCTCGGCGCCGCTGACGTCGAAGGCTTTTGCGTTCTGAGAAGGGTTTGTTTGGGAGGAAGGCCGGTTGCCCTCACGGGCGCCGCTTTTTTGGTTTGTAGGATCGGGAGAAGGAGGCAAATCCACGCAACGGATTGGCTAGTCAAAGCAATACCTCCCTCATTCCTGTGACAGGCACAGGAATGAGGGAGGCTGGGGTGGGCGTACCTGCCTAATCTCACGTTGGCACGTGAGGCGGAGTAAGTCCCTCATCAATCCTCACGCTTCGAGCCCACCAGATTGGCCGCGACGATGGCGGCCAGGACGCCGGCGGTCAGGAGGGGCTGGGCGCGGATAAGGCCGAGGCCGACAGTTGCGAAGGATTCAAGCGCCGCGCGGCGTTCGCGGGCGCGACGCTTCTCCCTGACATTCATAACCGCCATCACCACCAGCGCGATGATGGCGATCAGCAGCGCGCCCGCGGCCAGGAAAAGAACTGCGCCGAACGCGCCGTAGATGCCGGCGAGCCAGATGGCACCGGCGGTGACAACAAGCGCATAGGCGGTGAGGAGAAAAAGTGCGGCAAGCGCGATGAAGATGCTATTGCGCTTGGCGCGCGCAACAGTCCGATGCACGCTTGCGCCCGTCAGCACACTGAGGATCGAAAACAGCATCGCGCGTCCTCAGCGCCGAGCGAGGAAAGCGATGGCCAGGCCGAAAGCGGCAGCGGCGCCGATCGTTGCCAGCGGATGTTTGCGCACGGTCGCGCGCATTTCCGTCGTACCGCGCTCATAGCCGCGCTGCAATTCGCGCAGCAGATCCTCGCTGCGGCCGAGCAATTCCTCATAACCGGCGCCGGCCTGGCTGCGGATTTTTTCACCCTGGTGGCGCGAACTCTTGCCGACGAGGCGTGTCAGTTCCGCGAGTTCGTCGCGCAACGCTTCGATCTGCTCCTCGATGCCGGATTCCAAATTGTGGAAGGTGCCGTTGCGGCGGCTGCGGCCGGACTGGAAGATAGAATAGCTCATGGCTGTCTCCATTGGCTGGGGCGCGCGCAAGCCCGCCTAATTCGCACTGGGGTCACCACCGTCCGTTGCATGAATCATATCGCCCGGCATTGACCCAGATCACTGCCGAAAACGTGTCGCACGGTCAAAAGTTCCGTGCAGGCGGGCTCAGGGGCGGGAAACGGCGCTGTGGGCAAGCAGGAAGGGGGTGCCGTCGGCCGGCACCTGGTTGATCCGGAGTGCGCAGCCGAACACCGAGAGCATGGTTTCGTCGGTCAGCACGTCACCGATGCTGCCGGCGGCGGCGAGGCAGCCGGATTTCATCAGCACGATGTGGTCGGCAAAGAGAGCCGTTAGATTGAGGTCGTGCATGACGGCGATGACGCCGCCGCCGCGCCGGCAGAAATCGCGAGCAAGCGTCATGATCGTCAGCTGATGGCTGATGTCGAGGCTCGAGACTGGCTCGTCGAGCAGCAGCCAGCAGGGCTTGCCGTCGACGACGGGCTCGGCGATCTGGCAAAGCACGCGGGCAAGCTGCACGCGCTGCTGCTCGCCGCCGGAGAGTTCCTGATAGAACCGGCCTTCGAAGCCGGTCAGGTCGACCGAGGCAAGTGCTGCGGCCGCCGTCTGCTCTGATTTGTCGGGATTGCGGTTGAGGCCTGATGTCAGGCCCATGCGGACGATCTCGCGCACGGTGAAGGGAAAGGAGATCGTGCTTGCCTGCGGCAGCACGCCCCGAATGGCGGCAAGCTGCCAGGGTTTCAGCTCCTTCACTTCGTCGCCGCCGATGCGCACCGAGCCGCCATAGGCAAGCTCGCCTGATATCGCCTTCAGCGTCGTCGTCTTGCCGGAGCCGTTCGGCCCGGCAATCGCCGTCAGCTCGCCCGCCTTTGCCGTGAAGGCGACGTCGCTGATGATGGCCTTGCCGGAAAGGCGCACGGAGACGCCGGACACTTCGATCATATGAACGTCACTCCCAACATCGTTCACAGGGCAAGGCGCGAACGCTGCCGCAGCAGGATCCACAAGAAGAACGGCCCGCCGACCGCTGCGGTGATGATGCCGATCGGCAGCTCGGCCGGGGCGACCAGAGTGCGGGCTAGCACATCGGCGAAGATCAGCAGCGAGCCGCCGAGCAGTGCTGCGGCCGGCAACAGGAAACGATGGTCGGGGCCGATCGCCATGCGCAGGATATGCGGGACGACGATCCCGACGAAACCGATGCCGCCGCTGACGGCGACGGAAGCGCCGGTCGCCGCAGCAACGCCGACGATCGCGACATTTTTCAGCCGCTGCACAGGCACGCCCACATGAAAGGCGGCGGCCTCGCCGAGGGTGATGGCATTGAGGCCGCGGGCCATAAAGGGCAGGGCGGTGAAGGACAACAGGATGATCGGGCCGGCGGCGGCGATCTTCGTCCATGTGGCGCCGGCAAGTGAGCCCATGCTCCAGAAGGTCAGGTCGCGCAGCTGCTGGTCGTTGGCCATGTAGATCAGCAGGCCTGTCATGGCGAGGGCGAGCGCGCCGAGCGCGATGCCGGCAAGCAGCATCGTCGCCACCGAGGTCTGGCCGTGGCGGGTGGCGATCCTGTAGAGCAGCAGCGTCGTGACGAGGCCGCCGCCGAAGGCCGCCGCCGGCAGGGCGTAAATGCCGAGCAGTGCTGTGAGCGGGGCTGCAAGGCTGCCGCCGAGCACGATGATGGTGACTGCGCCGAGGCTTGCGCCGGAGGCGACGCCGACGAGGCCGGGATCGGCCAGCGGATTGCGGAACAGGCCCTGCATCACCGTGCCGGAGACCGCCAGCGAGGCGCCGATCAGGAAGCCGAGGATCGCCCTCGGCAGGCGGATATCGAAAATGATGATCCGGTCACGCGTGCTGAGCGCCCTCTCGGAGCCGGCCATGTTGCTGATGACGTCGAGGATCGAGGCATCCGAAGCGCCTGTCGTCACGGAAAACAGCATCGAGAAGACCGAGCCGACGACGAGCAGGGCGATAACCAGCAAGGCGAGCCGCGTCCTGTCGCCCGCCTGCCGGCTTGCCCGAACGTCCGCCATCGGGAAGTGTCGCCCTCGTTCCATGGCTTGCGGCAGGGTCATGATCAGCCCCCGTAGATCGCCGTGTTGAGATCCCGCGCGGCGGCTGCCGTGCGCGGACCGAAGCCGAGCAGGTAGACGCCATCCATCCGAATGATCGCTTTCTTCTCGCCTGCCGGCGTCAGCGCGATCGCCGGCTGCGCCAGCAGGTCCTCGTTCCTGGTGCCGGCGCCATCGCCGCGGTTCATCATCAGGATGATGTCGGGCTTGGCCTCGATGATCGCCTCGTCGGTCAGCGGCTTGTAGCCTGGGAATGCGCCGACGGCGTTGATGGCGCCGGCGAGCTTGACGATGCCATCGGCGGCCGTGCCGGTGCCCGATGCCATGATCCGGCCGTTCTGGGCGCTGAGGATGAAGAGAACGCGCTTGCGTTCCGCTTCCGGACGCTTTTCGGCATCGGCGATCGCCGCGTCGAGATCGGCCGCGATCTTTTCTTCCAGCGCCTTCGCCTTGTCTGGCACGCCAAGCAGCGTGCCGACCCGGTCGATCTTGGCGATGATGCCGTCGCGGGTGAAGGCGTTCGGCACCATCTCGAAGGGCACGCTGGCATTTTTCAGCACGGTCAGCGCCTCCTGCGGCCCGGAACCCTCGACAGCGATGATTGCGGTCGGGTTCATCGCAAGGATGCCCTCCGGCGAGAGCGCCCGCATGTAGCCGATATCGGGCAGCTTCAATGCCGCCTCGGGATAAAGGCTCGTCGTGTCGCGGGCGATCAGCCGGCTTTCCTCGCCGAGCGCGTAGACGATCTCGGTGACGTCGCCGCCGACCGAAACCAGCCGCGACGTGTCGAGCTTTTTTTCCTCGGCATGGGCGGCGCGGACGAAGGTGAAGCCTTTGACCGTCGGCGCCGATGGGATCAGCGGCAGTGCCATGACAACAGCCGTCAGGGCCAGTTGCCAGGGGCGGATCCGGGGCAGATTGTTACGCATCGTCATAGCTTATGATCCTTATGCGGCCACGCTGGCTGCCCGCGGCAGGTTTTCCATGATCTCACGCCACGCGGCGCGTTCGTCGGAACCTTCCTGCCGCTTGCCGAAGAACTGGATGATCATCTCACCGTCGGCATCGTAAGCCTCCAGCGACGTGACGTGGCCGTCCTTGGTCGGCTTGCGCACGGCCCAGGTCTCGGCGATGTGATCCTGGCGCAGATGCAGGTGGAAGGTCGGATCCATGATATTGATCCACGGGCCCATGGCCTGGACGTTGAAGATCGGGCCGGAATGGATCTGGACGATGCCGTTATTGGCGACGAAACACATGATCGGCAGGCCCGACTTCACCGAGGTATGCATCATCTCAGCCGTCGCTGTATTGTCGAGCTTCCAGGCATAGTCGTCGCCGACGCTGCGCACGGCCGCCTGACGGCCGATCTTCAGACGCTTCAGCATGCCGAAGAACTCATGCGTATCGGTGAGCTTGCTCCAATTGTCGCGCAGCTCGTCCCGGCTGACGTCGGCGGTTTCGTCGACGGCATTTAAGGTGTTAGCCTCGACGAAGTCCTGCGACTGGTCTTCCAGCTTCAACTCGGCGACGATTGCGTGATAGGCCTCGACATTCGAATTCGGGCGCAGGTGCACCTTGTGTACGGCACTGCCCGCCTTGTCGAAATATTGCAGGCTGAGGCGCACTTGGTCGCCATCCTTCTTGGAGACGGCGAAACCATGTTCCCAGCGGCTCGGGAAGATGCGCAGGTCGATATTCTCACCGAGAACGATGGCGGCCTGCACGCCGCTCTTGATGTTTTCGAAGATGCCGATCTTTTCGTGCACGGCACTTTCGTTGCGCGACAGCGCCATCACTTCGCCGAGACCGGCCACGCGTTCGAGAAGCTTCAGCGCGCTGCCATCGATTCGGGTCACACTGATGCCGGTTTCGGCGGCGACAAGGGCTGCCTCGGAAATCTTCAGCCGGGCGGCGATATCGCGCTCGCGCATCTTCGGATTCTCGGCGCGAAACGCACGGATTTCGGCTGGCGCCGGTCTTGTCTGTTCGGTCATGTCCTACCCTACTTATTGAGAATGAGCTTGCCCTGTCGAGTGATCTTCAGGCGATAGACCGAGCCGTCGTGTCTAATCATGATCTCGTTCGTGCCGTGGAAGAGATCCGCGCTTTCGACGATCCGGTGCTGTGCCGCAGGCTCGCTCTGCAGTGGCACGTGCTTAAAGTTATCTGGCTTTTCAACCATCATTTCGGTTTGGCAATTCTGTGGGGCCGGGGCAGGGGTCCCCGGTTGTGATGACATTTATCTTGACTTTCTTACTCATAGTTTCTTAAAGACGCAATAGGAGACTAATAAAGTCAAGTTTTTGAGATTGCTGATTTGAGACCGCCGGCGGCGGTTCACGGCAATGGCGGAGAAGATGATGACGGGTAGGTTTGCGGCTATTGCGGCCGGCATGGTGATGGCGGTTTCAAGCGTATGCCAGGCGCAGGATGCGTCAACCGCCAAGCTGGATGTCGAACTCAACGCTTTGGCGCCGTCGCAAAAGGGCTGCATGATGACCTTCGTTGCCGAGAACAGTCTTCAGGCGCCGATCAACAAGATCTCCTTCGAGCTCGCCTTCTTCAACGACAAGAATGCCGTCGACCGCATCACCGTGCTCGATTTCCGTGATCTGCCGCAGGGCAAGAAGCGTGTGCGCCAGTTCGATATGCCGAATGTGAAGTGCGAGACGGTCACGCGCATCCTCATCAACGACACGCCGGTCTGCGACGGCCCGGCGGCGGGCGAATGCATGAAGGGTCTTGTCACCCGTTCACAGATATCAGTTCCCTTCGAGGGCTAAGGATACGCCGGGAATGATTCCCGGCGGACATGTTTCAGGCTGTCCGAGGCATACAAATGGCAATTTCAGCGAAGTCCAGATCGAGACAGGTGCTCATCGGGGAGCCGGACGCTGACGGCAGTCTGAACGACAATAACATGCATCCGGGCCACGAGCTTTCCGACCTGCGCAATGTGCAGCGACAGCCGGCTGGCGAGGCCGTGGTCCACTATGCGCGTTTTGCGCAGATACCCTCCTTTCCCGACCATCCGGAAGCCGAGCCCATAGCCTCTGTTCCTGCACCGCCGATGGATGCGGTGGTGGAAAAGCAGGAAGACGAGAAGAAGCCGGTGCGGCGACGGGTGGCGCTTGCCTGCGTTAGTTCGCTGATTTTCCACGCGACGCTGGCCGCTGTATTGATCATTGTTTTCCCAACGGCACCGGATGAGACACTGATGGAGGCAGGCGAAGCGATTAGCGTCGTGATGCTCGGCAGTTCTGACGCCGATCAGAGCGCCGCCGGAGAGACTGAGGTGACCATACAGCAAGAAATTGTTCCGGAAGCTGTCGAACCCGACACGGTCAAGCCGGTGGAAACAGCGGAAATGCAGCCGGAGGCCGTCCAACCGGAAACTGTCCAGCCGACTGATGCAGAGCCGGTCGAGGCCGTTCAGCCCACGCAGGAGGTGACGCGCCAGTCAGCGGAGACGGTGACGACTGCTGAACCAGAGGTGCTCGTGTCGCAAACCTCTGCGGAAACTTCAGTTGCGCAGCCAATGTCGACAGTGGTGCCGGAGCAGTCTCCGGAGATACCGGTAACATCCGCTGAACCACCCGCCGCAACCGCGTTGCAATCCGAGCCGGAAGAGATCAAGCCTGTCGAAACGGCCGCGATGTCTCCCGAGCCGGAACCGCCGGCAGAGATCGCCACGCCACAACCAAAACCGAAGCTGGAAAAGCCCGCGGAAAAGAAGCCGGTCGAAAGAAAGCAGCCCCCAAAGAAGGCACAGGGTTCAGCAGCGGAGGCTAAACAGGAGTCACGCAGGGGCGCCGCGGACGGGCAGGCAGACGCCAACTCCGACAATAATTCACGCACGGCGGGCGGACGCAGTGGATCGGGCGGTGCAGCCGAAGCCAATTACAAGGGCAAGATCGTCTCGCGACTGTTCCGTTGCGTTGACCGGATTGAATCGCGATATCGTCGCGATTTTGCATCCTTGAATGTTCGCATCACGATCAATCGCAACGGAGATATCACCGCGTCGGGCATTGTCCAAGGTTCGGGCTTAGCCGAGGTGGATGGTGCCGTTTTGTCTCGGATCGCTTCCTGTAATCTTCCCGCAATGCCGGATGACTGGGCCGGATCCTCGCGCTCGTACAGTTTCCCGGTGCAAGTGACAGCTCGGTAAAATATGATGAAAATAATCAACTTTATACTTTACTCTAAAAATCAAGTTTAATAAGGTCCGCTCGCACACGCAGGAATCGTGTGACGATCAACGAGCGAACGGGTGGTATATGGCTCGCAAGGGCAAGAAGGGTTCGAACCGGGAGGTCCGTGACAGCGCGGTCGAGGGCGCTGTTCAGGCATCCTCCGGGCGATCCAAACTGGATGGCCGCAGTTTCCTCTATGTCGGCGGCCGTGACTGCCAGGTGGCGCATCTTCGGCAGATCTGCAGCAGTTTCGGCGCCGAGCTCATTCATCACGACGGCGGCTTGCGCGAAGCGGTTTCCCGTATCGATACCGTGCTTCCCTCGGTCGACTGCGTGTTCTGCCCGATCGACTGTATCAGCCACGATGCCTGCCTGCGGGTGAAGACCGGCTGCAAGAAGTTCGGCAAGGCCTTCATCCCGCTGCGCAACGGCAGCAAGTCCAGCCTGGAGCGTGCGCTGCAGACGATGAACGAACGAGACAATGCCCGATGAACGACCAGCGCCCCGACGGCTTCACCATGATCGGCCTGCATAAGCTCGCTGCGCAAACAGGCGAGGGCCTCGTGCCCGAGCTCTACGAACTTTTCCAGCAGCATGCCGAACGCCAGCAGATCTACCAGAATGTGACGCTGTTCCCGACCTGGGAAGCGCGCATGCCCGGGGAAGCCGCAACAAGACCGCTTGGCCCGGCGGCGGCAAACGGCGATAATATTCTCGCCTTTCCCGTGCGTGCGGCACGGGCGGGCAAGAGGAAGGCGTAAGGAGATTTCATGTATATCGCAATGAACCGCTTCAAGGTTGCAACCGGGAGTGAAGATGATTTCGAGACGGTCTGGCGCAATCGCGATTCCAGTCTCGCCGAGGTGCCAGGTTTCGTCGAATTCCGCCTGCTGCGCGGCAAGGTCAACGAAGAGGAGGGCTATACGCTCTATTCCTCGCACACGGTCTGGAAAAGCGAAGCTGATTTTCAGAACTGGACGAAGTCCGAGAGTTTTCGCGCGGCGCACCGCAATGCCGGTGACCGCAAGGCGATGTATAAGGGACCGCCGGTTTTCGAAGGTTTTAATGTGGTCGCCGGCATTTGATTGCGGTCGACGCGGCGCGACTTAGCTCTGGCTGAAATCTTGATTTTGTATTCGTCCTGGCCCCATGCACACCCTCATTCCTGTGACAGGTACAGGTATGAGGGAGGAGAGGGCTTGAGCGATCAGCAAAACTCTCTTACGCCCTGATCCGGAACACAGCGCCTGCCGCCACAACCAGCCAACCCAGCATCATCGCCCAGCCGCCGGTCGGGGCGGCATAGGGGAAGAGGCCGGAGCCGGCAAAGCGCAAGGTGACGAGATCGCCGGCAAAAAGCAGCGTTCCCAAGATCATCAGGAAACCGGCCAGCCAGGCGGTTTTGAGCCTGGCGGTGCCGAGAGCCAATGCCAGCAGGGCAGGGGCGTGGGCAAGGCACATGGCGGATGCGGATGCGGCAAGATTGGCCTCGCCGCCGCCATGGGCGGCAAGGGCGGCGAGCCCCACACCGGCCAAGCCGAACAGGCCGGCAAAGAGATAGAGCACCGGCTCCAGGCGCGCGTTCAAGCTCATGGTCAATCCTTATCGTCCTTGTCGTCAGGGGCCTTGTTCTGCATGTGATAGGCGAGCCGCTCGACCGGCGGCCAGATCAGATCGCGCAGCGCCTGCCTTGATATCGTCTCGTCCAGGGCGCGGCGGAAGCAGAGCAACCATTCGTCGCGCTCGACAGGGCCGATTTCGGCGACGAAATGGCGGCTGCGCAGACGCGGATGACCGCGCTTGTCGGTATAAAGCGGCGGGCCGCCGAGGTAACCGGTCATATATTCGTAGAATTTCTCTTCGCTGCTCACAAGGCTCGGCGGGTGCACGGCGCGCACGTTTCTCGCCTCGGGCAGGCTGTCCATCAATTCGTAGAAGCGGTGCGTCAGCGCCCGCACGATGGGATCGCCGCCGA
The DNA here is from genome assembly GCF_030053135.1 of Rhizobium sp. BT04. NCBI lineage: Bacteria > Pseudomonadati > Pseudomonadota > Alphaproteobacteria > Hyphomicrobiales > Rhizobiaceae > Rhizobium > Rhizobium sp. BT04. The sequence goes on along the minus strand of NZ_CP125652.1, from coordinate 1,910,691 downwards.
TCGCCTCGTAGAGTGTGGTGACTTTCTCCGTCACGAAACCATCCCCGAATACCATTATCCTCACCCCTTCATGCACTTCTGGGAAAACGATCGCAACTGTCATCAAGCTGCCGCGGCATTTCGGGCATAATCCCAGCAGCACAGGGGTTCCAATCGATTCTTCTTGACAAAACCGTCCGGACGGTATCTTTTATCTGCATGTCGAACGCTCACCATCGCAAGAAACAACCGGCTCTCGTGCGCCAGCAGTTGCTGGAGGTTGCCGCGCGCCTTGCCGCCAGCGAAGGCATGGCCGCCGTGACGCTCGATGCGGTTTCCGCCGCCTCCAGCGTCAGCAAGGGCGGGCTGCTGCATCACTTCCCGACGAAGAATGCGCTGCTCGATGCCCTGTTCGAGAGCCTGCTCGAAAAGTTCGACGCCGATATTGGGGAACTGATGCGCGGCGATCCGCAGCCGCAGGGCCGCTTTACCCGCGCCTATCTCCGGGCGGTATCCGGCCTCAAGGATCGTCCCGACGATTCCAAGGGCTGGACGCAGGTGACGATAGCGCTTCTTGCCGAACCCCGGCTGCGTCTTCGCTGGCGCCAGTGGGTGCAGGCGCGGGCGGAGGAATATATCGGCACCGACTCTTCGCTCGACGCCCAGGTCGTGCGCTTCGCTGCTGACGGCCTGTGGCTCGCAGATACGTTGGAAAGCCATGATATCGACGGCGTTCGGAGGCGGGATCTCATCGATCGCCTTGTCGAACTGACCGGGAAATAGTCCAAAAGGGGATTCGCCATGAGCCAGGCCGCCGTCTACGGGCTGCTGTTTGCCGCCATCGTGCTCGAGGTCATCGGCACGACCGCGCTGCAGTTGTCGCAGCAGTTCACCCGCATCGGGCCGACGGTTCTCGTCGTCGCCTGTTATGCGGCCGCGTTCTATTGCCTGTCGCTGACGCTGAAAAGCATCCCGGTGGGTATCGCCTATGCGATTTGGAGCGCTTTGGGAATCGTGCTGATTTCCTCGGTCGGCCTGGTCTTCTTCAAGCAGCGCCTTGACCTGCCGGCCGTCGTCGGGCTCGGACTGATCATCACGGGGGTCATGGTCGTCAATCTGTTTTCGAAATCCGTTTCGCATTGATATTGCTGTGATATTGCCAGGGGGATTTTTGCTCCTCCGCCGTCAAATTTTCCCCTTTGTCAAAATACTGACAAAGGGCTATGTGTTGTTTGGACGCGGAGGAGACTGAGGCGCGGCCAGCGCCGTTTTCCAAAGCGCTTTGAATTCTTCTGCTTTCCCGCCTATCGATACTTCCAGGTTCCACAGGAGCACATCATGGCCATTCGCACCGTCGTCTGGGGAGAGAATATTCACGAGAATACCAATGAGATCGTCCGGGGAATCTACCCCGAGGGCATGCATGCGACGATCGCCAACGCGCTGAATACAGATCCCGCTATCTCGGCGACGACGGCGACGCTGCAGGAGCCGGAACACGGCCTCAGCGAAGCCCGCCTTGCCGAAACCGACGTCTTGACCTGGTGGGGCCACAAGGACCACGGCGCGGTCTCCGACGTCGTCGTCGAGCGGGTCGCCAAACGCGTCTGGGAGGGCATGGGCCTGCTCGTGCTGCATTCCGGCCATTTCTCCAAGATCTTCAAGCGGCTGATGGGGACGCCCTGCGCGCTGAAATGGCGCGAGGCGGGCGAGCGTGAGCGTCTGTGGACGATCAACCAGCGCCATCCGATCGCCGCCGGTATCGGCGAGCATTTCGAGCTTGAGAACGAAGAAATGTATGGTGAGCAGTTCTCGGTGCCGGAGCCGCTCGAAACGGTGTTCATCTCCTGGTTCCAGGGTGGCGAAGTGTTCCGCTCAGGCCTGACCTGGCGACGCGGCGCCGGCAACATCTTTTATTTCCGCCCCGGCCACGAAACCTATCCGACTTATCACGACGCCAATGTCCAGAAGGTGCTGATCAACGGGGTGAAGTGGGCCTATAACCCTGAAGCGGCGTTGACCGGCATTACCGACGCACCAAATGTGCCGGTAGAAAAAGCACTGGAGCCGATCGTCGAACGCGGCCCGAAACTGCACCAGGCCGGCGAAGCCGGTTATCGCTGAGGAGCATCCATGCGACTACTCGTTCTTGGCACGGGGGTGATGGCGAAAAACCAGCTTGCCCGCTTCCCTCTCATCGACGGCGTGACAGTGGTCGGTGCCGTCGACACCGATCCTGAGCGGCTTTCGGCCTTCGCCGACAAGTTCAACATCGAAAAGCGCTTTCTTTCGCTGGAGGAGGCGATCGCCTGGGGTGAATTCGATGCGGCGACGAACGTCACGCCCGACCGGATCCATCACCCAACGACGATGGCGCTGATTGCCGCCGGCAAGCATGTGTTCTGCGAAAAGCCGCTGGCGGAGAACTATGCGAAGGCGCTTGAGATGACGGAGGCGGCCGAAAAGGCCGGCGTCATCAACATGGTGAACCTGACCTATCGCAATGTCGCGCCGCTGCAGCACGCCCGTGAGATGGTGCTATCAGGCGAACTCGGCACGATCAGGCACGTGGAAGCCTCCTATCTCCAGAGCTGGCTCGTGTCGCGTGCCTGGGGCGATTGGCGGACGGAATCGACCTGGCTGTGGCGGCTTTCCACCGGCCACGGCTCGAACGGCGTGCTCGGCGACGTCGGCATCCATATCCTCGATTTTGCCGCCTATGGCGCGGCGACCGACATCGACCACGTCTTTGCGCGGCTGAAGACCTTCAACAAGGCGCCGGGCGGCCAGATCGGCGAATATCTGCTGGATGCCAATGACAGCTTCACCATGTCTGTCGATTTCGCCAATGGCGCGCTCGGCGTCATCCACGCCAGCCGCTGGGCGACAGGGCATCTGAACGAGCTGAAGCTGCGCATTTATGGCGAGAGGGGCAGCCTCGAGGTCATCCATCGTCCCAGCGGTTCCGAGCTGCATGGCTGCCTCGGCGAGGGTGTCGAAACTGCCACCTGGACGCAGATCGAAGTTGAACCGGTGGCGACCAACTACCAGCGTTTTGCCGAGGCCGTGGCAAGCGGCATTCAGCCGGACCCGAACTTCCGCCACGCCGCCAACCTGCAGAAGGTGCTCGACCTCGCCATGGTGACCGAGCGCGAACGACGCGAGCTGAAGGTCTGATGGAGGGATCGAACCGCTCACGATAGGAAGGTCGTGAGCGGTTTCCTCGCCGCATATCTTTATAAGGCATTCTATATTCTCATTTTCCTGCCTCTGGTAGATCTGGGGCATAACAGGGCAAGCAGCATGAAAAGCCTTCTGACAAGCTGGCCGCTTTGGGCACTTCTTTCCGCCGGCTTTGCTGCACTCACGGCGATTTTCGCCAAAGTCGGCGTCGAGAACGTGAATTCCGACTTCGCGACCTTCATTCGCACCATCGTCATCCTGCTGGCGGCGGGAATGATGGTCTCTATCTCAGGCAACTGGCAGGAACCGTCCTCAGTGTCGAGCAGGAGCTGGCTCTTCCTGGTGCTCTCAGGCCTTGCCACCGGCGCATCCTGGATTTGCTATTTCCGAGCGCTGAAGCTGGGCGATGCCGCCCGCGTCGCGCCGATCGACAAGCTATCCGTCGTCTTCGTGTCCATCTTTGCGGTGCTGTTCCTCGGCGAACGCCTCACGTTTCCGAACTGGCTTGGCGTCATTCTGATTGCGGGAGGCGCCGTGCTCGTCGCCTACAGGGCTTAACCGGCGACAAGCATAAGGCGTTTTCGCAACGGCACGAAAAAGGCCCCGCCGAAGCGGGGCCAGAGGTGGCCGGGCCGCAGCAGACGGCCTCGGCAGGTTGATTATTCAATCACCTGCACCACGCGGTGGGTGCGGGGCTCGACGATCACGCGTTGATTGTTGATGACCGTATAGGCATATTTCGGATTGTCCGGCACCGGGGTGACGACGACATCAGCCGGAAGCGGCTTGCCGACGACGATCGGTTCCTGGACGACCACCGAGGCGGTGGGGGCCGGCTGCTGCTGGACATAGGTCACGACCTCGCGCGGCGGCGGATCGACGACCGCACCGGCGACACCGCCGGCTATACCGCCAACGGCAGCACCCACAGGACCACCGACGATCGCGCCGGTGATGGCGCCACCGGCTGCACCCGTTACGGCTCCGTCAGCGAGAGCGCTGGTGGCAAGCGACGACAGCGCAAGGGCGCTGGAGACAAGTAGGATCTTGTACATTTTGCTTCTCCTTAACTGGGGTTGCGTTTGGGTAACGACCACGCCAGTCCGGGGTTCCGGCAGGAGAGAGTCACGCTTTGGAAGCCCGGTTCACATTCTGTGAGGCGGCCGAAGCGTGGGTCGGAAGGCCTTATTCCAGCCGTCGGCGGAAGAGCCAGGCGGCAGCGGTGAGCGTGACGGTGGCGATCAGCGCCAGGGGGATCGTCTGGTTTACCACCTCGCTCAAGGGGATATCTTTCAAGAAAACGCCTTTGACGATCACCAGAAAATAGCGCAGCGGGTTGATCAGGGTTATCGGCTGCAGCCATCCCGGCATGTTTTCGATCGGTGTCGCAAAGCCCGAGAGCAGCATGGCCGGGACCATGAACAGGAAGGCGCCGAGGATCGCCTGCTGCTGCGTCATCGACAGCGCCGAGATGAAGAGGCCGAGGCCGGCGACCGAGCCCAGATAGAAGATCGCACTGCCGTAAAGCAGGAAGAGCGAGCCGCGCAGCGGCACCTCGAAGAGGAAGACGGCGGCGAGGATATAGACGGTGATGTGGAAGAGGCCGATCATCATCGGCGGGATCAGCTTGCCGATCAGGATCTCATGCATGCGCAGCGGCGAGACCATCAGCTGGTCGAAAGTGCCGAGCTCGCGCTCGCGGGCGATCGACAGAGCCGTGACGATCAGGCCGATCAGCAGCGCGATGCTGGCGATGAGGTTCGGCACCATGAACCATTGGTAGGTGAGGTTCGGGTTGAACCAGTTGCGCGGCACGGAGGAGACCATCCCGGCGCCGGCGCGCTTGCCTGCCGGCGTCTCGGCGGCAAGGGCGCCGCCGATCTGCGAGAGATAGCCCGCGACGATCTGCGAGGCATTGGAACGGCGGCCGTCGAGCACGACCTGCAGGTCGGCCGGCGTTACCGCTTCAATGTTGCGCGAGAAGTCCGGGCCGATCTCTATCGCCGCAATGGCTGTCTGGGTGTCGATCGCCACCTGGACGTCCGCCTGACTGCCGGCGATCTCGATGTTGCGGAAGGTCGGCGAGCCATCGATGCGCTGGATCAGTTCCTGACCCCAATGGCCGCTGTCGCGGTTGAGGATCATGACATCGACATTGCGCACTTCGAGCGTTGCGGCATAGGAGAAGACGAGAAGCTGGACGATCGGCGGGCCGATGAGGATGGCGCGGCCCTTGGGATCGCGCAGCACGGCGAGCAATTCCTTGACGATCAGGGCGTAGAGCCTCGTCCACATCTCAGCCGATCCTTTTTCTGGTGCTGCGGGCGGCAAGCACGAACATGATGGCGCCGATCGTCAGCATGACGGAGATGGCCCGGCCGAACATCGGCCAGATGTCGCCGGCGAGGAACACGGTCTGCAAGCTGGGGATCAGGTAACGCGCCGGCACGATGAAGGTGATCCACTGGATGACAACAGGCATGGAATTGATCTCAAAAAGGAAGCCCGACAGCAGGAAGGCCGGGAGGAAGGCCGAGATCAGTGCCAGCTGCGAGGCAAGGAACTGGTTCTTCGTTGCCGTGGAGATCAGGAGGCCCTGGCCGAGCGCCGGGATCAGGAAGGCGGCCGACAGCGCATAGAGGGCGGCGACGGAGCCGCGGAACGGCACGCCGAAGAGGAAGACCGCAAGCAGCACGCAGAGCGTCATTGAGGTGAGGCCGAGCAGGAAATAGGGCAGGATCTTGCCTGCGAGCAGTTCGACCGCCGTCACCGGCGTCGCCATCATCGCCTCCATGGTGCCGCGCTCCCATTCGCGGGCGACGACGAGCGAGGTCAGAAGCGTGCCGACCAGGGTCATGACGATGGCAATCGAGCCCGGCACGAGGAAATTGCGGCTGGTCAGTTCGGGATTGAACCAGAAGCGTTGCTCGACCGAGATGGCAGGACTACGCAAGGCGACGTCCGCCTGCCTCTGCCGCTCCCAGTTGGCGACGGCGCCCTGAGCATAATTCTGCACGAAATTCGCGGTGTTCGGATCGGAGCCGTCGACGATCACCTGGATATCGGGGCGGTTGCCGGCGGTGTAGCGCGTGGTGAAGTCGGCCGGAATGACGACGATGCCACGCACCTTGCCGATTACGAGGTCTTCCTCGAACAGACGCCGGTCGCGTCCCATGGCGACATCGAAATAGCGCGAGGCCTGGAAACTGGCCGCGAGGTCCTGCGTCAGCGGCGTCATCTCCTCGGTCACAAGGCCGATGCGGGTGCGGGTCGTATCGAGTGAAACGCCGTAGCCGAAAAGAAAGAGCAGGATCAGCGGCAGCACGAAGGCAATGAGGATGCTGCTCGGATCGCGGATCGCCTGAAAGCTTTCCTTGCGCACCAGGGCTGAAAGACGCCGCAATCGGTTGGAGGAGGCGCTCATGCGGCGTTCTCCGCTTCCGATTGCTGGACGAGCGCGATGAAGGCGTCCTCCATCGTTGGGTCCGGCTGCTCCTGGGTCGCGACCCGGGCCTTCAATTCATCGGGCGAGCCGAGCGCAATCGAGCGGCCGCGGTAGATCAGCGAGATGCGGTCGCAATATTCCGCCTCATCCATGAAATGAGTGGTGACGAGTACGGTGACGCCTTTTTCCACAAGCGTATTGATATGCGTCCAGAATTCGCGCCGAGTGATGGGATCGACGCCGGAGGTCGGTTCGTCGAGGAAGAGGGCGCGCGGCTCGTGCATGACGGCGCAGGCGAGCGCCAACCGCTGCTTCAGGCCGAGTGGCAGATCCTTGGCCGGCTGGCCGATATGGCGGCCGAAATCGAAGATGCCGGCCATGAGATCGATGCGCTCGCGCCGATGTTTTCCGCGAAGCCCATAGACACCAGAGAAGAATTCGAGGTTCTGCATGACGGTGAGGTCGCCGTAGAGCGAGAATTTCTGTGCCATGTAGCCGAGCTGATTGCGGGCTTCGGCGGCATCTCGGCGCAGGTCGAAACCGGCGACGCGGCCTTCGCCGCCGGTCGGCTTCAGAAGGCCGCAGAGCATCTTGAAGGTGGTGGACTTGCCGGCGCCGTTCGGGCCGAGCAGGCCGAAGATCTCGCCGCGGCGGATTTCGAAGCTGATATTATCCGCGGCGGTGAAATCGCCGAAACGCTTGGTCAGTCCCTTGGCCTCGATCACCGGCGGGTCGCCCGCGGCCTTCAGAGGCGCCTGCGCCTCGGCAAGCCTGGAGCGGCCGCCGGGGCCGCCGCCCAGCATGTCGATGAAGGCATCCTCGAAACGCGGCGGGGCAGGGGTGAGCGTCGCGCCATCGCCGACCGAGCCGATATCCGGTTTCTTGTCCTTGGCAACGACGAGGCGGATCGCTTCGCCCTGGATCACGCCGTCGATGACGCCATCGGCTTGCAGAAGCCCAGCGAGCACCTGCCGGCGGCGCCCTGTCATGCCCATCACCCGGAAGACCCTGTCGTTGACGCGGCCGGTCATATCAGCCGGTTTTCCCGAAAAGAGCAGCTTTCCTTGGTTGAGCAGCAGCACATGATCGCAGGCTTCCGCTTCGTCCAGATAGGCGGTCGACCAAAGCACGCCGATACCCTCTTTTGTCAGGTTCTCAACCATCTTCCAGAGGTCGCGGCGCGAGATCGGGTCGACGCCGACGCCCGGCTCGTCGAGCAGCAGCAGGCGCGGCTTTTTCAGAAGCGCGCAGGCAAGGCCGAGCTTCTGTTTCATGCCGCCGGAAAGGTTGCCGGCCAGCCGGCCGGTGAAGCGTTTGAGATCGGTGAAGGCAAGCAGTTCGTCGAAGGCGCTGGCGCGTTCGCTCTTCGGCAGGCCGCGCAGATCGGCATAGAGATCGAGGTTTTCCTGCACCGAGAGGTCCTCATAGAGGCCGAAGCGCTGCGGCATGTAGCCGATCGCTGCCTGGATGCCGGCGGCATTCTTCCTGGTGTCTAAGCCGAGAACCTCCACCGCGCCGGTATCGGGCAGCATCAGGCCGGTCATCAGGCGGATTAGCGTCGTCTTGCCGGCGCCGTCAGGGCCGACGAGACCGGTGATCGCGCCGCCGCCGATTGTGCCCGAGACGGCGTCGAGTGCGGCGGGCGCATCGCCGAAACGCTTGGTGACGCCGTCGATCCGGACGAGCGGCCTGTCGTCCCAACCTGCCTGGGGGGCAGTTTCGGCGGTGCTCATCGTCCGCCTGCCGTCGGCGCGGACAGGTGCACGGTGACCGGCATGCCTTGGCGCAGGTCCGGGCCGGGTCTGTCGATGACGATCCGGAGGCGATAGACGAGATCGGTCCTGAGTTCCGGCGTCTCCACCGATTTCGGGGTGAATTCGGCAACCGGCGAGATAAAGCCGATCGTGCCTTGATAGGGCTTGTCGGGCGCCGTATCGGAAGCGACGGAAACCTTCATGCCGGGATGGATGCGGCCGAGGTCGGGCTCGGCGACATAGCTGCGCACCCAAACGGGCTCGGTCAGGGACAGCACGAAGACGGTATCGGCCGGCGAGACGATCGCGCCGGTTTCCCGCACACGCGAGAGGATGACGCCGTCATTCGGCGCGCGCAGTTCCGTGTCGGCGAGCGAGGTGCGGGCCGAGGCGAGCGTCGCTTCGCCTGCCTTCACCTGCGCATCGGCGGCGGCGATATCTTCGACGCGCGAACCCTCCTCAAGCAGCTTCAACGCCTCGTTGGCGGATTGGGAACGCGCGGTGGCCATCGCCTTTGCGGCGGTCGCCTGATCGAGGCTCGCTTCGGAAATCGTGCCTTGCGGGCGAAGCTGGCGGGCGCGGTCATAGGCGAGGTTGGCATTCTGCAGATCCGCGAGGCTTTCGTCATAGGCGGCGCGCGCCTGGGCGATCTCGGTCGGCCGTGGTCCGGCCTTCAGCTTGTCGAATGTCGCCCGAAGTGCTGCGACATTAGCCTCGCCGGAGCGGACGGCGAATTCATAGGGTGCGGCGTCGAGCTTCGCCAGGACCGTTCCGCTCTTGACCACATCGCCCTCGTCGACGCGCAGTTCGGAAAGGCGACCGCTGACACGAAAACCGAGCGAGACCTGGCGGATATCGACATTGCCGTAAAGGACGAATTCGCGGCGGGCCTCGGGCAGCCAGCCGAGCCTTTCGGGCAGGCCGTACCACCAGCCGGCGGCACCCGCCGCGAGGAGGAGCAGGATGACGATTGGAAACGTGCGTTTCATACTGAACCTCCTCTCGGCGGACCGAGGAGATCGACCAATTCGGCGGCGAGGCCGCGCAGGGTTTCCACCTGTTCCGGGCCTATGGCATCCCATTCCATCTGGGCGAGCACGGCCGCGTGGGTGACGCGAAAGACCAGGATGCTGCCGAGAAGGTTGAAGGTGCGCAGGCGCACATGCTCCGAGCTAGGGTCCTCACAGAGGATGGCGCCGATCAGCCGCCGGCCCATCTCGATCATCGGCCGCATGATGCCCTGATAGACCCGTGTGAAGGCCTCGGTCGGCTCCATTTGCTCGCGGATCAGGAAGCGCGCCCAGGATTCGGATTCCTTGCCGACGAAAAGCGTCACCATGGTCTGCAGAATTTCGGTGAGGAAGCGACGGGCTTCGGCTTCGGCGAGCCGTTCGCCGGCGGCGTCGAGCGCCAACAGATGCATGCCGATGCGCGCCCTCATGTCACCGACATGCGTGTCGATGCGTGCCATCAGATATTCGGCGGTGGCGAGGTAGAGGCCCTCCTTGCTGCCGAAATAATAGGGGATGGCCTGCAGGTTGACGCCGGCGGCTTCGGTCAGCTGGCGCGTCGAGGCGCCGTCGAAGCCGTAGCGCCCGAAGACGTCGAGAGCAGCGGTCAGCATCTTCTGGCGCGCGATCTCGGCGCGGGCGGAAACTGGCGGAAGTTGGGCGTCATGTTCCTGGTTCATGACAATTTCATAACATTGGACAGAAAATAAGTCAATCGATTGATATATTTCGTGCTGCGAACCGACCTGCGCTGGCGAAGGAGGGCGATCAGCCGAGAGTGATGTGCCGTTCAGCCCTCAACGTCGATCGTATCGGAGAATTCAGCTGCCCACGGGAAATGCCGGCGATAAAGGCAAAGAGGCCCGTGACGACGGACCTCTCAGGGTTCTCAGGGCGGGAAAAAGAAAACCAAGCCTCGGGGTTGGCTGCTAACAGGTAGCGATGCACTATCACTAATTTTCGCGACACTAATGTGTCTGGTGTCAATGTTGCAGGGCAAAAAAGGCTTGGCGTTTTTTTCTATTTCCACGGTCATTTTTTGACACAAAACTGCCTTGCTCTTTCCGTATCGCCGATGCGATGCGTATCCAAATTTATATCATCGCGCTGCTGCTCAGCGCCATCATGTGGTCGATCTCGTTCGATGCGGCGCGGGAATCCTATCATGCTGCGCAAAGTGCGGGATTGATGCCGAACCTGCACATCAATAAGAAACTGGATCGCATTCTGTAGACTGCGATCCAGCGCCCGGTTATCGGCACGTTTCGCCGACATTGCCTCCGCGGCCCGCCGGGCCGGCCGACCTTTTTCCCTGTGGATCCCGAGGCTTTTCCGAGAAAATCAAATTTCGTAAAATTTGACCGATCGGCTTAAAAGCCCTGAAAATACTGACGTGTAGAGTGGTCTCATGAAAGCGGCCGAGGCGTGGACAGACGCATCGATCGTTTGGAGCCGGGCGAAGCAAAAGCCCGGCGATCCGCAAAACGGGGACTTCGACATGCACCAGACGCTCGCCGCCATCGCCTTGACTCTGACCATCACCGTCGCTGCCGGGCCAGCATTCGCCATCGGCCCCGCCAGCCTTGGCCGCGACCTGATGTACACCTCTGCCATCGGTCATTCGCCCGAGGTTCCGTTGACGACACGTGCCGGTTTCGTGCGCCCGGGCGTTCCGTTCGTTCTGCGCAGTCCGGCCGAGATCGAAGGCGAGGGGTACCGACTCAAGACCTATTCACAGAGCCTTAACGTTGTCGTCGATTACGTGTTTTCGACAGCGGTTGAGGCCGTACAAGCGGTTACGTTTCTCCGCTGATACCTAGCTAGATTCTAGGTCGATCCGGCCTAGAGTCATCCGGATCTAGGCGCCGAGTTCGCTGCGGACGTCGAGATACCAGTCGACGAAGGCCTTGACGCCGACATCCAAGGTCGTATCCGGCTTGTATCCCGTCAGTGCCACGAGCAGGTCGGGGGCTGCGAAGGTGCGCGGCACATCCCCCTTCTGCATCGCCAGCATCTTGCGGATGGCAGGACGGCCGAGCGCCTTCTCCACCGTTTCAACGAAATCCATCAGGCTGACCGGCTGGCCTCCGCCAATATTGACGACGCGAAAGGGCGCCTGGCGCGAAAGCGTTTCAACAGCCGCGTTGTCGAGACGGTTATCCTCGCCCGGGGCGATTGCCGACAGCCTGACGATCGCTTCGATCAGATCGTCGATATAGGTGAAATCACGGCTCATATTGCCTTCGCCGTAGATCTCGATCGGCTGGTCTTCGAGCATGTTCTTGGTGAATTTGAACAGTGCCATGTCGGGCCGGCCCCATGGACCATACACCGTGAAGAAACGAAAGGCCGTGGTCGGAATCTTGTGAAGATGGGCGTAGCTATGCGCCATCAGTTCCATCGATTTCTTCGTCGCGGCATAGATGGTCAGCGGTTCGTCGGCGCGATCGGTCTCATGAAAGGGGACGGTCGCATTGGCGCCGTAGATCGACGATGTCGAGGCCAGCATCAGGTGGCGGACTTCGACGCGCCGGGCGATTTCCATGATGTTCCACGAGCCTTCGACGTTCGAACGAAGATAGGCCTCGGGGTTTTCCAGGCTGTAGCGCACACCGGCCTGGGCGGCGAGGTGGATCAGGACGTCGGGTTTGGCCGCCAGAACAGCCGCTTCCAGCGCCGGCCGGTCCTCGAGCATTGATATGACGGGTCTGAAGGCCGGAAACTGGGAGAGTGCTGCATGGCGCATCTCCTTGAGCTTGACATTGTAATAGGGAGTGAGGCCGTCGAAACCTGTGACGTCATGCCCTTCCTGCAGCAGGCGCCTGGCCAGATGAAAACCGATAAAGCCGGCAGTGCCTGTAATGAAGTAGCGCATTCCCACCTTTTCTCGACTCCTTGCCGACGGCAAAGAGCCGACTCCGTCTCACGTGCCCCCCACTTACAAGATAAGAAGAGGCCGAGTCGATAGGTCTTTGAAAGAGAGGGCGGCGCGTCTGAAGGCCGGCCGCGGCCATCGGCTATTATGCTGCATTGCGGCATGGAGGCCTGCATGTTATGGCCGGCGGGTCGTCTGCAAGCAGGTCAGGATCGATGAGAGAGATAATTTACTGGATTCTCTGTGCGTTTCTGACCGTTGCCATGGCGATCGTATCTTTGCGCTATGTGACGAACTTCTGGCTGCTGTCCTTCCTCTATAGCTTTCAGGTTCATTTCGGCGTCCTTTTTGTGATCGCCAGCTTTATCATTCTGGCTGTCAGGAGACGGATCTACGGCTTCGTCCTTCTGTTTGCATCGCTTCTTCTCATCACTCACGGCGTCATCATGCAGCGCGAGTTTTCGGAGGACGACAGAGGCGCAGACAGGCCGCCGCTTTTTCGTCTGATGTCGTTCAATGTCGCGATCGACAACTGGAAAAACTCGACTGCAATCACCGACATGGTGATCGCTTCGAATGCCGATGTCGTCAATCTGCTCGAAGCCAAGCCGCTGACATTCCATTTGCAGCAGCTGTTCAAGGCCTACCCCTATCACATCGGCTGCGACAACGGGAAGGATAGCTGCGATACGCTGGTGCTGTCCAAACGCCCGTTCGTCAGTCGGCAGGTCGCAAGCATGGGCAGCCTCAGAAAAGACAGGCTTGTGATAGCGAGCGTCGAGTTCGACGGCGAAACCATCAATCTGGTCTCGGCGCACCTGACCAAACCCTACTTCGATGATTTCCAGATGGCGGAATTGGAAGATCTCGGCAAAGCGCTGGGTTCGATCGACGGCCCTCTGGTGCTGGCAGGTGATTTCAACTCCGCGGCGATCGCCCCGAGCATCCAGGGTTTCCTGCGCGAACAGAAACTGAAAACGATCGTGCCGGAACCGGCAACATGGCCAGTCGGCGCCGGCTTGCTCGGGATCGCCATCGATCACATATTTGCCCGCGCGCCGCTTCATCTGACGTCGCTGAAACGTCTCGATGACAATCTTGGCTCGAACCATTCAGGCCTGATCGCTGAATTCGTTCTCGACAAGGATGGCGAAACTTCACCGGCAAGGTAAACTTGCCGGGGCATGGTGAGCTTGCCTGGACAAGGTGACTTGCCCAGGCAGGCAACCTGCCCCGGCAAAGTCAAAATCTCGTTCTGCCGCCTTTTTTGTCAATCATCTGAAATTTCTCGCCGTCGGTTTTCACGTTGACGCAGTCGGTCGACTTGTTGGGAAACCGGACGCAGACTTGGCCATTGGTTATTTTATATCCATTGGCGTTGCCCTTACGATATTCGTAACCGTTGCTGCTTTCTTTCAGTTCCGACGTGCCCGGCAAATGCTCGCGAATTTCGGCTTCGCTTGCGGTTCGCATTTTTGCGGTTTCGGCAAACGCCATTCCCGGTCCCATGATTGCAAGAACTCCGGCGAGGGCGGGCAGCGTACGCATCAGGGGGATATCTCCGGTCATGTCTTTCGGTGCGTCCATTCTACGCGAATTCCGATAGCGACTTCAACAGCGATGGCGGTCGCGCCGGAAAAGCCGGCGCATTGTTTGGGCCTGACCCGCGATCCGGCCGCGACGTCACGTTCTTCCGAACTCGTCGACGATACGAATGATGTCGTCCTCGCCGAGATAGGAGCCTGTCTGAACCTCGATGAGTTCGAGAAGAATCTTGCCGGGGTTGGCGAGGCGGTGGACTTCGCCGAGCGGGATATAGACGCTTTCGTTCTCGCGCAGCATCCGAACGCTCTCACCGACCGTCACCTCGGCCGTTCCCTTGACGACGACCCAGTGCTCGGAGCGATGGTGGTGTTTTTGCAGCGATAGCTTCTTGCCCGGCGTGACGAAGATGCGCTTCACCTGGAAACGATCGCCGTTGAAGATGGAGGTATAGCCGCCCCAGGGGCGATAGGATGTCGGATGGGTTTCGGCGAATTTCGCCGTGGCGGACGTAGAGGCCAGCATCTTGACCAATTGTCCGACATTCTGGCTGTCTTTGAGCGGTCCGACATAGACGGCGTCTTCGCTGGCGATGACGGCGACATCGTCCATGCCCTGGACGGCAAGATGCACGCCATGGGTCATGACGAGCGAGTTGCGGGTATTGACGACGGTGGTGTTTGCGGCGGCGACATTGCCGTTGTCGTCGCGGGCGCCTGATTTCCAGACGGCATCCCAACTTCCCATATCAGACCATTTGAACGGCGAGGGAACGATGGCGGCTTTGGACGTCTTTTCCATGATTGCATAGTCGATGGAGATATCGGGGCTTTTGGCGAAATGGTCGGCGTCGAGGCGGGTGAAATCGAGGTCGCGGCTTGCTTTCGAAACGGCCTTGCTGGCCGCCTTCAGTACATCGGGCGCGTATTCCTGCAGTTCGGCAATGAGTTCCGTCACCGGGAACATGAAGATGCCTGAGTTCCAGTAGAAGCCGCCGTCGGCGAGCATCTGCTCGGCCTTCTCCTGTGCCGGCTTTTCGACAAAGCGCTTGACCTTGTGCGCACCGTTTTCGAGGGCATCGCCGATCTCGATATAGCCGTAACCCGTCGCCGGCTCCGTCGGGGTGATGCCGAAGGTTACGAGCTTGCCGTCGGCAGCGGCATCGCGGGCGATGCGGATGCAATCAAAATAGCTCTTATCGGCAAGGATCTCGTGATCCGAGGCGAGCATCTGGATGATCGTGTGCTTGCCGAAGAGATCGGCGGCAAGCGTTGCGGCCGCGGCTACCGCTGCGGCCGTGTTGCGGGCGACGGGTTCGAGCAGGACCGCTGCGAGCGGGATGGCGCGTTCGCGAGCCTGTTCGGCGACCAGGAAGCGGAATTCCTCATTGGTGACGACGATGGGGGCTTCATAGAGTTCGGGATCGGAAACGCGTTCGAGAGTTTCCTGAAACAACGTCTTGTCGCCGACGAACTGGATGAATTGTTTCGGTGCGGTGGCACGGGAAAGCGGCCAGAGCCGCGTGCCTTTGCCGCCGGCCATGATCACGGGAACGATTTTCTGCGTCATAGGCGGGTTCCTTGAAATAAACGGCTTGTTCGTCGCATGTTGCCGGGCGCCTGCCCAGTCTCTTATTCGATTGAGCCCTGTATTCAGCAGGTCCAGGGCTGCAGCTTCGCTGCCGGCCTCCGTGTAGCAGCGCATTTCCGGCGCATTGCCGGACGGGCGGAAATGAATGATCCCGCCATCCCTTAGCGTCACGCGAAGTCCGTCGATGTCGGATTTTGTCGCTACCTCGCCGATCGGCTGCAGGAAAGCCGAGAGATTTTCTTCCGAAGCGCGCAGATGCTCCATCAGCGCGGCACTCGTCTCCAGCGGAAAATTCTCGAGGCGATCGGCGGCGGCAAAGGGCAGGTGATAGGAGGCGGCAAGGGCAGAAAGCGGCTGCCTGCGAATGGCAGCGAGCGACAGGATCGCGAGCATCGGGACAAAACAATCGCGTGTCGGCAAGGCTCGCACGGCTCTGTCGTTGATATCGAAAGGGGTTGCAGTCAGCAGCCCGCCATTGGCCTCAAAGCCCATGACATGGTCTTCGCCGGCCGCTACCGCCTCTTCCATGCCGGCGATGACGAAAGGCGAGCCGACGCGGGTGCGCCTGACGGCGAAAGAGCCCGCGGCCTCGATGCCCGAATTGGAGGTCACTGGTGTTACCACCGTGCCGGCGCCGAGAAAATTGGCTGCGACAAGGCCGAGAAGGTCACCGCGCAGCGGCGTGCCGGTTTCGTCTGCGACCAGCGGGCGGTCGCCGTCGCCATCGGTCGAGACGATCGCATCGAACTTGTGATCGGACGTCCAGCGCTTCATCAGCGTGATCGTCTCGTCGGAAACGGCTTCGGTGTCGACGGGAATGAAACTCTCCGAACGTCCGAGAGCGGTGATCTCGGCGCCGTAATGGGCGAGAACGTCGACCAGCAGATCGCGGGCGACGGTACTGTGCTGGTAGACGCCGATCTTCAAGCCGGAGAGCGCACCTTGCGGCAGCAGGGCGGCATTGCGTTCGAAAAAGAGCTGCCGGCAGATCGCCTCATGATTTTCGGTCTTGACCGGTGCCTCTGCAACGGCCTCGCCCGTTCGTTCGATCTCGGCCGCCCATGCAGTGATTGCGGCCTCGTCCGATTTGTCGATTTCGCCATCCGGGCGATAGAACTTGATGCCGTTGCGGTCCGCCGGAATATGCGAGCCCGTGACCATCAGGCATGCGGCGTTGCTTTCGAGGCCATAAAGGGCAAGCGCCGGTGTCGGCACATTGCCGCAGTCGAATAGCCGGAAGCCGAGCGCGGCGAGTGCGCCGGCACAATTTCCCGAGATATCCGGGCTCGAATCGCGAAAATCGCGGCCGATCAGAATGGTATCGCCGAGCTGCGCCTTCCCGGTCTGCAGCAGATATTTGCCGAACGCCGTCGCATAAAGCGCAGAGGCGCGTCCCTTGAGATCCACTGAAAGTCCGCGAAGGCCGCTCGTGCCGAATTTCATTTGAAGAGATGTCTCCGGTTTACGATCAAGGTTCTACTCAGGCCGCCTGCCGGCGTAAATACCGAAGCCGTCATATAGTTAAACACGAACGACGATGCCTCGGACAGCCTCTCGTAGTCTTCTTTCGCCGATTCTAAAGGCGTAGACCCATTGCCGACAGGCATTGCAGCGTAGATCGATTTTGTTAGAACCGTGTGTCCGTTGTTTCGTCATATGCGAAGGGTTTGCTGGATGAGCGATACATCAGTCAGTCTCGAAGAGAGCTGGAAGACCGCCTTGGCGGGGGAGTTCTCAAGCCCCTATATGCAGCAACTTAAAGCCTTTCTTGTCGCGCAGAAGCAGGTCGGCAAGCGGATTTTCCCCCGGGGTAGTGAATATTTCCGCGCCCTAGACCTCACCCCGATCTCCAGCGTCAAGGTCGTCATTCTCGGCCAGGACCCCTATCACGGGCTGGGGCAAGCCCACGGGCTGTGCTTCAGCGTGCGGCCGGGCGTGCGCATACCGCCCTCGCTCGTCAATATCTATAAGGAGATGGAGACGGATCTCGGCATCGCGCCGGCGCTCCATGGTTTTCTCGAACATTGGGCAAGGCAAGGCGTGCTGCTGCTAAACAGCGTGCTGACCGTCGAAGAAGGGCAGGCGGCGGCCCATCAGGGCAAGGGGTGGGAGAAATTCACCGACGCCGTCATCCGCAAGGTCAACGACGAGTGCGAATCCGTCGTCTTCATGCTCTGGGGCTCCTACGCCCAGCGCAAGGCCGCCTTCGTCGATACGACACGGCATCTGGTGCTGAAGGCGCCGCACCCCTCGCCGCTTTCGGCCCATAACGGGTTTTTCGGCTGCGCGCATTTTTCGAAGGCGAATGCCTTCCTGCAGTCACGTGGACGCGCGCCGATCGACTGGCAATTGCCGGCTAATCCCGATGATGCTTAAAGCGCGTCGCAATCGTTCAGATTCGCTCCACGTGCTTTAGCTCTTTGTTTTTACGCATGTCGTTATCGCAAAACCGCTGCACAGTTTTGTGCGACATGCTTTAGATGTGAACGCAAGTCTGTGTTCGTTCACTAAAAGAAGACAATGCGTTTTGGTCTGCGGGTCTGTTCTGTGGGCGCTTCAGCGCGCATCTTAGCCTCATCGAAAGCCCGCAACGGCGGGCATGAAAGGGGTCTCACATGCTCGATCAAATCAAGGGTCTGCACCACGTCACGTCGATGGCGGAGGACGCCCGCACCAACAACCAGTTTTTCACCAATGCGCTCGGCCTGCGCCGCGTCAAGAAGACGGTGAACTTCGACGCGCCTGATGTCTATCACCTCTATTATGGTGACGAGACCGGTGCACCCGGCACAGTCATGACCTATTTCCCGTTCCCGAAGATGGCGCAGGGCCGTCCCGGCACCGGCGAAGTCGGCACGACGGTGTTTTCCGTTCCACAAGGCTCGATCGGCTTCTGGAGCGATCGGTTTGCCACGCTTGGTGTCGGCGGCCTGAAGGCCGAGGAAAGTTTCGGCGAAAAGCGGCTGAATTTCTCTGGGCCCGATGGCGACGGCTTTGCGCTCGTCGAGGTCAAGGATGATGCCCGCCAGGCCTGGACACATGGAGGAATCAGCGAGGACCATGCCATTCGCGGCTTTCACTCCGTGGCCATGCGGCTGCGGGACGAGGGCGCCACCGCCGAACTCCTGAAGTTCATGGGCTATGAGGTCGGAGAGGAAAGGGACGGCGTCAAGCGGCTGATCAGGCCTGACGGCAACGGCGCGCATCTCATCGATCTCGAGACCATGCCGAACATTGCCCGGGCGCTTCCCGGCGCCGGCTCTGTCCACCACGTCGCCTTCGCCGTCGAGAATCGCGAGAAGCAGCTCGAAGTGCGCAAGGCGTTGATGGACACCGGCTTCCAGGTCACGCCGGTGATCGACCGCGATTATTTCTGGGCGATCTATTTCCGCACGCCTGGCGGCGTGTTGTTCGAGGTCGCGACCAATGAGCCAGGCTTCGACCGGGACGAGGATACGGCCCATCTCGGCGAAGCGCTGAAGTTGCCGCAGCAGCACGCCCATCTTCGAGCGCTGCTCGAGCAGCACCTGCAGCCGCTCGAAGCGTAAGGAGAGGCGATATGACCGAAACTGGATATGTGCACCGGCTGCATGCCGGTGCGCCTGATAAGCCGATCCTGCTGGTGCTGCACGGCACCGGTGGCGACGAGAACCAGTTCTTCGATCTCGGCCGGCGCCTGCTGCCCGAAGCAACGGTTCTCTCGCCGCGCGGCGACGTTTCCGAATATGGCGCGGCGCGGTTCTTCCGGCGCACAGGAGAGGGGGTCTACGACATGGCCGACCTTTCACGGGCGACGGAGAAGATGGCCGCCTATGTCAAGGCATTCGCTGACAAGCACCAGGCTTCCGAGATTTTCGGCCTGGGTTTTTCGAACGGTGCAAACATTCTTGCCAATGTGCTGATCGAGAAGGGCATCTTCGATGCCGCGGTTTTGATGCACCCGCTCATTCCGTTTCAGCCTGAAGCCCAGGCAACGCTTGCGGGGAGAAAGGTGCTGGTGACGGCCGGCCAGCGGGATCCGATCGCTCCCGTCGCCATGACCGAGGCGCTATCGGCGCATCTGAAGAACCGCGGGGCGGAGGTGCGGATGGTTTGGCATCCCGGTGGCCATGAGATTGCCCCGCTCGAGATCAATGCGGTCCGCGATTTCTTCGGCGGTGATTGACGCGCACCGGTCGGTTTGAGACGGGTTGGCGGGACCGGCAAATGCCGGTTCCGTATCTTTTTGAACCAATGGCCCTATCGTCGTTGATGGCCAGGAGATCAGGGGCGAGGAGGATATTTGCCCCGGATGGCCTTCATGTAAAAATTCCCCGGGGATTCGGCCATCGTCAAACCGACGACCACTCCTTTGGGAACGCCTTCATATTCTCGCCTCTGACCGTTTGTCAGGTAGACCCGTAGATGCCGGCTGTCTTCGTCGTAGGTGATCGCCTCGATAAGTTTCGAATCAACCGCAGTTTCCACTTTGCACCCCGCAGTTTGGGATCTGAGATTTCTGGTGAAGAATGTCATTCACGCTCGCAATACGCCATCATCATGCGCCGCCGCAGTAGCGTCAAGCATGATAAGCTTAAACGTTCATTTTTTTCTACAGGCTCTCGTTATAGTTGATTTATACAGCTTTTTCGGCGGTGTCGCCTGTGGAAATCCGATTGCCGGAAATTCTTCAGCTCCGAGAACTGGTGACCGATACAGCTGCTGATGGAGCGAATATTACGGTTTAACGCCGAATTAACCCTCATATACCAAAATACAGCGCAATATTAATCGTGATACCCCTTTCAAAATGACTGAATACAAATTGCCGTTTCTCGCAATAGTAGATTCGCTGTCGCGGGAACGCGAGCCGACGTATCTCCGAAAGCCGATCTGCATGCCAAGATTCCCCGAAGATGACGATGTGAGAACTGGCTGATCCGACGCGAAGGTTCGGTGTCCTGTAGGAGAGAGCGTTCCGGCAGCCATTGATGACATCGGAAACAGCCTCGGTTCACAGCCGATGCAGCAGATAACGAAGGATTATATCGTTGCGAATCTGGCAACCGGTTCCGGTTACAATTTCGATAAGGCCGTGATCAGGCCAACTTCTTTTTGAACACTGGGCCTCATGCCCGTGCGGGATGGGTAGAAAATGGAGCTTCTCCGACAAGCTTACGTGCTGTCGGATCTCATAAATGGGTTATATGTTTAACTATCTCGGGCCGTGGCGGCAACAGATACCGATATTGGCCGGCAACCGCAAAGGACGCGCTCGGCTGACGTTTGCCGAAGGCGAATTCGCTGCGGTCTACGCGATGAGCGATATCCACGGATGTTATAACGAGCTCATCGAGGCACATCGCCGCATCGAGGAGGATGCCGCGCGCATTCCGGGGCCGAAACTGATCGTCATGCTCGGCGACTATGTCGACCGCGGGCCTGATTCAAGCGCTGTGCTGGAGTTCCTCAGCAGGACCCCGCCGCCGGGATTTCAGCGTTTCGCTCTGTGCGGCAATCACGACGCGGAGCTGGTGAACCTCTATCGCAAACCGGCGCGCATTCTTGAATGGCTCGGCTTTGCCGGGACGGAGACGCTGCACTCGTACGGTATCGATATCGAACATCTGCTGCAGTCGGCGGCAGGAAGCGAAATGATTGCGCGCGTCATTCGCAATATGATCCCCGAGCGGCATATCCAGTTCCTGGAATCGCTGCCGATCATGCTGCGGATGGGAAGGGTGGTCTTTGTCCATGCCGGCATCAAACCGGGCATCGACCTCAAGAGGCAGAAGGACAGCGACCTGATGTGGATCCGCCAACCCTTCCTGGATGAGGGGCCGCAGCTTCCCGTCCTGGTGATCCATGGACATACCCCGGGGCGAATCCCGACCTTCGGCCCGCAACGCATCGGTATCGACACCGCGGTTTCGGCGACGGGCCGGTTAACCGTGCTGACGATCAAGGGAACGCGGGTCGGGATCCTTAATTAGGCGTGCCGCCCGGAACCGTATACGCTTTTCGGCGCCATGCTCAAAAGCAAACGCCGCGGGCTTTATGCTCCGCGGCGTCAGGATGATTACCGATTTACCAGGACCTGTCAGGTGTTTGTCGATTCCTGATAGAGATTGGTGCCGATGCCGGTGTAGGTAAAGCCGTGTTTGCGGACCTCGTCGCTGCGGTAGATATTGCGCAGGTCGACCAGGACCGGGGCGTGCATCGCTTGCTTCAGGCGATTGAAGTCGAGCGCGCGGAACTGGTTCCATTCGGTGACGATGACAAGCGCATCCGCACCGGCGGCCGCTTCATAGGGGCCGCTCGCATATTCGATGTTCTCGATCACCTTGCGGGCGTTCTCCATGCCTTCGGGATCGTAGCCGACCACCCGGGCGCCGGCGTCCTGCAGGGTCTGGATGACGGCAATCGCCGGGCTGTCGCGCATGTCGTCGGTGTTCGGCTTGAAGGTCAGGCCGAGAATCGCGATCTTCTTGCCGCGAATGTCTCCGCCGACGGCCGCGATCACCTTACGTCCCATCGCCCGCTTGCGGTTGTCGTTGATCGAGATCGTCGTCTCGATCAGACGGACCGGCGCGTCGTAATCCTGCGCCGTCTTGGCAAGGGCAAGCGTATCCTTGGGGAAGCACGAGCCGCCATAACCCGGCCCGGCATGCAGGAACTTGGCGCCGATACGGCCATCGAGACCGATACCGCGCGAAACATCCTGGACGTTTGCGTCGACCCGCTCGCAGAGATCGGCGATCTCGTTGATGAAGGTGATCTTCATCGCGAGGAAGGCATTGGCCGCATATTTGATCAGTTCCGACGTGCGGCGGGTGGTGAAGACCAAGGGGGCCTGGTTGAGGTAAAGCGGACGATAGACCTCGGTCATGGTTTCGCGCGCCCGGTCGTCATTCAGGCCGACGACGATACGGTCGGGACGCTTGAAATCCTCGATCGCCGCGCCTTCGCGCAGGAACTCCGGATTGGAAACGACGGCGACATCCGCCACAGGATTGGTTTCGCGCATGATGCGCTCGACTTCGTCGCCGGTGCCGACCGGCACTGTCGACTTGGTGACGATCACGGTGAAGCCTTCCACATAGGTGGCAATCTCGCGCGCGGCCGCATAGACATAGGAGAGGTCTGCGTGGCCGTCGCCGCGCCGCGATGGCGTGCCGACTGCGATGAACACGACGTCGGCGCTACGGACGCTTTCGCCGACATCCGTCGAAAACGACAGCCGGCCAGTGCTGGTATTTTCGGCGACCAATTGCTCCAGACCCGGCTCGTAGATCGGAATGCGGCCTTCGCGAAGGGCTTCGATCTTACTCAGATCCTTGTCGACGCAGATGACGTCGTGGCCGAAATCCGCGAAGCAAACGCCTGAAACGAGGCCGACATAGCCTGATCCAATCATCGTGATGCGCATATTTCCCTCAAATCATTGGAGTAGAACGTCATGCTGCGTCGCAGCATGACGTTGGTCATACTGAATCTGGGTGAAAAGACAATATCGAAGATCGCTTGATACCCACATCGAACATCGAACCGGGGGCACGACAACGCGTTGCCGGCTACCCCCTCGACAGCAAGAAACATAGGTTTGTGTGGGCAATGTGACAAGTCGAGCCGTTCGTCAGAGCCGGCTCGACGTCAATTCCGGAAGACCGAGTTTGGTGTTCCCGCAGGCCAAGCCTCTACAGCCGGTACCAGACATAGGGGTCTGTCCCCGATTGAATCTTGTCCCAGCGCAGATCGGTATCCCGCCAGTTCTTGATGCTGCTTTTCCTGTTGTCGAGCACGAGGTCACCCTTGTCGGTCCTGACCACGAGGACCGCATGTCCTTCACCGGAGGGTGTATATGCCGTTGCGATTCGCAAAGCGCGCGACGACCAACCCATCGCGATCAGCCGACTGCGCTTGGTCAAGGCGAAATCTTCGCAGTCGCCGCTGCGAACATTCACCTTCCAGACATCGCCGTTCAGTTCGCTGCTGGAGTCGTTGCGGCCGATCATCGTCCGATTGACCGTGCTGTTCACGTTTTTCAGCTGCAGCATCTGCTCGTCGGTGAGCGCAACGACCGAGAGCCCATTGTTGTCACGGCATTCGGCCGGGTTCTGGGCGCAGAACAATACCTGGGCGAAGGGTGGGATGATCTTGCCTTTTTCGGAGATATAGCTGACCGCCGAACTATCGTTCAGGCCGCGGGCGAAACCCGCGGGACCGGCGGCAAATGCTGAGCAGGCATTGCCTGCTGTAAAGGTCAGCGCCAGAAGTGTAACGAACGTTTTCTTCATCTGTTAAATCCCCGTTCAGGGCAACCGATTGAGATCAGACTTGCCTTTTTTCTCGGTCAATGGCATGGCGATCTGATGATCTGCCAAGTATTGGGCGCAGAATATCTGTCCCGTTTCTGCTGCTTGGAGGGAGCATAGCCGGGCCTTGTCTCGATTGGCTTAAACCTTTCGCGACAATTTTAAACAATGTGGAATTCTGTTACACTTTAGCACGCAAGTGCTTGATGTTCAACTTATGTTAGTACGAGTAAATTAAACTCTTCGGTTGCAATGGCTTTGGTCGCCGCCTTCTCTGGTAAACGAATTCACATGTTCTCCAACCTCATCAATAAGCGGGTCTTGCGAGAGGTTTTGCTTTTTGCCTTCATCGGCCTCGTTATATTGACGCTCATACCGTTCGGAAGCGTTACACCCTTGGCCTTCGCCTTCGCGGCGATCGGAATGTTTGCTCTCGCCATTATTTCGGGACTGCTGTTCGGAGAGCCGAGACAGAGCAGGGGGGTATTCGGCATCGTCCTGTTTCTGCTGATCGTTCTGACAGGATGGATGTTTATTCAGACGATCCAACTGCCTTCGCGGTGGCTGGCAAATCCCGCTTGGGATGTCGCGCGTGACCTGGCGGGCGTCAATTACGCGGCGATCTCCGTCGAACCGGCCGACACGTTCGCCTCGATCCTCTGGGTGGCGCTGCCCTTCGTCACGTTCCTGACCGGGCTTCTCTTATGCGATACCGATCAGCGCGCGAGGACAGTGCTTAACGGTCTCGGGCTTTCTGCAGGCATCATCGCAGTTTTCGGCCTGCTGCAATTTTCGCTGTTTCCCCGCATCCTGATCGTCGTCGAGAAACACGCCTACCTCGACAGCCTGACCGCGGTCTTCGTCAACCGCAATACCGCCGCGACCTTCCTCGGGCTTGGGACGCTGCTGATGCTGACCCTGGTCAGAGACATCGCCCGTTCCTATTCAAACCATCCGCCCGGCGAGCCGGGCCGAAACACGCTTCTCCTGAGATCGTGGATCTACGCCCTGCTCTTGTGCGCATGCTTCACCGCGCTGATGTTGAGCCGCTCGCGCGCCGGGATATTTGCGACCTTTGTTGCCGCTCTCATCTATTTTCCGTGGCTTGTCATCCATTGGAACGGCTCGAGGCGTCATCTGAAACCGGTGCCAAGATGGCGTTCGATGCTGAAGCTGCTCTCGGCGATTGTGTTCGTCGTCGTGCTGCTGACGATGTTTGCCGGCCAGGCGATTTTGCGCGCACAAGAGCGGCGGCTCGAGGATGATGATCGGTTCTGCATCCTGCCGGGCATATGGCGTGCCATTTCGGATCATTGGTTGACTGGGACCGGTCTTGGAACCTTCCGGACCGTATTTTCTGCCTACCGCGATCCGGCCTGCGGAATTTTCGGGATCTTCGACCGGGCTCATAATTTCTATCTCGAAGGATTTCTGGGCCTCGGAATAGTATTCCCGATTGCGGCGATCCTTGTTTTCTCGGTGCTTGCCAGCGTGTTCCGGCGCGGGCTCGCGCAAAGACGGCGCCTGAGGCACTATGTTGTTCTTGGCTTGGCCGCGACGGTTTTGGTCGCCCTTCATGCGGCGGTGGATTTCTCGCTGCAGATACCGGGTTTTGCCGTGTTTTATTCAGCCTTCCTCAGTGCAGTTGTCGCGATCAGTCTTGGACGGAGCAGCGGGGAGGTGGACATGGCATATGAGCGGTCGCTAACCAATTAAATTCTAAATGGATGGATTTTATGAAGATTTTTGGAAAATAGCGATTGTGCAGGTGCGAGCTGTTGACTCTGAAACGCAAGAAATTTTATAGCGGGTACAGTCTTCGGATTGTTGCGGCGCCAGAAAAGTCGGCCTGGGTCGTTTTCCGCTTCCTAAAGGGCTTGGCGTTGCCAGCCTGCCACAGTTAGGGGAATGTTAATCGGCATTCAGTGTTATTGATCGGGGATTGTCTTGTATTTTGTCAGATTGCGGGGCAGTAGCTTCAGGGGCGTCAACACAGGTTATTCTATGGGTTGTTCTCGTATCGTTAGTACACGCGTCGCCATTGTTGTAGCGCTAACCACTATATTGGCAAGCTGCACGTCATTGCCAAGATCCGGCCCCGATCACAAGGATGTTGATCGCGATGCGGCGGTGAAAGTGACAACGAAAGAGCGTCGTGTCGGCATCGACTACGCCCTGATTGATCTCAGCAAGAACGTTCTCCCGTATTTTACGTCTCCCCAGCCCACCTCTTTCAAGGGCTTTGGCGGCGGTCGAGGCGGGGCGCCCGAAATTCCGCTTGGGTATGGTGACGTCGTTGAGGTCGCCATCTTCGAAGCTCAGTCCGGCGGTCTCTTCATTCCCTCCGACGCCGGCAGCCGACCCGGCAATTATATCTCTTTGCCGAGCCAGACTATTGATCGGAACGGGACGATCACAATTCCTTATGCGGGTCGCGTTCCGGCTGCCGGTCGGCTCAAGGAGACCGTGGAGCAGGATGTGGAGGATCGCCTGGCGAGCCGCGCGATCGAGCCGCAGGTGGTTATTACGACAACGACAAGCCGCTCCAGTCAGGTTGCCGTGCTCGGGGATGTCAACAATCCCCAGCGCATTGAGATCAGCCCGGCGGGTGAACGTGTTCTCGATGTCATTTCCGCCGCGGGCGGTTTGACGACCAACAATATCGAAACAAATGTGACGCTGCAGCGCCGCGGCAAGACGGCAACCGTCGCCTACAACACGCTCTTGAAGAACCCGGCGGAAAATATCTATGTTGCGCCGGATGATACGATCTCGATCGATCACGAGCGCCGCACCTATCTTGCGCTCGGCGCCGCGGGCGTCAGCGGTCGCTTCGATTTCGAAGAGTCTGACTTGACCCTTGGCGAGGCAATCGCAAAGGCAGGCGGCCTGCGCGACGACCGCGCCGATCCGGCTCAGGTTCTGCTCTATCGCCAGGTTCCCAAGAAAACGCTTCAAGCGATGCACGTGGACACGACGAGATTTGCAGGGGATGCGGTTCCGGTGATCGTACGTGCCAACCTGCGTGATCCCGCAACCTTGTTTGCCGCCCAGCAGTTCAAGATGGAAGACAAGGATATTATCTATATTTCCAATTCGGACTCTGTTGAACTGGTCAAGTTCCTTGACATCGTCAACTCGGTATCGTCCACTGTTTCGGGTGTAACGGATGACGCGAACGATACGCGCAACGCGATACAGGATCTCGGAAATTGATTGAAATAGGCGAGGGGCATCGATCGCGAATGATCAATGCCGGCGGCCTACATAGTGGATTTGATGAAGGAAGCTGTGGTTATGGCAAGGTCAGCTGTTTATCGTAAGCTTGCATATAGCGGAATTGTCCTCGCAATGTTTGCGGGCATGAGTTCAAGCGCCTTTGCGGCAGCTTGCTTGGGTCCGGCAAGCCTGACGACCGTCGATGTGAGTGGCTTTACGGCCAATCCCGCCGCGCTCCTCGACATGTCCGATCCATTGGTATTGTCATCGCGCGTTCGCGCGCTGGTCGGCAGCAGCAACGACGCGCTGTTGCCGGTGATCGAGCAGGCCAAGAAGGCCAATGCCACACAGATGGCGGCGATCGGCTCAGGTCTTGCACGGGCCGCAAACAGCTGCCAGGTGACGGACCCGCAGTTCAAGCTGGCGATCGAAAAGGCTGTCGCCGATGCGGCCAGCGCCGATCCCAATCTGGCGCCGCTGCTTGCCGCCTTTGCGAAGGTCCTCGCCGAAGGCGGAACCGCGGCGCTCGGCCCGGGCGCAAGTGCTGCGGCCGCTGCAGCCGGTATCGGCAACGATGGGTCGGTTGGGCAGACGGGCCCCGGCTCTGATGACGGCACGCCGTTTGACGGCGCCGCGACGACCGCTGGTACGTTGAAGGTTTCGAATGCGGGCGACGGGGACAGCTTGTCTACAAGCTCGACGACGAGGATCGTCAGCACGGGAGCGGGGGGACAATCGTCTACCGACCCGACGCAATCGACGAGTCAGAGTGTCCCGGTCATACAATAGCTGGAATTGCCCTTAGATCTTAGCGCTTGACGCCTTTGTTGGAGATCGAAATTGCTATCGCCAGATAAACTTACGCCACGTATCGACCCCTCCCGCGATACGGGAAACGAAGCTGACTTCATCGATTTCGACAAGCTCATCGCGATTGCCCGCCGACAGTGGCGGATGGTCGCGGTGTGCGCTTTCGTCTTCGCCATTCTCGGCATTGTGTATGTCCTGACTTCGGTGCCGGTCTATACCGCCGATACGAGCGTGCTGATCGATCGCAGCGATAGTCAGGTGATCAACCAACTGGCCGCTTTCGGCCAGATGGACGATGACGAGGGCACTGTCCTCAGTCAGGTCGAGCTGTTGAAGTCCGACACGATCGCCTATGCTGTTGTCGACAAGCTGAAACTCGTCGACGATCCGGTGTTTAATGCACAACAGAATTCGCTGTTTTCAGTCGCGACGCTGAAATCTCTGGTGAATTTCAAATCATGGTTTGCCGATGACGCGGCCGTCGCACCCGATCCGGAAATGAGACGGCGAAACGCTGCCGAAACCGTCGCAGGCAATATCGATGTCGAACGCGTCGGCAAATCCTATGTTCTCGACGTCAGTTATACCTCGCAGTCGCCCGACATGGCGCGCCAAATCGCGGCCGCGATTGCGGACGTCTATATGGTCGACAAGCTCAATTCCAAATACGAGGCGACCCGCCGAGCCGGCCAATGGCTTCAGGAGCGTATCGAGGAACTGCGCCAGCAGGCGCTGGACACCGACCTTGCGGTTCAGAAATTCCGCAGTGAGCATGGGCTGGTTGAAGCCGGCTCCGGTACGCTGATCAGTGACCAGCAGCTGTCCGAGATAAACACTCAATTGATCAACGCACAGGCCGAGACGGCGAAGGCCGAGGCAAAATATGCGCGCGTCAAGTCGATTATCGACGCCAAGCAGACCGATGCGATCGTCACAGATGTGTTGGACAGCTCCATTTCGAATGACCTGCGCAAGAAATATCTGGAGGCTTCCAAGCTCGAAACCGAAATCGAGGCACGGCTCGGCCCCGATCACGTCCAGGCGGTTCGGCTTCGTGCGGAAATGGAAGAATATAAGAGACTCATGTTCGATGAGTTGAACCGCATTGCCGAGAGCTACCAGAGCGAGCTGCAGGTGGCGAAATCGCGGGAAAATTCCTTGCGCGACAGCGTGACGCAGGCGACGGGCGTTGCCGCCAGCGCCGGCGAAACGCAGGTGCAGCTTCGTGAGCTTGAGCGCACGCGCGATACCTACAAGAATCTCTATCAGAGCTTCCTGACGCGTTACCAGGAAGCTATTCAGCAGCAGAGCTTTCCGATCACTGCCGCACGTATCATCACGACCGCGGAGACCCCGACGAAGCCGAGTGCTCCGAAGAGGGCCCTCGTCGTCGCTTTTGCGATGTTCCTCGGATGCGCAGTCGGAAGCGGTATAGGAGCCTTCCGCGAATTCCGGGATCGGTTCTTCCGCACCGGCGATGAT
This sequence comes from Rhizobium sp. BT04, assembly GCF_030053135.1. Classification (NCBI taxonomy): domain Bacteria; kingdom Pseudomonadati; phylum Pseudomonadota; class Alphaproteobacteria; order Hyphomicrobiales; family Rhizobiaceae; genus Rhizobium; species Rhizobium sp. BT04. Next base: position 1,881,508 of record NZ_CP125652.1, on the reverse strand, counting down.
GTCCGGGAGGTGCTTGATGTCGAGTCTCTCGGCGTCATGCCGCTGGTTGAAAATAACGTCGACGATCCAACGCTCGTTGATCCAAGCAATCCGCGAAGCATCGCCAGGGGCGGGAAGACGACGACCTATGTCGAGGAGCATCCGCTCTCGGCATTTGCCGAAACATTGCGAAGCGCCAAGATTGCCATCGACCTCAGTGCAGCCGATCAGCGCTGCAAGGTTATCGGCGTCGTGTCGAGCCTGCCAGGCGAGGGCAAGTCGACGACGTCCATCAATTTTGCCAAGCTTCTGGCAATGCAGGGAGCGCGTTGCCTGCTTATCGATGGCGACATGCGCAATCCCGGTGCCACCCGGGCGATCGGCCGCCATGCCGAGGCCGGCTTGCTCGAGGCGATCGTCGACGGCCGTCCGCTCAAGGATCTGATCCTTCTCGATCCCAGGACAAAGCTCGCATTCTTGCCGACGGTGGCGCGGTATCGTGTTCCGCATTCGTCGGAACTCCTGGCGTCACGCGGCATGGATCAGCTTCTTGAAACGGCGCGTCAAAGCTTCGATTATATTATCGTTGACCTGCCACCCCTAGCGCCGGTCGTCGATGCGCGCGCTATCAATTCGAAGCTCGATGCAGTGGTTTTCGTTATCGAGTGGGGAAAGACATCGCGCAAGGTCGTGCAGTCGACCTTGCTATCCGAGCCGGAACTCTATGCAAAATGCGTCGGTGCTGTCTTGACCAAGGTCGACCCGTCGCAGATGAAACTCTACCGGACATTCGGCTCGAGCGAGTATTATTATAAGCGATACTCGCGATACTATACTGAAAGCTGATGCTCCGCAGTCGGTTCGTTTCGGGCTCCAGGATCGTTTTTGTTGTCGTTACCGTCGTCTTTGCGGTTCTGGCCGGTCGGGAGCTGTACGCGTCGATCAGAACGGCCAGTATGTCGATCGTCGCAGAAAGGCTTGAGCGTGGCGGTACTGTCGCTGATGATGTCGTGGCTAAATATGCTTCGCGCAGTGTCGAGGTCGTTGACGGGCATTATTGCCGGTCCGACATTGTGGCTACCGGGGTGACCCTCGTTCTGGCCCAACTGGATCGGCAGAACGTCAATGTCAATTACGATGCATGGGCCGTTGCGGCGTCGGGTGCGCGTCAATATCTGCGGTATGCACTGTCGTGCATGCCGACGAACAGCAATTTTTGGCTTCGTCTTGCGGCCGTGCAGTCGACAATTGCCGAGGAGCCGGTCGCGATTGCGGGAATGATGAAGCGTTCGGTCGTGCTCGCGCCCCACGACGAAGCGATGGTTCTGACGCGGTTTTATTTCTGGAACGATTTCACTGATGCAACGCTTGCCGCAGCCACGCGCGCGCTCGATAGTGATCTCACGACCATGCTGAAACTCGGCGATCGTTGCAGGGTCAATGCCACGATCAAAGAGATCAGCCCACAACTTCGCCCAATCTTTGATCGAACCTGGGCGAGTGTCGGAGACGGTGCGACAGCACGGTTTCAACAGCGTTGCAGCAGGTGATAGTACCTGTAGCGTTTCAAGGCAGTTCAGAAGGTCAAGCGGGCTTTCACCAAGCGCCTTGAAATTTCTTTGAAAGTCTCCGAGATGAACGCCGTATCGTTCCTGGAAGTTATTGATAGCGGCAGCCCGGCTTCCCTTGGAGGGTGCACCTTCAATAAAGAGCGACGCCCGCTGCTTGAGGTGCCGGGCGTCGCACTATTGATGATCAGACGCTCGGGCTGGAGTCAAAATCCGTGCCTGTGATATTGAGCGTCAGAACGCCGACATCCGTGTGACCTTGGCCGTCCGAAATCTTGTAGTACTGGATGGTTTCCGTGACGTGATCGCCTGGGGCGATATCTGCTGCCAGATCATAGGTGAATGAGCCGTCCGACTTGACATGGAACGTGCCATAGGTGCCGGCGACGTCGGTCGTTGCGCTCGGATTGCCGTTTACGTTCGTGGTGCCGAACTGACGGAGGAAGAGATGACCGTTGTCGCCGGGAATGTCGTTATCCAGAGCGTTGCCGCCGATGGGGTTGCCTTCGGTGAAGCTGTAATGGTCGTCGACAGCGATCGGCTTGACCTGGGTTACGCCCTGAATATTCAGGGTGAACAGGCCGACGTCGGTATGACCGCTACCGTCGGAGATCTTGTAGGAGACTTTCTCCTGAAGCAACTCGCCATTGGTGAAGCCGACCTTGGCGGCGTCGCTCAGAACATAGGTGTAGCTGCCGTCCGGCTTGACGAAGAAGGTGCCGTAGTCGCCCTGGATTTCGGTGATCTGGCTGTTGCCTTGCTTGGCGCCAACGCTCTGTTGGTCGAAGGCGCGCAGGAATAGGTGGCCGTTGTCGGATGAATCGTTAGAAAGCAGATTTCCCGAGATGGCGTCGGTTTCCAGAAATGTTGCAGTATCGTCGGTTGCATGAATTGCCATTGATTTCTCTCCTTGAATTATTCTTCGCCGGCCGTCCCTGACCTTTGGCGAGCGGCCCGATTAAGGATTTCCTAATGCGGAGAGTCAAGAACATAATCAACAGAAGTTGAGCATTTCGTGGCGCAACTTCCAATAATGGCACACGTTAAGTGTGCATAAGATAATGAAAGGCCTAGGGAATATTACGTTAATAATAAGTGAGAACATATGATAAGAATCTTTTTGCGTTATTTCTCCCAGCTATAAGAATCTTTATTAGGAAGAAACTTATCAGAATGCGAGACGATTCTTCATATGGATGTCATATTTCGGCTAATCAGATTGAGCTATAGTTGAGTGGAATTTTTTTGTTGTTTGTAACATTATTGCAACTGCATTGTGCCTCGTGTTTTGCGCTGTCACTTTCCCGTCATGTCCCTTGAGCACGGGAGTTTATGTATCGGCGAGAACTCCATTCTGCTGGCGCGTCATCAATTGAAAAATAAACTTGGTTAACACAGATGCCTGAGTAATCGATGTGAATTATACGGTACAAGTTCGCTGCCATGCGAAATGTGTATCGCGTGAAAAATGCCTATTCTTCAAGAATCAAGAATTATTGCTGAATGTCCGGCATTTTAGTGTTTCATTTTAGCCGACGGAGAGAGGTCCCCGCTTAAGATTTCCAATAGCACCGGGAGATCAGAGCATGACCGTCTATTACGTGAATTCAGCGACAGGGTCCGACCACAATAACGGAACCGGCGAGAATTCCGCTTTTGCGACTTTGTCCGCAGTCGAATCCTTGAAGCTGAATCCCGGCGACAGCCTGCTCCTTGCTGCCGGAAGCGTGTTCAACGAACAGTTCGACCTGAAATATTCAGGCAGCATTACCGCTCCGATTACGATCGGCAGCTATGGTATCGGCGATGCACCGGTCATTCACAGCAGCAATGACGGTATTCACGGTTCCAAGGCTTCGAATATCGTCATCGAGAACATCAAGATCGCCGACACCGGGGCCAACGCGATATATGCGGGGAATGTGTCGAACTGGACGGTGCGCAACGTCGAGGTGACAAATACGGGCCTTTCCGGAAAGGCCGGTTCAGTCAGCTTCCAAAGCAGCCAGAACATCACGATTGAGAACAGCACGCTGACCGGTGTGCATGCCGACGGCATTTGGATGGACAAGGTCAACGGCGTCACCCTGATCAACAATAGCGTGACCAACAGCCAGGGCGCAGCAGCGGACGCCATCCAACTCAACAACAGCAGCAATATCCTGGTCAAGGACAATCATCTGGAGCAGACGGAAACCAACAGCGCCAAGGGTGTCCTCGTGCTGGTCCAGGCCGTAAATGCTATGGTCGAGGGCAACACGCTGGTCGGCGGCGGCTTTGGGTTAAGTGCTCAGGCGGGCACGAATATCTCCATCCACGACAACGATATCTCCGGATTTGGTGGCTACAAATGGTCCTACGGCATCGGACTTGGTGATCAGGGCGATGCGAAGGACTACGACATCAGCGGAAACTATATTCACGACGGTGTGTGGGGCGTATCGATCAGCGCGGCGGGTTATCCAGACTATGTTCGCTCAAATATCGATATCCATGACAATGTCTTTGATGATCTATCCTCTTCCGCGCTGAAGGTCGACAGAGCTGCATCGGGCTCTTTCCACGACAATATAGTAGACAGCCTAGTGTCGACGTTGACGATGCCTGCCGTTATTGCCGTCGCGAACACGTTCTCCGTCAGCGACAATGAGACGCTCGAACAAGCCCGGGCCGAGCTCGACAGTGCTGCCGGCACGAATGGCAATACCTCATCGAGCAGTGAACAGACGCCAGCCACTCCAAGTGCCGAGCCGCATGTGGACGTGCCGGCGCAGCCGCAGACGAGCACGCCGACGCCGGTAATCGAAACGCCAACGGCACCTGCTGCCGTCGCTGCTAAAATTGTCGCAGTGCATGACAGTCTGAAGATCTCGGCCGACACCGGCAGCGCCTATCACGGCAATCTCCTTGAAAATGATAGTGCGGCCAATGGGATCGTGCTGCTTCGTCGCTTCGGTGATAGTGCGGTGGATAAACACGGTCTGACGCTGACCGGAAAATACGGTGTCATCCATGTGGAGAGCGACGGCGACTACACCTACACGGTTGATGCGGCGAAAATCGCCGGCCTTAGCGGAAAGGTCACTGAGTCCTTCCAGTACAAGATCTCCGATGGCGCTTCGCACATCGATACGGACAGCTTGAGCGTCGGCATCAATGTGGATGCATTCCATAACAGCCACACATGGCACTGAAACAGACAATTGCCGCGATAGCGTCAGCCGGTCGCTGCTGATCGGTCTGCCTGTTTGCCTCAAGGTCTAAGCTGGGCGATCTGCTGCCGTCGGCGGCCGAAATCAAAAGAGTCGGGGACGGCTGATGACAAAATGTTTCCGTCTTTCGCAAACAAGCAGACTGTATATTCAATGTATAGTTAATGTCCCAGTAAATATCGTTTCTATGCGCGGGAGGCAGCCCGTGCTTTGAGCCGTTATTGGGCGGTTTTGGATTTTCACTTGCTTAAACCGGTATATTTATCGTAGCGTTAAGTTAGAGCTCCTGAATTCGCGCGCTAGAAATTGGAACTTTCGGCCATATTTCAGTGGGATTCGTATAATAAGTCGTCAGCTTGCAAGCGGAGATCCGGCGCCGGCGCCGACAATCCAAATGCGACTATGTCATTGATCGGGCTTGATGGCCCGTAACTGCAGTGTGCGGCGTATTTACCTGCGTGCGATGTGCTAGGAGAGGATTATTTGGTGTTTCAGAGTTCAGCAGCTGATGTCAGTGAGCCATCTAAAGCCTTGCGAAAATGCAAGGGAGGTCTTGTCTTCATTGGCATAGCCAGCGCGCTCATCAATATCCTTTATCTCACAAGTTCGTTTTTTATGCTTGAGGTGTATGACCGCGTCATTCCCGCCAAAAGCATACCGACGCTGGCTGCTTTGGCAATACTTGCGTTAGCCCTTTACGCCTTTCAGGGCGCGTTCGAAGTTCTCAGGAGCAGAATGCTCGTGCGCGTTGCCGGTGCGCTCGACGAGATGGTGAATGGACGGGTGTTCCGGGCGCTCATCAAGGCGCCGTTGAAGGTCAAGATCGGTGGGGACGGGCTGCAGCCGCTGCGCGACTTCGACCAGATCAGAACCTTCCTGTCCGGCATGGGTCCGACGGCGATGTTCGATCTGCCCTGGCTTCCCTTCTATATCGTGATCTGCTTCCTGTTTCACCCAGCGATCGGATATATCGCGATCGGTGGATCGCTGGTTCTCGCCGTCCTGACGTTCATGACCAACCAGGGAACGCGAACGCTCTCAAAACGGCAATCCGAAGCCGGCAATATGCGAAATGCCTTTGCGCAGACCTCGATCCGCAACTCCGAGGTCATCCACGCCATGGGCATGGCGGGCACCATGGCGGAAATCTGGGAACGCAAGAACGGGGAATACCGGACCATCAACCGGCAAGCATCGGATGTCGGGAACGGATATGCGACGCTGTCGAAGATTTTCCGTATTGCCCTGCAATCCGGAACGCTTGCGACCGGTGCGATCCTGGTCATTCAAGGGCAGGCCTCCTCAGGCATTATCATCGCCGGTTCGATTCTGACGTCTCGCGCCCTGGCGCCTGTGGAAGCCGCGATCGGAAATTGGCGCGGTTTCGTTTCCGCCCAGCAAAGCTGGGCGCGGCTTGCGAATCTGTTGAAAGCCATTCCGGAAATCCCGGCGCCGCTCGCGCTTGCGGCGCCCTCCAAGCAGGTGACGGTCGAGGGGCTGGCAAGCGGACCGCCGGCGGGCCAACGCCTGGTCATTTCCGATGTCAGCTTCGGCTTAAGAGCAGGAAGCGCACTCGGGGTCATCGGTTACAGTGCCTCAGGCAAGTCGTCGCTGGCGCGGGCGATGATGGGTATCTGGCCGACCGTCAGGGGATCCATTCGCCTCGATGGCGCAGCACTCGACCAGTGGGATGGCGACGCGCTTGGCCGGCACATCGGTTATCTGCCGCAGGACGTGGAGCTTTTCTCTGGGACCGTTGCGCAGAATATCTGCCGTTTCGCGAAGGAGATGTCGCCTGAGGCGGTGGTTGCCGCGGCGAAGGCGGCGCGTGTTCACGATCTCATTCTTCGTCTGCCGAACGGCTACGAAACCGAAATCGGCGAAGGCGGTGCAGCGCTTTCCGCCGGCCAGAGACAGCGTATCGCGCTTGCAAGAGCGCTTTACGGCGAACCATTCCTCGTGGTGCTCGACGAACCGAACTCCAATCTCGATGAAGAAGGCGAGCGGGCGCTGAGTGCCGCGATCATGAGCGTGCGCGCACGCGGCGGCATCGTCGTCGTCATCGCCCATCGATCCGGCGTTCTGGCAGTGTGCGACTTCGTGCTGATGATGCAGGACGGCCGGATGATCGCGTTCGGTCCCAAGGAGGAAGTTCTGGCACGGGTCAGCCGACCGGAAGCGGCGCGTACGCCGATTGCAGAGCGCGTGGCTCAGCTCAAAGTCGTCGTCGACGGCGTGAATGCGGCCGAATAGGCCGGGGGGAGAAGATTGTGAGCAAGATCATCAGCGAATCGAAACGTTCCCTCAATCGTCATGTCGCTATTGTCGGCGTGTTGTCGATAGCTCTCGTGTGCGGCATTGGCGGTTGGGCCGCAACGACGGAGCTTTCGAGCGCTGTCATCGGCGAAGGCGTGGTCGTCGTCAACGGCGATGTCAAGAAGATCCAGCACCTGACCGGCGGCATCGTGTCGGAACTTCTTGTCTCCGAAAATGACCACGTGTCGGCCGGGCAGGTCCTGATACGCCTCGATGGAACGTCGACGAGAGCAAACCTTTCGATCGTCGAAAGCACGCTCGCCCAGCTCTATGCGCGCCGCGCCCGTCTCAAGGCGGAACGGATCGGCGCCGATACGTTTGAGGTCCAGGAAAACATCAGCGATCTGACATCATCCAACACGGCCGCGCGGGATCTTCTCGATGGCGAGCGGAAACTGTTCGACAGTCGCAGGTCGGCGCTGATCGGAATGAAGAGCCAGTTGGCGTCACGCAAGGATCAGTTGGCCGAGCAGGTCAAGGGATTGGTCGTTCAGATCAATGCCACCAACGATTCGCTCGGCCTGATCGAACAGGAGCTTGAAGGTGTCGACACTCTCTACAAGAAGGGGCTCGTCACACTTCAGCGCCTGAATTCGCTCAAACGCGCGCGCGCCGATCTCCAGGGTAACAGTGGCCAGGAAATCGCCGCAAAAGCGGAAGCCGAAGGTAAGGCGATCGAGATTGATCGTCAGTCAATCCAGCTGGATGAGGATCGTCGTTCGGAGATCGCAAAGGACCTGACCGACGTCGAGGCGAAGATCGCCGAAAATGAAGAGCGCCGTGGGGCCGCGGTCGATCAACTCCGCCGTCTCGATATTACCGCGCCGCTGAGCGGGCGAGTTCACGAACTTGCCGTTCACACGGTCAATGGCGTCATTGATCCTGGCCAGACGCTGATGCTCGTCGTTCCCGAAAATGACGACCTTACGGTTGAGGCGAAAGTCGCTACTCGCGATATCGATCAGGTTCACGTCGGCCAATTCGTCGATGTGCGATTCAGCGCCTTTGATCAGCGCACGACGCCTGATGTGCGCGGTGAGATCACCTCCATTGCGCCTGATATCGTCAAGGATGAACGCACCGGCATCAGCTACTATCCCCTTCGCGTCAAGCCGGAGGCTGCGAGCATCGCCAAGCTGAAGTCAATAAAGCTCTATCCCGGCATGCCGGCCGAAGTCTTTATCAAGATCGGCGACAGGACCGTTATCTCCTATCTCACCAAGCCGCTGACCGATCAGATGCAGCACGTATTTCGTGAGGAGTGATTGGCGGCCGTGTCGCTGAGACCTCCGAGGCTTCAAGGAAGCCGTTGTCATCGGTCGGGCTCTCCTGCATAATTTCTCAAATCGAAACCGATTGAGAAATTATGCAGTCATTTAAAGCGTTACAGCATCTATTGGGCGTCTGAGAAAAAGCGCGGTTCTGTAGTGAGTTATTCGTCACGATCGAACAGCGATGTGCGGCCATTTCGCGAAATGGTCCGAAGCCTGCTGCAAGGTTTCATGATAGGTTTGCGGCTCCGGCGAGCGGTGCCAAGGGTGAGACGACCGGCCTATGGGCTGGTTTTGTATTTTACCTGTTTCGCGATGTTTTCAGTGACCAGGAACAGTTATGCCGAGGGCCTTCCGCCGTTGAAAATAGTGGCTTTCGGTACATCCTTGACGGCCCGCGGGGGATGGCAGCCGTCTCTGGAGACGGGGCTTGCAGCCTGCCTGCAAAGACCGGTGAAAGTTGAAAGCGTTGCAAAGAGCGGCGAGACGTCGCTATGGGCTCTTACCCAGGTTGATCGCGTCGTTGCCGGGCAGCCGGATATCGTTCTGATCGAGCTTTACGCCAACGATGCAGCATTGCAGCGGTTCGTGTCGCTTGCGCAAAGCCGGAAGAATATCGGCGACATCCTCGACCAGCTTCGGCAGCGCCTGCCGCGAGCGCGGATCATCGTCATGGCGATGAATCCGTTTTCGGGACTGCGTGGACTGATCCGTCCCTTTGTCGGCAGCTACGTCTCGGCCCATCAGGCGGAGGCGCAGGAACGGGGTCTGGAGTTTGTCGACCACCAGCCCAACTGGCAGCGCCTGACGCCGGGGGCTCTGGCCGCGGCAATCCCTGATGGTGCCCATCCCCTGCCTGACATTGCTTCCAAAATCATCGTGCCGGAACTTGTCAAACATATTGCCGGCGACAATTGCAAAGAATGAAAGATCTCTGCCTTGCCGATCGCGTGCGCAGGGGGCTTGGGTTCAGACTGTCGCGAGATAGCCTTTGAGGTATTTGACCAGCGAAGTCCGTCCAACCTCAGACGGGTCCTCGTGCGAGGGACTGTCCAGATCTTCGAGAAGATAGTTTCTGAGATCCTCGTCGGTATGCGCGACATAGATGCCGGGCCGGCCGGCGAGCTGGCCTACCGTGGCGAGCTGATGGTCGTTTCGATGCTCGCCAAGAGACGCCTGCCGGGGAACGAGAATGATCGGTTTTCCAAACCGTTTCGCCGTCAGCACCGTGCCAATTCCCGCATGAGAGACGATAACGCTTGCATCGAAAAAGACCTTATCGAAGTCCGCGGGCTCGATATTTTTGATCCATTTCATATTCTGGGGCGTGTAGGTGCCCTTGCCGATCTGCGCCAGAACCGGCTTGGACAATTCCTTTGCGAAGGTGTCGACAGCCTTGACGAGGCGATCAAACGGCAGCTGCGTTCCGACGGTGACAAGGATCAAAGCACAGCTCCTGCGTAGTGGGGACCATCCGGCCGCGACAAATGTTGCCATTGCGTAAGCCAGAGCGTCGCGATACGGCCAGCCAATTTTCCCGACAGGGACAGCTTCTCGACGTTGGCGACGCTATCGATCCAGATCGTCCGCTTGCCCGTCAATTTGCCGGCAAGCAGGCAAAAAAGTCCGGGCGCGGCACCGGTGGAGATGATGACGTCAGGCCTGTGTCTGATGACGATGGAGAAGGCGCTGCAAAAGCACCGGATCGACATGGTAATCGAGTCGCGGCTGCAATCGGGAAGCACCAGACCGTCGCGAATGTCATATTTGGCAAGCAGGCCCGGGATGGTCGTTGCAAAGACGATATCGCAGCCCTCGAATGCGCCGCGCATGGCCATCAGCTGCTCCCAATGGCCACCTCCCGAGGAGGCGGCGAGAACCTTCAATTTTTTTTCAGTCATAGACAGGCATCTCCTATATTTGACCGATGAGAAGAGTGAAAAACAATTCTGTTCGAAAAGCGGCTGCGTCACGATAGTTCCGTCGAACTGTATCATTTTTGGCCGGGTTGGTATAAGCCTTGAAGTTCATGACGGGCCAATCACTTATGATGTTTTGGTTTGGGGCATAAGAAGCCTCGAAACTCATCTCAACATGCTCCTGCAAACAATATCAGAGAGCCGCATTCGGCTTATATTCCTGGTATGCATGTCCGAGAATCCCGTTGACCATGCCGGCGCCGCGCAGAACATGGGTGAGGGCACGCATGCCCCAATAGGGTGAAATCAGGATCGCCGGCAGCATGACCAGTCCAAGCACGACTCTCGTGGCGCCATAGGCGGCGCGATAAATCCGGCGCCTGAGGTTGCCATGCAGAACCTCGCTGACTGCGAAGGTATTGCCGAGTCGGTACTGTCTTTGCAACACCCATTTCCAGGTCATCCGGTTCGCAGGAACGATGTCATGGACAAGTGCCTTGTCAGCCCAGAAAATCTGCATGCCGCGGCGGATGGCCTGATTGAAGAAGAGATAGTCCGTACCGCCGGTGAAGCGCATCTTCTCCTCAAAACGAAGGTTCCATGAGCGGATCAGCGGATAGTCGAACATGACATTGTTCGAAGCCGCATAACCGATACGCTGGCCGTCCATGTTCTTCTTGCGCTCGAATACCCTGGCCTTGATGAAATACTCCGGCGGGTTTTCGGGATAGACCGGCTGGACCGGGCCGTAGACGCAATCGGCGCGGTTTTTCTCGCGGGTCTCCAGCATAGCGTCCAGCCAGCCGTCGACCGGCCATTCGTCATCGTCGAGAAAGCAGAAAAGGTCGGTGCCGGGAGGTGCTGAATCCAGCGCGCGGTTGCGCGCAAAGGGTATGCCCTGGTTCTGTTCGACGACGTAGATCAGATCATAAGCGCCAGTTTGGCCAAAGCCCTCCACCGTTGCCTTTGCGCTGCCGGCCGCATCGTTGTCCACGACCACCATGGTGAGATGAAAGGGGCGGGCCGGGTGCCGGATCTGACGCGTCATGACGTCGAGCAGCTTGGCGATCCCGTCCAGACGCCGATAGGTCAGCACGCCGACGGCGATCTTCAACGGCGCGGCGCCCGCGGCCATGCCGGCGGACGACTGCGAGAAGGTTTCTTGCTGGTTCACGACTGTCCTCTCCGCAGCATATTTCCCAAACGCTTGCGCGCCGCCATCAAGGCCACTTCGGTTGCGGCAGCATCGCCGAACGGACCGCCGGCGACCGCGCTGCGAGCTTCCCCCCGGAGCCTCAGCAGCGATGTCGTTTCGGCAATGCCGCCGGCCACCAGGCTCTTGCCGAGTGCCTGCAGCCCATCATAGCGACGCGCCAGCTCCAGTCCCGTCGCAATCATGATCCGCGGGCGCAATGTCTTTGCCCTGCTCGTTCCCGTATAGCGGTTCGACGCATGAATGCGCTGAAACGTCAGCGGTGTTTCGACGATGGCGCCGCGGCCGAGATAGGCAGCGGCAAACTTGATATAGTTGTCGCTGAGGACGACGTCTGCGGCGACGGTCATGGGCAGGATCTGCGACAGCAGGCTGCGGCGGAAGCTCAGGCCCGATGTCGGAACGGGAAGCGAGGGGAAGCCGCCTCTGCGAAGCGTTTCCCGCTTGTCGAACAATGTCAGTTGCAATTCCGCAGAAGGTTGGTCGCCTTCATTGGTCGTCACCCGATCGAAACACCAGTCGATCTCGTTGCGATCGTAGATCTCGGCTATCCGCGCAAGTTTACCGGGCAGAAACGCGTCATCGGCATCGAGGAGAAACAGGATATCACCGCTCGCGGCCGCAAAACCGGCGTTGAAACTCGAGGCTTGGCCGCCATTTTCCTTCAACACGCACAGGATCTCCTCGCCATAGGAGGCGAGAATCTCCCTGGAATCATCCGTCGAGCCATCGTCGACCACGATCACTTCGAAGTCGGGGTAGGCCTGCGACAGAACGCTGTCGATGCATGGGCGCAGAAAGCGCCCGTAATTGAAGTTGTTGATGAGCACCGAGAGTTTCAAATTACCGCCTCCTGGGCCAATCGATCACCGCGCCAGCGTCTGGGGCGCGTATCGGCGAATTCCGGCGCGATACCCACGCATGTAGTAATATTTCCAGATCGCCCAAAAACGCTTCTTCGATTGCGGCAAGAGATAGAGCATGGCTGCCCGCAATCCCCATTGCGCGCTTTCGATCCAGGTCGGAAGCGGAACTCCGCTTAACCTTACCCCTCCCGGCACTTCGTCGGGAAAGAGTGCCGGCATGCCATAACCAAGCCGTTCGCCGCGCTTCTGTACCCAATGCTCGGTGACACTCGATGCCGGAATCCAGTGATGAACCACGGCCTCGGCGCATCGATAGGATTTGGCGCCATTTGCCGCCAGGCGAATGATGATCTCGGCATCTTCGCCCATGGCAAATATCGGTCCCGGAAGAGGACCGATATCTTCCCGGTAGCGCACGCTCGTTCCCAGCAGCTCCCGCCGAATGATCGTGTTCGGGCCCCAGACTTTTGTCGGGTCACACGGTCCGCTTTGCGTTTCATCGACGATCGCAAATGTCGATCCCATCGGAATCCACTCGATAAAGCGGTCCTTCGGTTCCTTTTCCCAATCGGGGACGATTCTGCCGCCGAAGACGCCATAGCCCGGATGGGCGGTGGCGCAGTCGACGATGGCTTTCAGCCAGTTCGGTTCGGCGCGAATATCGTCGTCGGTGAGGACGACGAGATCTCCCTTTACCCGATCCAAGCCCAAATTCAGCGCGCCGGATTTTCCCGGTTTGTGCTGCTGCAGGATGGTGATCGGAAGCGTCTCGCTATATGAATTCAAAAGGTCGAACGTGCCGTCATTGCTGTTGTTGTCGATAGCAACCAATTCCCACCGATCATGGGGAAGCTCCTGGCGCACCAAGGAATCCAACATCTGGCGCAGCCGGCGGCTGGCGCCATTGTAGGATGCAAAGAGCACGCTGACGAATAGATCCGACATCAGTGAACAACCCTCTTGGTGAAGTCGAAAGAGAAAAGCGTCATATTTTGACTGCCTGTGCGATGTTCGAGCGAATGGGTTTTACGCCGGGTTCGACCGCGTCTTGCCGAAGAATTCGCGCCTATGCGTTTCGCCGAGTACCCTCAGCTTACGAAGATTGCGTAGCCAGCGCCGCGGTTTGGTGAGCACGCCGCGGTTCAGGAAATACTGTCGCAGCAGGCTCGGTGCCTGACTATGCGATCCGCCATGCGCAACCCGGTATACTGCTCCGCGAAAGGGGAGTTTCGCAAGCGGCGCCCCGCGTTGCGCCAGAATCTTGGCGATACGGACATGGCTGCCCAGCATCGACTTGATCCAGTCGAGCGAAGCATCCTCAAATCGGTTCGGCACATCGTAGAGATCGGCACGGATGATCAAGGATGTGCCGCAGAGATGGCTGAAGTCATCATGGCCGAGGAGGAAATTGCCGCCATCGTCCCAGATGTAACCGTGGTCGATCGTCCAGCCGTTGGCGTCCCGATTCTCGGACGCGTGCTGCACGATCCGAGAGCTGACGAAGTCATCGTCGTCGACAATCATGAAAAAGCGGCTGTCGGCGGCGTTCAGCATGCCGCTCAGAACCCGCCGGCCCTTGTCCGCGCGGAAGGCGTCAAGGAAGTCTTCCTTGCTGCCCTTTCCGAGTTCATGCAGGTCGTTCGGCGGAAAAGTCACGCGGACGGCAGAAAACTTTTCCGGTAGTTCAGGCAGATCGGCCCCTTCATTCGCAACGATGATTCCCCGCCAGTCTCCATTAGTCTGGTTGGAAATGGAGGCCACGGTCTGGGTGAGATTTGCCTTCAGCCTGCTCCAATCGCGGGCATTGTCCTGATGTCGGACCGGGATGATGAAGGTAACGAGTGGCATCCAATAACCCCCTTAAGCCCGCAAGCCCACAGCTTCTTTGTTATCGATACGCCCCTTGATCGCCTGGTGACGCGCCCACTCGATCCCGTCTTCGAGCGAGGTTGCCTTGTATGAAAGATCCGTTCCGCCGGAGAAAGCATTCATGAAACGGCGGATCTTTCCATAGCTATTATCCAGTACGGCATGCGGACGGCCGAGCAGCAGCGAGCAGATATGGACGTGCAGGCGATCGGTGACGATGGCGCGAGCCCGCGAAATCTGGCTGATGCCGCGTTCGAAGCGGTTGTGCGCTGCGGCGTCGAGCCTGCGCAAGGCAACTTCGCTCGGCTTCAATGCAAGATAGGCCGAAGCTACCCCCAGCTTCTTGGCGATATTCACCTTCCTTTTCGACTCCGTGATCCAGTCCTCCACCGGAATGTCGGAAGGGATCTTGCGATCGGTGCCGCCAACCCGTTCCGCGTCCTCCCGCAACATGGCGAGGACGGGAATTTGCGTCGCCCTTTCCGCAAGCGGGCCGATGGCGAAAGCCATATCGGGGCATAGTCGCACGGTGCAGTCGAAATGTTTCTCGGAAAATTCCTTCGATTCTTCGTCACGCACGAGCAGAACGAAATTCTTGTGACGCCCGATTGCCCGTTTGGACTGCTCGATGCGCTCAGGCGAACTATAATGTATCGACTGCGGGAACTGGATGATCTGGCGATCCGGGAAACGCTCCATGATCATTTCGCGGAAATCCTGGTGAGCAACCCAGATATCGCCGAAATTGCCGCCGCCGTGAATGAAGATCGGGCCCGTGGGAACCCGCCGTTTCAGCTCGTCGGCGGAGAAGTCGTAGAGCCTTGAAACATAGTCCGGACGCTTGCCGAAGCGATCCTTGAGATAGGCCATCTCACCCAGCCAGATCGCCGAGTCGCCGCAATTGCGGATGTCCGGAAAGTCGAGAATGGCGAGCGGTTCCTCGCGCGAGACATAGTCCTTCAGGCAATCATGGATCATGCCATTGAGTTTCGCGATCAGCTCAGATCTGGATTGGCTGGTCATTCTGCCTCTCTTGTTGATGTTCGTTTAAATTCAGGCCGACTTGGGTACGGCAATACGTTTGGCTTTTGACAGAAACTTGACAAAGATACGCTGAACTTCGGTTTCCGGGCCATCTGGCTTCTTCATCGCAAGCCAAAGGACAAAACTGGAACCGACATAGAGAATGCCGCCGGTGACGACGAGGATGGCCAGGTGAAGGGCCAGCGCCGTCTTGTCGGTCGGAGTGTTCAGGATATGCGACAATCCCCAGACGCCGGCGGCCATCAAGGCGACGCTGGCAAGCGCGCGGAAGTTGGCCGCGAGCTGTTGGAAGAATGGCAGATTGATCAAACGCTTGACGAGAAGCATGTTGACCGCGGTGGAAATCAGGCCCGTCACCACACGTGCATAGACGACACCAGGCAGTCCGGCCATCATCAGGCCGGCGATGATGATGGGAACGCGGACCACCAGCATCTGCGTGTCGCGGATGAACAGCAGCTTGGTATGGCCCTTTGCCATGCCCAGCGGCTGGACGAGCGAACCGAGGGTCTGCAACGCAAACACCGATGCGAGCGCCTGGACGATGAAGATCGCCGGAACCCACTTCTCTCCCAGGGCAAGCCGCATCATCGGATCGGCGACAACAGCCATGCCGATTCCCGCCGGAAGCGCCACCGCCGCCAGCAGCGCCTGCGCGCGTTGATAGGCTGCGACAAGCCGGACCGGATCGTTGCGGACCTTGGAAAAGCCCGGGTAAATCGTCTGGTTCAACGGCGCCGTCGCCTCGCGCGTCGGCAGCGTCGACAGGGTGTTGCCGACAGTATAGTGACCAAGTTGCGTGGCGCCCAGCATCTTGCCGATCAGCAGATATTCGATCCGCCAGTTCAGCGTGTTGACGATCTGTCCGGCCGTCAGCCACACCGAGAAGGAAAACAATTCCCGGGCATGGCGGAAGGTTATGCGCGGCCAGAACGGCAGGACGGTGTAGGACACGATGATATTGGTCACCTGATAGGCAAGCGTGCCGATAACGAGCGCCCAATAACTCTGATAGATCGCGGCAATTGCCACTGTCACAATGAAACCAACCAGCTTTTGCGAGACGTTCAGCACGAACTCCTGCCAGAAGATCAGATCGCGCTGGAGCATGATGCGGCGTGGATTGGCGAGACCGCTCAGGAGCAGGCTGAAACTCAGGGCAAGCATCACGCTGGTCAGCCGAGGTTCGTTATAAAATTCGGCGATCGGATAAGACGCGGCGGCAAACAGCAGCGCCAAGATGGCGCTTCTTGTCACGCTCAATGTCCAAACCGCGCTGAAATGGCTTTCGCTGGGAGACTCGTGGCGGATGAGCGCCTGATTGAGCGAAAGTTCGGTGACCGAACTCAAGATAACCTGGATCGTCGTTGCAATGGCGACGAGACCAAAATCCGCCGGTACGAGATACCAGGCGAGGACGAAGGTGCTGAGTGCCGAAAGCCCGTTGACGATGGCGCGGGACAGACTCAGCCACATGCTGCCCTGAATCAGTCGGTCGGTCACGCTGCTCATGGGCGAACCGCTCCTGATGTCGAGGACCTTGACCATTTGAGCAGGCCGCATGCCGATCCAAAATGCTTCTGCTCCTCGCGGGCGCAGAGGATATTGATGGAGTTAGAAAGCATCATGCCTTGTTGCCTCGTCACGAAACCGATTGCGACCTCAAAGGGCGCTTGCCGTTTTCTTGGAAAAATCTTGCTTCAGCCGATTCAGCTCGGCCAGCATTTTCTCGTGCGCTCTTGCGATAGACACATCCGTGCTGAGTTGGCCCGGCTTTTCTGCCACCCGCTGCAATGTCTTGACCGTCGATCCGAAGACATAGTTGCCGGTCAGTTGGCGGATACGGCGGTGACGGAAGGTTATGTTTTTCAGCAGGTAGGTGTTTTTCCGCACCAGCGACGCTCCTGCTTCAACGAGGTTCGACGGGCCGATCGGATCAAAATCGATTTCCAGATCAAGTGCACTCGCCCAGTCGTACCACTTGGCTCTGTTCCCTGGCGCGATCGGCCGGATCGCCCGCCATGGAACGCGCAGCGCGTCCGATATAATGCAGCCATGCATCGCCTCGGAGACGACTTTATGTGATGCGCTGATTTCGGTCAGAACCTTTTCCACCGACCAGCGCGGATCGATATAGTGGATGCCGGCGAGATCGCAGACCTTATCCCAGCTGCCGTACATGGCGCTTTCATAGTGCGGCATGAAGGAGACCGGATAACGCTTCTCGATGTTCTTGGCATCCCAGCAGCTGCGCGTCAGGATGCCGGAATCGCCGATGGCGTAGCTCGGATCTATGCCGAGGACTTCGGCGGTCTTCTTTCCGCGCACGAAATAGAATGTCCAGTTGCTGTCGACCTTCGGCGGGTTGGTGTATCCGCCATAACCGGAACCGAAGACGATCTTCTGCATGTTCGGGTCGAAATTGTCGTAGAGGATCGAACCGATGCCGAGAAAGAGCTGACCTTCGTCATCGTCGAAGAAGCCGGGCAGCAAGCGCTCCCAAAGCCAATGGTTCAGCTCGTCGCCAAAATTTTCGTGTTTCCCTCGGTAGGCAAACATCTTCATCGTGCTTCTCCAGTCGGCAAGTGCGTCACGTTCTGCGAGATCGTCTCGTCCTCGCGTGCCATGCGTCCGTAACGTGAAATGATCTTGATGTCGCTGCGGATTACCTTTGCCGGATTGCCCGCTACGAGGGAGCGTGGCGGAACGCTCTTGGTCACCACCGAGCCGGAGCCGATGACGCATTCGTCGCCGATTTCGACACCCGGCAGAATGATGCTGCGGGCGCCGATGAAGCAGCGTTTGCCGATTCTCGTGTGAAGATAGAGCCCGCGCGTCAGGTCGTGGGTCAGGATCGCGGCTTCAAAGGCGACATAGGTTTCCGCGCCGATATGCAATCCCTTCGGATTGGTCTTGTCGAACCGCACGCTCAGCGAAAAGCTGGCCGTCGGATCGATGTCCATTCCCCAGAACTTCGTATAGTAGAGCCATTTGGCCGTCACAATTCCATTGCGCAGCGGCCGAAATACGTTCAGTCCCCACTTCGGCTTTTTTCCTGTCTGCACCATCAAGTCCGACCCCGGCTGGAAAATTCGTCTAGCACGGAACTGTAATAGTCCTCGAGCATCCCCGTCTGACGACGTAAGTCGAAGTGCTCGGCCACCAGAAGCGGTGCCCGCGCGCTGAAGGCTGTCCACAGGGCCTGGTCGTTGAGCAGTCTTCCGACCGCTTCCGCCATTCCTGCGACATCCCGCTCCTCCACGAGATAACCAGTTTTCCCCTCTTCGATCGCTTCGCCCACGCCTCCCGAGCGAAATGCGACGACCGGAGTTCCGACGGCTTCCGCCTCGAGATTGGCGAGGCCGAAAGCTTCAGCGTGACCATTATCGAGCGTCACGCTTCCGTGGAGATAAAGCTCAGCACTGGCGAGCAGATCCCTTATCTCCGTCTGCGACAGATTTTCATGGATCGTGACGCTTGGCAAGGAACGACGTGCCAGTGCTTCGATTTCCTCCTTCAACGGACCCTGTCCGACCATCACGAATTCGACCGGAGTGCCGGCAGCCGCCACGCGGGACAGCGCATCGATCATGAAACGATGGCCCTTGTAGTCGACGAAGCGGGCAATTGAAACCACCAATCCTTTTTTTCGGGGACGGGGTTCCATTTTGAAGAGATCGAGATCGATGCCGATATGATGGCGAAAGACCCGGTCGGCGCGAAAGCCGAGCGCCAGCAGCCGGTCGCGGATGAAATCGGAAACGGCGATATTCCAGCTGTTCCAGCCGGCCATCTCGCTCCGGCCTTTGGCGAAGAAGCGCACCTGATTGAAGCCGCCCGGCTTTTTCGGGTCGCCGCCATAGGTCGCGTCGAAACCGTGGAAGGTGGTGACGAGCGGTTTGCCCGCGGCGCGTGCCAAGGGCCCGATGACATAACCGTTCTTGCCGAAATGGGCGTGAACGAGATCGGCTTTGCCGATCACCGGAAAGAGGAAGGGAAGGCCGATCTGCGGGATTTTGAGAAGCAGTTCTCCGGCGCGTGCGATGGGGGACCGACGGATGTCATGAACCGGAACGGTGGATTTTTTGGTATGGGCGGAAGAAATTCGCGAGCCGGCAAGAATTTCAGCTTCGAACGAACGAAATGCCACCGCCTGGTTGAGAACAAACGCCTGGCTGGCAGGCAAAAATTTTTCCACGTAAATAACGGCTTTTCTCATGAATCTGTCGATGTCTCCGTTGTCTTGCGCATCACATCGCCTCTATTGCCCGTCGGATGCCATCAACCGCACTTCTCGGCGCATTGCTTTCGTCGTAAAGATTAACGCGCTTCGTGCACGCCGCATCCGGACCGGTGCCCTTCTCATCGGGCTCGCCGTATTTTTCCGACATGCCCCATACTGTCACGCCTTTCAAGTCGCCACGCTCGGCGGCCACGGTGATCACGTCGCCGAAAATATCGGCGTATGACGCTGGCGAAAAGCCTTTGTCGCGGTTCAGGAAGTGGCAGGACGCATCGAGTTCGGTGATGAAAACGCCGACACCCATGTCCTTCAGCGCCGCGCAGAAACGCCCCATTCCTTCCGGGTCGATCCGGTCGAAGCCGGGACGGAAATGCGCCTGCAGCCCCACCGCGTTGATCGGCGTTTTCCGGGCGACGAGATCCTCGACGATTTTCAAGATGCGCACCCGCTTCTGTTCGAACACGTCGGATTTTTTCTCCAGATGCGTTTCATTGAGCACCAGCGTCGCACCGGGATTGGCCTGATGTGCCATGTCGAAACTCATACGGATATAATCGACGCCAAGAAGGCGGCGGAAAACACAATCCCGCAGATCCGGCGCATCATATTCCAATGGCTCGTTCACCACATCCCAAGCGTCGATCGAGTTCTTATAGCGAGTGACAACCTGTTTTATATGACGGTTCATCGCCACCTGAAGGGTCTTCGCGTCGGTGATATCAGACACCCACTCCGGAACGCGATACCAGATCAGCGTATGGCCATAAACCCTCATGTTGTTTTTTCGCGCAAACGCAACCATCCGGTCGGCGCTTCCGAAGCTGAAAACGCCCGGCCGCTTTTCCGTCGCATTCCACTTCAGCTCGTTTCGCGGCGTTATCGAATTGACGTTGTCGATGTAGATCTCGGAAGCGATCGGATCGTTGATGTTCTGCAGGTCGATTGCCGATCCGAATCGGAACGCCTTGCTGTCGGCAAGGGCGCGCAGCCCTTTGGCCGGAGGCACCTGTGCAAGAGCCCGGCCCGCGCGGACATACAACAAAGCGAGCGGAACCGAGGCGAGGAAACGTCTTCTCTTCATTCTATCTCTCACTGTTGGCTTTTTTCATGTCCGCGCTGGAAATTGAAGGGCCGAGCGTGTCGGCAATGATCCATCGCGGGATTCGCGTTCAATTCAGTAGAGTAATGCAACCTCAAATATACTTTCGCCGTAGGGGGTATTGTCAGTCTCTGCTAGACTTGCCGGCCTGCTCCAAGATATAAATCATTCCGGAGGGCGCTCGTGATGGAAGAGTGGTTTAGCTATCTGATGAGCTGTTTTCATATGGCATTGCAAAATGCCGTTTTTTTTATGGCGACTGTTCGAAACGATCGATCTTTTCTCGATGATTGGCAGTTCGCAGCTCTTGTCCTCGGCCTCCTCGGCATCATTGTCCTCCTGGTCGCTGCGCTCGTCAGAATGTCGTGGCGGTTGCAGCGATCGGAGATCGTCATTCGCTCGCTGAACGACGACCTTGCGCAAGTCACGCAGGATCTCAATGTCGAGCGTGTCTGGCGCCTGGCGGGCGGGGACAGCACCGAACGGCCGAGTGCGGACAGTCTGAAAGAGCTTTACAAGATTTTGGCCAGACGTCACGAGGATGCAAGTTACATGGTGTGACCAGTCGGCGCGTGGTGCGCGGCCGGAAACCTAAAGCGCGTCGCGATATTTCAGATTCGCTCCTTGCGCTTTAGCTCTTTGTTTTTACGCATGTCTCGGCAAAAGCGTTTCACGCTTTGCCTGGCAAAACCGCTGCACACTTTTGCGCGACATGCTTTAATACCGATGTTGCGGGCTTTCTGCTGGCGTCCCGGCATCGGTGGGCGTCGATACTGATTCCGGTTGTCGGCTGCTGGGGTCCGGCGATGGTAGCCATATTCTGCCGGAGAAATAATTTCTCGTTCTTTTCTGTGGTCCCGAGGTCGCATCCAGCGACAGCGTGAAATTATAGCGTCCGGGGTTGAGCACCTCACGGCTGAAAGTGATGCTGGCTCCGAAGCCGTCTTCCTTGATGTCCCTGAGATTTTTGATCGCATTCAGCGTCTCATGAAAATCGAGCCATTGCGGTTGCCGCAACATGGTTTCGAAAATTCGCAGAATGCCGGGATCGAGCTGGCCATTCTGATCCGTCTCAGGATTGATGATTTTCACTCGCATATTGTTGATCGTGCCGGCGGCGTCGCCGCGAACGATGACGAAGACTGAGCTCGGAAGCTGATCCTTCTCCCGCTTGCCGCTATGCTCGAAAAAGCATTCGAACGTATCGGCATTAAAGCTCGCCGCCGCCCAATCACTGGTTTCCATGCCGGCGGTGCGCAGCGCCGCGCACATTGCCGGCCCGGATATCCGCCATGTCCGCAGAAAAGTCGACGCGGTCTGTACCATCGGTGGCTCGATGATATGCCCAGGGAGTGTAAAGATGGCCGGGGGCGTTGGGCGAGGGAGGGCTTTGGGCGGCGGCGGCTTGATTTCAGGGGGAAAGAGATCGAAGCCAAAATAATGGCCGACCGTCTTCAAGTGTTTCATATCGTTGGAAAGAAGCACCGTCCCCATGACCAGCGAGAGGGAGATCGTCAGCAGCAGCCAGAAGACCACGGGGATCTTCGGTTTTCCCACCGGCTGTTTGGCATTTGCGGACGATGAATTCTCGGGCAAGCTTGTCTTCTCCGGTGCGAGAAGGGTTTCGATCGGGCTGTCTAAACCCAGCAGTATACATTTATCCGTTAAATATCTTTGGCTTCGTGTCGGCAATTGGGCGCCTTTGTGCTTCGCAACCAGAAGGGGAGACCGATTTCGGCGGAGGCGCAGCGACACCCTCTCCATCGGGAATCGCTCAGGCAGCACCGGACTATCGCAGCGGCAGACTGCGAACGATGTAACTATTGCTGCCATGAGCCAGTCGCTGTTATTTTTGTATCTTTGTGATGTGCGGAGATGTTGTCTTTGATGTCTGTTGTAATCTGGAGAAATTATCGCTGACTGTTCTGTTTATTTCGTGATAGCGCATCAGTTTTATTTGGATGATACCTTATTTCTCAAATTTATCGCTCTAAAGTTTAATATATTATTTTAAAGCTACAGATTATATTTTGATTCTCCTTGCAATTTGGCGGATTCCATCAAATTTTCGACGTATTTTTTGATAGGGTTTGCCGCATAATCGCCCGGGGGGAGCGAGATGTCCGTCGAGCTAGACGCAACCACCTATGTTCACGCCAAACCGACAACCGCGCACACCTACATCTTGCCCGCGGTGCTCGATGTGCTGGAGAGCCATTTCGATGGTTCGGCGGAACGCGACGTCTTTGATTTGGGATGTGGCACCGGCGGAGCAGCCGCGGCCCTTGCGGAGAGGGGATACTATGTCGTCGGCGTTGATCCTTCCAGCGATGGTATCGCCAAGGCCAATATCAATTATCCCGAACTGCCGCTGAAAGTCGGCTCGGCCTATGACGACCTTTCCAGCGAATATGGCACGTTCAATGCGGTCATCAGTCTTGAGGTGGTCGAGCATGTCTACGATCCCAGGACATTCACCGCGACGATGTACGATCTCGTCAAGCCGGGCGGCGTTGCCGTGATGTCGACGCCCTATCACGGTTATCTGAAGAACCTTGCCCTGGCTGCGTTGGGGAAGATGGATGATCACTTCATGCCGTTGAAGGATCATGGGCATATCAAGTTCTGGTCGAAGAGCACCCTGAGCACGCTGTTGCTCGAAACCGGCTTCGACAATGTGCGTTTTGAATATGTCGGACGGATCCCCGTTTTGGCCAAATCGATGATCGCCGTCGCTCGAAAGTCTCTTTAAAGATGGCGTCGGAGCAGCATTGGTTTCGAAGCCTTCCGTCGGGCGAGAGAATGCGGTTGTGCAACCCACTCCAAGGGCATCGGCTGTAATAATCCACAGGTTGTTTTTCCCCTGTGCAGTGCTGAAAAAAATCCTTACGAAATATTTACTTTTAGTTGCATTCTTGCTTAAACTCTCCATTATACGGCTGGGCATGCTGATAAAGTGGGAGACTTATTCACATGAAGGCTAAATCCCCGAATTCGATCGACGTCTATGTCGGCAACCGTGTGAGAGTTCGGCGAAAGACGCTCGGGATGACCCAGCACGGTCTGGCCGAACTTCTGGGCATTACCTTCCAGCAGATCCAGAAATACGAAAAAGGAACGAACCGAATAGGCGCCAGCCGTCTGCAGCGCATATCCGAGATTCTGCGCGTGCCCATCGGCTTTTTCTTCGAGAACGGCGGTGTCGGACCGATCGAAGGCGAGACCAGCGAATTGAACAGGTTTTTGTCCTCGAAGGAAGGGCTGGCGCTCAACAAGGCATTCATCGCCATCGAGGATCCGAATATCAGGCAAAAACTGGTGGCCTTGGCCAAAAGTCTGGCGGTCGCGGGATTGTCGGAGATCGACGGTGAGTTGCAGGATCCGGTTGTAAACGGCTGAGGACAGGTCTTGCTTCATCTGCTGACATTCGGCGATCTATGGTTGATCGAGGCCATGGTGGGGCGATGAAAGATAAGGCGCTGACCCACGCATCGCGCGGCCGTTGCGCAATGATCGGCGATCGAAGACGGGCGCTCTTTCATCGGCAATACGCCGAAAGCGCTGGGCCGGTGGTTGTCGTCGAGACGTGGCTCGCCATCGTCCCCTATTGGGGCTATTGGAAAAAGACTTTAACGGCAGGGCCTATCGAAGGCCGGTTTTGGACAGTAGGGGCATTGCTTGGCGAGAACTGTCATTGTTCCAGGGATATCCGGCGAGGCAGGCGCCGTCGCCGTTTCGGCGCAGGGGCAGCCTCCGGCCAGGTCGACGGCTGAGGCGGCATTCTGACCCACTGCGCTCCCTATTCCGACAGGATCATGTCGCCGGGGGAAACTCTTTCCCGCGTCGAACCTTTTTTGACCAGGTTCGGCATTACCAGGGTGGCGCGACATACCGGATTGGACGACATCGGAATCCCTGTCTGGTGCGCCTATGCCCCAAATTCGCGGTCGATCGTGATTGCGCAGGGAAAGGGCCTGACCGATCTGGACGCCAAGATCTCCACTGTCATGGAAGCCCTCGAACGGGCGGTTGCCGGCGAGCCCTTCGTCAAGCGCATTCATGGTTCCTCTTCTCACCTGCAGGCGATGGGCTGCGAGGTCGACAGGTTGAGCTGCCTGACTGCCGTCCATAAAACCGATCTCGGGCCGGATGACGAGACGGAATGGGTTGCCGGCGTCAATATCCTCAGCGGCGACGAGATCCACATTCCCTTCGAAGCGGTGGTGCTCGACCGGACGCGTGACGCGCAATACTGGATGTCGTCGGATGGCCTGGCTTCGGGCAATAATGTCGAGGAAGCAATCTTTCATGGCGTCCTGGAGCGTATCGAGCGTGACGCGCATGTGCTGTGGCAGGTGGGCGGGGAAGCCGATCTTTATGCCGGCTGCGTCGATCCCCGCGGCTTTGAGGACAGCGCTCTCACCGGGCTGATCGACAAGATCGAAAGATCGGGATTGGCACTCAAGCTGTTCGATATCACCAGCGACATCGGCATCCCCTGTTTCACCGCCATGCTGGGCCCCGGGGAGACCATCCTGCGCGCCAGGGCTCTTCACGGTGAGACGGACATTCGCCACGTCGAGGTGACCGGCGGCAGCGGAGCGCATCCGTTTCCCGTGCGTGCGGCCATTCGGGCGGTGACGGAAGCCGTGCAATCCCGCCTGACCTATATCAGCGGCGCCAGGGACGATATTTCTCCTACAACTTTCTCAAGATCCCTCCCGCCGCTGATGCGGCGGGCCTTCGATACGGTTGCCGCACCGCCTGCTGCCGATCCTTGCCGTGGCGGCGTGGCTGGATGCCGGCAGGATCTGGCGGACCTGCTGCAACATGTGCTTGACGCTCTGCGCAACAGAGGGATCGCTTCGGTCATCGCGATACGTCTCAGCGAGGACACGCTCCCCTTCAGCGTCGTCAAGGTCATTATCCCTGAGCTCGAAAATCCGGAGGGGGAGCGCGCCCGGCGTTTTGGAGCAAGAGCGCTGGCCAAGGGGATGGGGTTTTGAAGGTCATTTTCGCGGGTCCCAGCCTTCCCGATGCGGCGTCGCTTGCCGGCGAGGCCATACGCGTCCTGCCGCCTGCCATGCAAGGCGATGTCCTGGCTCAACTGGAACAAGGCGCCAATGTCATCGGCTTGATTGACGGTGGTTTCGAATATGCCGCACCGGTCCGGCATAAGGAAATTCTCCATGCTCTATCGCTTGGCGTGGCCGTTTTCGGGGCAGCCAGCATGGGCGCCTTGCGGGCGGCGGAATGTCATCCGTTCGGGATGATCGGGATCGGCCGCATTTTCGAGGACTATCGCACCGGTCGACTGGTCGACGATGCCGCCGTCGCGCTCATGCACGCGCCGACGGCACTCGGCAGCAAGCCGCTGACGATACCGCTCGTCAATGTCAGCGCCACCCTCGATGCGATGGAGGATCGCGGCCTGCTGGCAGAGGGGTTGCGCCAAGAACTCGAAGATGCGGCATACGCGATGTTTTTCAAGAAGCGGACGTGGCGGGGAATCGTCGAGCAATGCGCTGCCATAGAAGAGCCGGCTCGTCCGCAACTGCTGGCGACACTTGTCTCGAATTTCGTCGATCAAAAACGTATCGATGCGCTGGAATTGCTGAAAGCCGTGCAGGAAGCCCGCGACATCCGCTCTAGTGCCGATCTGCCTTGGAAACTGCATGAAACCGCATTCCGGACGCGACCTACGCTTTGATACGACGACGGCGATGTCACCGGGAGTTGTGTCACGCTTTTTTCACGGGCTCGATCTCGTCTGCGCGCGTATGATTTCCTTCATTGATGGGGAGAAATGCGCATGGGCGTGCCATTGGTTGCCAAGATAAATGCAGACCGCGGGGCGGAAGACGGTCTGGACGAACTCATCGCGCTGGCGCGGATGATCGCCTATGCGCGACATGTCGCTCAAGATGTCAAACTGGAGTTCGCGACGAATTGCCTCGATCTGGCGCTCGAGGCCGTCAAGCAAGAGGTGGGGGAGGGTTTGACCAGGGAACTGGGCGAATTGAGTTCTCCGGTGCCGCAAGTGAGTGTGAGAAGTCATTAGTACGGCGCGTCCGATCGAACGCGACGAGAACGCTCCGGCGGCCTCAAACCCGCGCATAGCCCCGAAAATCAGCTTCGATTTTCGGGGCTATTGCGTGCACTTATGCGGACCGGGCAGTCAATCAGGCTGAGGCTGTTTGTTTTCATCGCCCGAGGTAACGGGCGGGAAGCCCCGTGTGCATACCCATGCTTCGGCGCTTCATTCTCGGCCTGGATTGATAGGTTAGGCAAGCCAGGCTCGTTGCCGGCTGCAGGGTGCCTGTCGGAAGCAGTTCAACATTCCACCCATGGACGGTTTCGAAGCGAGTGGCAAATGGTCTCGCTGACGTCGTCGCCCGGCAGGGAAGCGTCGGTGGTTTCGCGGTTCGCATAGCTTCCGGATGATCGGCCGATCGACGGCCGATCGGCGATCTCAGTGGGTCAAATTGCGCTTCTGCGCCAGCAGTAAAATGTAATCGTCGGCAATGTCTGCGATGGCCATTGCGACTTCTGCCGGATCGCATCCGTCGACCTTCGTATTTGCAATGAACTGATAGACCGCCTTCTCGATCTGTTTCCGGCAGATCATCACGCGCTCATCATAACCAAATTCCGGAATCTGCGATGCTAAATCACTCATCAGGTCGGCTCCTTCACTACTTACAGTGACCATGACACAAATTATAAGTTGAGCAAGCAAATGCTTTATGAAGGGTTAATTCGCTGAGGGAGTGCGACCATTTCGACACAGGTGAGAGCTTGGAACATGCCTCCAGGCGTGTTGAAATGGGACTGTGCCCGCTTCCCGCGCATATCGGCTGTTTCGTATCGGGAGGCTCGTGAAAGAAGGCGACGCATGCCTGCGCCTTGGGCCTTTCAGTCGGCGGGTGCAAGACCGGATGCCGACTTGAAACGGCAGGCCGGATACAGCTGGCTGAATTGCTTGGCCGAGGTCACAGAGAGCAGGGAATCCGCAGATTTATCAATACATTGCGGCTGGAACATTTCCTCCGCCGGCAGCGTGCTGTTGAATTGCACGCAGGCTTCTTGGTGCATGAACATTCGGGGATCTCTGGGTCATTGGTTGAGACGATCTCACCAAGGCGGGGGTGGCTGAGTAGCCAAGGCGGAAATGGTTCCGAGTGGATTTTCTGCTCCCGCCCGGAAGGTAAATCCGATGTTTGTCGGAATAACAGATCAGAATAACCCGCGGTCGACACGCGAGTATATTGATTAAAAATTTATCAAAAGGTAAATTTATGAAATTCAGACATCGGTTGTATTTTAAAGATCAATTGTAAGACGACTGATCTTTTCTAGTCATTAATCGATAGATGGATTTGTCTTGCGTGTAGCGGCGATGCTTACGAGTGTTATCGGATAATAATATCGAGTTCATGAAAATTGCTTGTTTGTCGCAATTTCATTGTGGATCCGCATGCATTCAGGGAAGAGTTGAATTGGTGGCCGGTATATCGAGCAGGAAGAACCGCCTGCTATCCTCACTTGCCGATGATATCGGTTTTTTCCTCAAGCCGATCCCGACCGCGCAATATCG
The DNA here is from genome assembly GCF_030053135.1 of Rhizobium sp. BT04. Classification (NCBI taxonomy): domain Bacteria; kingdom Pseudomonadati; phylum Pseudomonadota; class Alphaproteobacteria; order Hyphomicrobiales; family Rhizobiaceae; genus Rhizobium; species Rhizobium sp. BT04. The sequence goes on along the minus strand of NZ_CP125652.1, from coordinate 1,853,312 downwards.
CCATCCGCAACAGGATTTGCTTGTGCTGATGCAGCGATAACGGTGATCGCATTTGCGGCAACCTGCCATAAGCAAGGTTGAGGACCCGCCGGGGTGGCTGGCGGGTCCTCCTGTAGGAATGCATGCGCAGTGCCCAGGTATGAATACAGTAAAAACTATGATTGTCACAGATCATTATTGGGTGGTTATTTCTTGTTGTGACTCAATCGGCTTTTTCTACTGCTTGATATTCTATTCAAATAGCGCGTTTCGTCATGAAAAATATCGAGGTCGTTACAGCATTCATTAAGATTGCCGGGTGCAATACGCTGAGCCCCGGTATCACGCGTCCTGCGATGAGACTGCCGGCGAGCATCCGCCACGCCGATCGATCTCCGACAAGCGTCGCAACAAAGCTTTCGATCTAAAGCGGGACCAACCGCCGACCAATGGGAGAAGCGGGTCCATCTCTTCGAACTTTTCGAGATTCTTGTGTTTTTCTTTCCGCAGCGGCCAGGCTTTGGACAAGGCCCTGCATGCGGCTCGCTTGGCTTTCGTAAGGATCAATTTGGCCAGGATGCCGCACGCGAGCGGCGGGCTATGACGATAGATCTGCTTTAGCGAGGCCCTGGCGCTGGGCCAATCTTTCAAAGTGGCAAATTTGGAAAATGCGTAAAGATGTGCCGATGCGCGGGCGCAACTGACGACGAAAGCCGGAAGTTCCGGATTGCGCGCAATACATTGCTCATACACCGCGAGAAGCGATCGCGCCATTCGTGATCTGTCCGAAGACATGGCTGCCGAATGAAGACGATAGCCCACGAGGCCGAGCGGTACCGCCTCGATCTTGAAGTGCTCGGCAGTGCGGAGTTCGAAATCAAAATCCTCGCATCCGCCGATGCCCTGACGGGCATAGCTGGAATCGTAGCCGCCGATCTTGTCGATAACAGCCCGTCGAACCATGAAGCCGCTGCCATTGCCGACAAAGCGGAAGACGAGATGGCGGGCGAGAATAGAATCCCGGGCGTTCAGCGATGAGCCGGATTTCGTGCAATATCCCTCGGGATCGATGAAGCGGTGAAGGGAATAGACTGCGCCCCAGGTCTCGGGCAGGAGATGGAGCGCCGAAAGCATTCTTTCGACATAAGTCGGATGCCACAAGTCGTCGGCATCGATGAAGGCGATATAGGGGGCCTTTGTCGCCGCGATGCCGATATTGCGGGCCGCGGCGACGCCACGGTTTCCCGTCGACAGCACCCGGATCCTTGAGTCGCCGGCGGCAAAGCGGCGACAGATGGACGCGGTATCGTCAGTTGACCCGTCGTCGACGACGACGATCTCCAGCGCCTTGTGGGTCTGGTTGATGACGGACTGGAGCGTCTGGGCAACGTAGTCCCTGGAATTATAGGCCGGGATCACCACCGCCACGGAAATCCCCAATGTCGTTGTCATCTCCATTGTCGTCACCCGAGCCTGGACGTGGATGTGGATGGCGGTGGGAGTGGGCGAAGATCGATCTGGTTCTTCATCAGTCGGGCGACAGCCGGCCGATGGCTGACGACGATCAGGGTTCTGCCGGGATCTTCCTTCATGGCTGACAATACCCGCATCTCGGTATGTTCATCGAGCGCGCTCGTGGCTTCGTCCAGCAGCAGGATTTGCGGCCGGCCGGCGAGTGCGCGCGCCAGGCCTATACGCTGCCTCTGACCGCCGGAAAGCCGGACCGCCTCGTCGCCCAGCCATTCATCGAAGCCTTCCGGCAGATTTTCGATGAATTCGGTGGCGCAGGCCACGTCGGCGGCCCAGCGGATATCTTCCTCCGGAATGTCGCGACGGAACCGGATATTGTCGAGAACCGTGCCCTCCATCAGCTCGACATCCTGGCCCGACACGGAGAGCAGTTGCAGCCAGCTGGTGCGATCGATATTGGCAAGGTCCCTGCCGTCGACCGTTACCTTGCCCTGGGTCGGCCGGCTGAGATCGAGAATCATGTTAAGTATCGTCGTCTTGCCGGAGCCGCTCGGCCCCGTCAGGGCCGTCGTTTCGCCGGCCCGTATCGAGAAGCTCAGATTGCGAACTGCCGGTGTGTTCGCATGCTCGTAGATGAACGAAACATCGTGGAAGGCGATCGCCTCAACCAGGCGAGTGACCGGCTGCCCTTGCGATGCCTGTTTGACGTCATCCTTTTCTGAAAGCAGCGACAGCACGTTCTGCAGCGACGCTTCCATTTCGTAAAGGCGCAGGATCTGGGAGTCGAAGCCCTTGATATGCGGTTGGAGCCTGTAAAGCAGGATGGTGGCCGAGAGTGCCGCCTTGAAATCCACCGGCAGGAATTGCGAGGACAGAATGATCGTCAGGATGACCCCGAAGGTCAGGATTTCGCTCAGAAGCGAGGTTGTCGCCCCCATCCAGTCCGATCGGCGCCAAGTGTGACCGACGTCGTTGGAAAGCGTTTCGAAGAGCTGCTGGTGACGTTTTTCCAGGCCGAAGCTTTTGACGGCCTTCAACGTCTGCAGCGTCGTCCAGCTCAGCTGCGTCAAGGCTTCCACTGCCGCCAGTGCGGAGGCGCCGAGACGCCGATATGGGCCGGCAAAGGATCCCAAAGCGAAATTATGGATGAAGCCGAAGCCCAATGCGAGCAGGGCAATCGGCCAGGCCATCACCAGCATGCCGGCGCCGAAGATCACGATCGTGCCGAAATTGACCCCAAGCCGTACGAGGCTCGCATGCGCCGACGATGCCGCATAGGATTCGGTGACGATCACGTTGATCAGGTCGCTGCGCTCATAATTCTGAAAGCGCTGAAAAGGGATCGTCAAAACCTTGGCGTAGAGACGCTCCCGCATGGAGTCGTTGATTTGGTGGCTGACCGTGCTTGATATGAGCGAATTGACAAATCCCAGAAAAATTCTGAAGAGGATGGAGCCGATCAGGATGCCGATCAGCACGGGCTTGGAAAGACTAAGGTCGATGCCGCCGAAAAATGCTGGAAGCCATGCAACAGCGGAGCCGGAAACGGGGCCCTGCTGCCCGAGAAGAAAGACCAGGCTCACCAGAAAAGTGATGCCGACCATCTCCGAGAAGCCAGTGAGAATGCCCAGGATGATCATCACCGTCATCTTGAGCCGCAGCGCCGGCACGAGTTGCCGAAGCTCGCGGAACCGTGCCGCGACGATGAGGTTATAGGCGCCTGCCGGTTTTGAGGAGGCGGGTTTTCGATACCTATTCATGGCCGGCCACCTGCGACGATGTCGGGCTCAGCTCTGGCCCGGCAGACCCGAAACGATCGCTGAATGCTGTTCCGGTTTGCGGAATGGCCGCGCCTGCGACGCGGGTCCTCGGCCGCGGCAAGGGTTTTCCGAGGAGGCGTTTTGCGATCAGGATGCCGTGGCGTTTGGCCTTGCGCCAGCTCTGCTGCACGCTGTGGATGATGAGCTGCGCGGGATATTGTCTCGCCATCATCGGCGCCAGCTTTTTGACCTGGACATAGTCGCCGTCGGTGAGCGCCTTGTTGAAATACCAGTGCGTCGTGTGGAATTGGGCCGTCCGGATGTCGCGCGTCAGCTGCGGATAGCGGGCGATGATCGGGGCCATCACCAGGGCGTGGGATTTCAGCATGCGATAGCCATTGCTGGACATGTTTCCCCTGGTGAAGCGATAGCCTGTGAGGAAATCGGGAACAAGCGCGAAGGGCAGCGTCTCGGCCAGGGCAAGGTAGAGTTTCAGATCTTCGCAGCCTTCGGCGCCGCTGTCGCGAAGGCCGGCGTCATAGCCACCGCAGCGAAGTATCTCGGCTCGCGGCATCAGCGGCGTGCTGCCATTGCCGATGAAGTTTTCCCGCAACAGAGGTTCGAAGATGTTGCCTTCGTGCATGACCGGGCGCGAATGGCCGAAAATAATGCCGTTCTCGTCGATCGCCGCGTACCAGTTGTAGGCGACTCCATATCCATCGGGAAATTTCCGCAAGGCCTGAAGCTGCAGCTCGATTTTCTCGGGATGCCATATGTCGTCGGCATCGACCGGGGCGATATAGAAGCCGCTGGCTTCGCGGATGCCGTGGTTGCGGGCGCGAGCAACGCCGCCGTTCTCCTGGCTGAGGACACGGACGCGGTGATCGGTCCGGCCGTAGCCGCGCGCGAGATCGAAGGTCCCGTCCCGGGATCCGTCGTCGACCACCAATATCTCAAGCTTGTCGTAAGTCTGGTTGGAAATGCTTGCCAGCGTTTCCAAAAGCGTTTTCTCGGCATTGTAAGCCGGTATGACGACGGAGATCAGAGGGCGCGCTGAGGGTGTTGTCATCCGATGAAGGCTCCCGGCAGACCGATCAATTCGGGGAAGGCTTCGAGCGGACGATCGCCGCGGACCTCGAGGCGCGGCAGGGCAAAAAGATTATCGGAAAAGGTCGCCGTGGCCGGTCGCGTGGTGAAGCCGATGCCATAGCCCGCCAGCTCCAGAATGCCTGGGACCCGAAAATCCGTCGCGCCGTAGGGCAGGGCGATCGAATCCACCGCGGCAGTCAGCCGGGTCTGCAGCGCATTGCGCGAGCGCATGGCCTCGGCCAGCAGGGCATCGTTGTCGATGGCGCTGGCCGGTGTATGGGATGCGAGGTGGGAGCCGAAGCTGATACCCTTTTTGTGCAGTTCCAGGATATCCGCCCACGACATCAGGCCCGCAGGCTCGCCATGGGCCGAATCCCAGTCGGACCGGCCACCGACCTTGTCGGTGACGACGAAGACCTCGGCGCTGAAATCATTCTCAGCCAGGATCGGGAAGGCGTCGGTGCGGAAATCCAGATAGGCGTCGTCGAAGGTCAGCATGACCGGCCGGCCCTGGATCGGCTTGCCGCTGTGGAAAAGATCGAGCAGGGTCGGCGTGGTCACGGCGTAATAGCCGTGGCGGCGAAGGAACTGCATCTGCTTGCGGAAAATCTCCGGCGGCGTGCGAAAGCGCCGCAGCGCGGCGGGGCCGTCCTCTGCGATCCGATGATACATGAGAATGGGAATCTGGGCCGTGACCTCGGTCGTGCATGCCGCTTCGCGCGCTATGCCGGCCGGTCCGTAGATGATGTGTCTTGCGACATCGACATCGATCGGCGTTCCATACGGCTCGACCCTGAGGACGGGATCGGCCACGGCGGCCTTTCGGAACCGGTGGATCGCGTAAAGCGCGGTGTCTACAGTCTCCTCTAGGGCGAGCCCGGCCTGTGACGCCAGCACCTGCTTGATCGTGCCGACACCGAATGGATGGCCCCAATCGAAACCGGTGCGGGCGGGTTCGTCCCGGCGGAGATGGGGATGGGCGGTGATCAGGCAGCCGCCCGGCTTCACCGCAGCCGCGATCTTCCGGCAGACCTCCGCCAGCATCTCCTCATCCTTCATGTAATAGAGGACTTCTGAGCAGATAACGAGATCCTGCTCGGGCGGGAGATCTTGTCTGGCGAAATCGAGAACGCGGAACTCGACATTGTCATGGCCGCGGCACCGCTCGACCGCCCGGTCAATGGCGCGCTGGGAAATATCCGTGGCCGTCAGGCGGCCGACCTTCGGCGCCAGCTTCTCGGTAAAGATCCCCTCGGCGCAGGCAAGTTCCAGGGCCGTCTCGGTTCCCTCCGGAATCAGGCTCAATGTCTGCGCATATTTGACCTGCTCATAGACCGAAAGGTAATTCCAGGGATCCGGGCGTTCGAAGATATGTTCCCAATATTCTTCTGCGGAATGAACGGCGGCAGCCGGCTTGTCTGTGTGCGGCTCTGCGCCGGCGGCATGTCGGACGGGCGGCGACAGGCGGCGTTCGAGATCCAGCAGGAGGTCGGATAGCCGGGCGTCGTTATCCCGTTTGTCGCTGGGCGCAGCGGTGAGAATGGCGTCGCGGCCGATACGCACCAGAAGCCGTTCGAGCCGTCCGCGCCGGCCGCTGCGAATGATCAAATCGCCGAAGGCTCGGTAGCCGCGCAGCGCCTCCCTTGTCCACGAACCGGCATAGGCGAGCGAGCGCGGCGTCTGCAGGTGCTCTTCCGCCTGCATCTCCTGCATGATCAGCCGGACCTGCGCCCGGATCGACAGATCGCCCCAGAACGGCCCGACAAAAGAGCCGACATGCTCCTTGCCTGAGAAGGCGTGCATGACGAGCGTATCGGCCTGTGCGGCTTTGGGGATTCTGGCAAGCCTGCCAAGCTCGACGCTGATCACCTGGAGATTGCCCAGCGTGAAGGATCGCAAAGGGTTTTCGGCGGTCAGCCGCCAGCCGAGGGTTTCGATGATCTTGCGGCCGGTGCCGGGGAAGGAATGCCGCTCGATCAGGCGGATGAGCGAAAGGAAAGTCGGCTGCCATTTGGCGAGTGCATCGATGAGGTCCTCGTCCCGATCGGCGAGCAGGCCGGTCCGCAGCCCATGCATGACGACGTCGACAAGAAAGCGCTCGTGTCCGGCGGCGTCGGGGATCTCGGGCAGCAATGCCGCAAGGGTTGCAACGTCGGCGGCTGGATCGAGCCTGGCGCAGGCGGCCCAGACGAGCATGCGCAGCTGGCTGAAAGCCGGCGTCACCCAGCCGGCCTCCGGGCCTTCGGCCGACATGCCTTGCTGAATCCTGAGAGCTTGCGCCTTCGTGGTCACGCGGACGGCGTCACGCACCAGTTTCCTCGGGTCGCCGGACAGCGAACCCGCTTTCATGCGATAGAAGGCAAGGCATGGGTCGACGCGGCGGAATTCGGCGCCGGCAAAGGCCATGCGCAGCCAGAGTTCCCACTCCTCGCCGGTCTGCAGGGTCTCGTCCATGCCTCCGATCCGCTCGAAAAGGCTCTTGGGAAAGACGGCCGTATGGATGGCGATCGCGCAAAAAGAGGAGAATTCGCGCCGGGCGTGATCGCCTGTCAGGATCGGGGCCTGTGCCACCGGCATCATCCGCCCGTCCGGAGCCACCCGGCGGTAGGAGCAATGAGCGATCACAGGCAGCGCTGCATCCGCCGCCGGCAGCATGTTTTCGATATAGCGCGGGTCCACCCAATCGTCGGCATCCAGCATGCAGAGCAGCGGCGCGGCCGCCAGGCGTGCGGCATGGTTTCGCGCCGCGGCCGCACCCGCATTCGGCTGCCGGACGGGGAGAATGCGGCTGTCGGTTTCCGCCATGCCCTGCAGAATTTCCCAGCTGCGATCGCTCGAACCGTCATCGACCACCACAGCCTGCCAGTTCGATCGCGTCTGCTGCTGCAGACTGGCGAGACATTCGGCAAGCGTATCCTCGGCGTTATAGGCAGGGATGAGGAAGGATATATCCGGCGTCGCAGCTGTCACCATGCCGGCATCTTCCATCGCCTGAGAACATAGAGCGCGCCGTTGACGCTGCCGAGCATCTCCTGCTTCAAGAAGAAATCGTTCGAGGTCGCACCCTTGCGCAATCGCCGGCGCAGCCGGCCGGCATAATATTTCGGAAAGGAAACCAGGATGCGCCTGAGATTGCCGCCATTGCCGGTATTCTGATACTGGACGAGGAGCGCTGCGATATGGCCGCTCATATATTGATGGATCTGTTTGGAAAGCCCCTTCATATCCTTGCGATGAAAATGCCAGGAGACCGCCGTCGGCTCGTAGCGGCAGACATGGCCATGATGGAGCAGCCGGTTCCAATATTCGGAATCGCCCGAGCAGCCGGCCGCGCCCATATCCAGGCGGACATCGAACAGGCCGATCTCGTCGAAGACCTTGCGGCGGAAAGCCTGGCTCGCACCGGCGCCGATCGTCCAGACCGGCGCGCCGTAACGTTCGTGCAGTCGATAGAAATCCCGGTCGAAATCCTGCCTGAGATAACCCCTGCCGAAACTCCAATGTTTTTCGAAGATGAACTGGGCCGGAGTTGCCAGTTCCCCGGGAAGGACCAGCCCGGTGACGCAGGCGATCTCAGGCTGATCGAACCCCTTCATCAGGTTCTCCAGCCACTGCCGGTGGAGGACCACGTCATCGTCGGTGAACGCGACGAATTCGGTTTTCGCCGCGCGAACCGCCGCATTGCGGGCATGATCCAGCCCGACCCGGTCCTCGCGGACATAGGTGACGCCGGCTTCCTCTACCACGCGCCGCGTCGCATCGCCGGATGAGGCATTGTCGACGACGATGATCTCGACCGGGCGGAGCGATTGTTCGGGGATCGAGGCTAGGCACCGGCGCAGTTCCTCCGGCCGGTCCTTGGTGCAGATCAGAATGCTGACGTCGCGATTGCTGAGCGGCGTTTGCGCGACCTGGCGCGCATGCTCGAGCGTATCGGCCTGGACGACACGCGCGGCGATGACAGCCGCGGTCTCGGGCTTTTCGACATAGGCTTGCCCGACGGGAAGACCATCCGCGAGAAAAACCACGAGCCCGTCGGAAACGGCGTGCGAAACGGCATCGGCGTGATCGGATGCGAGATCGAGATAGTGGATGGGGACGGGAAAACGGATGCTCTTCAGATCGGACGGAATGGGTTCCTGCATCATCACTCTCTCAATCGCACCGTAAAACAAACGCGCCGGCATCGAAACGGGAGGCCCGCAAAGCCGTGATGGTCTATTCCGCCGCGCCCGCCGTCATTTTTTGCCTGAACCAGTCGAGTGTCATGGCCACGCCCTGTTCGTAGGAGATCTTGCACGACCACTCGGGCATGACGTAGTTCGCATTGGTCAGGTCCGGCCGCCGGTTCGTCGGGTCCTGCGGCGGTGACGGCTTGAAGACGATCGGCACGCCGCCGGCGAGCTTGGAAATATATTGCGCGACCTCGAGAACCGAAATCTCACGATCATTGCCGATGTTCAGAGGTCCCTTGTAGTCGGTTTCGTTGATCCAGAAATATCGGGCGAAGCCATCGACGATATCGTCGACATAGCCCCAGCTGCGGGACTGAAGGCCATCGCCGAACACGGTGATAGGCCGGCCGGAAAGCGCCTGGGTGAGGAAGTTGGAGACCGCGCGGCCGTCGTCGGCGCGTGTTCGGGGCCCATAAATATTGAAGGGGCGGATCACCTTGACGTCGAGCCCGCGGGTGCGCTGCATCTCGAACAGCAGCGACTCCGTGCACCGCTTGCTCTCGTCATAGGACGAGCGCGGCCCGGTACAGTCGACCTGGCCCTTATAGGATTCCGGTTGCGGCGATACCAAGGGGTCGCCGTAGACTTCCGAGGAGGAGGTGAAGCCGAAACGCCCGCCCTTCTTCAACAGCTCCAGCAGCCGGAATGCTCCGAGAAGATTGGCCGAAATCGTCCTCTGCGGCTCCTTCATATACCAGGGCGGCGATGCCGGGGACGCAAGATGGTAGATTTCGTCGAATTTTTCAGAGCTCCGCAACGTCTCGACGTCCGATTTCACGAAGTGAAAACGGGAGTCCCTGATGTGGGAGATATTTTCGAAAAGTCCGGTCCAAAGATTGTCAACAACGACCAGCTTTTCGATGTCAGTTCTAAGCAAAAGCCTGTCACATAAATGCGATCCGATGAACCCAGCTCCGCCAGATACCAATACGCTTCTCATTACATTCGCCTCGTGACTTGGGGAAGAGGTGGCTGCTGTATTAGCATCACCTGTTACATGTGGCAATTACCTAGAAAAACTCCAGGAAATACTCTAACATTACTGTTAATTATTAATTCCTTTACTTATGGTGGTATCCTCTGTTCGGCGTCGAGAGACATTGCGGGTGCAGAACATGGGCTGCCTCTCCGATGTCTGCGGCCCGTTCGCTGCTATGAATTGTGCCCAATTACGCCCACAGCATGTCCGTCAAACTCAAACGAGTTTGTATCATGCGGTCGCTGGCTGGCGCATCGGGCCAAAGTCCGACCCGATATCGGGAAAAGCACGACCCGATATCGGGAAAAGCACGACCGTCGTTTCAAGCTGAATGGCATCCTTTGTGCGTCTTGAAAGCCGGCTTCTGCCGGGTCCCACAGAAGCCTATTGCACTCCGTCGGCCGAGAATGCGGTCAAGATTTGACAGGCCGAGGCGACGCTATTCTCGTTAGGATAGTTTTTATTGGCCGGTATGACGATGCCGAGAGGCTCTTGGGCAATGAAGGCGATATAGAGCCGAGCCAGTCGTCGAGCCGGATCAGCCATATTCGGAAGAGTTCATTCGGGGTCGAGCCACTGGTCTCGCCCCGTCCTTCGGACCTCCGTAAACGGGGCGAGGGGACGTGCCCTGCGAGGGTGAGGTGAGAAAGCGGACGTCGCGGCATGGTCCCTCCGCCCCGCAAGCGGGGAGAAGGTGGCGGCAGACGGATGTCGGGCGCGCGGCGATCTCTTGGGGCGGAATTCGTCAGTAGAATCAATGTTCAGCGCTCTTGATCGGCGTCGCAGGCACAACCCATTGCGCCTTGACGATGGAGCTCAGCCCTCCGGGGGCGACGCAAACCGGCTCGCATCGAACAGGTCAGCGGCGGCGACCGGAATGATATCTTCACCTGACGCGGTATTGATCTCCCGATGAACCGTGCGGGGAGAAAGGCGAGGCGCGCTCAATCCCATCGCCTCGCCGGGAGCATGCAGCGCCCATTTCATCAGCGCTGCGTCGGACGTCGTTCCGAGGAAATTTGCTTCTTCCCAGGAAGCGGTCATCGGCAGGGAGGCGATCATATCGGCGCCCTGTTTGGAGGCCCCTTGTGCAACAACGAGGGGTTCGAAACGGGCGTGGGCCGGCAATGCAGACGCCGGTCTGTCCGGAACGACGGCAATCGGGCCGATCGATGCAGTCTCCAGTTTGTCGTCCACGCCGGCGTCGTGCTCGAGGGCGGGCGGCCGCATCGCCGGGATCGGAATCGGCAAAGATGAAACATCCCCAGCCGACCGTTTGTCATCCGGCTCGACCGCGCCGGTCTGCAGCGCCAGCGCGTTCAATGCCCGGCTTCGGGGCGCGGGCAGAAGCGCCGTCACGAGCTTGCCGTCTGTGGCGTTGCCGCTCGGCGTGGTCGATGCCCCCACCTCGTCGCCTTCTCCCGCGCTGCTGGCGATCTGGATCGAGCTGGGGCCGCCGCGCTTCTTGTAGTTCGCCACCGCCTGACTGTATCCCGGCAGCGGCCGGCCATCGGCCGGGAGATGCATCGTCTGCCCATTCGGGAAGATTCGCGCGAGTTCCTGCCGCGACATGCGGGGCCAGGCGCGGACATTGCCGACGTCGAGATGCACGAAGGGCGATCCCGAGCTCGGGTAATATCCGACACCGCCGACCTGCATCTGCATGGCAAGCGCCCGCAGCGTCGCAAGCTTGACGCCGGGAACGTAGAAATCCATCGCCTTGCCCAGCATGTGTTGGCTCTTCTTGGCGACGCCGGTGCTGCGCGAACGGTTGCGCAGCATGTTGTTGGTGGTGGGGGAACGATAGGCGGAGACGATGTGGATGTAGTCCTTGCCGCCGCTCTTCTTGTACACCTCCCAGACCAGGTCGAGCAGCCGCGGATCCATCCGGGTCGGCTCGTTCCTTCGCCAGTCGCGCAGAAACCGATTGATCTGGGCAAGGCCCTTCGGATCGAACTTGCCGTCGCGCTTGTAGGTAATCGTGGCCCTTTCGCCGGTATGGGTAAAGAACAGTTTCAGGGCGCGATCTTCCGCCGAGGCAAATGATGCCGAACCGACAAGTGCCGGCAGCGCAAACAGAGCCGGCAGAATGGTCTGCGCTGCGAACCGTTCCGCACGCGACAGGAGCGTGGCAATTCCGCCCAATAATCCTTGCACTGGATACTTCAACACGACCAATCCGCCCACACCAAACACTCGACGACGGGCGGGAACTCCGCATCCATCACGCTCAGTAAAGCCAGCTTATGGTCAACAAACTCCTAATAAGCGGATGCGGAGGCTTGGCGAGTTGAGTATCCGAAGTGCAATCGCGCCCGCGGGACACCGCTGAACGCAGGGTAAGGCCCTGCGATTTGCCTCGGGCTCTACAATCTTTCAAAGCTGTCGGCGTGGTGGCTGAGGCTCGGCACCGCGCTCGAGCGCATCAGGCCGGGCCATCCGCAGGAGAATGGCCGGAAAAATTTGTTGGTGAGTTACGACAGGCGACTAGCGACAGTCGCCCGTTGGATGTACCCCTTAAGGATAATTGACAGCGATCCAGATTGCAGCTTTTCTAAATCAACCGAGAATTGCAGACAAGGCAATCATCGCTTGAGCAAATTTGCGAAGTACAGACACGGTCGAAAGCGGAAAGCATTCGAGCTTCAGGCCGGGCAATGCGGTATTTGCGAGGCTGCCATGGTTCTTCCTGGATTTCACAACAGGGATCGCAAACGCAACAGGCTCGCCACAGTCGCAAACTTGGCCACATGGGATCACATCAAGCCCGCAAGCCAGGGCGGAAATGGTCGCCTCGAAAACCTTCATCTTGTTTGTTTCGCCTGCAATCAGGAGCGTAAGACCAAGAAGGCGAAGCCGACGTGGCTGTCTATCAAAGCTAGATTGATGCGAGCTTTGGCGACATAGCGGGCGCGTGCGCATGGGGAACACCAAGTTCACCGTCGTTCCCGGCCTCCGGCCGCCTAATTTGATGGAGAAGCGAAAGACGTAGGGCCAGCGTTCGGCTGAGAACTTGCAGTTCGTTCGGATGGCCTGGCATGCGGCGGTACCAGGAAATCGAGGAGACCGTCGCCCCGCAGGTCAGCGGTTCTCTTTTCCAGAATGTCGCCAATCAGGGTCGTCAGAAATTCTGCTGTCATATGGTTCCAGTCTGTGATGAACGGAACACCCCTGCTGCTGGTGAGGCATTTCTCCTTGTCGTAATCGCAGTGAAGCTTGACGATATCGACATAGGTGAAAGCAAGATCGGATGGGAAAAGTGGCAGTTGCGCTAAACGCTGGTTGGCCGGCGGATAGCTCGCTTCCCGCAGGCATATGGAGGCATCGGATTTTCTCTGAAACATCAGCCCCAGGCATGAGTGTGATTCGTCGAGCTGGAAATAATTTCCGAAAACGAAAATGCGCGCGTCATCCGAGTGGCTTTTCATCCAGGAAAGAAGTTCAAACCTGAAGGGGTTGACGGTGTACTCAAAGGGCCGAAGGCTCGTGAGGAAGATCGCTTTCGTTCGGCTGAGCAATGATTTGTCGTTGATATATTTTTCAAAGGGAATGCAGTATTTATCGTAAATGCTGGCGCGAGAGGGGGCCTTAACAATATCGTTGTTGATCTCGACCATGCAGTTCAAGTAGCTGAGTGCCACGATTTGATATCGGTCGGTATCGATGTAATTTTTCAGCGCGATCGACCAGTTTCTGGCGTGCGAGTCCCCGATGATGAAGATAATGGGTTTCCCGGCTTGAATGTTGTCGTTCAGGCTTAGAAAAGTGCTTTCGAGCCGTGCTTCGTTCGCCTGCGCCAGAGGTGGATAGACTTCATCCAGCCTGTGAGGAAAACCGGCCATAGTGATTGCTGACAGGACAGCAGCCGCGATGGTGACAACGGATGAGCTCAGGGTGATCCAGAGGGCGCGGCTTCTCCTGGTGTGGCGAAAGGGCTTTTCGATGACGACAAAGCTGACGACCGCGACCAGGACCGTCATTGCGATGGCGAGAAGCTTGTCACCATTGTTGAAATCCAGGCTTGTCAACCGCCAGAAGGCGAAGACCGGATAGTGCCACAAATATAAAGAGTAGGACACCAATCCGGTGAGTGCGGCAGGCCGAGACGCCAACAGGCGCCCGGCTGCGTTCTGCTGACCGGCGAATGCGAGCACCAGACAGGTCCCGATGACTGGGATCAAAGTCAACCGGCCAGGATGAACCGTATCCTTTCCAAACAGGATAAGCGAACCAAGAACAAGGATAAGCCCGGCCGCCGCGAGCAACGGCTGAGGGCGAGGTCGTCCACGCTTGACCTCGTAATAGGCGAGAAGTGTTCCGGCCAGCAGTTCCCAGGCCCGGGTGAGCGGCGAGTAGAAGGCCTGTTGCGGATCATGCCGCACCGTCACGATACACAATACAAAGCTGAGGCATGCCGCGAGCAACACGCAGGGCAAAAACCTTGATTTCAGGTATCGGCGCACGAGGAGCAATAAGACCGGAAAGCCGATATAAAACTGCTCTTCGACGCTCAACGACCAGGTGTGAAGAAAAGGCTTGAGAAGGGTATTGGGCTCGCCGTACTGAGCCGCGGTAAAATAAAAATAGATATTCGATCCAAATAGGAGCGACGACCCTATGGAGTTCGCGTAGTCTGTGAGTTCCAGTGGTAACAAAAAATAATAGGCGAGGGGAATTGTCGCGAAAATCACTGCGAACAACGCCGGCAGAATTCTCCGCGCGCGCCGGGCATAGAATTTAAGAAAATCGATACGCCCCGTTGCTTCGATTTCCGTCAGCAAAATTTGGGAAATCAGGAAGCCGCTGATCACAAAAAATACATCGACGCCAATGTATCCACCAGGAAGCAACGTGTGGCCGGCAACCGTGAAAGCGGCGTGGTAAAGAATAACCGCGATCACCGATATGGCCCGTAAGCCATCAATCTCTGGTCTGTAAACCTTCAATGCTAGCGCCTGCCTTCGATATCGAGAGCGTACTCTGGTCGCGCGCAAGAGTGGCGCTTTTGGGCTGCCTAACACAGAGATCCTGTGTCCGTCGATCCAAATGATCAGGGCAGCGAAGAGGAATAACCGGTGCTCCCGCTCCCACGTTGTCCTCGCCGCGCCAATCTGTGATCGTCTTCCCACGCGCAAAGGGACTTTCTTCATGTCGCCGCACGCGGGATTACTGGCGGGCGCGATCCCTCACCCAACCGGATGATTGCAATCACTGGCCCGGGCTATAGTTGAAGCAGCGACCGGGCTCGATCTTCACGACGACCTCTTTTCAAAGGATCGTGCCCGAGCAAGCAGATGTGGCTGGTGTCAAGGAACCTTCGTGGCTGGACCAGCCTCGATGAGTCATCGGATGATGATTAAAGGTCACGACCATGCGCAAAACGCTGGCAGTCGGCGGGGCCGCCTTGATCACCGTGTACTTTCTCGGCGGCATGAGTGCGAGACATGAGATCTTTCCTTGGCCACAACTTTCCGCGCTGAGGAAAATGGTTGGCGGAGAGAAGGCAGCGGCTCCAAGCCGATATACTTTCGACGACAAGGGGCGGCTCATCGGCGATGAATCGAAAACGCCCGTGACCTGCCCGACTCAAACTGATCGAACGGCTGTCTTGCTAATTCTTGGCCAATCGAACGCGGCCAACGACGGTGGACAACGACACAGGTCGCATTATGGCGCTCGCGTCGTCAACGCCTTTGACAAACGGTGCTTCGTCGCAGCGTCGCCACTTCTTGGATCGACCGATACCAAGGGAGAATACTGGACGCTCCTTGCGAACAATTTGATTGCCTCGGGACAGTATGACAGCGTCGTCCTCGCGCCTCTCGCTTATTCCGGATCTGAGGTCGCACGGTGGGCGCCCGGTGGCGACATCAATCCTGTGCTGGTCGATACAATGAAACAGCTTCAGGATTCCAACTATCGAATAACGAGCGTCCTCTGGGTGCAAGGAGAGGCGGACCTCGTTCTGGGCACCACTGTGCAGGCCTACCAGGACCATTTCATGTCGATGGTTGACACGCTGCGTCAGCACGGCGTCGAGGCACCCGTTTACATTTCGATCGCATCGAAATGCCTGGAACCGAGCAACGGCGGCTTCAAGGAGCATATTCCAGACAATCCAATTGTACGGGCGCAGCTGGCCCTGTCAAAAAGCGGCCATGGTATCCGAGAGGGAGTAAATTCTGACGCGTTGCTCGATGGGGATGACCGCTACGACGATTGCCATATCGGCGGCACTGGCGCGGAGAAACTGTCGCGGGCCTGGCTGAACCTTCTGCGCGGCGATCGCGGCCCGGAAGCCTCGCGATAGACTTGCCTGAACCGGTTTTCGCAGCTTCGCAGCTTCGCACGCTTCGGCCCCGTTCGCTATTCGGCACCCTATCGCTTGTCATTGGTGTCACCTCGCTCTCCGACGGGGGGACGGTGGCGAAGATGACGTCGTCCGGCGCGCCAATCTATCCGCCAGCAGACGCGGATGACTGAAAAGAAAGCGAGGACCCGGCCTGCTGACCTCGGCCGCGATTGCCGTCGGATCAACCTCTAATGACGTCAACCCTCCGATGAATGACGTCAATATCGAGTGATGCTTGGGTTACCCCTATTGCATAACTGGACCGGCCTTGATTAGTCCAATAGGCTCCATGCTATCGGGTGATGAGCAAAGGGTAACGAGATGCGTAAGACGCTAACAGTCGGCGGGGCCGCTTTAATCGCGATATACTTCGTCGGCGGCATGAGCGCGAGACATGAGATCTTTCCGTGGCCACAACTTTCCGCGCTGAGGAAAACGGTTGTTGGAGAGAAGCCGGCGGCCCCAAGCCGATATAGTTTCGACGACAAGGAACGCCTCATCGGGGATGAATCAAAAACCTCTGTGACCTGCCCCACTCAAACCGATCGAACGGCTGTCTTGCTAATTCTTGGCCAATCGAACGCGGCCAACGACGGTGGACAACGACACAGGTCGCATTATGGCGCTCGCGTCGTCAACGCCTTTGACAAACGGTGCTTCGTCGCAGCGTCGCCACTTCTTGGATCGACCGATACCAAGGGAGAATACTGGACGCTCCTTGCGAACAATTTGATTGCCTCGGGACAGTATGACAGCGTCGTCCTCGCGCCTCTCGCTTATTCCGGATCTGAGGTCGCACGGTGGGCGCCCGGTGGCGACATCAATCCTGTGCTGGTCGATACAATGAAACAGCTTCAGGATTCCAACTATCGAATAACGAGCGTCCTCTGGGTGCAAGGAGAGGCGGACCTCGTTCTGGGCACCACTGTGCAGGCCTACCAGGACCATTTCATGTCGATGGTTGACACGCTGCGTCAGCACGGCGTCGAGGCACCCGTTTACATTTCGATCGCATCGAAATGCCTGGAACCGAGCAACGGCGGCTTCAAGGAGCATATTCCAGACAATCCAATTGTACGGGCGCAGCTGGCCCTGTCAAAAAGCGGCCATGGTATCCGAGAGGGAGTAAATTCTGACGCGTTGCTCGATGGGGATGACCGCTACGACGATTGCCATATCGGCGGCACTGGCGCGGAGAAAGTGTCGCGGGCCTGGCTGAACCTTCTGCGCGGGGGTAGCCGCCTGGAAGCCTCGCGATAGTCTTCGCTGAACCGGTTTCGCACCTTCGCACGCTTCGGCCCCATCCGCTATTCGGCACCTTATCGCTTGTCATTGGTGTCACCTCGCTCTCCGACGGGGGTGGACGGTGGCGAAGATGACGTCGTCCGGCGCGCCAATCTATCCGCCAGCAGACGCGGATGACTGAAAAGAAAGCGAGAACCCGGCCTGCTGACCTCGGCAGCGATTGCCGTCGGATCAACCGCTGATGACGTCAACCCTCCGGAGGCGACACAAACCGGCCGGCATCGAATGGTCCTGCGGCGGCGACCGGAATGACAGCCTCACCCGAAGTCGCAACATTCGCCTGACGATCAACCGTGCGGGGCGAGACGCGAGGCGCGCTCAACCCGATCGCCTCGCCCGGAGAATGCAGCGCCCATTTCATCAGCGCCGCCTCGGAGGTCGATCCCAAGAAGCCCGCTTCTTCCCAGGATGCAGTCATCGGCAGCGAGGCGATCATATCTGCGCCCCGCTCGGAGCTTTCCTGTGCAGCTGCGAGGGGATGGAAACGGGCGTGGGCCGGCAATGCCGGCGGCCGTCGTTCCGGAAGCGCCTCGATCGGGCCGATCGACGCAGTCACCAGTGAGTCGTCCGCGCCCGCATCATGCGTCATGGCGACCGGGCGCATGGCCGGTATCGGAACCGGGAAAGCTGGAACATCCCCAGCGAGGTCTTTTTCATTCCGCTCGACCGCGCCGGTCTGGCGCGCCAGCGCATTCAAGGCGCGGCTTTTCGGCGTCGGCAGCATCGCCGTCACCAGCTTGCTATCTCCAGTGTCGCCGTCAGGCCTGCTCGACCCCGCCACATCTTCGTCTTCTCCAGCGGTGCTGGCGATCTCTATCGAGCTGGCGCCGCCGCGTTTCTTGTAGCTCGCAACCGCCTGATTGTATCCCGGCAGCGGCCGGCCATCGGCCGGGAGATGCATCGTCTGCCCATTCGGGAATATGCGCGCGAGTTCCTGCCGCGACATGCGCGGCCAGGCCCGGACATTGCCGAGGTCGAGATGCACGAAGGGCGATCCCGAAGTCGGATAATAGCCAACACCGCCGACCTGCAACTGCATGGCAAGCGCCCGCAGCGTCGCAAGCTTGACGCCGGGAACGTAGAAATCCATCGCCTTGCCCAGCATGTGCTGGCTCTTCTTGGCGACACCCGTGCTGCGCGAGCGGTTGCGCAGCATGTTGTTGGTGGCCGGAGAGCGATAGGCGGAGACGATGTGGATATAGTCCTTGCCGCCGCTGCGCTTATACACCTCCCAGACCAGGTCGAGCGGCCGCGGATCCATCCGGGTCGGCTCGTTCCTTCGCCAATCGCGCAGAAACCGATTGATCTGGGCAAGGCCCTTCGGATCGAACTTTCCGTCCCGCTTGTAGGTAATCGTGGCCCTCTCGCCCGTATGGGTAAAGAACAGCTTCAGGGCGCGATCTTCCGCCGAGGCAAATGATGCGGAGCCGACAAGTGCCGGCAGGGCAAACAGAGCCGGCAGAATGGTCTGCGCTGCGAAGCGTTCCGCACGCGAGAGGAGCCTGGCAATTCCGCTCAAGGCTGCGCCCGATAATCCTTGCACTGGATACTTCAACACGAACAATCCCGCCCACACCAAACATTCGACGACGTGCGGGGACTTCCGCATCCATCAGGCTGCGTAGAGCCAGATTATGGTCAAACGAGCGGATGTGTAAGCTTGGCGAATTGAGGATGCGGCCCATCCGAGGCGCAATCGCAACCGGCGTCCGCGAGTAGCTACTAACCGCCAGCCTCGCTGATCGGTATAGGCGCGACGTTTGCACAGAAATGCGCACCCCGGTCGGAACTGGAAAAGTTCGCTGAACAAATTCTAAGCATGCCTTCAGAAGTGCGAGGGATCCTCATAGCCTTCCAACTCAGGGCATCCCCTGATGTTGCCGAAACCGATCGTTCGCCGGTCGCCTGATTCATCCAGACCTCTGAGCACGATGATATTCTCATCCTGCTGTATAATCTCGCTGCGATAGATGCCGGCCCGAAGCGCCCGGTTTCTCGCCTGGCTTATATTGCATTGCCCGGGCGGTGGAGTGACGTGCCAGTATCTCGTGCCTTGCCCATCCGACTGCCATCCGCCGGAAGCGGCAAATCCCGACGGGCTGGATAGCAGTATGCCAGACGCCAATATCACGCTGCCTAGAACCAGTTTCATGTCATCTCCGTAAGCCGGCGTTTCAGAGCCCGTCACCATTCTGCCTGTCGCTGTTGCAGCCGATCCTTGATATGTTCCGTGGCGGTTTCCAATGGTGTCGCAACGATAAATGGCTCACGCTAACACTGTGCTAATGCCAACTCTGGCTGCAATTCGTGACATTGAAAACAAAGAGTTTTTCTCGATGACCTCTCAAGGACAGGGGCGAGTATAGAGTCGATACGGGACGGATTGCTGCTGCACCTCCGATGATGCGTGAAGAAGCTGAGCAGGATCTTCAGATTCCACGCGAAGCGGTGGCGACAGTCTCGACCAGGTTCCAGAGCGGCTCGACGCTATGGAGCAAGCACGAAGTTCACCAGCCGTCCAGGGACAACGATTTCCTTCAGCACTGCCTTCCCCGTCAACCTCGACCGAACGTCAGGCTCCTGCGCAGCCAGCCTGACGAGTTCATCAGCGGCGAGCGTCGAGGGAGCCTGAATCCTGCCTCGCAGCTTGCCGTTGACCTGGACGATAAATTCGCGAATATCATCGTCGGCGAGAGTGGGGTCGTATGTCGGCCAGGGTTCATGCGACAGACTTTCCGGATGTCCCAGCATTCTCCAGAGTTCCTCGGCAATGTGCGGCGCGAACGGTGCCAGCAGCAGAACGAAGGATTCGACTGCCGACCGTGGTTTGATGTCCAGTCCCGTCAATGCGTTTGACAGCTCCATCAGCTTTGAGATCGCCGTGTTGAAACGCAGGGCCTCGATATCGTTGCCGACAGCCTTGATCGTCTTGTGAAGAGCGCGGGCGATCTCCGGGGACGGCTTCGCATCGATAATTTTGCTCGACACCATGCCATCCTCTCCACTGGCGATCCGCCATACGCGATGGAGGAAGCGGCTGACCCCGGCCACGCCGGACATTTGCCACGGCTTGGCAACGTCCAATGGCCCCATGAAGAGTTCATACAGACGCATGGCGTCGGCGCCGTATCGTTCGACCACCTCGTCAGGATTGACGACATTGAACTTTGACTTCGACATCTTCTCGACTTGGCGCTCGACCTCGATTTCTCCGACATACCAGCGGCCGTCGCGCTCGGCCGCGTCCTCGGGTCGATAGTATCTGCCAGTCGCATCCTTGTAGCTGAAGGCCAAGGATCATTCCCTGGTTGAACAGCTTGCGGAACGGCTCTTTGGACGTCACGACGCCGATGTCGAACAGCACTTTGTGCCAGAAGCGCGCGTAGAGCAGATGCAGCACCGCATGCTCGGCTCCTCCCACATAGAGATCGACGGGCAGCCAGTATTTCTCCTTCTCAGGATCGATCGGCGCGGTCGCGTTCTGAGGATCGGCAAAGCGCAGGTAATACCAGCACGATCCCGCCCATTGCGGCATCGTGTTGGTTTCCCGCAGAGCGTCCATGCCGGACTTCGGATCGACCGTCCGGACCCAATCGCCCGCCCGCGCCAGCGGCGGCTCCCCGTCCGGCGTCGGCCTGTATTCGTTGAGTTCGGGAGGCAGCAGTGGCAGGGCGTCCTCCGGCAGGGGCACGATACTGCCGTCGGCGGCATGCAGGATAGGAAAGGGTTCTCCCCAGTATCTCTGCCGCGAGAACAGCCAGTCGCGCAGCTTGTACTCGATGCGCTCCACCCCGACGCCTTGCTCGGTCATCCATGCGATCGCTGCCGTTCTCGCCGTTTTCGTCTCCATTCCATCCATGAAGCCGGAGTTGACCATCAAGCCTTCGCCAGTCTGCGCAGCGGACGGCACATCGCCGGAGGGGGAGCCAGACGCCGACACGACTTCGACGATCGGCAGCCCGAACTCCTGTGCGAAATCGCGGTCGCGGTCGTCATGGGCTGGAACGGCCATGATTGCTCCGGTGCCGTAGGCCATCAGCACGTAGTCGGCCACCCACACCGGAATCCGCAAACCATTCGCCGGGTTGATCGCATAGGCTCCGGTGAACACTCCGCTTTTCCATTGCGCTTGCGACTTCTCTATCGCGCTCATTGCCGCCGCGCGGGTGCGGTAGGCGTCGACCTCTCCGCGTTGGCCGACGGAAGCGATGGCATCGATAGCAGGGTGCTCAGGGGAGAGGACGATGAACGTAACGCCGAAGATCGTTTCCGGACGCGTGGTGTAAACTGTCAGGGAACTCTCTCCATCCTCGACGTCGAAAGTCACCTCAGCGCCTTCTGATCTGCCGATCCAGTTGCGCTGCATCGCCTTGATGCCGTCCGGCCAGTCCAGCTCGTCCAGATCGGCGAGCAGGCGGTCGGCATAGGCGGTGATTTTCAGCATCCACTGACGCATCGTGCGACGCTCCACCGGGTCTCCGGTTTCCACGTAGCGGCCGTCCTTCACTTCCTCGTTGGCCAGGACCGTACCTTGTGCCGGGCACCAGTTGACGGCAACGTCTGCCTGGTAGGCCAGGCCAGCCTTATACATTTGCAGGAAGAGCCATTGCGTCCATCGTACGAACTCGGGATCGGTGGTCGAAATCTCCCGACTCCAATCGTAGGAAAAGCCCAGACGCCGGACCTGCTTCCTGAAATTCGAGATGTTGCGCCGCGTGGTGATCGCTGGATGGACGCCCGTCCGCACTGCGTATCGCTCGGCGGGCAGCCCGTAGGCATCCCACCCCATCGGATGCAGGACATTGAAGCCCATCATGCGCTTGTACCGGGCCACGACGTCGGTTGCGGTATAGCCTTCCGGATGACCAACATGCAGGCCGTCGCCGGACGGATAGGGAAACATGTCCAGGACATAATACTTCGGACGACTTTGGTCGTCCTCCGTTCTGAACGTCTGGTTTTCCTCCCAGTATCGCTGCCATCGCGGCTCGATCGTCTTGGGATCATACGGCATTGCGAACTCCCTTCTGTCCCGAAATTCCGACCGAAGAGGAATGGCAACAAAAAACCCGCCTCTTCGGCGGGTTGCTGCATCTTTAAAACGCAAGCGCGTGCTAACCCACCATCGGAAGGATGGCGAGTAGGAGCTTTGAATTGGTGCGCGCGGTGTTCATGTCTTTTTTGATGCCACGGAACCGCTTTCCTGTCCAGACGCTGGTGGCGCGGTTAGCTTGAGCGAGGTGATGGAGTTCTCGGAGCAGGTCGTCGTACCCCGTCTTCTCTTTCCTCGCCTTCCGAATCTTCGTGCGAGTGGCAACGGCCATCTCTTCGCATAATGAAGACGGCCTTCTGCTTGATGGTCGCCGATGATGTGGCCCTTGAGTAGCCTGGCACCGATGCCATCGGTGACAAGGATGCCGAGTTGCGACCCTCGAAACGCTTCGGTCCACGTTCGACGATGCTGAGTGCTAGCTACGGTTCAAGATCCTGACGCGTCGGCATCGCGTGGCCGGATTCTGCATCGACTGGAAACCAAACTTCTGTGCCACAGTCGTCGGCAAAGTTTCCTCGATGTGTTCATCAGGCGCCAAACAATGCGCAGTAAGGGTCGCCAACGTGCTTCGACGGGGGGCCTTCCGGGCGAGTTCCCACGGCGTCTCCAACCGTATGTTACTGTAACATACTACACACCATCTCCATTCGTTCACTAGACCACAGCAACGCGCATGTTTTTGAAACGCATGCGAGTTCAACCGTTTTCTTTGTCGAGGTGGTCGAATGACAGACGCAGCAGTCAATCCAGCCGCAATCGAACATTTACCTGTGTTCATTTCTCAACCCGGACAGACGGACTATCTGTTCGTCGCGGTGATCATCTTCCTGGTCGTGGCGGTGCTTGCGGTCGGCAATCTCTATTTTCAACTTCATGCCGTTCCTGAACGCATGGCCCATCGTACGAGCAAGGTGCAGATGGAGGTGGTGGCAGTTCTCGCGCTCATCTCTCTGTTCACCCATAATCATCTGTTCTGGATCGCGGGCCTGCTGCTGGCGTTCGTGCAAATCCCGGACTTTTCCTCGCCGCTCTATTCGATCGCTCAGTCACTTGGCAAGCTCTCCGGCCGCGACGCCGCGACGACGGGCGATCCTGCGCTTATGACGGAACCCTTCGAGGCGGCCGATACGGCCAAGCCTGCGATGGCGCCGACCAAAACTACCGTGCATGGGGAAGGTATCTGAGATGTTCGAACTATTGCTTTGCTCTCTGCTGACGATTTTCCCCGACTATCTGTTCCGCCGCTACGCACAGGGAAAGAGGATCGGACATGACATCACCCTATACACCGTTTGGTACGAACTGCGATGGGGCATAACGGCTTGCCTGGTGCTGACCGTCTCGCTGATTACGATGATTTTCTACTTTCATCCTTCAACCAAGAACGTCACGGCGATCTTCAGAACCGTGAGCATCCTTCCGGAATCGACCGGCCGGGTTGAAGAGGTCTTCGTCGGCCTCAACCAGAAGGTCGAAGCTGGAACCCCGCTCTTCCGCCTCGACTCGTCAGAGCAGGAGGCCGCACTCGAAACGGCTCGTCGACGCATCGCCGAAGCCGACGCGGCAATGACCGTCGCCCAGACCGAGCTGGCGGGCGTCGACGGACAGATCAGGGAGGCGCAGGGCGCGTATCAGACCGCCGTCGACGAATACGAGATGAAGTCGCAGCTTCTGACGAACAACGCCGTCGCCAAGCGCGAAGTCGACCGACTCGCCACGACGATCGACAGCCGCAAGGGCGCGGTCGACGCCGTCCTCGCTAAGAAGCAGACATTGCAGACGCAGATCGCCGTCCTGCTCCCCGCCCAGAAGGCAAGCGCCGAAGCCGCTCAGGCGCAGGCGCAGGTCGAACTGGACAAGACGACGGTGCGGGCAGGCGTGACGGGCACGGTCCAGCAGTTCACACTGCGGCCTGGCGACGTCGTCAACGCGATGCTGCGCCCCGCCGGAATTCTGGTGCCGGAAAACGCAGGCCGCACGACGCTCGTCGCCGGCTTCGGGCAGATCGAGGCCCAGGTCATGAAGCGCGGCATGATCGCCGAGGCGACGTGCATCGGAAAGCCCTTTACCATCATCCCGATGGTGGTCACCGAAGTGCAGGACGTCATCGCCGCCGGACAGTTGCGGGCGTCCGACCAATTGGTCGACGTCCAACAGATGGGGCAGCCGGGAACACTGACGGTATTCCTGGAGCCACTTTTCCAGGGCGGCCTCGACGCCGTTCCTCCGGGGAGCAGTTGCATAGCGAACGCCTATACGAACAATCACGATGCGCTGGCCGATCCGAACATCAGCTCGGGCAAGTGGCTCCTTCTGCACATTGTCGACGCCGTCGGGCTCGTGCATGCGATGATCCTGCGGATGCAGGCGACGCTTCTCCCGGTTCAGACGCTGGTTCTATCCGGACATTGAAAAAACGCCGGCCTGCGGCGCTATGCGTCGCGAGCCGGCATCTTCGGAAACACATAAGTGCTATCCGTTATCGCCGCTTGCGGCGCAACGAGGGACGCCTCCGATCTCGTGGAGGCTTCTCACCGACTTGATCCTCCCTTTCGATGACTCATCCAAATCTCTCAAGCTCGAGCGAACAGCAATAGGGCCGAACAAACCGCAGCGATGGACACCCCGCTCGGGATCGCTCTCCCCGCGGTGGAAATGCACCGAGTTCTGGCAGGGGGCCGAAGATGATCGTCAAGAAGAAAGCGCCGAATAGGAAGCTCAGCCGGGCCACGAACGATATCAGATGTGCGGCGACCATGTTGTTGAACGGAACCCGGACGGCCACCCATCGAACCCTCGACCGGTAGCAGACCTGCAGGAACAGCGTGCAGCATAGGACCGAGACATACGTCGACTGGTGATCCTCTGCGGCTCTCCCAGGGCCTCCTGACCTCGTGGAACACCGGGAAGACCATTCAGGGAAGGTAGACGACCCCCAGGGTCTGATCGCAAAGCAGGAACTCCCAGGCGGCGGCTTTCGAGTGCTCGGTCGCACCTCTCCATTGCACGACGCTGTCAGCGTCGTCAGAAACGGATGGCGACGCCGATGATCGGACTCTGCTGGACGACGTCGAAGACGAATCCATACTTTTCGTAGTTCACTCCGAGGGGGCGATATCCCGCGACGCCAATATGGTGTCCGTGAACTTATAACCCACGGCAAGCGCAACGTCTCAGTCGAGGTCGGCCCCAGCCGCACCGACGAGGCTCCATCCAGTCAGGTTAGACCTCAGGCGTGAAGAAGTTGCTTCCCCGGGCTAGCGGGGCTGCAGGTCTGATGCGGCCCCGCCCAGCGTGGCGCTGGCGACCACATCTTGCGGAACCGGCATTCCAGCTTTGCGGAACCCGTTGATCAGCCGGGCGGCGTCGGCAGGTTGCAGATTGCGAATTGCGAGTTCCGAAGCGACGTTGGGCAGGAAGTCCGTGCGCATCTTGACGAATGCCTCTCCTTCGCGCCGAGCCATCTCAGTCTTTCCCGCTTCGGCATAAATGACCGCTGCTACTGCATGGAAAAGGGGAAACTTCTGCAGGTCGGCCTGATCAATTTCACGCACGGCGGTGGCGTTGTCATGAAGCATGTAGGCGGCTAGCGCGCGCGTACCGTGGAAGTAGCCGCCGCCTCCGGGGTTGAGGGCTATGGCTCGGTCGAGCAAGGCCGCGCCCCGCG
Source organism: Rhizobium sp. BT04 (assembly GCF_030053135.1). Taxonomy (NCBI): domain Bacteria; kingdom Pseudomonadati; phylum Pseudomonadota; class Alphaproteobacteria; order Hyphomicrobiales; family Rhizobiaceae; genus Rhizobium; species Rhizobium sp. BT04. The sequence continues at coordinate 1,827,423 of NZ_CP125652.1, read as the reverse complement.
CCCAATCGCCCCCCATGGAAAGCCGCGTCCCGAACTCGCCCATGAGCTCGGTGTCGTTCGGGTTGGTGGCGAGGGCCTGCTCGCCGATCCGCATGGCATCATCGAATTCGCGGTTGAAGAACAACGCCATCATCAGGGCTTGAAGGCCGCGCGTATTGCCGGCATCGAGCTGCGTCGACCGCCGAGCGGCTCTCAACGCGCGCTGCATCGGCGGGTCGGTACCGTTCTGGACGTTGAACTTGAACCGGTCCTCATCGAGGTAGACGATCGAGAGCATCGCCCAGGCGGTGGCGTAGGTAGGGTAGCGGGCGACTGCGGTCTCCAGGCATTCGCGTACCTTCAAATGCCCGTCGACGCTCAATTCCGACCGGTAGGCGTAGAAGTGCAACGTGCATGCATAGGTCCCACGGTCGTCCGGCGGCGGGTTCGCGACGTCGACCTGCGCTATCACGCCATATGGCTGCGCGATCGTCGTCGCGACCCTTCGTGCGACGTCGGTCTGGATGGCGAAAAGGTCGTCGGACGCGATATCGTTCTCGTAGTCCTGGGACCAGACGATCGCGTCGTCCGACGTGTCAAGAAGGCGAACGGTGACGCGAAGCCGGGTGCCCGAAGCGCGCACGCCGCCGGCCAAAAGATATCGTGCTCCGAGCTTTTCGCGCACCCGCGAGGCGTCGACGTCGGAGGGCAGCGTCTTCGACGTCTCGCGCCCGAAGACTTTGACTTCCTTGAACCGGGGAAGTGCGGTCAGCAGCTCTTCGGTGAGCCCGATGGCATAGAGCTGCGCGTTTGAATCGTTGCCCAGATTGGCGAACGGAGCGACGACGAGGGTTGGACGATCAGGCACTGCGTCGGCAACGGTTGCGGGCGGCGAAGGGGAGGCTAGACCCAAGACGACAAGAAGCGCGGCCAGGGCGGCAACGGTTCCGCCGCCTGCGAAGGCCGCACGACGCCCGCGCCACCATGGATCGGGAGACCGGGGAACTTCCGCTTGCAGTGGCTGGTTGTCGGGTTTCTGCGGGGGCGGGTCGTTCCATGAAAAGGATGGAACGTAGCCACCCTTCGGAACGTCGATCCTGACCGGATCGTTCTTGCCGCCGAGAAGGTAGTAGTGCTCGAGGGAGCGGCGGAGCCGGCCGGCTTCGATGCGGACGACCGGATCGTCCTGCGAGAACGTGTCGCGTCGACCGAATACCTCCACGGCGATCGCGTAGCCCTTGATGCGGCCGCCACGGCCTTCGAGCGTCTCCTCCACGACGTAACGTAGAAAGGATGCGACACGTCCGACCGCTGGAAATTCGGGGTCGGCAAGTATGCGTTGAAGCTGTGCCCGAACCTCTTCGACGCACGGCAGGTCGTCCCTCGTCGATGCTGTCACGGTCCTCTCCCCGTATGCGCCGCCCGCCCGCGATCCCGGATGTCCGGGACTGGCGTTGGGGCTTGTGCGGGAAAAACGGTACACCCGGAAAGCGTCCTCGTCCACGAATATGCGGCGCACTGAATATAACAGAGGCTGGAGGAGGTCGCGTTGGCCCGTCCAGCTCCGTTGGGGGGCTCTCAATGCGGGCAGACGTCCCAGAACCCTGTCGTCTTGGCAGGCGAGGTGTAATACCAGCACTGGCCCGGTTGAGGTGGCGTGCCCGCCAGAGAGACTGCCGCGGCGCCTGCAACGAAGCCGATGGCCGCGCCTGCTGCGATCGCTGCTCCCGGCCGCCAGTAGCGACGTGGGCTGACCACGACCACCCCACCTCGGGCAGGTCTGTATGCTGGGGGTACGGCCGGGCGATGGACGGGACGATACCCTGGTCCTGTCCGACCGGCGGCGGCACATCCGCGGGGGCCGCACGCCGCCGCCGCGCACCCTCTCGGACCGCATGCCGCTACGCCACGTCGGGCCTCGGCAGTCGAAGGCACGAGGAGAGGCGCGAAGATAAGCATCAACAAGGCCAGGGCCGCGAGCAGGTGACTTGGGATGGTGAGTGCTTTCATTCCCGTTCCTCCGATATCTCTTAGTTGCTTGGCAAAAACTTCACTGGGTGCCGGCCGCGATCGCAGCATTGTGTGCGGCGAGCGCCTGCTGGGCGGCAGCGGCGACGCCTTCGTCCTTCCCGCCCGAAACCTGCACGGTTGGCACGGCGATCTTGATTCCATTCTCGTTGAAGGCCTGATGGATCATTCGCAGCGCACGGCGCTTCAGCGTGAACTGCTGACCGGGGAGCGTCATCACCTTCATCCGGAGGAGAAGTCCGGAATCGCCCAGGCTGTCGATGCCCTGCATCTTCAACGGCTCGATCGTCGTCGGTTTGAACTCGGGATCTTCAAACAACTCCAACCCGATCTTCTTGATGATCTTTCGCGCCTTCTCGATGTCGGCATCGTAGGCGACGGTGATCGTCATCTTCTCGATCGCCCAGTCTCGGCTCATGTTCTGGACCGCTCCGAGCTCGCTGAAGGGCACGATGTAGACTGCGCCACGCTGGTGCCGAAGCTTCACCGATCTCAAGCTGAAGGACTCGACCGTCCCTTTGTAACTGCCGCTCTGGATATACTCGCCAACCCTGAAGGCGTCGTCGAGCAGATAGAACATTCCGCTGATGATGTCCTTGACCACCGTCTGCGCGCCGAAGCCGATCGCTACGCCGACGACGCCCGCGCCTGCGATCAGCGGCCCGATCTCCACGCCAAGCGCCGACAGCGCCATCATAATTGCGACGGCGGCGAAGAGAATCATCACGAAGTTACGCAGGATCGGCAGCAAGGTTCTCAAGCGGGTGCGCCGTCGCTCCCGTTCACTGCCAAATTCCAGCGCCGCTTCGGTGTCGCTAAGCCTTCGGTCGATCAGGACTTTCACGACATTCCAGGCAAGGTCCACGACCAGCAGAATGACTCCTGCGCTGAGCGCTCCGCGCACAAGGCGGACGACGGGTGAATCCTGCATGGTCATTTCCGTCAGCTGAATCTCAAGGACTTCAGCGAGCAGGAGGATTGCTCCGACAATGAGAGCTGCCCGGATGCCGCGCTCGACGACGACGGAGACCACCGTGCCTCGCTTGTGACCGTCTTCAACGTGTTCGGACGAACGCAGGAGATTGTTCACCGAGGCCTTGGTGAGGGCGACCGCTCCGGGAAGGGCCGCACAGACTACCGCTATCCAGAACAGCTTCACGGCCCCAATCACCCATAGCAGCCAGATGCCGACGAAGTAGGCGGTCCATAACCAGTGTCGGGCGCGCAGGCCGATGTGGCGCGGTTGTTCGACCGGGTCGTCCGCGACCGGGCGTCGCCAGACGGCTTCTATGCCGATGGCGAGCAAGATGAGCCCGAGTGCATAGGCTACGAGCTGCTGGGACGGCACGGAAAACCCAAGCGTGCCAAGCAGACGAATGGTCACCCAGCCGAACGCATACCAGCCGGCAGCGTAGCTCAGGCGCTTCGCCCAGAAGCGGGCGGCCTGGTCTGAAACGGGAACCACGCGGAACTGGTTCTGGACCAGCCGGTGCGGTGCAAGCAACACATCGAACACAGCACTTGCCAGCCGAAAGACGACGACGGCAAATAGGTAGCCGACAACGACCTCCCTGATGATGGGTGGCCATTGAAAAAGAAGGAAGAAGCCGATGCTGCCGAACCCGAAGGAAAGGACGTAGCCCGCCGCCCATATCGAACGCGCGACCACGGCGACGATCCTCTCGCGAACCGTTGAGAAAGATGCTCGGGCCATCCATGTGCGCCATCCTGCGGTGATCCACCAGAACAGCCATTGCGTTGCCAGTCCGGCTGCGACGAAGGCGATCACCAGGAAGATGGGTCGCGTTCCGCCATTCGCCTCGACGTCCCGCTCAAGTAGGGCGGCGCCGCGCACGGCCTCCGAGGGAAAGGCCTGCGTCCCGGCGAGAAGACCGGCGGCATGGTTTCGAAGGCGCATCGTAGTCTCGGCGAAGGAGACTTTGTCGCTCGCTTGCGCGACCGGAGGGGGCGCGGCGGAGACAGGGGAGGTCACCTGTCCTCGAATCCAGGTCTGGACCTCTGGCTTGCTGAGAAGGTCAGTAAATTGTCGGACGCTTTCCGGGGGCGTCGCCGCCTGCTGGCCAGGCTGAGAAACCGAAGGCGAGGCAACCTGCGCCGCCACCGGCAGCGCGCCCCACGCCATTGCCCCCAGGAGAGCAACGGCCTGAATGATGGTCTTCGGCGGAGACTGCTTCGAAAGAACGTCCATCGTAATTCCCGGATTTGAAAACATTGGCGGCTGGAGGGCTATCGTACGCACGTCGTCCGTGAAGCATCGTCACTCGTGCAGGTCGGCCGCTTCGCCTTCTGGCCGGAGGCTCCAGTAAGACCTTCGACTTCAGTGGCGTAGTTGTCCCTGGTGTTGGCGTCGACGATGGCGACGGGTGCCGCAAGGATCAATCCGGCGGCGCTGCCGGCTGCGGCGGCTGTATTAGTTGTCGCGGCGAGGATCGTGTCCCCGAGACCGACCTTGCTGTCGGTCAAGGTCTGGCCGTCGGAGATCCGCGCACCGATTAGGCGAACGACTTCAGGCGATTCCGCGAATTTGCCGTGGTTCAGACTGTCGCCCGCCTTCACCTTGGTGAGATCGATCACCGTGATCTGGCTGTCGGCAAGTTCCTTCTTGAACGGGGCCTGTTCCGGATCAATCGCGCCGAGGCGCGCGACGTCGCCCCAGACCCTGCGGGAGACGGCAAGCGCGCGGTCGTCCCGTGAGACGAACAGCGTGAACTTCGGATGCTGCTTCCCCATGTCGACGATCTGCTGGCGGAAGACGTCGACATCGACGTCGGGCGCGGCAAGCATCACGTTCTCGAACTTGGCGGGAAGGCGCCCATTTCGGATCGCCATTTGGCGCAATGCTTCTAGCGCCAGCCAATTTCCCATTGAGTGCGCCAGGATCGAGACCTCCTTTACCTCCGGGTCCTTGGCGAGATATTGGAAGAGCGTCTCTAATGCGTTGCGTGTGTAGTTGGTGCTTTCGCGGTCGTAGCCGTAAGCGAGAAGGCTGCCGCGCGACGGCCACGTGACGAGCACCGGCGCGCTATGAACGCCGGAATCCTGGACGATCTGGGCAAATCGATAGACGGAGTCCTCGAAACGGTTGTTGAAGCCATGGATAAATACCAGGACACTTCCGTCGCGGCTCTTTCTGACTGAGGCGCTGAGCCATTTCCTGGCATCGTCCCGTGTAATTTCATCGGCCTTCAAGGTCGCGAAGTCGGTTGCGGGATTGGATGGAAGCCGCTTCGGCCAAGCGACCTCCCCGACCTTTCGGGCGCTCGCGGGCGGAATGGATACCGTGATGTCGGCAAAAGCCGGGGCAAGTGCACGTTCGCCGCTGAACATCTCGCCCTTCACGGTGGACCGGCTGCGGGTGGTGGTTACCAGCATATCCACCTTCGTCGATTGCGGCGAACTGTCGGCTACCGGAATGAGCACGTTCTTCGGGTGGCCGCCGCATCCTGCCACTGCCACCAACACCGCTATGGCGAAAAACGAAGGCACGCGTAGTGAAATGCCCCCGTGTAGACGGTCGCCGACAAAGTTCAATCTGATCACGCTTCTTCCCCGCTGCAGTTCGCCCCTGGCACGGAGCCGCATCTGCAGAAACGGTCCTAGCCGAGCAGAAAGCTATGCGAGCGCGCGCGGACTTACCCGTAACATCTGGTATGTTACGTAGTCTTGGAGCCGCGGCCGGTCCGTATCCGTATGTTACGGTAACATACTGCCCGGAGGATCAATCTTCAGCGAACATGCACTGGAAGCAGGTCGATCGAGACGTGCCGCGAAGGGGAGTGGGCGATGGACGAAGGCGTTGCGGCTGTCACGCTGCACTTTCCGGTACGGGCGAAGGTGATCGAGGAACTCGCGTCACGGGACCACGTCTTCTGCGAGATCTGCGACGACTTTGCAGAAGCGCAGAGAGAACTCGTAAAGTGGCGCGCGTCGGACCACCCGCACCGCGACGAACACTGCTCCGAATACGAGGAGCTCATTGCCGGGCTGGGGAAAGAGATCGAAGACGCGCTGGACAGCGCTACGGTGCTGCCACTTCATCCGCCTTCGGGGAGCCGCCAGAGAGGAATGCCCTGAAGGGTCGCTTGCAACAAGCGGGGGGACGGTTAATTAGCCGGCCGCGTCTGCAGCAGTCTGTTTCGGACTTCGACGACGCCACCATTACCTTTGCTGCCCTCGGGCATCTGTCGTTCGAATTCTGCCTGTCCTGTTTCGCACCTGAGCATCCAAAGAGGATTGCGAACTCTGCGATACAAAACGTACTGATGGCGACGAGGATTCCAGGACGCTCGCAGTGCGCCTTAATCTCGAGATGCAATTGAAGGAACCCGAGGCGCTTCAGGCCGTACCGAAATCGATCTGAATGCAAAGCGGGCAGCGGCGCGCATCGGCCCGCACAGCAACTTACCGCATCTGCCGTGGGTCTAGTAATCGGGCACTGCCTGTCGCTTGTATTGGGAAAAACTGCGGAATTAGGTAGCAACTGCCACCAGACTTCCTGCCCTTGCTGACTGCACTGTCCTTGATGAACGCGCGTTTGATGCCCTTCTCCTTGGCGTAGTCATGGAGGCGGCTGTACATTGTGCAGAATGCCTTGGCGCGGTCGCCGCTCGCCAGCTTCAGAGAGTCATCGAGCACGATCGTGATTGGACCATCCGCGGGGACCTCGGCATCCACCAGGATGACGCCTGCGCCGGAAACCTGCACGCCCAACCACCGTTCGCTCATTTCGATCCACCCAGTAATGACGTATCGATCCGCCTCGGATTCCCCGAGCAGCATGTCGAACTGCTCGATAGTCTTCTTGGCAAACGATTCGGTCTAGTTGTGCAGATGAGGCGAGAGATTGATTTAGACGTGCATTTGCGTTCTTGAAGCGTTTGTGGCTGTAGCCGGGACCCACTGAAATTACCGGCCGTTTCTTCCGCCGCTTAGGACCGAAGGCGGGGTGTACCGGATCCATTGCCTTGATCGCGTCTTAGCGTCGGCTGTGGAAGGCTGCGAGGACGAGTGCCAAAGAGCCCGTGATGCAAAGCATCCGTATCAAGTCTTTTCCGCCCGCGTTGCCGCGACGATAGAATACCGGGGGCCCACCGCAATCCACAGGGTCGTGAACGAACCAAAGATTTTCGAGCATCGGATGCCGCGACCGCTTTCAACGATCGCCATCAATAGGCCAGGGGCAAGCTCACCGTTTAAATCTTCAGGCTCACACCTATCGCGGAAAAACTACCAGACCAAAGCGCTCAGGCGCGAACCTACGCGGATTCACCAGCCAAGGCGGGGCGGGCAGCGATTTGTCAAATGGAAATGGCGCACCCGACAGGATTCGAACCTGTGACCTTTGGAATCGGAATCCAACACTCTATCCAGCTGAGCTACGGGTGCATGCCGAGGGCGGTTTGAATCGCCTGTCCGATGGGTGGTTCTTAGCCTAGCTTGCGGCCGGCTTCAATCGCGAAATTCTCAGAAATACCGATGCTTGCGGTTTGGCTCGTGTTTTTATCCGTCAGTCTCCGAGAACGCATAAAAAACTCCGCCGGCCTTGCGGGCGGCGGAGTGGGTTGTCGTGGGCTTGTCGCCTTGCGGTCAGATCTGCATGGCGCCGGGGCCGGGGATGGCTTTGGGTGGCACCTTGCCGAGGATGATCATGCCGAGCACCTCATCCTTGGTCACGTCCTCGGTGCGGGCGTGGCCGACGACCTGGCCGTTCTTCATCACCGAGACGCGGTCGGCGAGGTCGAAGACGTCGTGGATGTCGTGGCTGATGAGGAAGATGCCGATGCCCTCCTTCTTCAGCTGCTTGATCAGCTCGCCCACCTGCGCCGTCTCCTGGGGGCCGAGCGCCGCCGTCGGCTCGTCCATGATCAGGATGCGGGCGTTGAAGAGGATCGCCCGGGCAATCGCCACCGATTGCCGCTGGCCGCCCGAAAGCGCCTTCACCGGCTCCTTGAAGCGCTTGAAGTTGGGGTTGAGCCGCCCCATCACCTGCCGCGCCGAGGCTTCCATCGCCACGTCGTCGAGCGTGCCCCAGCGAGTCTTCAGCTCGCGGCCGAGATAGAGGTTGGCGGCGGCGTCGACATTGTCGGCGACGGCGAGCGTCTGGTAGATCGTCTCGATGCCGTATTTCTTGGCATCGCGCGGATTGCGGATGTCGGCCGGCTCGCCGTTGATCAGGATCTCGCCGCCATCACGCTTGTAGGCGCCGGAGAGGATCTTGATCAGCGTCGATTTGCCGGCGCCGTTATGGCCGAGCAGGGCCACCACTTCGCCGGGGTAGAGATCCACCGAGGCATTGTCCACGGCGTGAATGCCGCCGAAGGAGATCGAGATGTTTTTCAGTTCCACGAGGGGAGTGCGTTGATCAGCCATATCTGGGGCTCCTCTCACTTGGCACGGGCGCGGTAGACGGTGTCGAGCCAGACCGCCACGACAAGGACGGTGCCGACGACGACGCTCTGCAGCGGGGTGTCGACATGCGCCAGCACCATGCCCGACTGCAGCGACTGCATGACGAGCGCGCCGAGCATGGCGCCGGCGATGGTGCCGGTGCCGCCTGCCAGCGACGTCCCGCCGATCACGGCGGCGGCGATGGTGTAGAGCTCGTCGAGCGTGCCCTGCGAGTTCGTCGCGGCGTTGAGGCGGGCGGTGGAAATCGCCGCTGCGATAGCGGCCAAAACCCCCATCAGCGCGAAGATGCGCACGGTGACCCAGCGGGTCTTGATGCCGGCGAGTTCGGCCGCTTCGGGGTTGCCGCCGATCGCGAAGACATAGCGGCCGAAGCGCAGGCGTGTGGCGATGAAGGTCATGATGATGCCGACGACGATGGCGATCAGCACCGGCACGGCGATGCCGTAGGGAATATCCAGGCCGGTTTCCGGCCAGGGGATATTGTTGGTCTCGGCATATTTCTTGGCGATATTGATCGGCCAGTAATAGCTGTTGGCGATCGATACGGCGCCGAGGATCAGCACGCAGCTCAGCGTCGCCAGGAAATATTCCGCCCAGACCGGCCGCTGCGGAAAGCCGAAGCGGCGGCGCTGCCGGCGCGAGCCGATGATGCTGGCGATGACGAAGAGGCAGGCGCCGATGCCGACGACCCAGCTCCAGGTGGCGCCGATCGAGCCTTCAGCGCCGCCGCCCATGATGCGGAAGGTCTGGTCCATCGGCGCAACCGTCTGGCCGCTGGTGACGAGCCAGGTGGCACCGCGCCAGACGAGCAGGCCGCCAAGCGTGACGATGAAGGAGGGAACGTTGAGGAAGGCGATGATCATGCCCTGGAAAGCGCCGATCAGGCCGCCGGCGATCAGGCCGATGAGCAGCGTGATCACCCAGGTGAAAGGGCTGTCGAAGCCGATATATTCAGGCAGGATCTTCGCCTGCGTCACGCCCATGATCATGCCGCAGAGGCCGAGCACGGAACCGACCGAAAGGTCGATGTTGCGGGTGACGATGATCAGCACCATGCCCGTCGTCATGATCGCGATGTCGGTCGTCTGAACCGAGAGGTTCCAGAGATTGCGCGGGGTCAGGAACAGGCCGCCGGTGATGATGTGGAAACCGATCCAGATGATGACGAGCGCGCCGATCATGCCGAGCAGGCGCGTGTCGATCTCGGTGGCGCGGAAGAAGCGGGCCACCGGACTGGCTTCCGCCGTTCGCGGTCCGCTTGACGTCGTTGATTTTACCATTTCGGCCATGGGTTTGCCGTTCCCCCATTGTGTTTGGACGGATGCGCCGACGTGCTCAAGGCTGCCGGCGGCGGCGTCTGTTCTTCAACTGACCATCGCGATGCTTCCCGGAAACCGCACGCGTGGCGTCGCGACACCCTTCCGGCAGGGAATGAAAATCCGCGATGGCGCGGCGAGGCGGAGGAACTTCGTCGTTAGAGTTCGCGTCCGCATCCGGCGCCGCAGCGGTCTTTCCGCTGCGGCGCCGGCAGTTCAGTTCAGGCGCTGCTTACTTGCAGGCGGCAACCGTGCCGGCCTTGACGCCCTGGCAGGCTTCAGCCTTGGAAATCCAGCCGGCGTCGATGACGACGTTCAGATTGTCCTTGGTGATCGCAAGCGGCTTCAGGAAGACAGACTGCATTTCCACGCCCTTCGGGCCGCCCTTGAAGGCCTGAGCGCCGTCGATCTTGCTCATGTCCTTGCCGCCGGCGAGGTCGAGAGCGATTTCTGCGGCGCGCTTGCCGAGTTCGCGGCTGTCCTTCCAGACGGAAACCGTCTGCGTGCCGAGAGCGATGCGGTTCAGCGCCGCCTTGTCGCCGTCCTGGCCGGAAACCGGAACGGAGCCGGCGAGGCCCTGGGCGTCGAGCGCGGCGATCGCGCCGCCGGCCGTGCCGTCGTTGGAGGCGACGACGGCGTCAACCTTGTTGTTGTTGGCGGTCAGGAACTGCTCCATGTTGCGCTGGGCGTTCTCCGGCAGCCAGCCGTCGGTATAGGCTTCGCCGACATTCTTGATCTTGCCGGCGTCGATCGCGGCCTTCAGCACTTCCTGCTGGCCCGAGAACAGGAAGTCGGCGTTCGGGTCGGAAGACGAGCCCTTGATGAAGACGTAATTGCCTTCCGGCTTGGCTTTGAAGACGCCTTCAGCCTGAAGACGGCCGACTTCCTTGTTGTCGAAGGTGATGTAGAAGGCGGCCGGGTTTTCGATCAGGCGGTCGTAGCCGACGACCGGGATGCCTTCGGCAGCGGCCTTTTCGATCGCCGGGCCGATGGCGTCGGAATCCTGGGCGAGAATGATCAGTGCGTTGGCGCCCTGCGAGATCAGCGATTCGACGTCGGTGAGCTGCTTGGCGGCTGAGGACTGCGCGTCAGCGGAAATATACTTGGCGCCCTTGGCTTCGAGAGCCTTCTTGATGGCGGCTTCGTCGGTCTTCCAGCGTTCTTCCTGGAAGTTCGACCAGGAAACGCCGACGACGAGATCGGCAGCCATGGCAGCGGTATGAATGGAAACGAGGATGGCAGCGCCGGCCATCAATTTCAAAATAGACTTCATAATGTCCTCCCGAGTGAGTTGCGACCGGCCCAGCCCATGCTTCCTCCGGCCACCGCGTAAAGCTGTCGAGGAAAGTTCGGATTATTTTCTCGACAGTCGAGAAATTTGATGTCAGAGATTTTTTCAGCTGTCAACACTGGACTGCCGGCTTAATTTCCTTGCGCAGCAGCGGCCGGAGATGCAGTGGAAAGCAAGGGTGAACAAGCAGGAGGAGAGGGCGGCATTCATGCTGACCAAGTCGAGCACGGAGCTGGTCCGGCAGAGAAACAGCGTGCTCGTGCTGTCCGTGCTGCGCCGCCACGGTCAGTTGGCGCATACCGAGATATCGGATTTCACCGGCCTTTCCTCGGCCACCATTTCGGCGATCACCACGGAGCTGGAAAGAGCCCAGATCATCGAAAAATCCGAGCAGCAGGCGGCCAGCGGCCGCGGCCGGCCGCGTGTGCTTCTGCGCCAGCGGCGCGATTGCGGCTATCTCATCGTCGTCATCATCTCTTCGGATGCGGTGCAATATTCGCTGGTGGATTATGCCGGCAAGCTGATCGACCGCTTCAGCGAGGAGCGTTCGCATGACCCCTCGGGCGCGGCCCGCTTCGTAGAAGGCGTGCGCGCCGGCCTTTCACGCATTCTCGATCGTTCGAAGATCAGCCAAGAAAAAGTGCTGCTGATCTCGATCAGCAGCAAGGGGCTGGTCAATTCGACCGAGCCGGTGCTTCTGTGGTCGCCGATCTTCGGCAGCGACCAGATCGATTTCGAATCAGCGCTCCGGCCGCAATGGCAGGCCAAGGTGATCCTCGATAACGAGACGCTGCTCGTCGCCGCCGCCCTCGGTGCGCGCGAAGAGATCGCCAAGGGCGCCGATTTCCGCTCGCTCGCCGCCCTGTCGCTCGGCCACAGCATCGGCCTCGGCATCGTCCGACGCGGCAATCAGACCGGCCAGGAGATCTCGGCCCCGAATTTCGGCCACATGCTGCACATGGCCAATGGAGGCCTCTGCCGCTGCGGCACCCGCGGCTGCATCGAGGCCTATGCCGGCTTCTACGCCATCCTGCGCAGCGCCTTCGAAGTGCCGCTCGATACCATTCCGGCCAAATTCGTGCCGGTCGCCGAACTCGACAAGATCGCCGCCCGCGCCCGCCAGGGCCACCGCACCTCAGCCTTCGCCTTCCGCCAGGCGGGGCTGGCGCTCGGCAACGGCCTGTCGCGCATGCTGAGCCTCACCGAACGCATGCCGATCGCCATCACCGGCCCCGGCACCCGCTACTACGACCTCCTCCGCCAGGGCATCGAAGAGGGCCTCGGCCAGTCGCATGTCGTCCGCATGGAAGGCATGCCGGAGATCCGCGTGGTCGCCGACGAACCGATCCTCGTCTTCGAAGGCCACCTCAACCGGGCGCTCTCGGTGATTGACCAGGATATCGTGATTACGGGCGTGCAGGGCGGGGAATGAGGACGCATCGCTGAATGCGAAATGGCGGGGCGAGGGGAGGTGTCCTGCGAGAGGCCGGTGAGGCACGCAGAGGGTGGGGAGAAGAGGGAATCGAGAGGTCGCGGCAGAAAAAGACCCCTCCCCAACCCCTCCCCACAAGGGGGAGGGGCTAAGCTGTGGCACCGGCTCGCATACCAACAAGACGGCTGCATATGCTGCGCTCAAGAATGAATGCGGCGAGGGCCGCGCGTTAAGCCCCTCCCCCTTTGTGGGGAGGGGAATTGCGTCGGCCCCACTGCGGGCCTCACGGAAAACGCCACCAAACGCAAAACGGCCGGGCGAGTGCCCGGCCATCTCATGCACGACTTCCGGTCGGGAGAGGACCGTCAGCCGATCTTGATCAGCTTGCCTTCCTTGACCGACTGCACCGCGGCGTCGGCGAGCGCCAGCGCTGCCAGGCCATCGGCGCCGGAAGGCGCAATCTTCGTGCCCTTTTCGATCGAGGCGATGAAGGCGGCGATTTCGTTGGCGTAGGCTTCGGTGTAGCGGGTCATGAAGAAATCATGCAGCGGCGGGCGGGTGTAGCCGTCGCCGTTTGCCACTTCGATCGAGACCGGGCGCTGGTTTTCGGCTGCGGCCATGCCCTTGGCGCCATGCACTTCGATGCGCTGGTCGTAGCCGTAGGTGGCGCGGCGGGAGTTGGAAATGACTGCCTGCTTGCCGGATTTGGTCTGCAGGATCACCGAGACGCTGTCATAGTCGCCGGCTTCGCCGATCGCCTTGTCGACCAAGACGGCCGCGGTCGCCAGCACCGAGACCGGCTCTTCGCCGAGCAGGAAGCGGGCCATGTCGAAATCGTGGATCGTCATGTCGCGGAAGATGCCGCCCGAGCGCTTGATGTAGTCCACCGGCGGGGCGCCGGGGTCGCGCGAGGTGATCGTCACCATCTCGACATCGCCGATCTTGCCGTCGTCGATCACCTTGCGCACCGCCATGAAATGCGGGTCGAAGCGGCGGTTGAAGCCGACCATCAGCTTGGCGCCGGTCTCTTCCACCACCTTGATGCAGGCCTTGACGCGGGCAACATCGAGATCGATCGGCTTTTCGCAGAAGATCGCCTTGCCGGCGCGGGCGAAGCGCTCGATCAGGTCGGCATGGGTGTCCGTCGGCGTGCAGATGACGACGGCGTCGATATCCTTGGCGGCCTCGATCGCCTCGATGGTGCGGACTTCGCAGCCATAGGCCGAAGCGATGGCTTCTGCCGCCTGCGGAAAGGCGTCCGCGACGGCAACCAGCGTCGCATTGGCGTCGCCGCTGACGGCCTTGGCGTGAACCTTGCCGATGCGGCCGGCGCCGAGAAGACCAAATCTTACAGTCATTTCAACCTCCCTTGAATTCGGAACAAATAAACCGAATTGCCAAAAAACTGGAATTTTCATTCCATCTTCCATGCGCGGCGTCAAGCCCGCGGCTCTTTCACATTTGCAAGATTCGAACTAAAGACAAGCGCGGCACAGGCCGAGGGCAGTGCGACAAAAGCGAAGAGCAGTGCGACATATGCGACCGCGGGGCAAAGATGCAACTGATTGATCCCAACCACCCGGCATACCGGCGCCTCTGGGTGCGGACTGCCATCGTTGCCGTCTGCTTCGGCTGGGCCGGGGTCGAACTTATCACCGGCGATCCGTTCTGGGCAGTGCTGGCGGCGGGCGCCGGCGCCTATTCCTTCTATATGTTGTTCTGGACCTTCAAGCCGCAGCCGCCGGCCGCCGAGGCAGCAGCCGAGCCTGACGCCGAGGAAGAGCCGGAGGGGATCCCTGCGGAGAAGCCGTCGAAGGACGGGCAGGCGGAATAATCAGCGGGCGATTCGCCGCAGCGCTTCATCGATCAGCAGATTGGCGAGCATCATCCGCTTGGTCGCATTGTCGCGGAAGGGCGGGGCGACGCCGTCGGGATGATTGGCGCGGGCGAAGGCGCGCCGCTTCTCGCCGAGCGTCAGCGGCGTATCGGCCGCCGAGATCGCCAGTTCGGCGGCAACCTCCTGCGGAGCCGTGCGGGTGAGATGGTCCGGCATGACGGGCTCGGGTGGAGGCAGAGGCGCCGGCTTCTCCACGAGCCCGGCGGCGGCCTCCTGTTCCAGATTGTCGAAATAGGCCTGGCCGACGCGTTGTGAGGCGGCCGAGACACCCCCCAAGACATCGAAGGCAAGCCCGGTGCCGAGGCCGGAGACGCGATGGGCGGCCGGCGCCTCGGTGTCTTCTTCCGTCTCGTCCTCCGCCTTCAGCCGCTCAAGGACTGATTGAAATACCGATTGTCCGAACAGCATCCGCGCATCCTCTCGAAGCGTCTATTGAAGAAGAGCAAGATGGCGCCGGGCTTGCGGCGGTCAGCCCGCTTGCTTCAGGCTTTCCTCGAGGATGATGTCGTAGAGCAGCCGGGCGCTCGGCGGCAGCGCCCGTTCCTTCGCCGTGATCAGGCTGTAGGGCTTGACGTTGATGTCGAAATCGATCGGCAGCATGCGCACGTCGGAGGCTTTGGCGTCCTGGCTGGACAGGAATTGGGCGACGTCGGTCGCGACGGGGGCGATTGCATCGGTTTCGCAGACGATGGCGCAGGTCAGCAGCAGCGAGGAGGTGTTGACGATATTCTCCGGCAGCGCCACGCCGCGCGACAGGAAGATGTCCTCGATCGTGCGGCGCAGCAGCGTGCCCGGCGGTTGGAACACCCAGTCGTAATCCCTGATGTCGGAAAGGCTGCTGGTCTTTTTCTTTTTCAGCAGCGGATGGCGGTTGCGCACGATCAGGCAGGCCCGCTCGATGCCGATCTCCTTCACCTCGAACAGGCGCGGGTTGAGATCGTCGGGAATGCGGCTGATGATGAAGTCGTGGCGGGCGGCGAGCAGCTCGCGGGCGAGCACATTGCTGGTCTCCACCTGGATGTTGATCTCGATGCCCGGATAGGCTTTGCGCACCCTGTTGATCGCCGGCACCACGAGGCTCATGGCCGGCGCCGTCACCGCGCCGATGAAGACCGGGCCGCCCTTGCCGCTTTTCAATTCGCCGATCTCGCGGCTCGCCTCGCGCAGCTCCAGCAGGATCTTCCGGGCGCGTTTCGCAAGGGCGGCGCCGAAGGTCGTCAACACCACGCCGCGGGCGACGCGCTCATAGAGCGGCGTCTTGGTGATCGATTCCATTTCGGACAGCATGCGGGATGCGGCGGGCTGCGAGATGTTCAGGACTTCCGCAGCTGCGGAAATCTGTCCACTATCTTCGATTGCGACGATCATCCGCAGGTGATTCAGCTTAAGTCCTGCACGTAAAAGGCTGTCATCACCGAAATTATCGCTGTGAATATCGACGTGATCCATCGAAATGGGCTCGGAAACAATCGTCATGGTTGCAGCCTCCCCACTGCGCTCCATCAAAAGTAATACTTTTTAACGATATACCAAAATTGTTATGCACGTTAGCACTTATTCTATTTGACAGTTATAGGAATCCATACCAGTTTGCCGCCGTGTGCTGGTTGGCACTCAACACGTGTGAGATCGTGGAGGAGACCTACTTCGTTTCTCACCATCTGAAGTAACTATCCAATACGGAACCTGCCACAGTTTCGGGGCGGGCGATTTTTCGTCCGCTGCTCTATTAACAAGGGAGAGAGAAATGAAATCCATTATCTCATTGATGGCCGCGGCTGCCTTCGGCGTCGCTTCGTTCGTTGCACCGGCTCTGGCCGCGGATAAGGGCACCGTCGGCATTGCCATGCCGACCAAGGCTTCGGCCCGCTGGATCGACGACGGCAACAACATCGTCAAGCAGCTCCAGGCTGCCGGTTACGGCACTGACCTGCAGTATGGCGACGACGACATTCCGAACCAGCTTTCGCAGATCGAAAACATGGTCACGAAGGGCGTCAAGGTTCTCGTCATCGCTTCG
Organism: Rhizobium sp. BT04; assembly: GCF_030053135.1. NCBI lineage: Bacteria > Pseudomonadati > Pseudomonadota > Alphaproteobacteria > Hyphomicrobiales > Rhizobiaceae > Rhizobium > Rhizobium sp. BT04. The sequence goes on along the minus strand of NZ_CP125652.1, from coordinate 1,811,031 downwards.
ATCGACGGCACCACGCTTTCCGACGTTCTCCAGAAGGCACACGACGCCGGCATCAAGGTCATCGCTTATGACCGTCTGATCCGCGATTCGGGCAACGTCGACTACTACGCAACCTTCGACAACTTCCAGGTCGGCGTTCTGCAGGCCGGCTCCATCGTTGACGGCCTCGGCCTCAAGGATGGCAAGGGCCCGTTCAACATCGAACTGTTCGGCGGTTCGCCGGACGACAACAACGCCTTCTTCTTCTATGATGGCGCAATGTCCGTCCTGCAGCCCTACATCGACAGCGGCAAGCTCGTCGTGAAGTCCGGCCAGACCGGCATGGACAAGGTCGGCACGCTGCGTTGGGATCCGGCAACGGCCCAGGCCCGCATGGACAACCTGCTCTCGGCCAACTACACCGACGCCAAGGTCGATGCCGTCCTGTCTCCCTATGACGGTCTGTCGATCGGTATCATCTCCTCGCTGAAGGGCGTTGGTTATGGTACGGCTGCCCAGCCGCTGCCGATCGTCACCGGTCAGGATGCTGAAATCCCGTCGGTCAAGTCGATCATTGCTGGCGAACAGCATTCGACGATCTTCAAGGACACCCGCGAACTCGCCAAGGTCACTGTTGCCATGGTCGATGCCGTCATGTCCGGCAAGGAGCCTGAGGTCAACGACACCAAGACCTACGACAACGGCGTCAAGGTCGTTCCGTCCTATCTGCTGAAGCCGGTTGCCGTCGACAAGACCAACTACAAGCAGATCCTCGTCGACAGCGGTTACTACACCGAAGACAAGCTGAAGTAAGTTGAACAGGAGGCCGGAGCCCGCGCTTGCGGGCTCCGGTCTTCGATTTTATGATGACCCGGCCATTTAACGGCTGGGGGCGCTGGAACTTTGACTATGGACAATACCATCCTCGAGATGCGGAGCATCACCAAGACGTTCCCAGGCGTCAAGGCGCTGGAGAACGTGAACCTCAAGGTTCGCCAAGGTGAGATCCACGCATTGGTGGGCGAAAACGGGGCCGGCAAATCGACCCTGATGAAAGTGCTATCTGGCGTCTATCCCACCGGAAGCTATGACGGCGACATCATTTATGAAGGCGAGACGCGCAACTTCAAGGCCCTGAGGGACTCCGAAGAAATCGGCATCGTCATCATCCACCAGGAACTGGCGCTCGTGCCGTTGCTGGCGATCGGGGAAAACATCTTCCTCGGCAACGAGAATGCCAAGAGCGGCGTCATCAGCTGGGACGAGACGTTCAACCGCACCAAGCAGCTGCTCAAGAAGGTTGGCCTGCAGGAATCTCCGAACACGCTGGTCACCGACATCGGCGTCGGCAAGCAACAGCTGGTCGAGATCGCCAAGGCGCTGTCGAAGAGCGTCAAGCTGCTGATCCTCGACGAGCCGACGGCCTCGCTCAACGAAAGCGATTCCGACGCTCTGCTCAACCTGCTGATCGAGTTCCGCAAGCAGGGGATCACCTCGATCATCATCTCCCACAAGCTGAACGAGATCCGCAAGGTCGCCGACCAGATCACGGTCCTGCGCGACGGCATGACCGTCAAGACGCTCGACTGTCATGCGGACGAGATCAGCGAAGACATCATCATCCGCAACATGGTCGGCCGCGATCTTGAAGACCGCTATCCGCCGCGTTCGGTGCCGATCGGCGAAACCATTCTCGAAGTGAAGAACTGGAACGCCTATCACCAGCAGCACCGCGACCGTCAGGTCCTGCACAATATCAACATCACCGTCCGCAAGGGCGAGGTCGTCGGCATCGCCGGCCTGATGGGAGCAGGACGCACCGAATTCGCCATGAGCCTGTTCGGCAAGGCCTATGGCCACAAGGTCTCGGGCGAGGCGCTGATGCACGGCAAGGCGGTCGACGTCAGCACCGTGCGCAGGGCGATCGACGCGGGTCTCGCCTACGTCACCGAAGACCGCAAGCAGCTCGGCCTCGTGCTCAACGACACGATCCTGCACAACACGACGCTCGTCAATTTGAAGGCGGTGTCGAACGCGTCTGTCATCGACAGCGTCAAGGAATCGCGGGTTGCGACCGACTATCGGTCGAAGTTGCGCATCCGCTCTTCCAGCATCTTCCAGGAGACGGTCAATCTTTCCGGCGGCAACCAGCAGAAGGTGGTGCTGTCGAAATGGCTGTTCTCCAATCCCGATATTTTGATCCTCGACGAGCCGACGCGCGGCATCGACGTTGGCGCAAAATACGAAATCTATACTATCATCAACCAGCTTGCCGCCGATGGAAAGGGCGTTCTGATGATCTCGTCGGAAATGCCCGAACTGCTTGGCACTTGTGACCGCATCTACGTGATGAACGAAGGACGCATCGTCGCCGAACTGCCGAAGGGAGAAGCAAGCCAGGAAACCATCATGCGCGCTATCATGCGCTCAGGGGAGAAGAAGCAATGACACCGATCAATCAACCCATCGCTGAGCAAGGGCGTGTCGTCTCCATCGGAGACTACGTTCGCGGCAACATCCGCGAATACGGCATGTTCATCGCGCTCATCGCGATCATGGTGTTCTTCCAGTTCTCGACCGGTGGCGTTCTCTTCAGGCCGCTCAACCTGACCAACATCATTCTGCAGAACTCGTTCATCGTCATCATGGCGCTCGGCATGCTGCTGGTGATCGTCGCCGGCCATATTGATCTTTCGGTCGGATCCGTCGTCGGTTTCATCGGCGCCATCGCCGGCGTGATGACGGTGCAATGGCACACCAATTATGTCCTGGCCGGTATCGTCTGCCTTGCCATGGGCGCGCTGGTCGGCGGCATCCAGGGTTATTTCGTCGCCTATCACAAGATTCCGTCCTTCATCGTGACGCTGGCCGGCATGCTGGTCTTCCGCGGCCTGACGCTGTTCGTGATGACGGCATCGGGAACTGGCACCAGCATCGGTCCTTTCCCGCCGGAGTTCCAGCTGATCAGCATCGGCTTCCTGCCGAACGCTTTCGATATGGGTGGCATCAACTCGACCTCGATCATTCTGACCGTTGTCGGCGCCGTTACGCTCTTCTACCTGGCGTGGCGCAAGCGCCTGTCGAACGAGAAGCATGGCAATGACGTCGAGCCGCTGGGCTTTTTCCTCGCCCAGAACATCATTGTCACCCTCGCCATTCTGGCGCTCGGCTACCAGCTGTCGATCTATCGCGGCTTCCCGAATGTGCTGATGGTCATGCTGGTTCTGGTGGCTGCCTATGCCTTCATTACCCGCCGCACGACGATCGGCCGCCGCATCTACGCCATGGGCGGCAATGAGAAGGCGACCAAGCTTTCCGGTATCAACACCGAGCGGCTGACCTTCCTGACCTTCGCCAACATGGGCCTGCTTGCGGGTCTCGCCGGCCTGATCGTTGCCCTGCGCCTCAACTCGGCGACGGCCAAGGGCGGTTTCGGTCTCGAGCTCGACGTGATCGCGGCCTGCTTCATCGGCGGCGCGTCGGCCCAGGGCGGCGTCGGCAAGGTGACCGGCGCGGTCATCGGCGCCTTGATCATGGGCATCATGAACAACGGCATGTCGATCCACGGTCTCGGCACCGACTCGCAGCAGATGGTCAAGGGTGCGGTGCTTCTCGCTGCCGTGTTCTTCGACGTCTACAATAAGAACAAGGGCTGAGCGCCCAAGCGCAGCCCGAGCATTCGCAGTCATATGAATGATGGATTCCGGCTCCTGATGGAGCCGGACAGGCGGAGCTTTTTCCTGTCTTCGCCGAAACGAGAAGGATCGAAGACGTGCTTATTTCCCAGATCAAAGGTGCCAACGGAGAGATCGTCGTCGCCGTGCGCGAGCCGGGTGGTGCGGCCAGGTCGGTCAACAATGCCGGCAGCGTCTATGCGCTGGCGATGGAAGCCGCCGATGGCGGCAAGTCGCTTGCCGCGGTCATCGAGGCCCATGGCTACGGCGATACCGTCGATCTTGAAAAGGCTTATGCGGAAGGCCGCTTCCTGCCGCCGATCACCCATCCCGATGCCGCCCATCTGCACCTGACCGGCACCGGCCTGACACATTTGGGCTCGGCGGCAACGCGCGATTCCATGCACAAGAAGACCAGCGAGGCGGCCGAGGAAACGCTGACCGACTCGATGAAGATGTTCAAGATGGGCCTTGAGAACGGCAAGCCGAAATCAGGCGAAAAGGGCGTGCAGCCGGAATGGTTCTACAAGGGCAACGGCTATGGCACGGCTGCTCCCGGCGCCCCGCTGATCTCGCCTTCCTTCGCCCTCGATGGCGGCGAAGAGCCTGAAATGGCCGGCATTTACGTGATCGCCAAGGACGGCGCGCCGTTCCGCATCGGCTTTGCCCTGTCGAACGAGTTTTCGGACCACGTCACCGAACGGATCAACTATCTCTATCTGGCCCACTCGAAACTGCGCCCGGCCGCCTATGGTCCGGAAATCCGCATCGGCGCCGCACCGGACGATATTCGCGGCACCTCGCGCATCAAGCGCGGCGACAAGGTGATCTTCGAAAAACCGTTCCTGTCGGGCGAAGCGAACATGTCACACACCTTCGCCAACCTGGAATATCACCATTTCAAATACGGCATCTTCCGTGTCCCGGGCGATGTGCATGTCCATATGTTCGGCACGGCAACGCTTTCATTTGCCGACGGCATCAAGGCGGAAGAGGGCGATGTCTTCGAGATCGAAGTCGCCGAATTCGGCCTGGCGCTGCGCAATCCGCTGAAGGTGGCCGCCGAAGAAGAGATCGCTGTCAGGCAGCTCTGATTTTTGAGATCCGGCCGCCTGCGCGGCCGGATCGTGATGTAAACGGTAAAGGAGGCTTGTTGAGCCCATGACCATTTATCAAAACCTGATCGCCGGCGAATGGGTCGGCTCGAACGCGACGAAGAACATCAACCCGTCGGATACGAACGAGGTCGTCGGCCTCTATGCCGATGGCAGCGCCGAGGACACGAAAAACGCCATCGCCGCCGCCAAGGCGGCTTTCCCGGCCTGGTCACGTTCCGGCATCTGGGAACGCCACGTCATTCTGAAGAAGGCCGGCGACGAGATCATGGCGCGCAAGGACGAACTCGGGGCGCTGCTCGCCCGCGAGGAAGGCAAGACGCTGCCTGAGGCCACCGGCGAAGTCATCCGCGCTTCGCAGATCTTCGAATTCTTCGCAGGCGAAGCCCTGCGGCTCGCCGGCGAGGTCATCCCGTCGGTTCGCCCGAATATCGGCGTCGAGATCACCCGCGAAGGCCTCGGCGTCATCGGCATCATCACGCCGTGGAATTTCCCGATCGCCATTCCCGCCTGGAAGATGGCCCCGGCGCTCTGCTACGGTAACACCATCGTCTTCAAGCCGGCCGAACTGGTGCCTGCCTGTTCCTGGGCGATCGTCGATATCCTCAACCGGGCAGGCCTGCCGAAGGGCGTCTTGAACCTCGTCATGGGCAAGGGCTCGGTCGTCGGCCAGGCCATGCTCGAAAGCCCCGACGTTCACGGCATTACCTTCACCGGTTCCACCGGCACCGGCAGGCGCGTCGCCGCCGCCTCCATCGAGCATAACCGCAAGTTCCAGCTTGAGATGGGCGGCAAGAACCCGATGGTCGTGCTCGACGATGCCGACCTCAACGTCGCTGTCGAGGCTGCCGCCAATTCCGGTTTCTTCTCCACCGGCCAGCGCTGCACCGCCTCCTCACGGCTGATCGTCACCGAGGGCATCCACGACAAATTCGTCGCGGCACTGACCGACAAGCTGAAGACGCTCGTCGTCGACAATGCGCTGAAGGCTGGCACCCATATCGGACCCGTCGTCGACGAGCGGCAGCTGAAGACCGATACCGACTATATCGAGATCGGCAAGAAGGAAGGCGCCAAACTCGCCTTCGGCGGCGAGCTGGTCTCGCGCGACACGCCCGGTTTCTACCTGCAGCCGACGCTGTTTACCGAAGCGACCAACCAGATGCGCATCTCGCGCGAGGAGATCTTCGGACCTGTGGTCTCGGTGATCCGGGCGAAGGATTACGACGAGGCGCTTGCCATCGCCAACGACACGCCGTTCGGCCTCTCGGCCGGCATCGCCACGACCAGCCTGAAACACGCGACGCATTTCAAGCGCAATTCGGAAGCCGGCATGGTCATGGTCAACCTGCCGACGGCAGGCGTCGATTTCCACGTTCCGTTCGGCGGCCGCAAGGGTTCGTCCTACGGCCCGCGCGAGCAGGGCAAGTACGCCGCCGAGTTCTACACAACCGTCAAGACCGCCTACACGCTGGCTTAAACAAAGCGCGGTTACCCGGGCCGTACGAGGCGGTCCGGGGATATCCTGAAGGACAGAGACTATGAAAAAGAAAGCGGAATGGCCGCGCAGGCTGAGATCGCAGGAATGGTACGGCGGCACAAGCCGCGACGTGATCTATCACCGCGGCTGGCTTAAAAACCAGGGATACCCGCACGACCTGTTCGACGGCCGGCCGGTGATCGGCATCCTCAACACCTGGTCGGATATGACCCCGTGCAACGGCCATCTGAGAGAGCTCGCCGAGAAGGTGAAGGCGGGTGTCTGGGAGGCCGGCGGCTTCCCGCTCGAGGTGCCGGTATTCTCGGCATCGGAAAACACCTTCCGCCCGACCGCGATGATGTACCGCAATCTCGCCGCTCTGGCGGTGGAAGAGGCGATCCGCGGCCAGCCGATGGATGGCTGCGTGCTTCTCGTCGGCTGCGACAAGACCACGCCGTCGCTGCTGATGGGTGCTGCCTCCTGCGACCTGCCCTCGATCGTCGTCACCGGCGGGCCGATGCTGAACGGCTATTTCCGCGGCGAACGTGTCGGTTCCGGCACGCATCTGTGGAAGTTCTCCGAAATGGTGAAGGCCGGCGAGATGACGCAGGCCGAGTTCCTCGAGGCGGAAGCTTCGATGAGCCGTTCGTCGGGCACCTGCAACACCATGGGCACTGCCTCCACCATGGCTTCCATGGCCGAGGCGCTCGGCATGGCACTGTCCGGCAATGCCGCGATCCCCGGTGTCGATTCCCGCCGCAAGGTGATGGCGCAGCTCACCGGCCGGCGGATCGTGCAGATGGTCAAGGATGACCTGAAGCCCTCCGAAATCATGACGAAGCAGGCTTTCGAGAACGCCATCCGCACCAATGCGGCGATCGGCGGATCGACCAACGCCGTCATCCACCTGCTCGCCATCGCCGGCCGCGTCGGCATCGATCTTTCGCTTGACGATTGGGACCGCTGCGGCCGCGACGTTCCGACAATCGTCAATCTGATGCCGTCGGGCAAATACCTGATGGAAGAGTTCTTCTACGCCGGCGGCCTGCCTGTCGTGCTGAAGCGCCTCGGCGAAGCCGGCCTCCTGCACAAGGACGCGCTGACGGTCTCCGGCGAAACCGTCTGGGACGAGGTCAAGGACGTCGTCAACTGGAACGAGGACGTCATCCTGCCGGCTGAAAAGGCGCTGACGTCTTCGGGCGGCATCGTCGTGCTGCGCGGCAACCTCGCGCCGAAGGGCGCGGTGCTGAAGCCTTCGGCCGCCTCGCCGCATCTGCTGGTGCACCGGGGCAGGGCTGTGGTGTTCGAGGATATCGACGACTACAAGGCGAAGATCAACGACGACAACCTCGACATCGACGAAACCTGCATCATGGTCATGAAGAACTGTGGGCCGAAGGGCTATCCGGGCATGGCCGAAGTCGGCAACATGGGCCTGCCGCCCAAGGTGCTGAAGAAGGGCATCCTCGATATGGTGCGTATATCAGACGCCCGCATGTCGGGAACGGCCTACGGCACCGTCGTGTTGCACACCTCTCCGGAAGCAGCCGTCGGCGGGCCGCTGGCGGTGGTGAAAAACGGCGACATGATCGAGCTTGACGTGCCGAACCGCCGCCTGCATCTCGACATTTCCGACGAGGAATTGGCGCGTCGTCTCGCCGAATGGCAGCCGAACCACGATCTGCCCAAATCAGGCTATGCCTTCCTGCATCAGCAGCATGTCGAAGGAGCCGACACCGGCGCCGACCTCGACTTCCTCAAGGGATGCCGCGGAAACGCTGTCGGTAAGGACAGCCACTAAAGCGGGTATCCGAAAGTGGAAATCAGTGAAAAGGCGGGTGAAACCCCGCCTTTTTCTTTCCGCTTGCTCAGCAAGAAAATGGCATTATATTCTGTACAAGTGTACAGGAGATATGGTTATGTCGAGGGTGGTCGGTGCAGCCGAGTTCAAGGCGAAATGTCTGAACCTTATCGATCAGATGGGGAAGGACGACGAATCTATCGTCATCACCAAGCGTGGCAGGCCAGTTGCCGTGCTTTCACCGGCACCTGACACTCGCGGACGCAGGAGTATCATCGGCGCGATGAAGGGCAGCGTATTGCGCTATGACGATCCGCTGTCTCCGGCAGTCGCACCAGTGGATTGGGACGCCGTTCGTTGATCGTCATCGATACGCACATCCTCGTTTGGGCATTGCAGGACGATGCGCGTCTCAGCTCACAAGCCCGGCGCATCATCGATCAGATGACGGGGAAAAGCCGGATCCTGATTTCGGCGATTACGCCTTGGGAAATCGCGATGCTCGTGCAGAAGGGACGCTTGGCGCTCGGCGATGACGTCGGGCGATGGATCGATAGCGCGCTGTCTCTGCGGGGACTCCAGCTCGCACCGATCGAACCTTCCATAGCGATAGACAGCGTTCGACTGCCTGGTGAGTTTCATGCCGATCCGGCCGACCGCATCATCGCTGCCACCGCCCGTTTTCATCGCGTACCGTTGCTGACGGCCGATCAGGCGATCTTGAGCTACGGGGCCCTCGGTCATCTCCAGGTTCTTGCCGCCGGCTAAGGCACGTCGCATCAAACTTGATGCATGCAAATGAAAAATTGACGAACGGCAAATTTACCTGCGCCATCTGCCGGAAGCTGGTGGATTTCGGGACCGGCGGTTCAGCTCTGGCTCTGGCTTTGCATCTGCCCGCCGTCCTCGACCTTCACGGTGACCGACAGCGTTTCGCCCGGCGTGCCTATGCGCATGCCTGAAATCGGCGCGGCGTCGCGATAGCAGAGACCGGAAGCGATCCTGATGTAACGCGCATCCGGGCAGATCTCGTTGGCCGGATCGAATCCGACCCAGCCGAGGCCGGGAATATGGGCCTCTGCCCAGGCATGGGTCGCCGCCTGTTCGACCTTCTCTTCCATCATCAGATAGCCCGAGACATAACGCGCCGGCACCTGCAGGGCGCGGGCGGCGGCAATGAAGATATGCGCGTGGTCCTGGCAGACGCCGCTCTTCTTCTCCAGCGCCTGTTCGGCCGTCGTCTCGGTGTTGCTGGTGCCGGGCTTATAGGCGACCGTCTCGTGGATTGCCGCCATCAGTGCATGCATGCGGGCAAGCTCGTTATCGCCACCGACGCCCTTGATCAGTTCCTTCACCAGTTTGCCGCCCTTGGTCAGCGGCGTGTCGCGCAGGAAGAGCCAAAGCGGGCAGAAGCCGGTATGCGGGCCGGTGACGCCGTTGTTGTCTTCCGTTTCGACCTCGCCTTCGGCGAGAATGCGCGTCACATCCTGCTCGCCTTCCAGCGAGACCAGATTGACGTGATTGCCGTACTGGTCGTCATATTCCACCTCGGGTATCGCACCCTCGACCTTCAGCGCCCAGGTGAGGACTTTCTGATGGTGGCTCGTCGGCGGCGTCAACCTCAGCCTTTGCAGCGAGAACTGCGTCGGTCCGTCGTAGCGGTATTCGGTGAGATGGCTGATCTTCAGTCGCATGTTCTGATCCGCTTATACATAGAACCGATAGCCGTCGGAAATTTCCGCACCGAGCTTGTTGTTGCGCGCGACGAAATCCTCCAGGAACTCGTGCAGGCCCTGATCCATGATATCCCGGATCGCTCTCGTCTGCAGGGTGGTGCGGATCGCATCGGCAGTATCGTGGGCAGGCAGGCGCTCGCCATAATCCTGGGAGAGATAGCCGAGATTGCTGACGATCTTTTCGTAACAATAGGCAAGCGAGCGCGGCATCTGGACGTTCAGCGTCAGGAAGTCGGCAATGTTCATCGCCCGGTATTCGCCATCATAGGCCCAGCTATAGGCGCGGTGCGCGGAAACCGAGCGCAGGATCGATTCCCACTGCACATTGTCGAGAGAGGAGCCGACTGATGAAACCGAGGGCAGCAGCACGTAATATTTCACGTCGAGGATGCGGCTGGTATTGTCCGCCCGCTCGATGAAGGTGCCGATGCGGGCGAAATTATAGAGTTCGTTGCGCAGCGTCGAGCCATGAAAGGCGCCGCGGATGAGACCGGCGCGGCGCTTGATCACATCGATCACTTCAGGCAAGTCGGCGGCCTTCACGCGCTTTTCGAGCAGCGATTTCAGGTCGATCCAGCATTCGTTGGTCGCTTCCCAGGTCTCGCGTGTCAGGGCGGTGCGCACCATGCGGGCGTTGTTGCGGCCGGACTCGATGCAGGACATGACGCTCGACGGATTGGCGCGATCGCGCAAGAGATAGTCGATCGCATCGGCGTTCGTCAGCTTCGTATGGCCTTCGTCATAGGCCTCGCGCACGCCGGCGCTTTGCAGCACGCCATCCCAGTTGTCGTCGCCGGCGCTGCTGCGGGTGAGCGACATGCGCAGCCCGGCATCGACCAGACGGGCAATATTTTCGGCGCGCTCGATGTAGCGGAACATCCAGTAGAGGCCGTTTGCGGTTCTTCCGAGCATCAGTCCTCCAATACCCAGGTGTCTTTGGTGCCGCCGCCCTGGCTGGAGTTGACCACCAGCGAGCCCTGCTTCAACGCCACGCGGGTGAGCCCGCCGGGAATGATCTGAACCTTGTCCGACACGAGCACATAGGGGCGAAGGTCGACATGGCGCGGTGCAATCCCTTTGTTGACGAGGATCGGCACGGTGGAGAGCGACAGCGTCGGCTGGGCGATATAGTTGTTGGGCTTGGCCTTCAGCTTCTCGGCGAAATCGGCGCGCTCCTTCTTCGATGCCGTCGGCCCGACCAGCATGCCGTAGCCGCCGGAGCCGTGCACCTCCTTGACAACAAGCTCTTCCAGATGCTCGAGCACATATTTCAGGCTTGATGCTTCCGAACAGCGCCAGGTCGGCACGTTTTCAAGCAGCGCCTTGCTGCCGGTGTAGAATTCGACGATCTCCGGCATATAGGAATAGATCGCCTTGTCGTCGCAAATGCCGGTGCCCGGCGCGTTGGCGATGGTGATATTGCCGGAGCGGTAAACATCCATGATGCCGGGAATGCCGAGCGCGGAATCGGCCCGGAAGGTCAGCGGATCGAGGAAATCGTCGTCGACGCGGCGATAGAGCACGTCGATCGCCTCGTAACCGCGGGTCGTCCGCATCTTCACCTTGCCGTCGATGACGCGCAGATCCGAGCCCTCGACCAGCTCGACGCCCATCATGTCGGCGAGGAAGGAATGCTCGTAATAGGCCGAATTGTAAATGCCCGGCGTCAGCACCGCGACGCGCGGCTTGCCGGTGCAGCCGGGAGGGGCAAGGGAGGCGAGGCTCTGGCGAAGCAAGTAGGGATAATCCTCGACGCGCTGCACCTTGTTTTCGTGGAAGAGCTCCGGGAACATCTGCATCATGGTTTCCCGGTTTTCCAGCATGTAGCTGACGCCGGAAGGCGTGCGGGCGTTATCCTCGAGCACGTAGAACTGGTCCTCGCCGGTGCGCACGATGTCGGTGCCGACGATATGGGTGTAGACGCCGCCGGGCGGGCGGAAGCCGATCATCTCGGGGATGAAGGTGACGTTGTTCTCGATCAGCTGGCGCGGAATGCGGCCGGCACGGATGATCTCCTGCTTGTGGTATATATCATCCAGAAAGGCGTTGAGCGCGATCACCCGCTGCTCGATGCCTTGGGCGAGCTTGCGCCATTCGCGAGCGGAGATGATGCGCGGAATGATATCGAAAGGAATGAGCTTTTCGGAGCTGTCGGCATGGCCGTAAACTGCGAAGGTGATGCCGGTCTTCCGGAAGATATTTTCCGCATCGCGGGACTTGGCAATCAGATGCGCCCGGTCTTGGCTGTTGTACCACTCGAAATATTTTTCATAAGGCGGACGAGGACTTTCGTCCCCGGTAATCATTTCATCAAATGCCAAAGGTGCGGCTCCCCTTTTTTGTTCATTTGAATACAACGCAAATTGCAATGCAAGAACCATGCGCAGTTCGGGGAAAAGATTTTGCGTTGCGGGAAACGGGCGAAAATCTGGGCATTTGAAGTGAAGTGGCGTGGTGGGGAGGATGGCTGCCTCGAGTGGTTGCGCAAAATGTGGGCAGATGATTGTTTTTCGATCGGCAAGGTGGATTCGAGGTGCAGATGCAACCGCACCTCTCTCATCCTGTGGCGAGGAGAGGGCATGCCGTGAGGCACCCCCCTCTGTCCTGCCGGACATCTCCCCCACAAGGAGGGAGATCGGCTGGGCGCGACGGCTTCCCCAAACAACTACCGCATGGCTATTTCGATACAGCAGAGAGGGACGGATGACCCAACCTCTTGCCAATCTCCACCCTTGTGGGGGAGATGCCCGGCAGGGCAGAGGGGGGTGCCTCACGGCGCGCCGTTCTGTATTCGCCACAGGAGCCGCGCTGGTCACGCTATCCACCCAACCATCAGCGAAATTTCAAATAAGCATCAACGCTTCGCCTTTGACTGCGGCCGCCGGCTGCCGCTATCAGCACGGCGAATCTTTTCTTGCGAGCCCCCATGTCCCTCGATCGCCTTGCCCCCGCTCTTTTCGTCCTGCTCTGGTCCACGGGCTGGGTGGTGGCGAAATATGCGGCGCTGCATTCCGAGCCCTTCACCTTTCTGTCGATACGCTATGGGCTGTCGGCCTTGGCATTCCTGGCGCTTTGCCTGGTGGCGCGGGCACAATGGCCGAAGAGCCGGGCGACGGCGCTGCGGGCCGTCTATTCCGGCTTCTTCCTGCATGGTTTCTATCTCGCCGGTCTCTGGTGGGCGATCGCCAATGGCGTGCCGGCCGGCATATCAGGCATCATCGCGGCGCTGCAGCCGCTGCTGACGGCGATGGCGGCTCCCTTTCTCGTCGGCGAGCGGTTGCAGAAGACGCAGCAGCTCGGCCTGGTTCTCGGTTTCATCGGCATCGCCATCGCTATTTCGCCGAAGCTCTTCGGTCCGGCGACGGCCGATCTCGCCCATGCCGCCGTGCCGCTGGCGGTTAACCTCATTGCCATGGGCTCCGTCACCTACGGCACGCTCTATCAGAAGAAACACCTGCAATCCGGCGACCTCCGGACCATCGCGACGCTGCAATATGTCGGCGCGCTGATTCTCACCCTGCCGCTGTCGCTGATCTTCGAGCACCAGCATTTCGACGGCACCGCCCGGGCCTATGGCGCGCTCATCTGGTCGGTCTTCGGCCTGTCGACGGGCGGTGTCGGGCTGCTGCTTTATCTGATCCGCCGGGGGCAGGTCTCCCGCGCCGCCTCGCTCATCTACCTGATGCCGCCGGCGGTCGCTCTCGAGGCTTTCATCGCTTTCGGGGAGCCGCTGACCTTGCCGTTGACTGTCGGCACCGCGGTTGTCGTGACGGGGGTCTATCTGACGAACCGCAGGGCGGCTCAGCAAGCGCAGGTCAGCGCATAGGCCGACGGTTGTGACATGGTTAAAAGAAAAGGGCGAAGCTAGCAGCCAGCTTCAACCGGAATGGGAAATCGAATCGCTGACAGGCACTGAACCCGCCCGCAACAAGACGTTGCGAACGGTTTATCTTGTCGAAGATATTCTCGCGAGGCATTTTTAAGTTGCTGCAGAATGCCCATTTGACTACGCCGCTAAGTTCAGTCGCAAAACTTTCGCTTTAATTGGGATTTTCGTGACAAGGCATTTCGTCCGCCTTCGGCCTCGAAGCGGACATTTGGTCCCGGCCAAATGCTCCAGTATGAATGGTCGAGGTAAGGGCTCCTCTGCGGAAAGCCAGACGCGAAAACTTAAGCCGTTCGTATCAAGGCGGCGGCTACTTTCCTAGATTTCGCCGGAAGAACGCGACCACTTCGGCGTTAAATTCCCTGTGGAAGGCGGCGCGGTCGAAGCCGGGCGCATCGATGCATGCTTCCGAAGAAAGGTCCGTTTTAGGGCACATCGTCAAAAACGACAGATGGACGGCGTTGGGCACGATTCGGAAGTCAGGCTTCTCCGGCAATACACGCGCAAGTGTCGCGACATTTTCCGGTGATGCCCCGCCGCCCCCTCCGAGTTCCGATCCCCATAGCTGAAGCGGAATGGTGACGGCCTTCACGCTGTCTGTCGTCTGAAAGACGATGCTGAGAGGGTCGGCGACCACCATTGCCCTGATGCGGGGATCATGCGTTAGCGTCTGGGGCAACGGAGGTTGCTGCGGAGGTCGGGCTCGATTGGCCTGCGGGCATCCGACTGCTTTCGGGTCGGCGCAACGTCGCGGCAACTTGCTGAAATCCGGATTGGCCCCGGCAAGAACAAGACCCGTATAGCCGCCTTGCGAGAAGCCATAGAAACCGATCCTTTGTGGGTCGATTTTAGCAGAATCCGGGAAGTCTGTGAGCATGAAATCAATGGTTCGTTTGATATCGACGGGTCGCGCGGCCAGCACACCCAAACCATTCGCTCGGCTCATATCGGCGTAGTTTGCGTACGGATGATTGATAGCGACCACGACAAAGCCGGAATCGGCCAAGGCCTCGGCCGTGTCATGATGGCCAAGATACCAGCCGCCATAGCCGTGCGAGATGATTACGAGCGGCAGCTTTTCTCCGGCAATCGGGCAATCTGGAACCGCTGGAATTGTGAGCGCTCTGATCTGCACATCTTCAGGCACTTCGGTACAAGGTGACCACATTGCCGCATCGATTGCCGGATCATCCTGTCCAACAGGAATGTGAAGGAACTTCAGGCCTGCGGCCTGGGCAGGTGACATAGCGAGGCAAAAGGCGGCCGCGAGGGCCAGGCGTAGGTGTGTCATGTGATTGCTCCGACCTGAGAGAATTATCCGGCGGCCCGGCCTTTCGCGGCGCGGTGGGTTGAAAATGAGAAATTCAGCACAATCCGTTCGCTATCTTGTAATAACAGGTAGCGTGTTATAAACAGTCTGTAAATGCGGGAAACGACATGGTCGACTCGATCCAAGTTCAACTGAGAAAAGGCGCACTCGACCTGTGCGTCTTAGCCGTGCTGTCACGGGGCGAGAGCTATGGCTATGAAATCGCCAGCACCTTGGTCGCGGCTGTCGGTATGGGTGAAGGCACGATCTATCCCCTGATGCGCCGCATGCAGAATGATGGCCTTGTAGCCACTCGCCTTGTCGAATCCAGCAGCGGGCCGCCCCGCAAATACTATCGGCTCACGCCGCTCGGTCAGACCGTTTTCGAGGCGCATCGCAACGACTGGCGCTCTTTTGCGGCCGCCGTCGACAAACTTCTTGAGGATTTATCATGAACAAGGATGCCTTTCTCAACACGCTGCAGCGTGGGCTTGGCGGTCTTCCAGCCGAAGAGATCGAAGAAATCATCTCCGACTATTCGGCCCATTTCGCCGAATCCGAGAGCCGGGGACGCAGCGAAGCGGAGGTGGTCTCGGCACTCGGCGACCCTGCCAGGATCGCGCGGGAACTGCGGGCGGATATCGGACTGAAGCGTTTCGAAACACACTGGAGCCTCTCGAACCTGATCGCTGCGGCCATGGCACTGGTCGGACTGGTTCTCATCGATCTCCTTGTTCTGCTGCCGCTGCTGATGTTTGCAATTCTGCTGACGGTCGGGGTTGCAGCCGGACTGGTAGCGATTGGCGCGGCCGGGTTGAAGGTCATCGTCACGGCTTTGCTCTTTTACTCAAATGACGTGTTGATTTCTCTGCTGGCGCGTTTGTGCATCGGCGCTGGACTGGTGAGCGGCTTCATTGGAGGCGGCGCTTTGCTTCTGATGGGGCTGGGAACCGGTATCCGCGTACTTGGCAACTGTGCGCGATTGCATTTCCGTCTGGTCCAGTCAGACCGGCCCGGCGACTGAGAGTGCAACCAAAGATACCGAAGGGACGAGACATGAGCCGTACACTGGCATTCATCGCGACGGGGGGACTGATCGGTGCCGCCGCCTTTCTGACGCTTGGAACCGTTCTTTCCGGGTCTGGCTGGGCCAGTGCAGCATATTTATGGAACGGAGGATCGACCTGCGAGCCTGCGAGCGGTACGCAGCAGCAGGTTACGCTACCTGTTGTTGCGGACGGCAAGCTGGCAATCGACTTGCCCGGCACCATCCACTACCAGCCAGGGGAAAAGGCGGAGGCTGTCGTCAGCGGCGATTCCGCGTTGGTCAATCATTTGCGAATAGCATCCGGCCGACTGGGCTTGGACTGCAATCCCGGCTGGTTTGCTTCCCGGCTCGACATCAAGCTCTCGGGACCAGCGATCACCAGATGGGATTTGCTGGGCAATGTCGACCTGACTCTGTCTCAGATCAACCAGCCAGAGCTTGAGGTTAACATCAAGGGTAGCGGGAATTCCTCTGCGACGGGAATTGCAGACGCAGTCAATCTCACCATTTCCGGCTCTGGCGATGCCCGGTTCGAAGGCCTGATTGCAAAGTCGGCGACGGTGACAATTCGAGGGAGCGGCAATGCAAAGATGACCGCACAGGTAGATGCGGATGTTTCGATTTCCGGTAACGGCAATGTCGAATTGTCGGGGCATCCGGCGATGCGGCGTGCAGAGATCAGGGGTAGTGGCCGCATCGTACAGGTACCGTGAACCACAAGGATGTCGATCCGGCTCGGCGGTCAACGTCTGCAAACGGCGCATTCCGGCCGAGTTGCCCCAAAATTTGTAAATTTCACGAGAAACCACTGGCTCTGAAAACGAAGGGAAACTTCTCTCGCAGAAATTTGTCGCAAAAGTCGGAGTTCTGCGACCGACTTTTGCGACAGTGGTATTCCACATTTAGGTTAGGGACTGGGAGCTAGCTCCCAGTCCTTTCCTTTTCGTCGATCGATGCTCAGGCGCGCTCGCGGCGCTGGCCGCCGCCATTGCGGGCGCCGGAGCCGCCGCGGCGATTGCCGCCGTTGCCGTCGCGGCGGGGTTCGCCGCCCTGGGCCTGCTGCGGGCCGCGATCTTCGCCGTGCTTGCGGGCCGGGCGGCCGTGGGCATGGCGGTTATTGCCGCGGTGATGACCGCTCGGCTCGCCATTGGCATGGTGGGCATTGGGGCCGTTATGGGCAGGACGCTGCGGCTTTGCCGCGGGGCGGAAATCGGAGGTCGAGACCAGATCGTTGTCGGGAGCAAGGTTAGGGGTCGCTTCGCCGCGGCGCTGGCCGCGGAAATCCTCGTTGCGGGCGGTGCGCTCGGGACGCGGACGACGATCGCCGCCGGCGCGGACTTCGCTACCTTCGCCTTCACGGCGCGGGCGGCGTTCCTGGCGGCTGCCGCGATGCTCGGAACGGTTCTGGTCGCCACGGCCTTCGCCGCGACCATTGCTTTCGCGACCCTGGCCGCCGCCGCGATTGCGGTTGTTGCCATTGCCGTTGCCGCGGCGAGGGCCGCTGCTGCTGATATGGGCCGGCGGTTCGCCGCCTGCGACCGTGATGTCGATGCCCATCAGGCGCTCGATATCACGCAGCAGCTTGGCTTCGTCGGGAGCGCAGAAGGCGATGGCGATGCCGTCGCGGCCGGCGCGCGCCGTGCGGCCGATGCGGTGGACATAGGCATCGGGCACTTCAGGCAGGTCGTAGTTGTAGACGTGGCTGACAGCCGGGATGTCGATGCCGCGGGCGGCGACGTCGGTGGCGATCAGCGTCTTGATGCTGCCGTCGCGGAAAGCCTTCAGCGCCCGTTCGCGCTGGCCCTGGCTCTTGTTGCCGTGGATCGAGGCGACGGAATAGCCGACGTTCTCGAGATGCTTCATCAGCTTCTCCGCACCGTGCTTGGTGCGCAGGAAGACGATGGCGCGGCCATCCGGGTTTTCGGTCAGCGACTTGCGGAGCAGTTCCGTCTTGTCATTCTTGCCGCCGACGAAATGCACGTACTGCTCGACCTTGTCGGCAGCCTTGCCAGGCGGCGTGACTTCGACGGTGATGGGATCGACCAGATATTCGCCGGCAAGATCGGCGATCGCCTTCGGCATGGTGGCCGAAAACAGCATGGTCTGGCGCTTCTTCGGCACCAGCTTGGCGATCTTGCGCAGATCGTGGACGAAGCCGAGGTCGAGCATCTGGTCGGCTTCGTCGAGCACGAGATAGCGCACCGTGGTCAGCGTGATCGCGCGACGGTTGACGAGGTCGAGCAGGCGGCCGGGTGTGGCGACCAGCACATCGGTGCCTTTTTCAAGCTGAAGCTGCTGCTTGTTGATCGAGACGCCGCCGACGACGACATTGATGCGCAGCGGCGACTTGCGGATGAACTTCTTCAGGTTTTCAGCGATCTGGTTCACCAGTTCGCGGGTTGGAGCCAGGATCAGCGTCCGCGTCGTGCGATTGTCGGGGCGCCGTTCGTCGGCAAGCAGCTTTTCGATCAGCGGCAGGCCGAAGGCGGCAGTCTTGCCGGTGCCGGTCTGGGCAAGGCCGATCAGGTCGCGGCCTTCGAGGAGGAGAGGAATGGCCTGTTCCTGGATCGGCGTCGGCGTTTCGATGCCGAGCTGGAACAAGGTGGCAACGATCGGCTTGGAGACACCAAGCGATTCAAAATTAGTCAAGGTATAACCTTTCGGGGCGCCACAATG
Organism: Rhizobium sp. BT04; assembly: GCF_030053135.1. Taxonomy (NCBI): domain Bacteria; kingdom Pseudomonadati; phylum Pseudomonadota; class Alphaproteobacteria; order Hyphomicrobiales; family Rhizobiaceae; genus Rhizobium; species Rhizobium sp. BT04. The sequence goes on along the minus strand of NZ_CP125652.1, from coordinate 1,792,327 downwards.
ACTATCGCCGGAACGCACCATGCGATCCGGTTTCATTCTGGCGTCAAGAACCCCGCGTGAAGTGGGAACTTGTGAGTTGGAAAAAGCTTTCCAGCGCTTCTGGCCGCTCATTGGGAGTGCGGCGCTCTATCGAAATGCGCTTTTGTCCCTTCTTCCTGCGTCCGTATTTTCTAGCAGGGGCACGCTCACGCGGCGGCCGGAAGGGTGAAAGCTGAGCCGCATTTGGGCTAGTTCTCTGTGAAAGTCAAGTGCAGTGCACAAGAAAGCCTCAGCCCGGGTCACGTCAGGGCATGACGAGGACGAAGCTTTCCGAGGCGCTTTCCGCCCCGTTGACGAGGATGGCGATGCGGTGTTCGCCAGGGTAATAGCGCCGTGTCGTGATCGGCCGCATGGTGTGGCGGCGCGTCATCGCGTGACTTTGCCCGGGCGCGAGCATGAGCGTCTTGCACTTGAAGACCTTGGGCGAGAGCAAGCCGTCGCTCTTCATATGGTGGATGGCGTAGTCGATCATCAACGATTGAGGGGCTTTGCCGGCATTCGTCACCCGGATTTCGAAATCCAGTCCTTCGCCGAAAAGCACTTCGCCGTTCAGGAGCCGTAGTTCGCATGCGAGCGAAGCAGTCGCGCCGAAGCCGAAGTTGGCGAGCGCCTGCGCATGGCCGTTCTTTAGAAGCGTGCGCGAGGCGTGCTTCAGCAGCCAGCGGCGTTCGCGGGAGGCTCCCTCGATGTGGCCGGCGATGAAGGCGGCGACCAGATCCGGATGATCCTTGGCGATGTCGTTCAGGCTGTTGGCGACGGAGCGGCGCACATAATCTTCCGGATCATCGATCAGTGCGGTCAGCACAGGCAGGATCGGCGCCGGGTCCTTGACGAGTTGCGGCAGGCGCATCGCCCAGGGAAGGCGCGGCCGCGTTCCCTCGCTTGCCAGCCGGCGCACATGCTGGTCGGGATCATCAACCCAGCCGGAAATGATGGCAAGCGCGCGTTGCTGATCGCGATGGATGAAGGGGCGGATGCCGAATTCGGCGGTGAAATGCGGTGTCAGCGCTTTCAGGAGGTCGAGGCCAAGATCGAAATAATCGGGACCGCGTGCTGCGATGAACTGGTTGACCGGTAACAGCATCCAGCCCGTCAGTCCGGGCTTGCCATCGGTGGGCAGGCTCGCCTTGAGGATGGCGGCGGCCTTCGGAAAATCATCGGGAAGCGTGGCAAACAGAGCGTCGCGGATCAGCGCCGAGCGCTCCATAAGCTCCCGCGCCCCAAGCCCGTCGGTCGCCAGCCATACGAAACGCTCGCGATCGAAGGAAGGCGCATTGGCGGCGATGCGATCGGCCATGTTGCCGACCAGCGCTTCGTGCAGCAGGGTCTTGAGCGGTTCCGGCATGCTGATCCTCCCTCTGTGCGAGGAAACGCATTGGACCGGCGCCGCCGGGAGGTCAAGCGGCGCCGGATGCGGTTCTCTATTCCGGGCAGACTTTGACGCGATAGGGCTCGCCCCAACGGTCGTAGCGCCATTCGAGGTGGCAGTAGGCCGGCCGGTAGTAGGTCCGGTAGACCGGGTATGGGCGGTATGCAGGGTAGGCGGGATAGACAGGGTAGGCGGGGCGGGCTGCCTCGGAGAGCAGGGCTCCGCCGACGACGCCGGCGGCCAGGCCGCCCCAGAAGGCATCACGCGGACGGGCATCGGCGGTCGTGGCGGTGGCGAGCGAGGCGCCGGCAAGGGTCAGCGCGATCAGGCCCGTCGCCATGGTCTTATGAAGAACGGACATATGCTATTTCCTTATCTAGACTGGCTTCCAAAAAGCCGTGTCCAGACTCGGCCCGGATCGCGGCGGCGCAATGGCCGTGCAAGCGTCGCCCGCATTAAATTTTCGTCATGGTTTCAACGGTTGCTGACATCAAGGCTGCCGCATTGCCACAGATAGCGGTGTCCTTTCAGTCTCGTGCAAGCTCGGGTCGGCAATGTGAGGTATCTTCAGCTGGTGAGCCGGCTCGTAAAATTCCGCTGTCGAAATTTATGGTTAAAACCTTGTTAAAAGCCTTGGCCTTATAGTCTTTGTAGTTGATATTTCATTCATTGCGGGAGCGACAATTTCTTGAAATCGGTCGGGGACATTCTGGAATTGGCTTGCCGCCGGATCGCTGATCTGGACACCCCGGCCTATGTCAAGAACAGCGAGTTGCGCTATGTCGCCGTCAACGAGGCCTATGCCGACTTCCTGGGCCGCGAGATTTCCGATTTCATCGGTCGGCGCAGCCGCGAGCTCTTCGACCGTCCCGAGGAAGAGGAGCGCGAGGATAGGGAACGCCGCGCGCTGGTGTTCGGCACCGAGGAAAACGCCATCTGCTTCGATGCCACAGGCCTCGGCCATGAGCGCATCCAGATCGAAAGCTTCTCGCCGTCGCCGGATCGGGCCTATGTGCTCGGCATCTTCGAAGTGCGCGAGCAACCGCGCCGCGCGGTCGACGCCAGGGGGATTGCCGGCGATCCCGGGATTGCGGCGGATTTCGCCCGTGTGCGCGCGGCGCTGGAGAAGCTCGATCATCCGATCGGTATTTTTGGCGATGACGGTCGCCCGCTGGTCGTCAATGCCGCCTATCGCGATGGTAGAAGGCCGGCGCCCGCCGGCGATTCGGCCTGGGGTGAGAGCGTCAACGAACTCGACGCTCTCCGTACCGTCCTGGAGGATCTGCCGGTTGCAGTCTTCGTGCGCGACGACGAGCACCGCTTGGTCTATGCCAACAAATATTATGAGACCTTCAGCGGCCATTCCCGCTCCGAGTATCTGGGAATGACCGAACATGAAATGTTCGGGCCGGAAGGTGCCGATGCGATCTACCAGGAAAACCTGCTGGCGCTGAGGGACGGCATTTCGGTGGAGCTCGAGAGCGAAATGCCGAGCAAGAGCGGCCACATCTATCCCGTCATCTCGCGCGTCAACCGCGTCATGACGGCGGATGGGCGAACCTATGTCGTCGGCTCCTTTTCCGACATCTCGCCGCTCAAGGAGCGCGAAAAGGCGCTGATTGAGTCGCGCAAGCAGGAAGAAATACTGCATCGGGATATCGAGAGCATTCTGCATTCGCTGCCGGTCGGCGTGCTGATCCTCGATAACGACCACCAGATTCTCTATGTCAACGACGAATTCTACAGCATCTGGGAGCTGCCGCTCGACGATCGCTTCGACGGCCGCCCCTTCATCGACGTCATCCGCCGCAATTTAGAGCTCGGACGCTACGACGGCACGCAGACGCCGGAGGAGATCTACGCCTTCCGCAAGCATCTGTTCGAGGCCGAAGTGCCTGAGCCGATCGAGCTCGGCTGGGCGGGGGGCAAATCCGTCATCTTCGACAGCCGCCGCATCTCCAACGACCGTATCCTGCTCACCTATGCCGACATCTCGGCGGTGCGCGAGCGGGAAAAGGAAATTCATGAGACCCGCGCCGCGCTCGAGCGGGTCGGCGAGATGATGCGCGATGCGACACATGCGATGTCGCAAGGTCTTGCCATCGTCCAGGACGGCATCATCAAGATGTCCAACGGGGCGATGGCCGATATCCTGCAGATTCCACCCGCCTATATCGAAGCCGGGCAGGGCTGGCTCGGCATGTTCGAATTTTGCGCGGCGCGCGGCGATTTCCACGATGCCGCTGCCGAAATCCTGCAGGGCTGGCGCGACAATATCGCCGCGAGGCTGCCGATCTCCACCGTCTTCCATGTCGGCGGCGAGCGCTGGGTGAACATGGATGCGACGATCACCAAGGGGCAGCATTGGGTGGCGCTCTTCACCGACGTCACCGAGCTCAAGAGCCGCGAGGAGGAGTTGCGCCATCTCTTGTCGCGCGCCGAAGCCGCCGACCGCGCCAAATCCGAATTCCTCGCCAATATGAGCCACGAGATCCGCACGCCGATGAACGGCGTGCTCGGCATGGCGGAACTGCTTGCCAAGACCGATCTCGATACGCGGCAGAAGACCTTCGTCGACATCATCGTCAAATCCGGAAATGCGCTGCTGACCATCATCAACGATATCCTCGACTTCTCGAAGATCGATGCCGGACAGATGAAACTGCGCAAGGCCGCCTTCGACATCACCGAAGCGGTGGAGGATGTGGCGACGCTTCTGTCCTCGCATGCGGCCGAGAAGAATATCGAACTCCTGGTGCGTGCAGCACCGGATCTGCCCGCCGCCGTGATCGGCGATGCCGGGCGTTTCCGGCAGGTCGTCACCAATCTCGTCGGCAATGCCGTCAAGTTCACCGAGCGCGGCCATGTCTTCGTCGATGTCGGCTTCGAGCCTGCTGCCGGCGGCGAGATCATGGCGAATATCCGCATCGAGGATACCGGCATCGGCATCCCGAGTGAAAAGCTCGAAACGGTCTTCGACAAGTTCTCGCAGGTCGATGCCTCCTCGACCCGGCGGCATGAGGGAACGGGCCTCGGGCTTGCGATCACAGCCGGGCTCGTCGACCTTTTCGGCGGCTATCTCAACGTCGAGAGCGAATGGGGCAAGGGCTCGGTCTTCACCGTCAACCTGCCGTTTGCGGTGGCAGCCGCCCGTGTCGAACCGAGACCGCTGCCGATCAATGTGCAGGGTGCCCGCATCCTCGTCGTCGACGACAATGACGTGAACCGACGCATCCTCACCGAGCAGCTGTCGCTTTGGGGCTTCGACGGCGTGGCCGCCGAGGGCGGCGGTACCGGTCTTGCGATCCTGGAGGCGGCGGCCGATCTCGGCATTACCGTCGATGCCGTCGTGCTCGATTATCACATGCCCGATATGAACGGCGCCGATGTCGCGCGCCGGCTGCGCGCCGATCGCCGTTTTGCCGAGCTGCCGATCATCTTCCTGACGTCGATGGATATTTCCGGCACGGAAAAGGAATTCGCGGCGCTGAACGGTCACGCGCATCTGATGAAGCCGGCGCGCGCCAACGTGCTGCGCAACACCGTCGTCGAAGTGGTGCGCGCCCGGCGCGTGAAACAGGCGTCGGAAGCCGAGGTCGCCCGGCTGCAGGCCGAGGCAGCCGTGCCTGTGCCGGCGCCTGTGCCCGCAGCGCAGCCGCGGGCGGCCGAATTCGTCGACGTGCTCGTCGCCGAGGACAACGAGGTCAACCAGATCGTCTTCACGCAGATCCTGCAGGGAACGGGTCTTTCCTTCCTCGTCGTCGAGAATGGCGCGGAGGCGGTCGCGGCCTGGGAGCGGCACGCGCCGCGCATCATCATGATGGACGTCTCTATGCCCGTCATGAACGGCCATCAGGCGACCCAGACGATCCGCGAACGGGAACAGGGCCGGGGCCACCGGGTGCCGATCATCGGCGTCACCGCCCATGCGCTCGAAAGCGACCGCGAACTCTGCCTCGACGCCGGCATGGACGACTATATGTCGAAGCCGATCAGCCCGGAACTGCTCGAGGAAAAAATCCGGCAATGGCTCGGGAAAGACGAACTGCAGCCTGGGCGCACCAGCTACTGATCCTTGCGGGGAAATAGGGCAATCACGAACGGCTTCCGTATTTGTCTTCAAGACGCGCGGCAACATCGCCGATAGGCTTGAGACGCCCTGCATCCGCGTCGGCGATCCCTCGGCCGATCGCCAGATCGAGCGCCGTCAGCCGATTTCCCCGCCTCGATTTCGCGAGCTCGTTTACATCGTTTTCGAGTTTCTGCCTCAGATTCTCGCCGCTTGCCATATCCACTCCTTTTCGGAAACTGTCTCGCAAAGCGATAGCCTTGGCAATATTGGCGATAGAAGCCGGCTAGCCTTATCGGGCGAACCGCTTGATGCCGCAGAGCATCTCGCGCTTGCCGGCAAAGCCCTGGCGGCGCTCGACGGCAAAACCGGCGGCAATGAGATTGCGACGCACGAAGCCGGCCGCCGCATAGGTGGCGAAAGTGCCGCCGGCTGCGCTTTTTTCACAGACGAGCCGCATCAGTTCTTCCGACCACATCTCGCCGTTGCGCGAGGGCGCGAAGCCGTCGAGATACCAGGCGTCGAAGCCGGGCTTTGCGGCGGCGACGCCGTCAAGGGCGCGGCCGCAGACGACGCTGAGCCGTGTCTGCGCATCGAGGTCGAGCGTGACGGTACCATCAGGCGTCTGCGGCCAGGTCGCCGTCAGCGCCTCGCGTTCGGCATCGATTTCAGGCCAGTGCGACAGCGCCCGGCCGATCTCTTCGCCGCGCATCGGGTGAAGCTCGAAGGAGATGAAATGCAGGTGCTGGCCGCCTATGCGGTGGAGCTTCCACTGCCGCCAGGTCTCGGCGAAGTTCAGGCCGGTGCCGAAGCCGAGCTCGCCGATCATGAATTCCTCACGGCCACTCCAGCGTTCCGGCAGGCCGTTGCCGGCGAGGAAGACGTGGCCGCATTCCAGCCGGCCGTCGGTCTGGCAATAAAAATGATCGCCAAAGGCGGTGGAATAGGGCATATCGCCGTCGCGCCATTCGAGCGGCTGCGGCGCGCCCACGCCAATCTGATCGGGGTTCACGTCTGTCATGGAAAAAGCCGATAATCCTCAGCCGGTCTCAGGTCAATCATCTCCAGAACTGCTGATCGTCGGCGGCGGCATCATGGGCCTTTGGGCGGCCGTCCATGCAGAGCGCCGCGGCATCCATACCCTGATCGCCGACGCCGGCAGATTGGGCGAAGGTGCGAGCGGCGGCCTGCTCGGCGCGCTGATGCCGCATATGCCGGACCGGTGGTCGGAAAAGAAGCAGTTCCAGTTCGATGCGCTGGTCTCGCTCGAAACCGAGATCGCGGTGCTCGAAGCCGAGACCGGACTTTCTGCAGGTTACAACAGGTCCGGGCGGCTGATCCCGCTGCCGAAGCCGCATCTCAACCGCATCGCGCGCGGCCATTCCGAGGATGCCGAACGCCACTGGCGGGCAGGCGAGCGCCGCTTCCACTGGCACGTGCTCGACAGGCCTGATGCAGATGGCTGGGTCGAGGCGTCCGCCGGCGAGAGCGGCTTCGTGCATGACACGCTTGCCGCCCGCGTCGCCCCCCGCTCGCTGATGTCAGCACTGATCGCCTTCCTGCGAGGGGCAAAACATGTGCGCATCCGGGAAAATGCTGTCGTCACCGATCTCGATCCGGATCGCGGCACGGCCGAGATCGGCGGTGAAACCATTGCTTTCGGCCGCTGCATCCTGGCCGCCGGCCATCAGTCCTTTCCGCTGCTGCAGGGGCTGACGCCAGGCTTGAAGCAGCCGCTCGGCCAGCCGGTGAAGGGGCAGGCGGCGTTGTTGAAGGCGGATATCGACCCGGCGCTGCCGACGATCTTCCTCGACGGGCTCTATGTCGTCGCGCATGAGGGCGGGCATGCGGCGATCGGCAGCACCAGCGAGAACCGTTTCGACGATCCTTTTTCGACCGATGCCCAGCTCGACGCGCTGATCGAGGCGGCGCGGGCGATCGTGCCAAGCCTTCGCGACGCTGCCGTCGTCGAGCGCTGGGCGGGGCTTCGCCCGAAGGCAATCGACCGGGATCCGATGATCGGCCGCTATCCCGATCACCCGCGCCTGATCGCGCTGACCGGCGGCTTCAAGGTCAGCTTCGGCCTTGCGCATCGGCTGGCGGAAGCGGCAATCTGTATCGCAGGCGATGCGGACTGCGGATTTTTGCTGCCGGAGAGCTTCGCGATTTCAAATCACATCGCTGCGGCTTCACGTTAAACGCGAATTAGTTCCAGCGTCGTTTCGTTATTCTGTCATGCAAATCACCTATCTGCTTGCGCATCGACAGCGCCTGAAGTCACCGGCGCTCACTTCCTTGATGGAGGAAATCGCATGCGTTATGCCATTTGCTTCACGCCTCCGGCGAGCGACCCGCTCTCGCTCGTGGCCGCCAATTGGCTTGGCCGAAACGTGTTTTCTGGTGATGTGACGGAGCCTCCGGCCATTCGCGGCCTCGGCATTCACGAAATCGCCTTCCATACGGCCGTGCCGCGGCGCTATGGTTTTCACGGTGTTTTGAAAGCGCCGTTCCACCTCTCCTCCGACGTGTCGGAATCGCAACTCTTGCGCGATCTTATGCGTTTCTCCGGAACGGTCCTTCCCTTCCGGATGCCGCGCCTCGAAGTTGCCAGGCTCGGCAATTTCTACAGCCTGCTGCCGAATATCCCCTGTGGGCAGATCCAGTATCTGGCCTCGGCGATCGTGCAGGAATTCGATCGTTTCCGTGCGCCGCTCAGCGAAGCCGAGATCGAGCGCAGCGATCCGGACGGCTTGTCGGCAGCGCAGTTCGCCAATCTGCATCGTTGGGGCAATCCATACGTGATGGAGGAGTTCCGCTTTCACATGCCGGTGACGGGCCCGATCAACGCGATCGACATGCCGCGCATCGAGCCGGCGCTGCGGACGATCTTCGAGCCTGTGTTGAGAGAGCCGATCATGGTTTCGAACGTGGCGCTGATGATCGAGGAGGGCACCGGCGGTCCCTTCCGCGTTCATTCGCTGCATCCGATGGGCAAGGTCAGCGCGCGCAAGATTGCCTGAAGTTCCGTGCGCTAAGGATTTGTTCCGTAAAGGGAAAATTCCGTTGCGCAGTTTCCGTCTCGACATTCCGGCTGCGGATGATACCGTTCCCCGTCTTTTTAGAAGGTGATTTGATGGTATCCGAGACTTATCCGCGCAATCTGGTCGGCTACGGGCGTCAGACGCCCGATCCACAATGGCCGGACGAGGCACGCATCGCCGTGCAGTTCGTCATCAATTACGAGGAGGGGGGCGAAAGCTCGATTCTCGACGGCGACCCGGCGTCCGAAAACCTGCTGTCGGAGATCGTCGGTGCGGCCGCCTGGCCGGGGCAGCGCAACCTCAACATGGAATCGATCTACGAATATGGCTCGCGCGCCGGTTTCTGGCGGCTCTGGCGGATGTTCACCGATCTCAAGGTGCAGGCAACCGTCTACGGGGTGACCTTGGCCATGGCCCGCAACCCTGAGGCCGTCGCCGCCATGAAGGAGGCGGGTTGGGAGATCGCCAGCCACGGCTACCGCTGGCTGGAATATAAGGATTTTCCGGAAGATCTGGAGCGCAAGCACATCCTCGAAGCCGTGCGTCTGCACACCGAACTCACCGGCGAGCGGCCTTACGGCATGTACCAGGGCAAGCCTTCCGACAACACGCTGCGGCTGGTTCAGGAGGAGGGCGGTTTCCTCTATTCCTCCGATTCCTATGCCGACGACCTGCCTTACTGGGTCAAGGGCGTCGACGGGAAACCTTTCCTGATCATCCCCTATACGCTTGAAACCAACGACATGCGGTTTGCGACGCCGCAGGGCTTCAACTCAGGCGATCAGTTCTTTACCTATCTCAAGGACGCTTTCGACACGCTCTATGATGAAGGCAAGGATGGCAGCCCGAAGATGATGTCGGTCGGCCTGCATTGCCGCCTCGTCGGTCGCCCCGGACGGGCGGCGGCGCTGAAACGCTTCATCGAATATGTGCTGAAGCACGACAAGGTCTGGATCCCGCGCCGCATCGAGATCGCAGAGCATTGGCACAAACACCATCAGCCGGACGCGCTCTGATGATGTCGCGCGAGGATTTTGTCTCCCGCTTCGGCGGCGTCTTCGAACATTCGCCTTTTATCGCCGAGCGTGCTTATGACGCCGGCAGCGTGACCGAGCCGCTGACGGCATCAGGCGTGCATGCGGCCCTTACGTCCGTCTTCCGCGCGGCAAGCCAAGAGGAACGTCTCGGTGTGCTCAATGCTCATCCCGATCTTGCCGGGCGCTTGGCAATATCAGGCGAACTCACCGAAGACAGCCGCAAGGAGCAGTCCGGCGCCGGTCTCGACCGGCTGAGCCCCGCCGAGCACGCCCGCTTCACCGAACTCAATTCAGCCTATGTCGAAAAATTCGGCTTTCCTTTCATTATTGCGGTCAAGGGGCTCGGCAAGGGCGATATCCTGTCGGCCTTCGAAACACGGATCGGCAATGGTCGCGACGAAGAATTTGCGACCGCGACGGCGCAGGTTGAAAAGATCGCGCTGCTGCGCCTGACATCGATGCTGCCGGAGGCCGAATGAAAGAGCGGCGCGCAATCGACTATCTCAACGAGATGTATGAGGCGGCATCCGAAGCGCTGTCTTTCGTCGGCGGAATGGACGGGGCGGCCTTCGCCGGAGACAAGCTCACCTTCAAGGCGGTTGCCTTTTGTCACTTCACCATAGGCGCCGCGGCGTCCCGCCTGCTGGTGACCCACCCGGAATTTGCCACCGAGCATCCCGATCTGCCCTGGACAAAAATCTGCGGCACCGGCAACCGTATCCTCGAAGACGTCTTCGATCTCAATCCTTCGGACATGTGGGAGGCGACATATCGCACGCTGCCGGAGCTTCTTTCCGGGATCGATGCCGTCCGTAACTGGCATGCTCAAGGCGAGTGAAACCATTGCCCGAATTTCTCGACATTCGCCCGCTCACCAGATCCGGCTTCGCTCCCTTCGGCGAGGTGATCGAAGCCGATCCGGCCTCGATGCGGCTGATCAACGGCGGCACGACCGAACGCTTTCATGCGCTGGCCTCGGCGGAAGCGACGGGCGAGGGCGCGCGCGTCATCATCAATCTCTTTCGCGGCCAGCCGCGCAGCTTCCCTTATCAAGTCGACATGATGGAGCGCCACCCCTTCGGCAGCCAGAGTTTTTCGCCCGTTTCCGGCCGTCCCTTTCTTGTCGTCGTCTCCGAGGATGAGGAGGGGCGTCCTGCCCGGCCGCAGGTGTTTCTCGCACGCGGGGACCAGGGCGTGAACTACCGCCCCAATGTCTGGCATCATCCGCTGATGGCGCTTGGCCAAGCCTCCGATTTCGTGGTTGTCGACCGCGACGGGCCGGGCAACAATCTGGAGGAATTCTTCTTCGAAACCTCCTTCGTCATCAAGGAGCCAGCCCCATGACCGGACTGACCACGCATGTTCTCGATACCGCTCTCGGCAAGCCGGCCGCGGGCCTCAGGATCGATCTTTTCCAGCTCGACGGAGATATCCGCAGACATCTGAAGACGGTCGAGACCAATGCCGATGGCCGGGTCGACGGCGGTCCCATTCTCGTCGGTGAAAATTTCCACGTGGGAATCTACGAACTCGTCTTCCACGTCGGCGAGTATCTGCGCGGCAATGGCACGCCGCTGCCGCATCCGGCCTTCCTCGATCTCGTGCCGATCCGCTTCGGCATTGCCGACGTCACGGCGCATTACCATGTGCCGCTGCTGATTTCGCCTTACGGTTATTCCACCTATCGAGGCAGCTGAATGAGGTTTGCCGCAATCGCCGATATCCACGGCAACCATCTGGCGCTCGAAGCGGTGCTTGCGGATATCCGCGCTGAGGGCATCGAGGAGATCGTCAATCTCGGCGATTTCTTCAGCGGGCCGCTGGAGGCCGGCCGGACAGCCGATATCCTGATGCCGCTTGGCCTAACCTCGGTTCGCGGCAATCATGATCGCTATCTGATCGAGCAGGATCCGGCCGCCATGCATGCCTCGGATGGCGCGGCCTATCGGCAATTGACGCCATCCCACCTCGATTGGCTGCGCAGCCTGCCGTTCGATTCCGTCTATCGCGGCGAGGCCTATCTCTGCCACGCGACGCCGAAGGACGACAATCTCTACTGGCTGGAATCGGTTTCGCCGGAGGGCTTCGTCTTTCTGAAATCGATCGAAGCGATCGAGGCGCTGGCGGAAGGCATCGACCTGCCGCTGATCCTCTGCGGCCACAGCCATGTCCCCCGCGCCGTCCGCCTTTCCGACGGCCGCCTGATCGTCAACCCCGGCAGTGTCGGCTGCCCGGCCTATGACGACGTCCTGCCTTATTACCACAAGGTCGAAGCCGGCCATCCGCTGGCCGGCTACGCCATTCTGGAAAAGACGGCTGCGGGATGGACATGGCAGTTCCGAACCGTCGTCTATGACCATATGGCGATGTCGGCACTGGCCGCCGAAAGGGGCCGGGCCGACTGGGCGGGCGCGCTGGCGGCGGGTTGGGTGAGATAGAGCATGATGCCGAAAACTGTGAGCGGTTTTCTCATGGCGTCATGCTCTAACTGTTTAATTTAGAACAGGATTCAGATTTCAGGCCGAACCGGCCTAAAATTTCCGTTCTAGTCCAGACCCGCCTGCGCTCCGATCAATCCTTCTTCGGGGGCGGAGGGACGATCGGCTTTGCTGGGGCTGCGGACGGTGTTGCCGGCCTTACCGGGGGTGCGGCAGGCGTTGCCGGCCTTGCCGGTTTTGCGCCATCGAGATTTCCAAGGAGGGATGAGATGGCATTGTCGCCCTCGAAGCCGGCTTCCTTCAGCAATTTGTCGAGGATCGGTTTGTTGGCCTGGTAGGAGAGGAGCTGGCCGGCCAGTCCTTCGCCGAGGCCGATGCCGTTTTCGCCGCCCGCGCCGTTTCCACGGCCGAGCATGCCACCGGTATCGAAGATCCTGATGTCGGAAATCTTCTCGATCGGCTTGACCGCCTCGGCGAGCGCCTCGGGAATGATGCGGATCCGCTCGCGGGTGATCTCGAACTCGATGATGGCAGCGCTCAGTTTGTTGCGGGCGTCGTTGAGCAATGCCTCGCTCTCGGCCGCGGCCTTGCCGGTTTCGAGAATACCCTTGGCCTTGATGATCGCCGCATCCGCCTCGGCGGTCGCGAGCGTCTTGATAGCCTCGGCCTGGTCGCTTGCCGCCTGTTTTTCGGCCTCGGCGCCGACGGTGACGGCGGTTGCTTCCGTCTCGGCTTTCTTGCGCGCGTCGATCACGGCAATCTGCCTTTCGCGTTCGGCGATCTCGATCGCCTTGGCGGTGCCGACCTTTTCCTCCGCTGCTATCGCCAGCGCGCGGGCCGCTTCCGCAGCCGCCTTCGCTTCGGATTCTTCACGGCTCTTATTGGCGACGGCGATGGCGCTTTCCTGCGCCACGATCTGCAGGTCGCGTTTGGCTTCGGTGTCACGCTGCTGCACGGCGCGGGCGGAATCGATGTTGGCGCTTTCGCGAGCCTGCTTGGCGGCTGCCTCGCGTTCGGCGATCGCCTGTTCGGAAGCGATGCGGGCTTCCTCCTCGGCGCGTTTTGCCGCCTGTTCCTGCTGCGCGGTTTCGGCGCGTGTCGCCGCGGATTTGTTGGCGATGTCGCGTTCCTGGCTGAGCTCGGCTTCCCGCTTCGTCCGCTCGATGGTCAGCGATTGCTGGCGGGCCTCGAGATCCTTCTGGGCAATGGCGACTTCGGTATCGCGAACGATCTCGTTGCGCTCCTTCTTGCGGCCCTCGGTGATGCGGGTCAATGCGGCAAGACCCTGCGCATCGAAGAAGTTGTTGGCGTTGAAATGCTTGATATCGGTCTGGTCGAGGCGCGTCAGGGATACGGATTCGAGTTCGAGACCGTTCGACTGAAGATCGGCGCCGACAGCCTCCTGTACGGCCTTGACGAAATCCATGCGCTGTTCCTGCAGCGCGTCGAGGTTCATCGTTGCGGCCACCGAGCGAAGGCCGTCGACGAACTTCGCTTCGATCAGGATGCGAAGCGCCTCGGCGTCATTGGTCCGGTTGCCGAGCGTCTGGGCGGCAAGCGCAATCGAGGAGGCATCGGGTTTCACGCGCACATAGAACTCGGCGCCGATATCGACGCGCATCCGGTCCTTGGTGATCAACGCATCACCTTCACCGCGGCGAACCTCGAGCCGCAGCGTCTTCAAATTGACCCTGGCGATCGAGTGGAAGATCGGCAGGACGACCGACCCGCCGTCGAGCACGACCTTCTGGCCACCGAGGCCGGTGCGCACATAGGCCTCATCGCGACTGGAGCGTGTGTAAAGAGAGGCGAGGACAAAACCGATGCCGAAGATCAGAACAATCCCAATGCCGGCTGGTAGAATAACGTCGTACATCATTGCTGGTCCCTCAAAGATTGATTGTCCGCATCGGTCGGGTCGACCAGCGCGGGAATGGCAATAAACACGTCTGCCGTGCGATCGACGAGAAGAACCTCAATGCCGATCTTGAGAGGTTCCTGCCCCTTGGCGGCTCTGGCTCTCAGCACATGCCAGTTTCCATGCTGATCCTTGACGCGGACGCGTCCCGGCAGTCCCTGATCGAGCGGGCCGATCGACACTTCGGCGGTTCGGCCGAGGAAACCATCGAGATCGACCACATAGGTTTCGTCGTGCGGCACGATCCGTGCCACGGTCCTGCTCGATGCCCTGACCAGAGGGAAGGTGACCACTATGGCGGGAACGACGGCAATGAAGGCGGGCAGTGGTGCCCAGAAGGCGCCGGCGACGGCCTGTATGGCAAAGCCCGCAATGGCGAAGAAGCCAAGCGCCAGCATCAGCAGAATGAGCAGCGGAACCCCGCCGAGATTGAGCCAGGACAAGTAGCCTGAAATGCCGTCATGTCCATGGAAATCCGGTTTTCCCAAAAGCTCCGTGATCGAAAATCCCATGACGGTCGCGAGCATCTCGATCGCGGTCAGGCCGGCCAGGATTGCGGCGGCGATAGCGAAGGGAGCACATTCGGGGGCGAAGAAAAGTCCCATCGGCGTTACCGATTGTCCGCTTTGAAGCGCGCGAGGCGTGCCTCGATCGCCTGTTCGCGGTGCAATCGGTCGAGCTCGTCCAGCTCCGAACTAAGGGCATGTTCGCCTGATGGAACACCGGTCAGCCGCGACACGGCCGCCGCAGCCCTGGCAGCATCGGCGCCCGGCGCCGGCCGGCTGTGACCCGCTGCGGCGTCTTCGGGATGTCTGGCGATGCTGCGCTTGTAGTCGGCAAGGCGGGCGTCCGCCTCGCGGCGGGTGGCGAGCACGGCCTGCAAGGCTTTCTGGCCGTCGTCCAACTGCTCCCTGGCATCGGCCAGTGCCTTATCCAGAGCTGCGATCTGGGATTCGAGATCGATCTGGCGGGCAACGCCGGCCTTTGCCAGGTCATCGCGCCCGGACGAGACAGCGAGGCGGATTTTCGCGTCGAGCGCCTTCATGTCCTCGACGATTTCGTCCTTGCGGCTCTGGATGCGATATTCCTCGGCGCGCGCCTTGCCAAGATCGGTGCGGGCCTCGTCCGCCGCTGCATCGATTTCGCGGATCGCCTGTTCGATGACGGCGATCTTGTTGACGCCTTCCGCCTTGTCGACCGCCGCATTGGCGATGCCGGCAATGAGACGACCCATGCGTGAAAGAATGCCTTCGTTCGTCATGTTTTCCTCCATCCGAGCGGAATTCGGCGTGACGCCGATATGAATCTCGTAGCGATCCTGACCGGCCACAAGGTAGGCCGGAAAAATACTCTCCCATCCCCTGGAATAACCCGCGACATCGAAGGGTACGGCAACGCGCCCATGCACCGTGGCGATCGTCAGATCCGAGGGGCCCTTGATGGCGAAGAGCTTGTCATCGAGCGGCAGAAGCGGCGGATCGGCGTTCGCGCCGCGATTGGCGGCGAAATCGCGAAGACCGAGTGTCACCAGCCGCGCCGGCAGGCCCGTCTGCTCGCGGACGGTTTCATAGGCAAGCTCATGCAGCACGACGAGGTTGGCGCCCGCCCTGTCGTCGATGCGTTCGCTCAGGATGTCGATCATCCTGCGATAGGCGGCAATAGTATCGTCCAGCGCCTGCCGGGCATGATCATCAGGCGCCAGCGTGTAGCGCAGCAGCGATGGGTGCGGTGTCTTGCCTGTGTTCGCCATAACACAAAACATAAAGCACCGCTTTGGTGCTTTCAAGATGTCGCGCTAAAAATACAACCTATGTTTAAGATGCCGTTAGAAGGATCGACACCGTTTCCGGATCACATTTGCCGATGGAGGAGCCGGCAGCGGATCGGCTCCGCTGCCTATCGGGTGGACGTCTGCGCCTCGCGAATACCGGCGCGGATACGATTGATGATCGTCCATATGAGAAGCAGAGCCACCACAGCCCAAAACCACGACGTCCATGCTGCAAACGTCCCGCCAACCGCGACAAAGATGCCGAGCGCGCCGAAAAGCACGGCACGGTCGCTCTTGCCCAGCGGCCCGTCGTAACGCCGGCTTGCGCCAACCGTTTGACCGAGAATGCCGGTAAATTCCGTCAGCGCGGAGAGGAATATGACTGATATCGCCGGCATCCAACCGTTCGGATCGATGAGGGCAAACGGCACATACAGGGCGACATCCGACACGACATCACCGATCTCGTTCAGATACGCGCCTAAAATGCTCTTCTGCCCATGTTCGCGTGCGAGCATGCCGTCGATGGCATTGAGGCCCATGCGCAGGAGAAACCACACAGGCACCAGCAGGAACCAATGCGGAAGCGGGGCGACGCTCAGAAAAAGGCCAAGTGCAACCGAGACGGCGGCAGCAACCGAAGTCACCTGATTGGCGGTGACGCCTTGTGCCGCAAGCGAGCGCACCAGAGGGCGAAGAATGTTCTGAAATCGAGACTTCAATTGATAAACAGACATGCTACCTCAGTGGAATTTCGTGGCAGTTGAACAGTCTATCCCGGCTCGGGCAGTGCAGATCGTCGTCGCTATGAGGACGGCCGCACTTCATAACGGTTCACGCAAAGGACTTACATTTGCAACTAGACTTTTGCAATGAAAGCAAATCACTGTGCTCACCAATGGATGCAACCTATCCACCCATCAGAATTGGAGAAGACCGTGCTGCAAACTGCCGATAGCGTGCAACCCGCCTCGACGGCCAGACCAATGCATGAATCCGAATTCGCATCGCATGACGGCACCCGACTGTTTTATCGGGCGTGGCCTTCGACGGGCGCTGCAGCGAAGGGCGCGATCATTCTTCTCCATCGCGGCCATGAACATAGCGGCCGCGTCGCCCATCTCCCCACCGAGCTCGGCCTCGATGATTTTGCCTTCTACGCCTGGGACGCGCGCGGCCACGGGCGTTCGCCGGGAGAGCGCGGCTACTCGCCATCCTTTGCGGCCTTGGCGCGTGATCTCGATTGCTTCGTCCGCCATGTCAGCGAGACAAGCGGTATCTCAGTCGAAGACATCGCCGTCATCGCGCAGAGCGTCGGCGCGGTGCTGGCCACCACCTGGGTGCACGATTATGCGCCGCCGATCCGCGCGCTGGTGCTCGCCTCACCGGCCTTCAGCGTCAAGCTCTACGTGCCCTTTGCCAAGGAAGGCATTGCGCTCTGGGAAAAGCTCAAGGGAACGTTCTTCGTCAATTCCTATGTCAAGGCGAAGTTCTTGACGCATGACCCCGAGCGCATCGCGTCGTACGAATCCGACCCATTGATATCCAGGCCGATTGCCTCCAACATCCTGGTGCAGCTCTATGAGGCGGCAGCCCGGCTCGTCGCCGATGCTCGCGCGATCACCGTGCCAACCCAGCTGCTGATCTCCGGCAGCGACTGGGTGGTGCGACACGCGCCGCAGCACCGGTTTTACGAAAACCTCGGCAGCCGCATCAAGGAACGGCACGTGCTTGCCGGCTTCTACCATGACACGCTCGGTGAAAAGGACCGCGCGATTGCGCTCGCCGAGGTCCGCCGTTTTATCGAGGCGCGTTTCGCCGAGCCCCGGGCGCCTGCCGATCTTCGCACCGCCCATGTCCAGGGCTATACCAAGGACGAGGCCGACCGGCTCGCGAGCCCGCTTGATGCGACATCCCCACGCGGCATCTACTGGGCGCTCAGCCGCCTCAACATCAAGATCGGCGCTCTGGTGTCCGAAGGCATAAGGACCGGGATCAGGACCGGTTTTGATTCCGGCTCGACGCTCGATTACGTCTACGAGAACAAGCCGCGCGGGCTCGGTCCCGGCGGGCGCTTGATCGACAAGGTGTTCCTCGAGGCGATCGGCTGGCGCGGCATCAGGCAGCGCAAGCTGCACTTGCAGGAGCTGATCGACCGCGCGCTGCAGCGCCTGAAGGCCGCCGGCCGCAGTACCCATATGCTCGACATAGCGGCCGGGCACGGCCGCTATGTCCTTGATGCCATCGAGACGGCTGCCGTCCGTCCCGATAGTGCGCGTTTGCAGGACTATTCCGCCATCAACGTCGACGCCGGCAGCAAGAGCATTGCCGCGCGTGGACTGAGTGATTTCGTGAGCTTCCGCCAGCAGGATGCCTTTGACGGCGAGGGGCTGGCGGCAATCACGCCGGCTCCGGATCTCGCCATCGTCTCCGGCCTTTACGAGCTGTTTTCCGACAATGCGATGATCGCCGCTTCGCTCGATGGGATCGCCCGGGCGATGCAGCCCGGCGGTCTGCTCGTCTACACCAACCAGCCATGGCATCCGCAATTGGAGATGATCGCCCGCGCCCTGACCTCGCACCGCGGCGGCGAGGCGTGGGTGATGCGGCGGCGGACGCAAGAGGAAATGGACCAGCTGGTCGCCGCGGCCGGTTTCCGCAAGATCGAGCAGCGCATCGACCAATGGGGCATTTTCACCGTCTCGCTGGCCGAGAGAGTCTGAGGGCAAAGCGTGGAGAAGGCACGTTCAACTTTTTCCTGGACAGCGCCGGTCCCGAAGCGGGCGGCGCTCTGGCTCGCCTTCCTGGCGCCGCTCTTCTATCTGAGCTATGGCGGCGCCAATTGGCTGGCATCGCAACGCGCTCATGTGCCGAACGTCGCCTTCGCATGGGAAAGCGCCATTCCGTTCCTCGGATGGACGATCATTCCATATTGGTCGATCAATCTGTTCTATGCACTCTGCCTGTTCATCAACACGACGCCGCGCGATGTGGATCGGCTGGCGAGACGTTATCTGACGATCCAGATCGTCGCCGTCGCCTGCTTTATCGCGTTTCCGCTCGAGGCGACCTTCGTGCGGCCGGCAACGAGCGGCTTGCCGGGTTTCATGTTCGCCGTCCTCGGCGGCTTCGATAAGCCGTTCAACCAGGCGCCGTCGCTGCATATCGCGCTCCTGGTGGTGATCTGGGATCATCTGCGCGGGCGGTTGCCGCGCAAGGCACGACTTCTCTGGCACGTCTGGTGCTTCCTGATCGGTGCCTCCGTGCTGACCACGTGGCAGCATCAGGTCATCGACATACCCACCGGCATGCTGCTCGGTCTGTTTGCCGCCTGGCTTTTTCCGCGCGATGCCGGTTCGCCGCTGGCGAATTTGACGATGAGCGGCGATCCAAAGTCGCGCCGTCTCGGCTTCTATTATCTGTGCGGTGCCATCGCATTTCTCGGCCTTGCAGCGCTCTGCACGCCTTTATCGGCAGCAGCGCTTCTGTTGCTCTGGCCGGCTATTGCGCTGGCGATCGTCGCAGTCGGATATTTCGGCGCCGGCCCGCAAATATTCCAGAAACGCGTCGATGGCCGGGCCACGCTTGCCAGCCGCTGGCTGCTCGCACCCTACCGGCTCGGCGCTCTCATCAACATTCGGCTCTGGACCCGGAGAATGCCGGCATCGGTGGTGATCACCGACGGCGTCCATCTCGGTCGTTTTCCGCGTCGCAACGAGGCCGACCGCTTTACCACGGTGATCGATATGACCGGCGAACTTCAGCGCCCGGGCGGGACGCGCGCGCGCTGGTGCAGCTTTCCCGCCCTTGATCTGACAGCCCTCGACAAGATCCAGACGCTTGCCGCGGCAAACCTCATCGAGACCGAGCGCCAGCACGGACCGGTCCTCGTCTGCTGTGCGCTCGGTTTCCAGCGGAGCGCCTGCGTCATCGTGCGTTGGCTGCTCATCACCAGGCGTTGCGAAGATCCAGCCGAAGCCGTGCGGCGGATCGAACGGGCAGGGCGGCGTGTTCATCTGCCCGTGGAAAGTATCCATGCCGTGACGGAGGGCTTGCAATGACGCAGTGGAATGCCACGGCCTCGGCGGCTGCGCGAAATCTCGGCCGCAATTCGATCTGCTGTGGCCTGGCAGCGCTGCTGCCACTGATTGCCGGCCCGATCGCCGTGGAATATCGCGGCTTCGTTCCATCGCTCGGCTGGCTCTTGATGCTCGTATTCTGCGTGCTGGTCCTTGCGCTGGCGGTCCATCTCCTCTTCGATGCGCTGCTGTTTCGCCTTGCGTCGAGCCATGAGACGGAGGCCGCCGGCCTTGCCGCCGTCGACGACCTGTTGTCGCGGATGCAGCTTCGCAAGCCTGGCAGGACGCCGCCCGGCCTGGAGAGGCGGATTGCCGGGTCGCGCCGCATCGTCTGGCGGCAGCGTTTTGCCCTCGCCATCTGCCTGGTGATTTTCGCGATCCTTCTATTCAATGCGAACGACGGCCTGCCGCGATGCTGAATCGCCTGCGGTCGATATAAGCGCTCGCCGGTGCGTGTCTGGCAGGTTATTGCCGGCCGTCGATGATCGAAGAATTCACATCGTTGATGTCGCGTTTGCCGCACAGCGCCATGGTGATGTCCATCTCCTTGCGGATGATGCCGAGCGCCAGCGACACGCCTTGCTTGCCCATGGCGCCGAGACCATAGAGGAAAGGACGGCCGATATACGTGCCCTTCGCGCCGAGCGCTACTGCCTTCAGCACGTCCTGGCCGGAGCGGATGCCGCCATCGAGATGGACTTCGATGCTGTCGCCGACGGCATCGACGATCTTCGGCAGCATGCTGATCGAGGAGGGCGCGCCATCAAGCTGGCGGCCGCCGTGATTGGAGACGATGATCGCGTCCGCGCCGGTATCGACGGCTGCCTTGGCATCTTCCGGATCGAGTATGCCCTTGATGATCAGCGGGCCGCCCCATTGCTCCTTGATCCAGGCGACGTCAGCCCAGGACAGCCGCGGGTCGAATTGCTCGTGCGCGAACGTGGATACGGAGGCGACATTTGTGACATTTTTCGCATGACCGACGATGTTGCCGTAGTATCGGCGCTTCGTCTGCAGCATGTCGAGGCACCAGAACGGCCGCATCGCCATCTGCCAGATATGTTTCGCGGTTAATTTCGGTGGGGCCGAGAGGCCGTTGCGCAGGTCCTTGTGGCGCTGGCCGAGGATCTGCAGGTCGGCCGTCAGCACCAGCGCCGAACATTTGGCGGCCTTGGCGCGACGGATGAGGTCGAGGACGAAATCCTTGTCCCTCATCACGTAAAGCTGGAACCAGAAGGGACGCGTCGTTGCTGAGGCGACGTCCTCGATCGAGCAGATGCTCATCGTCGAAAGCGTGAAGGGAACGCCGAATTCTTCCGCCGCGCGCGCCGCCAGCATCTCGCCGTCGGCATGCTGCATACCGGTCATACCGGTCGGCGCGAGCGCCACCGGCATCGACACTTTCTGACCGATCATCGTCGTTTCCAGCGTGCGGTTGCTCATGTCGACCAGCACGCGCTGGCGCAGCTTGATCCGGCTGAAATCGCTTTCGTTCGCGGCATAGGTCGACTCCGTCCAGGAGCCTGAATCCGCATAGTCGAAAAACATCTTCGGAACGCGGCGCCGGGCGAGCTTCTTCAGGTCGGCGATGGTGAGCGGAGTGGCCATGAATGGAACCTTCACATCTGAACGCGGCTATCGGCGTAACATGAAATTCGGAAGGGCGTTATGGGAAACTAGAGCCTTTCCGGGTAGATTGAAGCATTCTGCCGGAGCAGGTTTTCTTCAGGGCAAAGGCGATTGGCGACGGGCATACCCAGGGTACGTCCGAGCCGATCGCCTTTGATCCTGGCGCAAAGATGCCCGGCCCTCCGGGTTGGCGAAACGGGCCGGCTGATCGACCGGCCGGCTTGGCCGTAGAACTGGGCTACGACGCGCGCCGGCCGGTCGACTATCCGACGCCGTTTGAGCCAACAGAATGCTTCAATCTAATACGGAAAGGCTCTAGCCGCGTCAGACAGCTTACACGGTCCCGCTTTGGGGGCAGCCGATATCGTCAAAGCCCTGCTTTCAAGGCAATACCGGCCACGTAGGTCTCGGCGATCGCCCGGTCGTCGCCCATCGTCTGCAAGAGGAAGAGTTCCTCGGGCAGCGTCTTCACCACTTCCATCTTCAGCGCCATGGCCGGGGTCGCGGTCGCATCGAGGACGACGAGATCGGCTTCGGTGCCGGGTTCCAATGTGCCGATCCGGTCCGTCAGCGACAGCGCCTCGGCATTGCCGCGGGTCATCAGGTAATAGCTTTCCAGCGGGTTCAGCCGTTCGCCGAGCAACTGCTGGATCTTGTAGGCCTCATCCATGGTCTTCAGCATCGAATAGCTGGAGCCGCCGCCGATATCGGTCGCCACGCCAATGCGGACCGGCTTTTCACGTCGTGCCAGCGCCTTCAACGGAAACAGGCCGGAGCCGAGGAAGAGGTTCGAGGTCGGGCAGTGGACGGCAACGGCGCCCGTCTCGCTCATGACATCGGCTTCACGCTCGGACAGGTGGATGGCGTGGCCGAAGAGGCTCTTCGGTCCGAGCAGGCCGTAGCGGGCGTAGATGTCGGTATAGTCGATCGCCTCGGGATAGAGCTCACAGGTGAATTTGATCTCGTCGTGGTTTTCCGAAAGATGCGTCTGGATGTGCAGGTCGGGAAATTCGCGGACGAGAGCTGATGTCGCTTCCATCTGCGCCGGCGTCGAGGTGATGGCGAAGCGCGGGGTGATGGCGACGTGGTTGCGGCCCTTGCCGTGCCAGTCCGCGATCACCTGGCGGGTCTCGTCGTAACCCATCTCCGGCGTGTCGAGCAGGCCCTGCGGGGCGTTGCGGTCCATCATCACCTTGCCGCCGACCATGCGCATATTGCGCTTCATCGCCTCGGCGAAGAAGGCATCGGCCGAGGTCTTGTGCACGGAGCAATAGGCAACTGCCGTCGTCGTGCCGTGGCGGATCAGCTCGTCGTAGAAATGCGTGGCGATCCTTTCAGCATGCGCGCTTTCGACGAACCGGCATTCCTCGGGGAAGGTGTAGCTGTTCAACCATTCGAGCAGGTTGGCGGCATAGGAGGCGATGACCTGCATCTGCGGAAAATGCAGGTGCATGTCGATGAAGCCGGGCATGATCAGATGCGGACGATGGTCGATCTCGGCCGCGCCTTCGGCTGTTTTTGCCTTGACCTCGGCATAAGGGCCGACCGCTGCGATCAGCCCGTCCGTGATCAGCAGGCCGCCATCCTCCTCGTAGAGATAGCTTTGGCTGTCGGTCAGGCTCAGCGGCGCGCGGTGGAAGGACAGCAGGCGGCCGCGCAGGAGTGTTGTCGTCATTGTTTCTTGCCTTCGACTGCGCTTTCGAACCAGGCGACGAGCAGCTTGCGTTCGTCAGGCGTAATATCGGTGATGTTGCCCGGCGGCATGGCATGGCTGCGGCCCGCCTGTATATAGATTTCGCGGGCATGGGCGGCGATTTCCGCGTCATTTTCGAGCATTACGCCCTTCGGCGGGCGGACGATGCCCTCATAGACGGGCTCGGCCGAATGGCACATGGAACAGCGCGTCGAGACCAACTGCTTGACGGCCGGAAAATGCGGATCGCCGGCGAATTGCTGGAAGGCGGGGGCGACGGCTGCCGCATCCGTTTCGCCGGTCAGCAGCTTCGGCACGGTCGAAAGCCACATGATCAGGATGAAAAGGATGACGGTGACGATCCAGGTCCAGGTCGGCCGCCCTTTTCTTGCATGGGTGGTGTTGAACCAGTGGCGGATGGTGACGCCCATCAGGAAGACCAGGGCGGCGATCACCCAGTTGAACGCCGTGCCGAAGGCCAGCGGATAGTGGTTCGACAGCATGAAGAAGATGACGGGCAGCGTCAGGTAGTTGTTGTGCAGCGAACGCTGCTTGGCGACCTGCCCGTATTTCGGATCGGGCGTCCGCCCGGCGATGAGATCGGCAACGACGATCTTCTGGTTCGGGATGATGATCATGAAGACGTTGGCCGACATGATCGTCGCGGTGAAGGCGCCGAGATGCAGGAAGGCGGCACGGCCGGTGAAAAGCTGCGTATATCCCCAGGCCATGAAGACGAGCACGACATAGAGCACCGCCATCAGCCCCCAGGTGTTGCGCCCAAGCGGGGATTTGCAGAGCAGATCATAGACGATCCAGCCGAAAACGAGCGATGCCAGCGAGATCAGGATCGCCACCGGCGGGCTGATATCGAGCACATGCCGGTCGATGAGGAAGAGATCGGCGCCGCCGTAATAGACGATGCAGAGCATCAGGAAGCCTGATATCCAGGTGAAATAGCTTTCGTATTTGAACCAGGTCAGGTGCTCCGGCATTTGCGCGGGCGCCACCAGATATTTCTGGATATGATAGAAGCCGCCGCCATGGACCTGCCATTCCTCGCCATAGGCGCCGGGCGGCAGATGCGGGCGTTTCACCAGCCCGAGATCGAGCGCGATGAAATAGAAGGACGATCCGATCCAGGCGATCGCGGTAATGACATGGAACCAGCGCGCCGCGAAGGCGAGCCATTCCCATGCTATGGCATATTCATACATCGAGTTCCCCTATCTTCCTCCGACTCGTGACATTGCGGAAATTTTGGCGGGGAGGGAAGAGGAGATTGAAAGACTGCACATGCGAACTGATTTCCGCAACGGTGGCGAGGCCGAAGGAGCAATGGAATGATTACCGCGCTCTACAGCGATCAGTTCATCGCCGATAACGCGCCGATGGACCGGCGGCTTGCCGCGCTCATTCTGTCGCGCGGCCACCGCATCGGCTATATCGCTTCTGGCCCGGAGCCGCAGCGGGAGTTTTTCAACGAGAAACGGCAGTATTATCTCCGCTACGGGCTTTCCCTCGATCTCTTCCTCGATCTCGACGCGCTTTCCGGTGAGGAGGAGATCGGCCGGCTGTTTTCCTGTAGCGCCATTCATCTCACCGGCGGCCACACCGGCGATTTTCTGAGACGGCTGCGACAAAGCGGCATGCTGGAGAAGCTGCGCGCATGGGCGCGTGACGACGGTATTCTTATCGGAACCAGTGCCGGGGCGATTTTGATGACGCCGACGATCGCCGCAGACGCGCTCTTTTCCGGCGGTTCCCCTGATACGGTGCGGGATGGCGCGGCTCTCGATCTGGTGCCCTTCGAGTTCTTTCCGCATCTGAACGACGATCCCGACTATCTCCCCGCGCTGCTGCGCTACAGCGAGACGACGGCAAATTCCATTCTCGCGTGCCGGGACGGCGAGGGTCTCATCCTCGGCAACGGGCTCGTCGAAATCTTTGGCGCTCCGCTGATGATTTCCGCCGGTTTTGCCGAAGCTGCCGATCGCGGCCGGATCGCCGATCTGCTGTGCCGTGCCTAAAAGCTGCCGAGAAGACTGTGCATTATCCCCGTCTTGTACTCGGTCTGCTATTATAGCGAACCTCGAAACGACGACGACTCGATTACAGTTATGTTTAAGGCCGCCGGAATAAATAAGAAACGTTAGATCATCGGCGGCGCATTCATCAACGGAGAAGATGCCCATGCGCAGCATTCTGACGTGTGTGATGATTGCGTATGCGTCGCTGGCGACGGCTCACGACGCACCTTCCGGATGGAGTTATGACCCCTATTGTTGCAACGGCGACAGTCATAATGGCGATTGCCAAATGATCCCTTCGAAAAGCGTGGCGGTGACGCCGGGCGGATATCGTGTAACCCTGCTGCCGGGCGACCACCGGCTGGTCACGCATGCTCATGTCTTCCTGCTGCCGATGACGAAGGCGATGCAATCCGGCGACAACGACTATCATCTCTGCCTGTTCCCAAACGAAGATACGCCGCGCTGTTTCTATGCGCCGGAAATGGGATATTGACGTTTGGCCACAGTATCGGACCCGGCTGTTGAGCCGGGTCCGGTCATGACGGGAAGCATTTCCGTCTTTCTTCGAATCACGAAAATGCTCTCTCTTTGTTTTCCGCGCAATTCCCGGCAAAAGCGTTTCACGCTTTGCCTGGCAAAACCGCTTCACCCCTTTCCAGGAATTGCTCTAGTTTCCAGCGATCTTCATCTCGTCGAGGATCCAATTGCGGAAGGCCTTGATCTTCGGCACGTTGCGGCGGTTTTCCGGATAGACGAGCCAGTAGGCCTTGCCGTCGCTGCGCGTCAGTTCGAAGGGCTGGTAGAGCCGGCCAAGGGCGATCTCGGCCGCATAGAAGGCCGGATGGAGGATGGCGACGCCGTGGCCGGCGATGGCGGCATCGGCTTCCACAGCCTGGGAGCCGAGCTGGTTGCGCGGGCGGCGATCGAGATCCGTCTCGGTGACGCCGGCTGCCTCGAACCATTGTTTCCACCAGATGTCGCCGGCGTCGAAGAGATCGAAATTCAGGAGATCGCGCGGCTCCTTGATGCCGCCTGCCGATTCCGCCAGCTTCGGGCTCAGCATCGGGGTGAACTCCAGGCCCATCAGCCGGTGCAGCACCAGCCCCGGCCAGTTGCCGTCGCCCCAGCGGATGCCGACATCGATCTGCTCGCGGGTAAAATCGATGATGTCGGAGCTCGCCTGAAAGCGCACCGCGATCGCCGGATGCTTCAAGTGGAAAGAGCCGAGGCGCGGCGCCAGCCATTTCGAGGCGAAGGTATGGGTCGAACTGATGGCGAGC
This sequence comes from Rhizobium sp. BT04, assembly GCF_030053135.1. NCBI lineage: Bacteria > Pseudomonadati > Pseudomonadota > Alphaproteobacteria > Hyphomicrobiales > Rhizobiaceae > Rhizobium > Rhizobium sp. BT04. Next base: position 1,765,931 of record NZ_CP125652.1, on the reverse strand, counting down.
GTGCCTTCGACGCTGTCGCGCGCCGTCGCCATCGCGTCGTGCAGCATGGCAAAGGCTTCGGTCACCTTCGGCGCCAGCCGCTCGCCGGTCTCCGTCAGCGCGATCTGGCGGGGACGGCGCAGGAAGAGCGGCTCGCCGACATTCTCCTCCAAGAGCTTGATCTGGTAGCTGACGGCCGTCTGCGTCATGCCGAGTTCGTCGCCCGCCTTGGTGAAACTTCCCAGCCGGGCAGCGGCCTCGAAGACGCGCAGCGCATTCAGCGGGAATTGTTTGGAGAGTTTCATGGATAAGTTCTCTTGATGCAGGCAGACGGTCGTTCGATTGGAATTGCAGCATTTTTACCGTCAAACTGCAACTCATACCATCAAACCATCGAGGTGATGTCATGGATTGCTATGTTGTCGAACAGAGCCCGCCGCAGCCGACCATCGGAATTTTCCGGCGCATCGGCGGCCGGCTGGCGCGGATCTGGCGCATGCCCAGCCTCGATCTCGACGCGGCGCCGGATCGCGTCAAGCGCGATCTCGGTTTCCTCGACGGGCGCGATCCCTATTACGAGGACGAGCGCATGCGGTAGGCAGCGAGCGCCGTCAGGATCTCGGCGGCGGTCATGGCGGCGATCACCTCAGGGCGCTTGTCCCTGACTTCAGAGCCGCCGATCGGCAGCGTCAGCCGCTCCAACCAGCCGCGCTCTCCGCTGCCCTCGCGGGAAAGCCAGCTTGCGAAGGTGGCGCGTTTGGTCGCCGAGCCGATCATGCCGGTATAGGCGAGGTCGGTCCGCTCCAGCGCCTCGCGGGCAATGAGGAAATCCAGCGCATGGTCGTGTGTCAGGATGATCACCGCGCCGCCGGCGGCAATATCCTTCACCAGTGCTTCCGGCATCGGCACGAGCCGCGTCTTGGTTTCATCCGGCAGATTGGCGAGTTCTTCCTGCCGCGTCTCGACGACCGTCACCGACAGCGGCAGCGGCGCCAAGGCCGCGGCCAGCGCCCGGCCGACATGACCGGCGCCGAAGAGATAGACCTGCGGCAGACGCTCGATCTCACTGGTTCGCCTGGCGTCGATTTCTTCGGCGACCGCCTGTGTCATCCGGCGAAACCGCAATTGCGTGCGCCCGCCGCAGCACTGGCCGATGTCGGGGCCGAGTGGGATATCCATCTCCACCATTCCGCCGGTTCCCGCCAGCATCTCCCGCGCATTGCCGATCGCCATGAACTCGAACTGGCCGCCGCCGATCGTGCCCCATAAGGCGGTTGGCGATACCAGCATGAAGGTGCCGGCCTCACGCGGGGTGGAGCCTTGCGTGCCGGTGATGTCGATGAGGATGCTGTCCGGGTGGGTGGCGATGAAGCTGGAGAGGTCGGTCATGGGTGGAGGGCCGATGGGTTGGCCGCCGAGGCCAACAAACGAGCCGGACGCGTTTCCATCTGCTACACCCGCTTCATCCGCTCGACCGCCATCAGCACCCGTTCGGGCGTCGCCGGCGCGTCCAGCCTCGGGCAGACCTTGTAGTCGGCGACACTTGCCACCGCCATCGACAGGGCCTCCAGCACTGAGATCGCCAGCATGAAGGGTGGTTCGCCGACGGCCTTGGAGCGGCCGATGGTGGCCTCGGTGTTCTCCGACCACTCGGCGAGGCGCACGTTGAAGATTTTCGGGCGGTCGGAGGCGAGCGGAATCTTGTAGGTCGAGGGCGCATGGGTGCGCAACCGGCCCTTGGCATCCCACCAGAGCTCTTCGGTCGTCAGCCAGCCCATGCCCTGCACGAAGGCGCCCTCGACCTGGCCGAGGTCGATCGCCGGGTTCAGCGAGCGGCCGACATCGTGGAGGATGTCGGTGCGGTCGATCAGATATTCGCCGGTCAGCGTGTCGATCGACACTTCGGTGCAGGCGGCGCCGTAGGCGAAATAGTAGAAGGGCGTGCCGCGGCCGGCCTTGCGGTCCCAGTGGATCTTCGGCGTCTTGTAGAAGCCGGCGGCGGAAAGCTGGACGCGGGCGAAATAGGCCTGCTTGATGAAATCGGGGAAGGGGATCTCGATTTCGCCGACACGCACCCGGTTCGGCAGGAAGACGACGTCGGCGGGGCCAACGTCCCATTTTTCGGCGGCGAAGGCCACCAGCCGTTCCTTGATCTGGCGGGCGGCGTCGAAGGCTGCCATGCCGTTCAGGTCGGAACCGGAGGAAGCGGCGGTGGCCGAGGTGTTCGGCACCTTGGCCGTCGTCGTCGCGGTGATCTTCACCCGGTCGATATCGACCTGGAAGCTGTCGGCCAGCACCTGCGCCACCTTGGTGTAGAGGCCCTGGCCCATTTCGGTGCCGCCATGGTTCAGGTGGATCGAGCCGTCCTGGTAGATGTGGACGAGGGCGCCGGCCTGGTTGAAGGCGGTCATCGTGAAGGAGATGCCGAATTTGACCGGCGTCAGCGCGATGCCCTTTCTGATATAGCGGCTGTCGCGGTTGAAGGCGATGATGGCATTGCGCCGCGCCCGGTATTCGGCGGTTTCCTCGAGCTCCTCGACGACACGGGCGATGATATTGTCCTCGACCTCTTGGTGGTAAGGCGTGAGCGTGCGCCCGGAGCCCGGCTGGCCGTAGAAATTCAGCTTGCGGACATCGAGCGGATCCTTGCCGAGGGCATAGGCGATCTCCTCGATGAATCGCTCGGCGCCGAGCATGCCCTGCGGGCCGCCGAAACCGCGGAAGGCGGTGTTGGAAACGGTGTGGGTTTTCAGTGGCTTTGAGACCAGGTGCACATGCGGGTAGAAATAGCTGGAATCGGCATGGAAGAGGGCTCTGTCGGTTACTGGTCCCGACAGGTCGGAGGAGAAGCCGCAGCGCGCCGCATAGGTGGCGTCGACCGCGTGGATGCGGCCATCGGCATCGAAGCCCACCTCGTAATCGACGAGGAAATCGTGGCGCTTGCCGGTGGCGCTCATGTCCTCGTCGCGGTCCGGGCGGAATTTGATGGCGCGGCCGAGCTTCTTGGCGGCGATGGCGGCGAGGGCTGCGAACTGGTTGCCCTGCGTCTCCTTGCCGCCGAAGCCGCCGCCCATGCGGCGGACATTGACGGTCACGGCATTGGAAGGGATATCGAGCACGTGGCCGACGATATGCTGGATCTCGCTCGGATGCTGCGTCGAGGACCAGACGGTCACCTCGTCGTCCTCGCCGGGGATCGCCGCGGCGATATGACCTTCGAGGTAGAAATGCTCCTGGCCGCCGATGCGCATCTGACCTTTCAGACGCATGGCGGCATTCGTCATTTCCGTTTCCGGCTCGCCGCGCCGGAGCGTCATTGGGGTGATGACTAGCGGGCTGCCATTGGCCAGTGCCCCGTCGATATCGCTCCAGTGCGGCAGGTCGCGATAGTCGATCTTTGCCAGCCGCGCGGCGCGGCGGGCGGCATCCCGCGTCTCGGCGATGACGGCAAAGATCGGCTGGCCGTGGAACTGAACCAAAGTCTCGGCCAGCAGCGGCTCGTCATGGCTGCCGTTGGAACTGACATCGTTGACGCCGGGCACGTCCTTGCCGGTGAAGACCCAGACGACGCCGGGATAGGCGGCGACTTCGGACAGGTCGATGCCGGTGATTTCGGCATGCGCCCGGTCGGAGAGGCCGAGGGCGCCGTGCAGAAGGCCGGCGGGTTCGGGGATGTCGTCGATATAATCGGCGGTTCCGGTGACGTGCTTATGCGCTGAATCATGGCGCAGCGAGCCGTGCATGGGGCCTGATATGATGGCCTTGCGGTCTTCAAAGGTGGACTTGTCCATTAGCGGTGTCCTTCGAGTATGACGAAGGGGAGTGTCGTTGCCTCATACTCCCTCATTCCTGTGCTCGTCACAGGAATCCAGCCACCGCGCGTCGGCGCGGGGAATGACTCATATGACGGCAAAGTAAGGTCTCCCGCGCCCAAGGACTTGGGCGCTCTGGATTCCTGTGACAAGCACAGGAATGAGGGAGGGGAGGCGACCGCGACCGTTCCCATCGAAGCCTGCGACCAGGTCTTGGAGATCAGGCTGAAGATCGATTTTTCCATCACGCCACCTCCTCGAACCGCTTCAGTTCGGCCGGCGCGCCGACGGTCTCTAGATAGAACCGCGTCAACAGGTTCTTTGCCGTCAGTTGCCGGTATTCGGCCGTAGCGCGCCAGTCGGTGAGCGGCTGGTAGTCGGCGTCGAAGGCGGGGCGGGCGGCCTCGATCGTCGCTTCCGTCCAGGGTTTGCCGATCAGTTCGGCCTCCACCGTGCGGGCGCGTTTCGGTGTTGCCGCCATGCCGCCGAAGGCGATGCGGATCTCGGTGATCACCTCGGCGTCGTCGAGCGTCAGCAGGAAGGCGCCGAGCACGGCGGTGATGTCCTCGTCGCGGCGCTTGGTGATCTTGTAGGCGGCAAAGTGGCTGGTTGCCTTGGGATAGGGCACGAAGACGCTTTCGACGAATTCGCCGGGTTTCCGGTCTTGTTGGCCATAGGCGATGAAGAAATCCTCGAGCGGCATTCTGCGCTGGCCTTGCAGGGACCGCAGCGTCAGCGTCGCGCCGAGCGCGATCAGCGGCGGCGGACTGTCGCCGATCGGCGAGCCGTTGGCGATATTACCGCCGATCGTGCCCATGTTGCGCACCTGTTCGCCGCCGATGCGATCGATCAGCCGCCCGAGCGCCGGGATTTTCCTGGAAAGCGCCTCGAAGGCTCTGGTGTAGCTGACACCGGCGCCGAGGGTAACGCCGTCATCGCCTTCCGTGACCGATTGCAGTTCGCTCAAGTGATTGATGAAGACGACCGGGCTCAGCTTGCGCATCTGCTTTGTCACCCAGAGGCCGACATCGGTCGAGCCGGCGACCACAATGGCGCCGGGCTCCTGCGCGAGGATTTCGGCGAGCGCCTGGAGCGAAGCCGGCACGATCAGCCGGTCTTCGCCGCTCGCAATCCTGATCGTGCCGCTCGCCTGCATGGCCCAGAGCCGCGCGATGATTTCCGAACGCGTCCGCTCCAGCGGGTCGAAGAGCGCGCTCGGCCGCATCTGGCTCACCTGCTCGGCCGCCTTGACGATCGGCTCGTAGCCCGTGCAGCGACAGAGATTGCCTTGCAGCGCCTTTTCGATTTCCTGACGGTTTGGCTTTTCCTTCGTCAGCCAAAGGCCGTAGAGCGACATGACGAAGCCGGGCGTGCAGAAGCCGCATTGCGAGCCATGGCAATCCACAAGTGCCTGCTGCACCGGATGCAGCGCGCCGTCGCGGCCTGCCAGGTGCTCGACGGTCACCACATGGGTGGCGTGCAGCGAGCCCATGAAACGGATACAGGCATTGACGGATTCGTAGGCGAGCTTGCCATCGGCCAGCCTGCCGACGAGCACGGTGCAGGCGCCGCAATCGCCTTCCGCGCATCCTTCTTTGGTGCCCGTCAGCCGTCGCTTCAACCGCAGAAAATCGAGAAGCGTCTCGGTCGGCCCGACATCGGTGAGCGCGATGTCTTCGCCATTAAGGATGAAGCGGATGCTGTCGTTCATGATAGTCCCGGTTGTTTTTTCCAAATGGTTAAGCCGCCGTCCAGCCACCGTCAATCGAGATGTGGGTTCCGGTCACTTGGCGGGCGGCGTCGCTGGCGAGGTAAAGCGACAGTGCGCCGATCTCCTCGGCCTTGACGAATTCACGGGTCGGCTGCGCCTTGAGGATGACCTCACTCTTCACCTGTTCCTCGGTCATGCCGCGCGCCTTGGCGGTATCCGGGATCTGCTTCTCGACCAGCGGCGTCAGCACATAGCCGGGGCAGATGGCATTCACCGTCACGCCGAACTCGGCAAGCTCAAGGGCTGCCGTCTTCGTCAGGCCCAATATACCATGTTTTGCCGCGACATAGGCGGATTTGAACGGGGAGGCGACGAGCCCGTGGGCCGAGGCGATGTTGATGATGCGGCCATGCTTCTTCGCCTTCATCAGCGGAATGGCGGCGCGCATGGTGTGGAAAGAGCTCGACAGATTGATGGCGATGATCTGGTCCCATTTCTCGATCGGGAAATCCTCGATCTTCTCAACATGCTGGATGCCAGCATTGTTGACCAGGACGTCGACGCTGCCGAAGGTCTCGGCAGCCGTTTCGATCAGGTCGGCGATCTCGGCGGGCTTCGTCATATCGGCGGGATGATAGAGCGCCCGGCCTTTGGACACTGATTCAAGCCGCGCGACGATCGCCTTGATTTCATCGGCATTTCCGAAACCGTTGATGACGACGTTGTCGCCGGTTTCGGCGAAGGCCGTGGCGATCGCAAGGCCGATGCCGCTGGTGGAGCCGGTGACGACGACTGTTCTGCTCATGCTGTTTCTCCCGAGATCGCGATGCTGCGTTGCAACGTTAGGGGCGAGGTTATGCCTAAAGCCCGCGGGCTGGCAATTCCGCTTTATTCGCTTTTCTCGCTTGCATCCGTGTCCTATTGATTTGTCACGACAATCGACATGGAGCATTTCGGTTTTTCTCCGAATCACGGAAATGCTCTATCTCTTTGTTTCACGCAATTCCGGACGCAAACCGCTGCGCACTTTTGCTGGAATTGCTCTAGCGGGAGGGTTTTCATGAGCGGATATGTTCTGGCGATCGATCAGGGAACGACATCGACGCGGGCGATCGTATTCGATGGCGACATGCATGTCGCCGGCAAGGGCCAGAAGGAATTCACTCAGATCTATCCACGCTCCGGCTGGGTCGAACACGATCCCGAGGAGATCTGGGATTCGGTCGTCTCCACCGTCCATATGGCGTTGCGCGAGGCTGGAATCACGGCCAAGGATATTGCCGCGCTGGGCATCACCAACCAGCGCGAAACGGTGGTCGTCTGGGAGCGCGGGACGGGCCGGCCGATCCAGAACGCCATCGTCTGGCAGGACCGGCGCACGGCAAGCTATTGCGACAATCTGAAACGGCAGGATCTCGAGCGGCTGTTCACGAAGAAGACCGGCCTGATCCTTGATCCCTATTTTTCCGGCACGAAACTTTCCTGGATGCTCGCCAATGTGAAGGGTGCCAGGGCGCGTGCTGCCAAAGGCGATCTGTGCTTCGGCACGATCGACACCTTCCTGATTTGGCGGCTGACCGGCGGCAAGAGTTTCGTCACCGATGCCACCAATGCCTCACGCACGCTGATGTACAATATCGCCGAGAACGCCTGGGACGAGGATCTGCTCGATATACTGCGAGTCCCGGCAGCCATGTTGCCGGAGGTCAAGGACTGCGCCGCCGAATTCGGCATGGTCGATCCCGATATCTTCGGCGCCGCGATCCCGATCCTCGGTGTTGCCGGTGACCAGCAGGCGGCGACCGTCGGCCAGGCGTGTTTTCAGCCAGGCATGCTGAAATCGACCTACGGCACCGGCTGTTTCGCGCTGCTGAACACCGGCGCAGATATGGTGCGTTCGAAAAACCGGCTGCTGACCACCATTGCCTATCGCCTGAACGGCGAGACGACCTATGCGCTTGAAGGGTCGATCTTCATCGCCGGTGCCGCCGTGCAGTGGCTGCGTGACGGGCTCGGCATCATCGGCAAGGCCGGCGATACCAACGCGCTGGCTGAAAAGGCCGACCCGACGCAGGAGGTCTATCTCGTGCCCGCCTTCACCGGCCTCGGCGCACCGCATTGGGATGCCAAGGCGCGTGGCGCGATCTTCGGGCTGACGCGCAACAGCGGCCCGGCGGAGCTTTCCAGGGCGGCGCTTGAAGCCGTCTGCTACCAGACCCGTGATCTGCTCGATGCCATGCAGAAGGACTGGAAGAACGGCGGCGACGACACGGTGCTGCGCGTCGACGGCGGCATGGTCGCCTCCGACTGGACGATGCAGCGGCTTGCCGACCTGCTCGACGCGCCGGTCGACCGTCCGGTCATTCTCGAAACGACGGCACTCGGTGCGGCCTGGCTCGCCGGCAGCCGGGCAGGGGTTTGGCCGGACAGGGACGGTTTCTCGGCCACGTGGAAACGGGATCGGCGGTTCGAGCCCGACATGGACGAGAAGCTGCGGGCGGCAAAGCTCAAGGGCTGGAAGAATGCGGTGAAGCGGACGCTGAGCGAAATCTGAGGGATCTTCCATGCTGACCGAACCGCCGATACTGGTGCCGCCGCGGCTTAAGGCGGGCGACAAAATACGCTTCGTTTCACCCGCCAGTACGCCGGAGAAGGAAGCAGTCCTGGCGCGGGCGAAGGTGCTGGAAAGCTGGGGCTTCCATGTCGATTTTGGATCGCATGCCTTCGACAAATTCGGCTATCTCGCCGGTAGAGACGAGGACCGGCTGGCCGATCTCAACGAAGCGCTGAGAGACCCCGAGGTGCGCGCGATTTTTGCGACGCGCGGCGGCAAGGGCTCCTTTCGCATTTCGGAGCAACTTGATTTCGAGGCAGTACGGAGGGATCCAAAACCACTCGTAGGTTTCAGTGATATCACCGCCCTGCATCTGGTGCTTTGGAAGGAATGCCGGCTGGTCGGCGTCCACGGAGCCTTGATGGACGATGCGACTTGGCCATCTGACACTAATAGCGGTGGCGATTGCCTGTTTCGTTTGCTGACGAGCGGGGCGGATTACGTGCTCGATGCCCGCGAGAGCGAACCGACAATTGCGACAACGACGGATGGCCTGGCAAGGGGGCGACTGATCGGCGGCAATCTCAGCATGATCGCGACCTGCGCTGGCTGGTCGCTGCCGAATCTGGCAGGTGCTATCCTGTTGATCGAGGCCGTCAGCATCGGCATCGGGCAGGTAGACCGTGAACTGACCATGCTCCGCAAGGCGGGACATCTTGATGGGGTTGCCGGCTTCGCGATCGGACAGTTTACCGGTTTCGACGATGCCCGCTATCCGGTTCTTGTCGACCTCCTGCGCGATCATCTTGGAAGGTTTGAAGTGCCCATCCTTGGTGGATTGCCGCTCGGTCACGGCGACTGGCCGCTTAGCGTGCCGATCGGCGCGATGGCGATACTTGATGCGAGGAATAGGCGGCTTATGGTTTCTCAGTCTGCATTACAGTAACGCTTTTCGTGGCATCGTCGGCATTTGAGCTAGGTGTACGGCATTGATGGGCATTGTACTTGCGCCATTCGGCGGACGTCATGAGGGCAATTTTGTAGCCTAACCCGCAACCCCGGCTAATTCGGCTGAAAGCAAGGCGGTGAGGGTCGCCCGTCTGTTCTCGTTACTTCTGTTTCAACCACGGCGTTGCCGTGCTCCAGGAGATCACGTTCTCGCCGCCGAGTTGGCGCCCGCTAGCATGGCCAGCTGCGGCGCTCCCATCGAGTTCAGTCACTTTCCGATCAATAATTTTTTGATGCACGCTGTCGGTCGAGGCGGTACTCCTTCGTCATTCGGAAAGAGGAGTGATCGATGCTTTACGCAATCCTTTGTTACGCCCATGAGGAAACCGTCTTCGCCTGGACCAAGGAGGAGGAGGCTGCCGTCATGGAGAAGCTTTATGCCGTGCAGGAACCGCTTGCCCAAGCCGGCAAGCTCGGCCCCGTCGGCCGGCTGATGCCGACGACGGCGGCGACCACGGTGCGCAAGGGCAAGGACGAGGCCCTCGTCATCGACGGTCCCTTCGCGGAAACGAAAGAGGCACTTCTCGGCTTCTATGTGGTTGATTTCGACACGCTCGATGAGGCGGTGGCCTTCTCGAAGCAGCTTTCCTCCGTCAATCCCGGCTCCACCTCTTACGAAATTCGGCCTTTCTACGTCTTCAGGCCCGGAGATGCTTCATCATGACAGACATTGCCTGGATCGACCTCGCGCTTGCCTCGGCCCGCCCGAAGGCGCTCGGCGCGCTGCTGCGCTATTTCCGCAATCTCGATACGGCGGAAGAGGCGTTCCAGGAGGCATGCCTGAGGGCGATCCGGACATGGCCGGAAAAGGGGCCGCCGCGCGATCCCACAGCCTGGCTCATCTTCGTCGGGCGCAACAGCGGCATCGATGCCGTGCGCAAGCGGTCGAAGCTCCAGGCCCTGCCGGATGAAGACGTAATCTCCGATACAGAGGATGCCGAAAGCGATATCGCCGAGCGGCTGGACGATTCCCATTATCGCGACGACATCCTGCGGCTTCTCTTCATCTGCTGTCACCCGGACCTGCCGGCGACCCAGCAGATCGCGCTGGCGCTGCGCATCGTCTCCGGCCTTTCGGTGCCGCAGATCGCCCGTGCCTTCCTGGTGTCCGAAAGCGCCATGGAGCAGCGCATCACCCGGGCCAAGGCGCGTGTGGCCAAGGCGGGCGTGCCTTTCGAAACGCCGAGCCCCGAGGAGAGGGCCGAACGGCTTTCGATCGTCAGTACGATGATCTATCTCATCTTCAACGAGGGCTACAGTCAGGCCGATCCCAGGCATGAGGCGGCGGCCTTCAGCGACGAGGCAATCCGGCTGGCTCGGCTGATGCTGCATATGTTTCCGTCCGAACCGGAGCTGATGGGGCTGCTTGCGCTGATGCTTCTGCAGATTTCGCGCCGGCCGGCGCGCTTCAGCGCCGAGGATGAAATCGTGCTGCTCGAGGATCAGGACCGTTCGCTCTGGAACCAGCCTTTCATCAACGAGGCGCTGGCGCTGCTCGACAAAGCGCTGCGTCACCGCCGGCCCGGGCCCTTCCAGCTTCAGGCGGCGATTGCCGCGATTCATTCCCGGGCTAAACGGGCTGAAGATACCGACTGGGTCGAGATCGATCTGCTCTATCGCGCGCTGGAACGTATCCAGCCATCCCCCGTCGTCACGCTCAACCGGGCAGTGGTGATTTCCAAATTGCAGGGGCCGCAGGAAGCGCTCGATCTCGTCGATCCGCTTGGCGAGAAGCTCGACGGCTATTTCTATTATCATGGCCTGCGCGGCAATCTCTTAAAGCAGCTCGGCCGCAACGGCCAGGCGCGAGAAGCCTTCGATCGCGCCATCGCGCTTGCCCAGTCGGCGGCGGAGGCCGCCCATATCCGTCACCAGATCGACAAGATGCAGGAAGATGCCGCGCGGCCGATGGCAAAATAATTCGGCGTGCTGTCGGAATGTCGAACGTCGACGCGTCCTTGCGACAACCTGATACGAAACAGGTTTCATTCAAACGGAGAGATGTTGAAATGACCGCCAGCACGCAGCATGAACTCGTCCTTGTTCGCGAATTCGATGCCCCGCGGGAGAAGATCTACCGGGCATGGACCGATCCCGACCTGCTGAAGCAGTGGTTCGTGCCGCGCCCCTGGGGCGTGGCGGAAGCGACGCTCGACGTCCGCCCCGGCGGTTCCAACGTCATCGTCATGCAGGATCCCGAGGGTAATCAGTATCCGAACCGCGGCGTCTATCTCGAAATCATCGAGAACGAAAAGATCGTCTTCACCGATGCCTATACCAGCGCCTGGGTGGCGTCGGAAAAACCTTTCTTCACGGGCATCATCCTGCTCGAAGAACTCGGCAACGGCAGGACCAAATACACCGCCAAGGCCCTGCACTGGCGCGCTGAAGATAAGGAAGCGCACGAAAAAATGGGCTTCCACGAGGGATGGGGCAAGGCGGCGGACCAGCTGGCGGAACTGCTGGCGACGATGTGAGCGACGGGGACGGCGCGGGTCAAGCCGCACCGTCCCGACGCTTCAAGTGCTGTGTGAGGCCGATTGGAAGATGATTCCGCCGATGCATCGAAGTCGTTGAATTTAGATTCGAATTGTGGTCCGGGCGCGCAGGATTTTGCCCTGTGCTTTCCAAGCTATCCTGTGTCAATCTGCTGGCATGAAGGGCTATGTTTGCATCCTCGCATCTGCACGCAACGGTACGCTCTATACCGGCGTGACGCGTGATCTCGCTGGTCGGCTATGTGAGGAGATTAGTCTTTCGTCGCGCGGACGCGCGACTGCTGGATTCCTGTGCCTGTCACAGGAATCCAGCAGCGCCGTGTCCACGGCGCAAAGACTCCTTTACCGTCATACGCTGAAGGCGTTCACCGCCTGTCCGAAACCGCACGCAGCTATCAAGATTCTCGAACATTTCGTTCCAGAGTTTGTATTTGCGTTCGCTTCTGCCGATCCTTATCTCCGGGCTGAATTCAACGGGATGCCGACAATGGAACTGGGTCTTTATACGTTTGCGGACGTCAATCCGAACCCCTCTCGCAGCAAGGGAGCGGAAGGGGCCGAGCGGCTGAAGCATCTGATCGAAGAGATCAAGCTTGCCGATCAGGTGGGGCTCGATGTCTTCGGGCTCGGCGAGCATCATCGGCCGGATTATGCGGCATCCGCTCCTGCAGTCATATTGGCCGCGGCCGCGGCCAAAACGAAGAACATCCGGCTGACCAGCGCGGTCACCGTGCTCTCCTCCGATGATCCCGTGCGCGTCTTCCAGCAGTTTTCGACGCTCGATCTGCTTTCCAACGGCCGCGCCGAGATCATGGCGGGGCGTGGTTCGTTCATCGAGTCCTTCCCGCTGTTCGGCTACAATCTCGAGGATTACGACCAGCTTTTCGAGGAAAAGCTCGATCTGCTGCTGGCGTTGCGCGACAGCGAGGTCGTGGAGTGGAAGGGCGAGCTTCGCGCGCCGATCAACGGGCGCGGCGTCTATCCCAGGCCGCTGCAGGATCTGCTGCCGCTCTGGATTGCCGTCGGCGGCACGCCGCAGTCGGTGGCACGCGCCGGCGCGCTCGGGCTGCCGGTGGCGCTGGCGATCATCGGCGGTGAGCCGCGCCGTTTCGCGCCGCTGTTCGATCTTTATCGCGAGGCCGCGCGCCGGGCAGGGCAGGATCAGGCGAAGCTGAAAACCAGCATCAACGTTCACGGTTTCATCGCCGATACGACGGCTGCTGCTGCCGACCAGTTCTACGGGCCGCAGGCCGAGGTGATGAACCGCATCGGCCGCGAGCGCGGCTGGGGTCCGACGAGCCGGGCGCAGTTCGACATGTCACGCGGGCCGAACGGTGCGCTCTTCGTCGGCGATCCCGAGACGGTCGCCGAAAAAATCATCGCCCAGCAGGCGCTTTTCAAAAACGATCGCTTCCTGCTGCAGATGGCGATCGGGCCGATGCCGCATGATCAGATCATGCGCGGCATCGAACTGTACGGGACGAAAGTCGCGCCGATCGTCAGAAAGGCATTGACTGAAAAGGGTGAAGGGGCGAAAGCCTCAGCTTGAGGTGGCCGCGGCCGCCCTGCGCACGGCCGGGACAGACGAATGGTTATCGCAAACGACGACGAACTGGTAAAGCTCAAGGAGATCGGCCGCATCTGCGCCAACGCCATCCAGGTGATGGCGGCAGCGATGGAGCCCGGCATGACGACGCTGGAGCTCGACGGGATCGGCCGCAAGGTGCTCGAGGATTCGGGCGCGCGCTCAGCGCCGGAGTTCTGCTACCAGTTTCCGGGCGCGACCTGCATCAGCATCAACGAGGAAATCGCCCACGGCATTCCCGGCCCGCGCGTCATCCGCGCCGGCGATCTCATCAATATCGACGTCTCTGCGGAGAAGGACGGTTTCTTCGCCGATACCGGCGCCTCCTTCGCAATGCCGCCGGTCAAGCCGAAGATCGACCGGCTCTGCCGCGACGGCAAGCGGGCGCTCTGGGTCGGGCTCAATCAGGTGAAATCGGGCGAGCCGCTGGCCAAGATCGGCACCGCCGTCGGCGCCTTTGCGCAGAAAAACCGCTATACGCTGGTCGCCAATCTGGCGAGCCACGGCGTCGGCCGCTCGCTGCACGAGGAGCCGGCCGAGCTTTCGACTTGGCCGGACCCTTCGGAAAAGCGTGTCATGACGGACGGTCTCGTCTTCACTGTCGAGCCCTTCCTGTCGCTCGGCGCGACCTGGGCCGAAGGCGGCGACGATGCGTGGACGCTCTATGCCGATCCGAAGGCGCCGACCGTGCAATATGAACACACGGTGGTGGCGACGCGCAACGGGCCGATGATTCTGACCTTGCCGGATGCGCGGGATTAGGGGCGTGCCTCGCCCTTCGAGGTTAGCATCTCCACGACGCTTTGTGGGGCCACCCACTTCTCCTCCCTCATTCCTGTGCTCGTCACAGGAATCCAGCCAACGCGCGTCTGCGCGGTGAATGAATCCATGCGGGAGTTGAAGAGAGTCTCCCGCGCCCAAGGACTTGGGCGCACTGGATTCCTGTGACGAGCACAGGAACGAGGGAGGAAAGGTTAGCGCACTCGTCAACTCACTGAGCTCGCCGGCCAGCCTTCCTCCTCACCCCCGCGTTTCCAGCCTGCCGCCTTGCAGGATTTCGGTGGCGGCGCGTTCCAATATCCCGGCGATGCGGGCGGCTTCGGGTTTCGACCAGGGATAGCGCATGCGCAGGGCCGAGCGCAGCAGCACGCGGGCGGCGCGGATATCGCCGCCGTCCTGCATGAAATCGCCGTCATCGCCTTCGTCGGCGCCGTGACGGTCGGTTTCGAAGAAACGCTTCACATGGGCCATCTTCTCGCCGATGCGTTCCAGCTTGGCGAAGGTATGCAGGATCATGGCGCGGTTTTCCTCGACGCGGCTGCGGCCGGCCTCGGTGATGCGGTAGAGCTTCTTGGCGCCCTCAGCCTCCACCTCGGCAAGGCCGGTTTCCTCGAGATAGGTGAGTGCGGGATAGATGACGCCGGGGCTCGGCACATAAAAACCGCCCGAGCGCTCCTCCAATATCTTTATCAATTCGTAGCCGTGACGCGGCTGCTCACCGAGCAGGGCCAGGATGACGAGCTGCAGGTCGCCCGCCGCGAATTTGCGGCCCATGCGGAATTCTCCGCCGAACATACCGCCTTTGAAACCTCTCATGGCTTTTCCTTTCATCGTTAGATGTATTGTTAGCTATGTCGTAAGACATATATCGTACGATAGTTCCTTTCAAGTGCGGCCGAGAACCTTTGATGTTTTGGGAAATTGATCAATCGATCAGAATTACTTGATTGTGATGCCGGTGCTGCGGCGCGATAAGCGCTGCATGCTCGTGCGCACCCCTCACTCCCCGCCCAACCTCGTTTCCACCGCCGCCGCCGGCGCCGTTGCGATGGCCGCCGCCATGGGTTTCGGGCGCTTCTCCTACACGCCGATTCTGCCGGGCATGATCAGCGGGGTGCCGCTTTCGGCGGCGGATGCAGGCTTTATCGCCTCGGCGAATTTCGTCGGTTATCTCGTCGGCGCCGTGCTTGCCGCCTATGGCTGGGCGGCGGGGCGCGAGCGGCTGGTGGCGCTGCTGGCGCTGTTTGCCACAGCAATTCTGCTCGCCGCCATGGCCGCCACGGATTCCGTCGCGATCTTTGCAATCATCCGTTTCCTGGCCGGTCTCGCCAGCGCCTTTGCGATGGTCTTCACCTCGTCGATCGTGCTCAGCCACGGGGCGGCTGCCGGCAATGACCATGTGCAGGCGGCGCATTTCGGTGGGCCGGGGGCGGGCATTGCGCTGTCCTCGGTCATGGTGTTTCTGATCGGCCTCGGCTTTCACGACGGGCCGGGTGGTTGGCGGGCCGACTGGATCGGCGGTGCAATCTATTGCGCGGCAAGCCTCGTCGTCGTCTTCCTGCTGCTGCCGTCTGCCCCGGCGCAATCGGCGCAGGCGGGCAAGGAGCCGGCGCTGGTCTGGAACCGGGCGATGGTGCTGCTGACGCTGTCCTACGGCCTGTTCGGCTTCGGCTACGTCATCACCGCGACTTTCCTCGTCACCATCGCTCGCCTTTCTGCAACCGGGCCTTTCGTCGAATTCCTCTGCTGGTTCGTTGCCGGCCTGACAGCGGCGGTGGCGCTCTTTGCCTGGAAGCCGTTGGTCAGACTGCTCGGGCTCGGCGGCGTCTATATCGCGGCACTTCTGGTCGAGGCCGCCGGTGTGCTGGCGACCGTGGCGCTGCCGCCTTCCGTCGCACCGCTGATCGGTGGTGCGCTGTTCGGGGCGACCTTTCTGGCGATCACTGCGTACGGCCTGCAGATCGGCCGCAAGCTTTCCCCCGAGAGCCCGCGGCGGGTTCTCGCCATGATGACCGCCGCCTTCGGCGTCGGCCAGATCGCCGGGCCTGTTGTTGCCGGCTGGATCGCCGAGCGCTCGGGCAGTTTCACCGTCCCGACAGTAATCGCCGCAGTTGCACTCGTCGCCTGCGCTGCAATGGTGATGCCGGTTATCAGGAAAGTCGCTTAACCGGTTACATCTCCGTAACAATCGGCCAAGCCCATTGCTGCTTCCTTCGAACTGCCTTAGTTTCCGGCAAAATCAGTGTTCCACGAGACTCACAGTTCAGGAAAGCAAAGCTCCCCGTGTTTCTATCTTTTTTCCCAAAGCCAAAGGCTTTCTTCATATCGGCTATGATCTGGTGTCTGGCCGCGGTCCTTCTGTGGTACTTTGGCGGCGAGCAGGCCGGCGCTGTGATTGGTTTGCCGCCATTGGCGCAAGGGCAGGAAGCGCCGGTTGGCGTGTCTGTCTTCTGGTCTGCGCCATTCTTGTGGTTCTATATTTATTACGTCATCGTCGTTGCGCTGTTTACGGCGTTCTGGTTTTGGTACAGTCCGCATCCTTGGCAGTACTGGTCCATTCTTGGTACTGCACTAATCATTTTCAATACCTATTTTTCGGTACAGGTCAGCGTGGCGGTAAACGCTTGGTATGGTCCCTTCTATGATCTGGTGCAGAAGGCGCTGCAGACAGTCGGTTCCGTTCCAGCGTCCGAGTTCTATGGAAGCATGCTGGTTTTCGCCGGTATCGCATTCGTGGCGATCACAGTCGGCGTTTTTAACCTGTTCTTCGTAAGCCATTGGGTATTTCGTTGGCGCACGGCGATGAACGATTATTATATGGCACATTGGCCCAAACTGCGGCATGTGGAAGGTGCATCTCAGCGTGTGCAGGATGACACGATGCGCTTCTCATCGACCATTGAAAGCTTGGGCGTCAGCCTTGTCAGCTCTGTCATGACACTGATCGCATTTCTGCCCGTGCTTTTTCGGTTGGGCGCAAACATCACTGAATTGCCGTTGATCGGCAATGTGCCACATGCGCTTGTTTGGGCTGCGATCTTTTGGTCGCTGTTCGGAACGATCTTCCTAGCGATTGTCGGCGTTAAGCTTCCAGGGCTACAATTCCTGAATCAGCGCGTGGAGGCTAGGTATCGCAAGGAGTTGGTGTATGGCGAAGACTATGCGGATCGCGCAACGCCGCCGACCGTGGCGGAACTGTTCGCCAATGTCCGGCGGAATTACTTCCGAATATATTTTCACTACGCGTATTTCAACGTTGCGCGCATCTTCTACTCTCAGGCCGACAATATATTCAGTTTCGTTGTGCTAGTTCCCTCGATCGTCGCCGGTAAGTTGACGCTGGGATTGATGACGCAGATCACCAATGTCTTCGATCAGGTTCGTGGATCGTTTCAGTATCTTGTCGGCTCATGGACGACGATCATCGAGCTGATTTCCATTTACAAGCGTCTTCGGGCCTTCGAAGCCGCAATTGATAACGAGCCGTTGCCTGAGATCGAGCAGCGCTATTTGGCGCGCGAGGCGGGTGTCGTGCACGCCGACGGCTAATGGGTCAGGCTTGGCCGGATGGGACAGATGGCTTCAATGCCTGGTGTGCCGTATGGCCGCCCCTCATCCGGCTGCCGCCACCTTCTCCCCGAGGGGAGAAGAGATTCGTGGCAACCTCGTCTTCATCTATCATTCTGCGGAGTATGTCTCGACGGCGGCCCATTCCCTTCTCCCCAGCGGGTAGAAGGTAGCCCGAAGGGTTGAGGGGCTTGCACGGCACCTCGTCTCAGTTGTCAAAATGCCCCTTCAAAGCCCCGACGCCCGCTCCAGTTTGCCACGCGCCTCGATCATCGGGATCGCTTCCGAATAGCTGACGCAGGCGACGTCAGCCCGGTGGCAGACGTCGCTGACCAGGCGGTCGAGGGCGCGCCAGTAGGCGCCGCCGTTCATTTCCACGAAGTGGAAGCCGAGCTGAAGGGGAATTCGGCTGCCGGCATATTGCTTGTCGAAGGCCTCTTTGAAGGCTGAATAGGCGCGCTGCTCGAAGGCCGCGCTGTCTGCGGAATCTTCCTCACCCTTGGAGTGCCGCACGAAGAGATTGTAGTCCATGCCGATGATCGGCTTTTCGTTCGGGCCTTCGGGTATTAGCGGCAGGCCGAAGCGGATGATGCCGTCTTCCTCGACGGGCATGGCCGGGCCCTTGGTGACGAGACTCGCATCATAGCTGAAGCCCGCCTTCTTTTCGGCGGCGATCATGTCGGCGCCCGCGGTCGCCGAGAGGTAGGGGGCGCGAAAGCCCTTGATGCCGTGATCGACCAGATCCAGCCAGCCGGCCGGCTCCTCAAGCCCGACACTCTTCCAGGCATTTTTCAGGGTCGCGTGAAAGGACGCATATTCGGCCAACCAGTCGGCCTCGCTCCAGAGCCGGCCGTCGAAATGGCCGCAGGCATGGCTCGATATGTCGTGGCCTTCGAGATGGGCGTGCCAGATATTGCCGAGACGCTCGCGGATCTCGTCGTCGCTCTGGGCGAAGCCGACATTGGATTTTCCGCGTTTCTGGTGCGGCGCCTGGTAGGCCTTCTTCGCCGCCTCGTTCATCAGGAAGGTGCAGGAGAGGAAATAGGTGAAGTGGGCGCCGTTCTTCGCGGCCATCTCGCGGCTCTTCAACCAGAGCGCATTGTCGTGGGCGCCGTCGAACGAGATGATGACCAGCTGTTTCGGCTGGTCGGCCGACTCGGCGATTGCCGGGAGCAGGAACGAGGCAGCCAGACAGGTGGAGAGGAGAGAACGAGACATGGACACCGCGACAATTTGCTCGCTGTTTCCTTTACCAGAATTGCGGCGAAGCTGCGGTCGTGCTGGCATTTTTTCACGCCAGCCGCTAAGCCATGACAAACGGCACGGAAGGGATGCGCAATGACGTTGCTTATCGTCGGAATCATACTTTTTCTCGGTGTGCATCTCGTGCGGGTGGTGGCCCCGGGCTTTCGCCGCTCGATGATCGCAAGCCTCGGCGAGAAGGGCTGGCGGGCCGGCTATTCGATCGCGAGCATTCTCACGCTGATCCTCCTGATCTACGGTTTCGGTCAGGCCCGGCAGGTCACCGGCATGCTTTATAATCCGCCGGTCTGGACGGCGCATATCGCGATTACGCTGATGCTGATGGCGATGATCTGTCTCGTCGCTTCGCTGCTGCCGGCGGGGCATATCGCGACGAAGACCAAACATCCGATGGTGCTGTCGGTGAAGATCTGGGCGTTGGCGCACCTACTCGCCAATGGCGAGACCTCGTCGGTCCTGTTGTTTGCTGCATTTCTGGCCTGGGGCGTCATCCTGCGCATTTCCCTCAAGCGGCGGCAGCGGGCCGGCGAGATCACGCTCCGGCCGTTCGTCTCGGCCAAATACGACCTCTATGCCGTCGCCATCGGCATTGTCGTCTGGGCGCTGATCATCTGGAAGCTGCACGAATGGTTGATCGGGGTCTCGCCGCTCGTGATGTGACCGGCGCATAGCACCGAAAATCGATTTCGATTTTCGGAAAGGATTATGCGCAGATTCAAAGTGTTAGAGCCTCCTGTCGGACGCGCTAGGGATAGAGCGGTTCAGCCTTTCATGGAAGCGCAGAACCGCTCTAACTTTTTGTTTTACGCAATTCCCGGCAAAAGCGCTTCGCGCTTTGCCTGGGAAAACCGCGCCGCACTTTCCCTAGAATTGCTCTAATCTTTCACATCCCCCTTACAACGGCGGCAAAATGGAGTAGAAGGCCCGACAATATGCGTTTTGCATGGTGTATGGGTATTTCCGCGGCCGGAGACGAGAATGGCATTCAACGACGACAGCTTCATCCGTGAAGTCAATGAGGAATTGCGGTCCGATCAGATGAAAGGCGCCTGGCGCCGCTTCGGCCGTTATATCATCGTCGTCGCCATCCTGATCGTCGCCGGTACAGCCGGCAAGGTTCTCTACGAATACTGGGACGACAACCGCTCCTCGGGCGCCGGCGACCAGTTCCTGGCGGCGATGAAGCTTGCCGACGAGAATAAGAACGACGAGGCGCTGGCAGCACTCGACAAGCTCGAAAAGGCAGGCCATGGCGCCTATCCGGTGCTGGCGCGCATGCGGGCCGCAACCGTCCAGGCGCAGAAGGGCGATGCTGCTGCGGCGATCGCTGCCTTCAACGAGATCGGCAAGGACAACGGCGTTCCGGCTGCCGTGCGCGATGCCGCCAAAATGCGTGCAGGCTGGCTGCTGATCGAAAACGGTTCCTACGAGCAGGTTTCGGCCGCGATCGAGGAAATGGCCGTGCCGGGCAACGCCTTCCGCCATTCGGCGCGCGAAGCGCTCGGCCTTGCTTCCTATAAGGCCGGTAACATGGCCCAGGCGCGGCAATGGTTCCAGTCGATCGTCGACGATACCGACAGCCCGCGCAATGTTGCCAATCGCGCCCATATGATGCTTGATCTCATTACCGCATCCGGCAAGGCGCCCGCCGCGCAGGGCTGAGTTTTAAGGAAAAAGAATGAGTTTCACGGTCGCGATCGTCGGTCGTCCGAATGTCGGCAAATCGACGCTTTTCAACCGGCTGGTCGGCAAGAAGCTGGCGCTTGTCGACGACACGCCAGGCGTGACCCGCGACCGCCGGCCGGGCGATGCCCGGCTGATGGGCCTGGCTTTCACCATCATCGACACGGCCGGCCTTGAAGAGGCGGACGAGGAAAGTCTGCAGGGCCGCATGCGCGCCCAGACGGAAGCGGCGATCGACGAGGCCGATCTTTCGCTCTTCGTCGTCGATGCCAAGAGCGGGCTGACTCCCGTCGATACGGCCCTTGCGGAAATGCTGCGCCGACGCGGCAAGCCGGTGGTGCTCGTCGCCAACAAATCCGAAGCGCGCGGATCCGACAGCGGTTTCTATGACGCCTATACGCTGGGCCTCGGCGAACCGACGCCGATTTCGGCTGAGCACGGGCAGGGCATGATCGACCTGCGCGACGCGATCGTCGCGGCAATCGGCGAAGACCGGGCCTATCCGACCAAGGAGGATGTCGCCGTCACCAACGTCGACGTCTCCCAGGCGGAGGGCGAGGGCGACGAGGACGAAGAGCCCGCCTATGACGAAACGAAGCCGCTCAGGGTGGCGATCGTCGGCCGGCCGAATGCCGGCAAGTCGACGCTGATCAACCGCTTCCTCGGCGAGGACCGGCTTTTGACCGGGCCGGAGGCAGGCATCACCCGCGACTCCATCTCGGTCGAATGGGACTGGCGCGGCCGTACCATCAAGATGTTCGACACCGCAGGCATGCGGCGCAAGGCGCGGGTGATCGAGAAGCTGGAGAAGCTTTCCGTCGCCGACGCGTTGCGCGCCATCCGTTTTGCCGAAACCGTCGTCATCGTCTTCGACGCGACGATCCCCTTCGAGAAGCAGGACCTGCAGATCGTCGATCTGGTGCTGCGCGAGGGCCGCGCGGCCGTTCTCGCCTTCAACAAATGGGACATGATCGAGGATCGGCAGGCGGTGCTTGCGGATCTGCGCGAAAAGACCGACCGTCTGTTGCCACAGGCGCGCGGCATCCGCGCCGTGCCGATCTCCGGCCAGACCGGCTGGGGTCTCGACAAGCTGATGCAGTCGATCATCGATACGGACAAGGTCTGGAACAAGCGCATTTCGACGGCGCGGCTCAATCGCTGGCTGGAGACGCAGCAGATCCAGCATCCGCCACCGGCCGTCTCCGGCCGCCGCATCAAGCTGAAATACATGACGCAGGTCAAGGCTCGCCCACCGGCCTTCATGATCTCCTGCACCCGCTCCGACGCGCTGCCGGAATCCTATACGCGCTATCTGATCAACGGGTTGCGCGCCGATTTCGACATGCCGAGCGTGCCGATCCGCATCCATTTCCGTTCGGCCGACAATCCGTTCGAAGGCAAGAAGAGGCGGACATAGAGTTTTAGCGCGCTGATTGGCGTTGCTGCGTTTGGCACCCCCTCTGTCCTGCCGGACCCGGGGTCGAGCCGCTGGCGCCTAAGCCACGCTTTTGTTCAGCGCCTCGCGCAGCGCCACGATTTCGCTCTGCAGCCGGGTGAGATCGACTGCAGAGCGACCGCTGGCAGCGACGATGCAGCCGGGGATGCCGATTGCCTTTTCCCTGAGGTGCTTGCCTTCCTCCGTCAGCCGAAGCACCACGACGCGTTCGTCGTCCCTGCTGCGTTCGCGTCTGACATAACCAGCGGTTTCCAGGCGCTTCAGCAGAGGCGTCAGCGTGCTTGATTCCAGGAAGAGCTTTTCGCCGAGGCCGCCGACGGTCTGGCCGTCCTGCTCCCAGAGTGAAACCATCGTCAGATATTGCGGATAGGTGAGACCGAGCGAGTCGAGAAGCGGCTTGTAGACGCGGTTCAGTGCGTGGCTTGTCGTATAGACGGCGAAACAGATGAAATTGTCGAGCTTCAGCGGATCCTGCATGGGTAGTCTCCAAAACTTCCGAAGTATATATCGTGCGATAAATAATAGGAAGCGATTTTTATGCATCGCAGCTATGCGCAAATTTATATTGTTCGATAAATAATCGTGCGCGATATAAAAACGGTGTTCAGGACGAACATCAAAAAACGAGAGGACGAGACGATGTCGACCATCAAGACCGCAGTTTCCGCAGCAGCACTCCTGGCAGCTTCCGCCGTCGGCGCGCTTGCCGATCCGGTACTCGAACCGACGACGCAGAAATTCATCGACGGGCTTGCCGGCGGCCAACCGATCTACACGCTGTCGCCGGCCGATGCCCGCAATGTGCTCGCCGCTGCGCAGAAAGGCGACGTCAAGAAGCTTCCTGCGCAGGAAGAGAACAAGGTCATCAAGGCAGGCCCGACGGACAGCATCAAGCTGCGCATCGTCCGCCCGGAACATGCCAAGGGCACGCTTCCGGTCATTCTCTATTTCCATGGCGGCGGCTGGGTGCTGGGTGATGCCGATACACATGACCGGCTGGTGCGCGAAATCGCCAACGGCGCCGATGCCGCAGTCGTTTTCGTCGATTACGAACGCTCGCCGGAAGCCCGTTATCCCGTGGCCATCGAGCAGGCCTATGCCGCGACCAAATATGTCGCCGAGCATGCCAAGGAGTTCAAGGTCGACGCCAGCAGGCTCGCGGTGGCGGGCGACAGCGTCGGCGGCAATATGGCGGCCGTGGTGACGCTGCTTGCCAAAGAGCGCGGTGGTCCTGCCATCGACCAGCAGGTGCTGTTCTATCCTGTCACCGACGCCAATTTCGATAATGGCTCGTACAACCAGTTCGCCAACGGCCCGTGGCTGACCAGGGAAGCGATGAAGTGGTTCTGGAATGCCTACCTGCCCGACGAAGCCAAGCGCAAGGAGCCGACGGCTTCGCCGCTGCAGGCATCGCTGGAGCAGCTCAACGGTCTGCCGCCGGCCCTCATCATCACCGATGAAAACGATGTGCTGCGCGACGAAGGTGAAGCCTATGGCCGCAAGCTCAGCCAGGCCGGCGTCAAGGTCACCTCGATCCGCTACAACGGTACGATCCACGACTTCGTGCTGCTGAATGCGATTACCGAAACACCGGCCGTCCGCAGCGCGATTGCGGTCGCGAACGACACGCTTCGCAGCGCCTTACACAAAAGGGATTGATCAGTCTCCGGAAGGGACAGGCCCGGCGGTTTCGCCGGGCTTTCTGCCCCGCGGAAGCGACTTGGCGAATTGCCAGGCCTTCTTCCATTTCGGCGTGATGACGCCGTTGGCGGCGCGGATATTGTTGATGAACTGCAGCGTCGCGGCTTCCCAGGAATATTGCATGGCAAGGTCGCGGGCTTTTTCGCGCGAGGCCGAGAGCGCGGCAAGGCATGCGGCCCGAAGGTCCTGATCGAGCGCGCCCACTTCGCTGTCCTCGCCGATGATGTCGAGAGGGCCGGTGACGGGATAGGCGGCGACCGGGACGCCCGAGGCCAGCGCTTCGAGGATGGTATTGCCGAAGGTATCGGTCAGCGACGGAAAGACGAAGACGTCGGCCTGGGCGTAGGTTTTTGCCAGTTCCGCGCCGAACTTCACGCCGGTGAAGTGAACCCGGGGATAGCGCTGCTCCAGTTCGGCGCGCGCCGGGCCGTCGCCGACGACGACCTTCGAACCGGGCAGGTCGAGATCGAGAAAGGCTGGCAGGTTCTTTTCCAGCGCCACGCGACCAACCGTCATGAAGATCGGGCGAGGGAGACCGAGGGGTTCGTCTTCAAGCGGCATGGGATGGAACTGCGAGGCGTCGATGCCACGGGTCCAGGGCATCAGGTTCTTGATGCCGCGCGCCGATAGCTCGCGGGCAAGGCTCGGCGTCGCGACCATGCAGCCGGCGCCGCCATTATGGAACCAGCGCACGAAGGCATAGAGCCAGCTCTGCGGGATCGGCAAGCGGGCGGAAACATATTCCGGAAAACGCGTGTGATAGCTGGTCGAGAAGGGCATGCGCTTGCGCAGGCACCAACGGCGGGCGGTGAGCCCCAGCGGGCCTTCAGTGGCGATATGCACGTAGGAGGGATTGTGCTTCTCGATCTCACGGGCGACGCGGCGATAGCTAGCGATCGAGAGGCGGATCTCGGGATAGGTCGGGCAGGGGATGCTGTTGAAGCGCTCCGGCGTGACCATCGAGACTTCGACGCCCAGCTTTGCCAGTTCGCGGTTGGTGTTCTCGATCGAGCGCACCACCCCGTTGACCTGCGGATGCCAGGCGTCGGTGACGATTACGAGCCGTTCCGGCAGATTGCCGGCGGATGCGGCATTGGCCCAGCTCTCGCCGCTGTAAGTGTTTGCCGGACGTTGCAGCATGTCACGATTTCCATCCGCGTTGCAGTGATATGCCAACGCTCAACCCCAAAGCGGGGTTCCGGAACGGCGATTCCCGCTTGCCTATTTTGAGGCATGACCATGATGGAAATATTACAGCCGCATGTCTGTGTTTGCAGAGCCTTAACGGCTCGATCTCCGCGAATATGTCAGCGGCCGATCGCAGATTTCATGCGGAAGGAATGACGGCGCCGGTCATGGACCGGCGCCGTTTGGGAGGTTAGGCGGCAGCGGAAGCCGAGCCTGCGATCGGAACTTCCGAGATCGTCTTCAGAACCTGCGAAGCGATCTGGTAGGGGCAGCCCTGCGAATTCGGGCGGCGATCTTCCAGATAGCCCTTGTAATCGTTCTTGACGAAGGAGTGCGGCACGCGGATCGAAGCGCCGCGGTCGGCAACGCCGTAGGAGAACTTGTTCCACGGAGCCGTTTCGTGCTTGCCGGTCAGGCGCTTGTCGTTGTCAGGGCCGTAGACATTGATGTGGTCCATCAGGTTCTTTTCGAACTGCGCCATCAGCGCTTCGAAATAGGCCTTGCCGCCGACTTCGCGCATATACTTGGTGGAGAAGTTGCAGTGCATGCCCGAACCGTTCCAGTCGGTATCGCCGAGCGGCTTGCAATGATACTCGATGTCGATGCCGTACTTTTCGGTCAGGCGCTGCAGCAGGTAGCGAGCCATCCAGATCTGGTCGGCGGCCTTCTTGGAGCCCTTGCCGAAAATCTGGAATTCCCACTGGCCCTTGGCCACTTCGGCATTGATGCCTTCGTGGTTGATGCCGGCGGCCAGGCACAGGTCGAGATGTTCCTCGACAATTTCGCGGGCGACGTCGCCGACATTCGAATAGCCGACGCCGGTGTAATAAGGGCCCTGCGGAGCCGGGTAGCCCTGTTCGGGGAAGCCGAGCGGACGACCGTTCTGGTAGAAGAAATATTCCTGTTCGAAGCCGAACCAGGCATCTTCGTCGTCGAGGATGGTGGCGCGGGCGTTGCTCGGGTGCGGCGTGACGCCATCGGGCATCATGACTTCGCACATGACCAGCGCGCCGTTGGTACGGGCCGGGTCGGGATAGATGGCGACGGGCTTCAGCACGCAATCGGAGCTGCGGCCTTCGGCCTGCTGCGTCGAGGAGCCGTCAAAGCCCCAAAGCGGAAGCTGTTCCAGCGTCGGGAATACGTCAAATTCCTTGATCTGCGTCTTGCCACGCAGGTTCGGTACCGGAGTGTACCCATCGAGCCAAATATACTCGAGCTTATATTTTGTCATCGTGACTCTCTCAATGCTACGAAGGTGAGCAAATCCGGAGACGATCTCGGCGCGCAAACGCATCCGACCGCCAGGGGATGCATCTATTCAAGCATGTAGCGTGCCAGTTTGATGCCCCGCGAAAGAAAATGCGCGAATCAGCCGGCCCGCGCGCTTTTTTCCGCTTCCCCGAAAGCAGCCCGATTTCACAGCCGAAGGCTGAATCATCAGGGAGAAAGGAATTTTTGGCCGTGGAACCGGATGAAAATTTGGGCGTTAGCATAAACTGATGACGTGTTGAACAAATAGGCGCAAGCTTCTGTGGCAGACAGCATAGCGATCAATCACCGTGATGGCGATGCATATATTTTATGCAATTTGCATAAACTCTGTGCATCGTGCTATGGTTTCGGTGGCAAATGTTGATGCGCAAGCTGAATGGAGGCGATCTCATGCCCACCGGTTTCCATCGTGAATCCGCAACGATCTACCAGTTTCCTGTCAGGCCGCCGCGGGCCGCCAGCCGGTTCGAACGCGCCCGGATGATGGAGCGCGAGGCAGCCGACATCTGCGATGCAGCGCTCGACAGCTGCTGGTATCATGACGAGGCGGTTCGCGAGACCGATCGGCCGACGAAGTCCTGATTTCCTGTTTCGCTCCGGGAGCAGGAATGCCGATAAGCGGGGAGCGCCCGCGCATGGCATTCTTGTTATATCGTCATGCGCGGGTCCGGCCGCTGCTCAGGCCAAGCTTTTCCTTCACGACCAACGCTCCATGTTCACTGACGACGCGAGCCGCCACGCCTGCCGCGAAGCGGGCGGCGGCGGGCGCATCGCCGGTTTCCAGATATCGGGAAAGGAAGGCGCCATTGAAACTGTCGCCGGCGCTTGTCGTATCGACTACCTTCTTCACCTTCTCGGCCGGAACGAAGGTTTCCTCGCCGGCGAAATTCAACCTGACGCCATCCGCACCGTTCTTGACGACAATATTGACGGCGCCGAGCGCCTTATAGCGGTGGATGGTCGCGTCGATGGAATCGTCGCCGAAATGGGCGGCCTCGTCGTCGAAGCTCGGCATGACGAGCACGGAGGAGCGGGCGCCCTCGCTGATCGTCGCGTGCATCACGTCGTAGCTCGACCAGAGGCGGGGGCGGATGTTCGGATCGAACACCACGAGCTTGCCGGCGGCCTTGGCGCGGCGGATTTCGGCGAGCAGCGTCGTGGCGTCCTCCTGCGGCAGGATGGCAAGAGTGATGCCGGAGAAATAGACGACATCAGCGCTTTCCACCGCCTCACGCAGGCAGTCGGGATCGGCGGCCAGGCTGCGGGCGGCCGAATTGTCGCGCCAGTAGCTGAAGGATCGCTCGCCATTCTTCAGATTGATCATGTAAAGGCCGGGCGTCTTGCCCCTGATGCGGCGGATGAGGCTCGTGCCGATGCCTGCTGTCTCGATGAAGGCCACCATCTCATCCGACATGGCGTCGTCGCCAAGTGCGGTGAAATAATCGACAGACCAGTCGGCGGCAAGGCAGGCGCGGGCATACCAGGCGGTGTTGAAGGTATCGCCGGCAAAGCCCTTGCGCAGCAGGCCGTCGCCCGCCTGCGAAAGTTCCACCATGCATTCACCGATCGATAGAAACCGTCTTCCGCTCACCTTGTCCTCCCGGCATGAGCGCCGCTGATCCAACAGGCCGCTCCATCGCTTTGATTGTCCGCTGATACGCGGAGCCGGGCGGAGAGACAAGCGCCGATATCATCGGCGCCGATCCCATGAGGAATGAAAAGCCCGCCTCCACAGACGAAGCGAAGGCAGGCGCCGGCGAAGGATGCCTATTCGTGGATTGTGTAGCTGCCGAGTTCGCAAAGATCCTGCGTGTCGTCGGTGGTCGCGAGGTCGGAACCTTCTTCGAATTCGAAGCGCATATCGTATTTGCAGACCGTGCGGCCGTCGGCGATGGTGATGTTGACGCTTTCGCCTGGATCGAGAACGTCCTCGCCGAATACATCTTCTTCCCAGTTGGCGACGCCGGTCGGCGAACTGTAGAAACGCGTCAGGACGGAGTCGGTCCCGTTGGTGAGCTTGAACTTCAGATCTTCGGCATTCGACGGCACGACGGAGGCGGTGACGATCGCAGCCGCAAGTGCGATCAATCCTGACAGTTTCGATTTCATGTAACGTTCCCCTGGCCCATGATCAGGCCGGAACGAAATAGCATACCGCCATCTAAATCTTCGTTATCAGCGACTATAGATTCCGAAACAAGCCCGTTTCCGAACGCCCCGTCTTGGAGATGGAAGCGCAAATATTCGGAAAAGAGCGAAGGCCATTTCAGCTGGCCTTCGTTCCATTCATGGCCTGTCCATGTGGTAGCAGGCGGCCTTCTGGCCGGGGCGGACTTCCTCGGTCGGCGGCATTTCGGTGCGGCAGATGTCGGTCGCCTTCCAGCAGCGCGGCGAGAAGACGCAGCCTTTCGGCGGGTTGAGCGGCGAGGGCGGATCGCCCTGCAGGCGGATGCGGGTGCGCAGGCGCGCAAGCTTCGGATCCGGGATCGGTGCTGCGGAAAACAGCGCCTGCGTATAGGGATGGGCCGGATGATCGAAGACGGTGGCGCAGTCGCCGGCTTCCACCACCCTGCCGAGATAGAGCACCAGCACATCGTCTGAGATCAGGCGCACGACCGAGAGATCGTGGCTGATGAAGATCAGCGTCAGGCCGAATTCCTTGCGCAGTTTGCGCAGGAGCGTGATCACCTGGCCCTGGATCGAGACGTCGAGGGCCGAGACCGGCTCGTCGCAGACGATGAGCTTGGGTTTGGTGACGACCGCCCGGGCAATGCCGATGCGCTGCGCCTGGCCGCCGGAGAATTCATGGGGATAGCGGTTGATCATCTCGGGCACCAGTCCGACGGCGGTCATGATCTCGCGGACGCGCTCGGTGCGCTCGGCCTTCGAAAGCTTCGGCTCGAAAACGGTGAGCGGCTCGGCGATGATGTCGCCGACCGTCATGCGCGGGTCGAGCGAGGCGATCGGATCCTGGAAGATGATCTGCATGTCGCGGCGGGCGGCGCGCATTTCCTCTTCCGAGAGGTCGAGAAGATTGCGACCCTGCCAGAGGATGCGGCCCTTCTGCGATTTCAGGAGCCGCAGGATGGAACGGCCGAGCGTGGACTTGCCGCAGCCTGATTCGCCGACGATGCCGAGCGTGCGGCCTTCGGCAAGGTCGAAGCTGACATTGTTGACGGCGGTGAGGAAGACCGGCGGCTTGAAGAGGCCCTTCGCAGGCAGTTCGAACTGGGTCGTCAGGTTCTCGACCCTCAGAAGCGAACGATCAGCCATGGTTCAACAACTCCTCACGGCGGGGGAACGGGTGGTAGCAGGCTGCACAGTGGCGCGGCGCCAGCGTTTCGAGCGGCGGCGGGCGGTCGATGCAATCGTCCTGGACCTGCGAACAGCGCGGCGAGAAATTGCAGCCCTTCGGCAGGTGCTGCAGGTTCGGTGGACGGCCGGGAATGACGACGAGGTCATCGACATCCTGGTCCGGGCGCGGGATCGAGGCATGCAGCGCCGCGGTATAGGGATGAGCCGGATTGTCGAACAGCTCGTCGACGGGCGCCTCCTCGACGATGCGGCCGGCATACATGACGGCGACGCGGTCGGCGAGGCCGGCGACGACGCCGAGATCGTGGGTGATCATGACAAGCGCCGTGTTCATTTCCGCCGTCAGGTCGTTGAAGAGATCGAGAATCTGCGCCTGGATGGTGACGTCGAGCGCCGTCGTCGGCTCGTCGGCGATCAGGAGCTTCGGTTTGGTGAGCAGCGCCATGGCGATGACGATGCGCTGGCGCATGCCGCCGGAGAGCTCGTGCGGATAGAGGTTGAAGCGCCGCGTCGGGTCGGGGATGCCGACACGTTTCAGCATGTCGAGGGCAGCAGTGGAGGCGGCGCGCGCCGTCAGCCCGCCGTGAACCTCAAGCTGTTCCGTCAACTGCCTGGAAATCTTCAGCGACGGGTTCAAGGCGGTCATCGGGTCCTGGAAGACCATGGCCATGTCCTTGCCGCGGATCTGGTCGAGTTCGCGCGGCTTCAGCGCCAGCACGTCCTTGCCTTCGAGCAGCGCCTGTCCTGTCGTCCTGCCGTTCTTGGCGAGCAGCCCCATGATGCCGAGGAAGGTCTGGCTCTTGCCGGAGCCGGATTCGCCGACGATAGCGATGCGTTCGCCGCGCCGGACGGTGAGGTTCATGTTCGAGACGGCCTTGACCTCTCCATCCGGCGTTTTGAAGGTGATCGAATAGTCTTTGAGTTCGAGAAGCGTATCTTTTTGTGTTTCCTGGGGCATTCTTATCGATCCTTCGGGTCGAACGCGTCGCGCAGGCCGTCGCCGATGAAGAGCAGGCTGAGCAGCAGCGCCACGAGGAAGCTGGCCGGGAAGACCAGCAGCCACGGCATGCTTTCCATGGCATCGGTTCCCTCGGCGATCAGCGTGCCGAGCGAGGTCAGCGGTTCCTGCACGCCGAAGCCGAGATAGGACAGGAAGCTTTCAGTGGCGATGATCTCGGGAACGGTCAGTGCGGCAAAGATCACCACCGGGCCGACGAGGTTCGGAATGATATGCTTGATGATGATCTTGAACGGCCGCTGACCGGAAGCGCGGGCCGCCTCGATGAATTCCCGGTGCTTGATCGACAGCGTCTGGCCGCGCACGATGCGCGCCATGGTCAGCCATTCCAGTGCGCCGATTGCAGCAAAGAGCAGATAGACGTTGCGGCCGAAGATCACCATCAACAGGATGACGAAGAGGATATAGGGAAGCGCATACATGATATCGACGAAGCGCATCATGATCGCATCCAACCTGCCGCCGATATATCCCGATACCGCGCCGTAGAGCACACCGATGAAGACGGAGACGACAGTTGCAGTCAGCGCCACGGCGAGCGAAACGCGGGTGCCGTAGAGCACGCGGGCAAGGAGGTCGCGGCCGTTCGGGTCGGTGCCGAAATAATGGCCGGTCTCGATCGAGGGCGGGATGCGGAAGGCGGCCCAATCCGGATCCTCGTAATTGAAGGGAATGAACCAGGGGCCGAGGAAGGCAGCCAGGATCAGCAGCGCCAGGACGACGATCGAAAGCACAGCCGCCTTGTTGCGCCCGAGACGGCGCAGCGCATCCTTGGTGAGCGAACGGCTTTCGGGCGCAAGGCCTTCCGCCGCCAGCAGTTCCTGGGCGAGCAGCTCGCGTTTTGCGGGGTTGAGGATCATCGGTTTCTCACTTTCGGGTCGAGCCACGCATAGGCGATGTCGACGAGAAGGTTCAGGAACACGATCAGCACCATGTAGAAGATGACCGTGCCGAGAACCATGCCGTAATCGCGGTTCAGCGCCGCGTTGACGAAATAGCGGCCGATGCCGGGCAATCCGAAGATGCTCTCGACAACCAGCGAGCCGGTGAGAAGGTAGCTTGCCGCGGGTCCCAGATAGGAGACGACAGGCATCAGCGCAGGCTTCAGCGCGTGGCGCATCACAGTCAGCCGCGGGCCGATGCCCTTGGCTTTGGCGGTGCGAATGAAGTTCTGGTTCATCACCTCGATCATCGAGCCGCGGGTGATGCGCGAGATGCGGCCGGCATGCGGCAGCGCCAGAACGACAATCGGCAGGATGAGATATTTGATCGAGCCATCGCCCCAGCCGCCGACCGGAAACCAGGCGAGATGGATGCCGAAGACGAGCTGCAGGATGGGCGCGATCAGGAAGTTCGGCAGCACGACGCCGATCAGGATGAGCGCACCCAGAATATAATCCGGTGCCTTGTTCTGGTAGAGCGCCCCAAGACAGCCGACGGCGACGCCGACAATGATGGCAATCAGGAAGGCAGCCGTACCGATGGTGAAGGTGTAGGGCAGACCGATCATGATCTGCTGGGCGACGGTGAAATCCTCGCTGGCGAACGAGGGGCCGAGGTCGCCCCGCAGTAGGTCTCCGACATAGATCAGGTACTGCTGGATGAGCGGCTTATCGAGATTGTAGTGGATCGCAAGGTTCTTCAGGATCACCGGCGGCAATGGCCTTTCGCCATCGAAAGGGCCGCCGGGGGCAAGGCGCAAAACAAAAAACGAAGCTGTCACGGCGATCCACATGACGGGGATCGTCGACAGGAGGCGACGGAGGGCGTATTTGATCATGGTCGTGGGCCGGTCCTTTCCGCAAGGCGCGGAAAGGACCGTTTTCCCTTACTCTTTCATCGACAGCCAGCGGGTGCGGTGGATGTCCTGAATGTTGTCGACGAAGCCTTCAATCTTCGGCGAAACGACATTCTTCGAGACATAGTAGTAGATCGGCAGGGCGGCGGATTCATCCAGCGCCAGCTGCTCGGCCTTCTTGAAGATTTCAGCGCGTTTCTTCAGATCCGTCTCGGCGTTGCCGTCCTTGATCATCTTGTCGTATTCGGGATTAGACCAGCGGCCGTAATTCATCTGCACGCCTGTCACCAGGAGGTTCAGGAAATTGTCCGGATCGTTGTAGTCGGCGAGCCAGCCGGCGCGGCCGATTTCGACCTGGCCACGCTGCATCTGGTCGTAATGCACCTTGGTTTCGGCATTGACGAGTTCGACATCGACGCCGAGCGGCTTCCACATGGAGGCGATGGCAACGGCGATGCGCTTGTGGTTGTCGTTGGTGTTGTAGCTGAGAACGGCGTGAAGCGGCTTGTCCGGGCCGAAGCCGGCTTCCTTCAGCAGCTTCTTGGCTTCTTCGACCTTGTCCTTGTAAGGAAGATCCTTCCAGGAAACATAGGCCGGTTCGCCGTAGTTTGCCGTGCCCGGCGGAACCCAGGAGTAAGCCGGCAGTTCGCCGGTGCCAAGGATCTGCGGACCGATCACTTCGCGGTTGATCGCCATGGAGAGGGCCTGGCGGACGCGCTTGTCGCTGAAGGGCGGCTTCTGCGAATTGACGACGTAATAATAGAGGCCGGAGAAGGGGGCGACATGCGCCTGACCCGGCAGGTTCTTCTTCATCCACTCGTACTGGTCGGTCGGGAAGTCGGTGAGAATGTCGAATTCGCCGGCACGGTAACGCTTCAGCGCGGCTTCCTGGTCCTCGAGCACGAAGAATTTGGCGCCGTCGATCTTCAGGTCCTTGGTGCCGTACCACTGGTCGTTCTTGACGGTCGTGACATGCGAACCCGGAACCCATTCG
Source organism: Rhizobium sp. BT04 (assembly GCF_030053135.1). Classification (NCBI taxonomy): domain Bacteria; kingdom Pseudomonadati; phylum Pseudomonadota; class Alphaproteobacteria; order Hyphomicrobiales; family Rhizobiaceae; genus Rhizobium; species Rhizobium sp. BT04. The sequence goes on along the minus strand of NZ_CP125652.1, from coordinate 1,732,749 downwards.
ACCGGCTTGTAGGGGCCGTTGGTGACGATATTGCCGATCTTGACCCAATCCTGGCCCTTCGCTTCGACGACGTGCTTCGGCAGCGGGTAGGCCGTGTAATGCATCAGGGCGTTAATGAAGTAAGGCGTCGGATTTTCCAGGGTGATTTCGAGCGTCTTGTCGTCGATCGCCTTGACGCCGAGTTGGCTGAAATCGGTGATCTCACCCTTGTTGATCTTTTCGGCGTTCTTGATGGTGAACTGCAGATAGGCATAGTCGGCGGCGTTCTTCGGGTCGACGAGGCGCTGGAAGGCGAAGACGAAGTCTCCTGCCGTTACCGGCTGGCCATCGGACCACTTGATGCCGTCACGAAGCTTGAAGGTATAGACCTTGCCATCCGGCGAAATGGTCCAGCTTTCGGCCTGGCCGGGGATCGGATTATCCTTGGCGTCCTCGGTGACGAGGCCTTCGAAAATGTCGCCGGCGATGCGGTTCTCCCAGTCGCCGGAAAGTTTCTGCGGATCGAGCGACTGCGGATCGCCACCATTGTGAATGTTGAGCGTGGCCGCATGCGCCGAAAACGCCAGCAATGTGCCAAGCATTGCGGAGGCGAGAAATTTTTTCGTGAACTGGTTCATCGTGGGTCCACCTTTCTAGGCTTTGCGCCTTTATTAGACATTTGTTCCCGGTGTTTGACCTCTTACGTGCAGGTCAGTGCGCACCTTATCGCAAAGGAATCGCGTTGCAACCCCAAATCCGGAGGCTGGAAACGGGTTGTGGACAAGCCTCCATACGTCTCCCCCTTGTCGGGTCGCGACGACATGTTGCGACATTGCCAGCACCTCCATGATGACCTCACATGTTGTCTTTTGTTTCGCCCGCTTTAGTGTGGCGAGCGCTAACGAGGCAGGAGATATAGCCGATGGCATTGCAGGCAGGCGGGAATGCGGACTGGTGGCGCGGCGCGGTGATCTATCAGGTCTATCCACGCTCGTTTCAGGACACCAACAGCGACGGGCTCGGCGATCTCAGGGGAATCACCCGCCGTCTGCCGTATATTGCCAGCCTCGGTGTCGACGCGATCTGGCTGTCGCCCTTCTTCAAATCACCGATGGCCGACATGGGCTATGACGTTTCCGATTATTGCGATGTCGACCCGATCTTCGGGACGCTCGCCGATTTCGACGAGATGATGGCGGAGGCGCACAGGCTCGGCATCAAGGTGGTCATCGACCAGGTGATCTCGCATACATCAGACCGCCATCCCTGGTTCGTCGAGAGCCGGACGAGCCGGACCAATGCGAAGGCGGACTGGTATGTCTGGGCCGACCCGAAGCCCGACGGTACGGCGCCGAACAATTGGCTGTCGATCTTCGGCGGGCCGGGCTGGGAATGGGATGGCGTGCGCCGCCAATATTACCAGCACAATTTCCTGACCTCGCAGCCGGATCTCAACTTCCACAGCAGCGAAGTGCAGGATGCGGTGCTGAATACGGTGAAGTTCTGGCTTGACCGCGGCGTCGACGGCTTCCGGCTGGATACCGTCAACTATTATTTCTGCGACAAGCAGCTCAGAAGCAATCCGCCGCACGAGCCCGATACCAGTGACGGGGGTCTCGATGCGCCCGACAGCAACCCTTACGGCATGCAGAACCACCTCTACGACAAGACGCAGCCGGAGAATATCGGCTTCCTCAAGCGGTTCCGGGTGCTGCTCGACCAATACGAGGATCGCACGACGGTTGGCGAAGTCGGCGACGGGGCACGTTCGCTGAAGACGGTGGCCGCCTATACGAGCGGCGATGACAAGCTGCATATGTGCTACACATTCGACCTGCTGGGCTCGGATTTCACCGCCGCGCATATTCGCGGGTGCGTCGAAGCCTTCCAGAAGGCGGTCACGGATGGCTGGGTCTGCTGGGCTTTCTCCAATCACGACGTCATGCGCCATGTCAGCCGTTTCGCGCTGACGGCGGAGGAGCGGCCTGTCGTCGCCAAGCTGGCGATTTCGGTGCTTTCGGCGCTGCGCGGTTCGATCTGCCTCTATCAGGGCGAGGAACTCGGCCTGCCGGAGGCGGAGCTTGCCTTCGAGGATCTGCGCGACCCCTACGGCATCCGCTTCTGGCCGGCTTTCAAGGGCCGCGACGGATGCCGCACACCGATGCCCTGGGAAGCTGGCAAGGCGCATGCGGGCTTCACCTCGGCCGAGAAGAGCTGGCTGCCGGTGCCCTACGAGCAGGCGGGGCTTTCCGTCGATACGCAGGAGGGAAGCGGCAGCTCGGTGCTCAATCACTATCGCAGGACGCTCGCCTTTCGGAAGAGCCACCCGGCGTTGATCGACGGCGAGATGACCTTCCTCGGCTCCAACCAGGACCTGCTCGCCTTCACCCGCGAAAAGGGTGGCGAAAAACTGCTCTTCGTTTTCAACCTGACGCGCAAACCAGCGGAATTCCGCCTGCCTGCCGGCATCGTACTCGGGGAACCGCTTGAGATGCCGGGTTTTGAGGCGGTGGTGAGCGCCGGACTGGTGAAGCTTGCGGCGCTGGAAGGGTTTTGTGCACGAGTTTGATATTCTTGCAGCTGAAACAATGAAGGCGACGGTTAAAGGTTGCCCGCTGCGGAGTCAGCCTTGGAATTGCATCATCCAATCAACGCGAACTTGTCCACATCGACCATGCCGCGGTCGGATATTTTCAGGTGCGGGATGACAGGCAGCGGCAGGAAGGCGAGTTGGAGGAAGGGTTCTTCCAGCGTGGCGCCGAGCGCGAAGGCGGCCTTGCGCAGATGGTGCAGCGTATCGCGGACGGTCTCGTAGGGCTCGAGGCTCATCAGGCCGGCAATGGGCAGGGCGATTTCGCCGGTCACCTTGCCATCCTCGACGACGACGAAGCCGCCCTTGATCTCACCGAGGCGGTTGGCGGCGTGCGCCATGTCGTCCTCATTGACGCCGACGATGCAGATATTGTGGCTGTCATGGCCGACGGTGGAGGCAATCGCGCCCTTCTTCAGGCCGAAGCCCTGGACGAAGCCGTTGGCGTGGTTGCCGTTCTTGCCATGGCGCTCGATGACGGCGACCTTGATGATATCGTTGGCAAGGTCGACCGCCGTCTCGTTGCCCTTGACCGGCAGGCGGTAGCGGCGATGCTCCGTGATGATCTTGCCCGGCATGACGCCGATAACAGGCGTTTCGCCCTCGGCGACGGGCACGCCGAAATGGGCGGCGTTGACGGGCCGGGCCTTGACGCTGTCGAGACCGATTGGGGCGACCGGCCTGCGTGTGGAAAAGAGTGCGTCGGTGACGCGGCGGCCGGCCGAAAAGACCATCTCGGCACGGCAGTTTTCCAGGCTGTCGAGAACGACCAGATCAGCGCGCCAGCCCGGCGCCACCAGGCCGCGGTCCCTGAGGCCGAAGGCGCGGGCGGCCGAGATCGAGGCGGCGCGGTAGATCGCTAAGGCTTCGACGCCGCTGGCGATCGCCGTGCGGATCATATGATCGAGATGGCCCTGTTCGGCGATGTCGAGCGGATTGCGGTCGTCGGTGCAGAGCGCCAGATAAGGCGACAACCGCTCGGTGATGATCGGAATCAAAGCGGCGAGGTCCTTGGACACCGAACCCTCGCGCACAAGGATGTGCATGCCCTTGCGGATCTTTTCCAGTGCTTCGGCTGCGCTCGTGCATTCGTGCTCGGTGCGGATGCCGGCTGCGAGGTAACCATTGAGATCGTTGCCGGACAGCAGCGGTGCGTGACCGTCGATATGGCCGCCCTGGAAGGCGTCGAGCTTTGCCATGCAGACGGGATCCTTGTGGATCACCCCGGGGAAATTCATGAATTCGGCAAGGCCGATGACCTTGGGATGGTCGCGGTAAGGCAGCAGGCGCTCGATCGGTAGGTCGGCGCCTGCGGTTTCGAGATGTGTCGCCGGCACGCAGGAGGAGAGCTGGACGCGGATGTCCATGATCGTTTCCAGCGCCGATTCGAGAAAGAATTCGATGCCGGCGCTTCCCAGCACATTGGCGATTTCGTGCGGATCGCAGATCGCGGTGGTGACGCCATAGGGCAGGACGCAGCGGTCGAATTCATGCGGCGTCACCAGCGAGGATTCGATGTGCAGATGCGTGTCGATGAAGCCGGGAACCACTGTTCTGCCCGAGATATCGATCTCGATTTCGCCCGCATAGTCGCCTGAAGTGCCGACGATGCGGTCGGCGCCGATGGCGATGTCGGAGCGGACGAGTTCGCCGGTGACGAGATCGAAGAAGCTGCCGCCCTTCAGCACGATATCGGCCGGCACGCGGCCGACGCCTTGGTCGATGAGACGTTCGAGTCTGGTCATGACGTTGCTCACATTACAAGCGATTCCGAAGTTATAACCGATCTGCCGCCACAAGCGAGGGCCGCAAAACGAAACCGGGCGCCACAGGGGCGCCCGATCGATGGCGATCAGCGATGGCTTACTCGGCGGCGACGATCTTTCCGGCTTCCCACTTGTAGAGCGAGAAGCTCTGCGAAGTGAGGTCGCCGGTTTCGCCGTAGGTGAGTTTGCCGATGGCGGTCGGGATCTCCATGCCGCCTTTCAGCGCGGTCGCTACGGCTTCCGCATCTTCGGTGCTGCCGGCCTTTTCGATGCCGGCTTTCAGCACTTCGACGGCGGCATAGGCGTTGAGCGTAAAGGCCTCGGCCGGGATGTTCTTGGCGGCGAGCGCCTCGGCTGCGGCCTTGGAATCCGGGCTCTTGGTGGCGTCCGAAGCGTTGGTGAAGACGGTGCCGGCGGCGGCATCCGTGCCGATCGCCCAGAATTCGGTGTTGGAGAGGCCGTCGCCGCCGATGATCGTCGCGTTGGCGGCGAGGTCATGCAGCTGACGGGCGAGCAGGCCGCCTTCCGGGTGGTAGCCGCCGAAATAGACCACGTCGACCTTTTCGGACTTGATGCGGGTGGTCAGCGCGCTGAAATCCTTGTCGCCAGGGGTGATTGCGTCATTGACGACTTCGGTGACGCCGCCGGCATTCAGCGTCGCCTTGAAGGCGTCGGCGAGGCCCTTGCCGTAAGCGCCCTTGTCGTTGACGACGGCGATGCGCTTGTCCTTGAAATTCTTCAGCACGTATTTGGCGGCGACTTCAGCCTGCTGGTCGTCGCGGCCGCAGGTGCGCAGCACGTTGGTGAGGCCGCGCTTAGTGAGGTCAGGGGCCGTTGCGGTCGGAGTAACCATCAGCACGCCGTTTTCGGCCAGAACGTCCGAAACCGGAATCGCAACACCTGAGGTGACGGGGCCGACGACGAAGCGGATGCCGTCGCCGACGACCTTGTTGGCGGCGGAAACGCCCTGTTTCGGTTCGCCGGCATCGTCGGCCAGTTCGAGGACGACCTTCTCGCCGAGGATCCCGCCCTTCTTATTGATCTCGTCGACGGCGGTCTGAGCGCCGTTCTTCACCTGGTCGCCATAGGCGGCGACGGGGCCGGTCAGCGGCGCAATCAGGCCGATGGTGATATCTGCATGGGCAAGCGGCGCAAAGGCGAGCGAGGCGACAAGGGTCGCCGTCAATGTCTTGAGGGTCATAGTCTGTCTCCTTGGGTGGGGTCATTCGACCCGCGATGAGTGCCGCGCCGGTTTTTCCGATCATTCAACAGCCCGTCGGGCCGTGCCAAGGACGATCGGTAAGGGCGCGATCAGCGAGCCTGCCGGCCATGTTTGACTCGGGAGGGCTCATGACAGATTTCTAGGAATTTTGATGCAATTTCGCAAGATCATAACAAAACGGAAGAGAAATCGGGTCAATCCAGCCGAAAATTCGATCGAGAAGGATATTTTTGTCGTGGTTTGTCGATTTTTCGAGACCGGGCTGCCAAGCGCGAGCTTTCGTCGAGGATGAAAGCTGAGCTCATGCTGCCCCCCTCTATCTCTCGCATTAACCGTTAATTCGGTGGATTGTAGTAGAAGCATGCGACACGCAAATAGTGCTGCGCTGAAAACGAAAGCTACACAAACTTAGAGACGTATCGGGACTAGAGATCTGAATGCTCAAGCGTATCGACGCCAGCCAGGTGCGTATCGGAATGTTTGTAGAGGCTATCGAGGGCCTGTGGCAGGATCCGCTTTTGTCCAAGCGCAGATTTTCCGTTCGTCGCGAGCTCGACGCCGCAAAAATCCGTAAATGCGCCACTGCCGTCGTCGTCATCAACACCAGCAAGGGCTTCGATACCAATGGCCTCCCAGGGCGTGACATCGAGATCGATAGCAAGGCGGCGCGCGAAACCGTCCAGAAATCCGTGCAGATGCTGGAGGAGGTTTTCGGCCGGGTGCAAAATGGCGAGGGAATCACCTTCGAGCAGGTAGCGCCGGTGATTTCCTCCGTCTCCAAGTCGATGGATGAAAGCCCTTCCGTTTTTCTGAGCGTGACGCGTCTGAAATCAAAAGACGAAGTGACGTTCCTGCATTCGATTTCGGTGAGTGCGCTGATGATCCTTTTCAGCCGGCATCTCGGACTTGATGAGACTACGGTTCAGATGCTCGGTACTGCCGGGTTGTTGCATGATGTCGGCAAGCTCGAAATTCCGCTGGAGGTGCTCACCAAGGAAGGGCGCCTGGAAGAGGATGAGATCATCCTGATGCGGAGGCACCCGGAGCAGGGGCACGCAATCCTGTTGAGGCAGGAGGGCATGTCGGACATCGTTCTCGACGTCTGCCTCAATCACCACGAACGTATCGACGGCAAGGGCTATCCGCATGGGCTGTCCGGCAGTGCGGTCAGCCTGTATGCGCGTATTGCCACGATCTGCGATGTTTATGACGCCGTTACCTCGGTGCGGCCCTACAAGGCGCCATGGAGTGCCGGCGATGCGTTGAAATGGATGCTGGGCGTCGAAGGGCACTTCGATCGCCGGCTTCTGAAGAAATTCGCCCTCTGCCTTTCCGTCGCCTCGGTGACGTGAATCTTCTTCGCTTTCGGAAAAGAAAAGCCCGCAAGGACGATGTCCCCGCGGGCTGTTTGTGCGGAGCTTTCTGAGCGATTTCAGATGTTATTCTGCAGGATGGTCCGCAGTTTGCCGAAGAGCTCGTCGATATGGTGCTTCTCGATGATCAGCGGCGGGGAGAGGGCGATGATGTCGCCGGTGGTGCGGATCAGCAGGCCGCTTTCATAGGCCTTCAGGAAAGCGGTGAAGGCCCGCTTGGTCGGCTCGCCGGCGATCGGATCGAGTTCGATCGCGCCGATCAGGCCGGTATTCCGGATGTCGATGACATTGGGGCAGTCCTTCAGCGAATGCAGCGCGTCGGCCCAGTAATCAGAAAGCTCGGCGGCGCGGGTCAGCAGGCCTTCTTCCTTGTATGTGTCGAGGGTCGCCAGGGCTGCAGCCGAGGCAATTGGGTTGCCGGAATAGGTGTAGCCGTGGAAGAACTCGATCATGTGCTCCGGGCCGTTCATGAAGGCATCATGGATCTCGGAGGTGACGAAGACGGCGCCCATCGGAATGACGCCATTGGTCAGTCCCTTGGCGGCGGTGATCATGTCGGGCTTGACGTCGTAATATTGCGCGGCAAAGGGGGCGCCGAGGCGGCCGAAGCCGGTGATGACCTCGTCGAAAATCAGAAGGATGCCGTGTTTGGTGCAGATCTCGCGCAGCTTCTGCAGGTAGCCTTTCGGCGGGATCAACACGCCGGTGGAGCCCGCCACCGGCTCGACGATGACCGCGGCGACGGTGGAGGCGTCATGCAAAGTGACGATACGCTCCAGCTCGGTGGCGATGTCGCCGCCGTGCTCGGGCTCGCCGCGGGTGAAGTTGTTCTTGCCGGGCTGGTGGGTGTGCGGCATGTGATCGACGCCGGTCAGAAGCGTGCCGAACATCTTGCGGTTGGTGACGATGCCGCCGACGGAGATACCGCCGAAATTGACACCATGATAACCGCGCTCGCGGCCGATCAGGCGGAAGCGTGAACCATTGCCCTTCACCCGGTGATAGGCGAGCGCCACCTTGAGCGCCGTTTCCACGGATTCGGAACCGGAATTGGTGTAGAGAACGTGGTTCAGGCCTTCGGGGGCGATGTCGACCAGGCGGTTTGCCAGTTCGAAGGCCTTGGGGTGGCCAAGCTGGAAGGCCGGTGCGTAATCGAGCTCGCCGGCCTGTTCGCGGATCGCCTCGGTGATCTTCGGGCGGCAGTGGCCGGCATTGACACACCACAGGCCGGCGGTGCCATCCAGCACCTGGCGGCCGTCATGGGTGGTATAATACATGTCCTTGGCGCCGACGAACAAACGCGGCTCCTTCTTGAACTGGCGATTGGCCGTAAACGGCATCCAGAAGGCGCGAAGATCGTTGGGTGCGTTGAGGCGGTTGGACATGCTGTTCTCCTGGCCACTGACGGCCCTTTCCCGTGGGCTTCACGCCCATATTTTGACTGCCCGGTCAAATTATCAGCGCTTCCCGAGTCGTCAACGGGAAAAGTCCGGAAAGCCCTCTTGGCGGCAAGCTCAAGCTGCTGGCTGTTCACGGGCGAGCGCTTCGGCGCGGTCATGCTGCAATTCCTTCCGGTGAAGGGAGCAGAGAGACTATGGCTTTCAAAAAGCACGACCGGCAAATCGCAAATTTGCCGGTCGTGCCATAAGGTTCACGTGCTGAAATATCGTTGCCACGCCTCCGGGAACATCCCCTTACGGCACGACATAGGCCGACGTTCATGTCAGCGCTATCATTAAGCGGCGGATCTATTCCTGCTCTGCACGAGGTAGATATCTTCGAGGGTCGCCAAGATTTTCATGACCGGCTCGGAGGTGCTCGAATAATAGATGGTTTGTGCGTCTCGGCGGGTCTTGACCAGCTTTTGAGCGCGCAGTTTCGACAGGTGCTGAGAGAGAGCCGACTGGCTGAGGCCGACCTGCGTTGCAAGCACGCCGACGGCCACTTCGCCCTTCACGAGGCTACACAGGATCAGCAATCTCTTGGGGTTTGCCATGGCCGACAATAAAGCTGCCGCCACATTCGTGTGATCGGCCAAATCAGTGGTTTCCATATTTATCTTCCTAATGCGAAACGTACATCACGTGTGTTGGCACAGGCCGCCTGCCGCGATTTTCACCCACGCCTAAAAATTAGCAATTCGGATCGAAGATTGTATATACCTAAATTTAAGGTATCGAGTATGCTATTTTAGATATGTTTGAACAAATGTGATCGGCATCCCCAGCGAGGGTTTCGAATTCGTATCGCAGCAGAAAATCACCGGAAATGAGATCGAAACCTGAGGAATCGATACCACAAATGCGCCAGGAAGCCGATTTTGGCGCGTTTAACCTGGTGGCGAGCATCTCGGCCACATCAGGGTGGCGTTCTACTAAATCTCGCACTGCCTCCGCCGCCCCGGCGGCAATCTCCTCATTCGCAGCCGACTGGATGATGAGATCGTGCCCGTCGAGTTGGTAGGCACGGCCGAAGCCGCCATTGAGGCTCGCCTGTTCCGGTTTGAGACGGAAGAAGAGGAAATCAGGAAAATCGATATAAAGCTGCGCCTTGGTGTGGCGAGCGAGAAAACGCGTGCGGATACGCTCATAGAACGCGTTGCCGCGCTCGACCGGTTCCGCCAGGCATTGGGTCGTCAGACGGGGGTGGGCCAGAGGATCGCCCTTGCCGGGCTCGCCGGCCAGCAGTGAGGCGCGCGGGTCCCTGGCGAGCGCCCTGGTATGAGCCGACAGCTTCGAAACGAGGATGACGGGGGTGCCGTCAATATCGGTGGCGACCAGCACGCGGCTGGCGAAAGGGAAGCCGGTCTCGGGGTCGAGAACGGCAATCGCCGCGTGCCGCGCGGAGCGCAGAAGCACGCGGGCGAGTTTGCGGGCGTCGTCGTCGGTTTCGCGTAGGGGCGAGGGCTGATCCTTCATATCCGCTTTGTGGCAAAGCGGATTGAAAACATCAAGCGTCCTGCTTGCGGCGATGGCGGGTAAGGCCGGCGACGATATCCTGTGCCGAGATGGTGCCGACGATCGCACCGTTTTCAACGATGCCGATACTGCCTGGCTGGCGAGCAAGGGCATCGAGCACATCGACGAGCGGGGTCGCGGCGCGGGCCGTGGCGCTGACGCTCATGCCGGCGGCGGTCTGGCCGAGGCCGGGCTGCATCACGTCGGCCGCCGTCAGCATATTGATCGGATTAAGGTTCTGCACGAAATCCGCGACATACTGGTCGGCTGGGTTCTTGACGATGTCATGCGGCGTTCCGCATTGGATGATGCGGCCGCCTTCCATGATGGCGATGCGGTTGCCGATGCGGAAGGCTTCGTCGAGATCGTGGCTGACGAAGAGGATGGTCTTCTTCAGCCGCCGCTGGAACTCCAGGAGTTCGTCCTGCAAGCGGGTGCGGATCAATGGATCGAGGGCCGAGAAAGGCTCGTCCATCAGCAGGATCGGGGCGCCGGTGGCAAAGGCGCGGGCAAGCCCGACACGCTGCTGCATGCCGCCTGAGAGTTCGTTGACCTTGCGGTCCGCCCATTTCGTCAGGTTGACGAGCTCAAGCTGCTCGCCGACGCGGACCTTGCGTTCGGCCTCCGGCATGCCCGCGAGCTCGAGGCCGAAGCCGACATTGTCGGCGACGGTGCGCCAGGGTAGGAGGGCGAACTGCTGGAACACCATGGAGACGGTGTGGGTGCGCAGGTCGCGCAAGGCTTTGGCATTGCATCTGTAGGGGTTGACGGAGCCGGTGGCCGCCGAGACTGCGACATCCCCGCGTACAACGGGCGCGAGCCCATTGACGGCGCGCAGCAACGTCGATTTGCCGGAGCCGGACAGCCCCATCAACACCAGGATCTCGCCTTCCTCGATCGTCAGCGAAGCATTGGCGACGCCGAGCACCAGCCCGGTCGCGGCGCCGATTTCGTCGCGCGTTTTGCCCTGGTCGACCATGGCGAGTGCTGTTTCCGGCCGGTCGCCGAAGATGATGCTGACATTGTTAAAGCTTACCGCGGTCATGCAGCGCCTCCTTCACCCGCCGTGCGGAACATCCGGTCGAGAATGATTGCCAGGATGACGATGCAGAAACCCGCCTCGAAACCCTTGGCGATATTGACGGTGTTCAGCGCACGAACGACGGGCACGCCAAGCCCGGGAGCGCCGACAAGGGCGGCGATGACGACCATCGATAGCGACAGCATGATGGTCTGGGTGAGGCCCGCCATGATCTGCGGCGTGGCGAAGGGAAGCTCGATCTTGCGCAGCACCTGTATCGGCGTCGCGCCGAAGGCGACGGCGGCTTCGACAAGCGACGGCGGCGTCGAGATGATGCCGAGGCGCGTCAGCCGGATCGGCGCGGGAATTGCGAAGATGACGGTCGCGATCAGCCCCGGCACCATGCCGAGGCCGAACAGGATCAGCGCCGGGATCAGATAGACGAATGTCGGGATGGTCTGCATGAGATCGAGCACCGGGCGCATGGCGGCATAGACCCAAGGGCGGCGGGCGGCGGCAATCCCGAGCGGAATGCCGATCACCATGCAGACGAAGGTGGCGGCAAGCACGAGGGCGAGCGTCTCCGTCGTTTCCTTCCAATAGTCCTGGTTCACGATGAGCAGCAGCCCGAGACAGGTGAAGACGGCGACCGCGATCGACCGGCGCAGCCAAAAGGCGATGGCGGTGATGGCAGCGATGACGATCAGCGGATGAGGCTTCTGCAGCACGAAGAGCAGGCCGTCTATGGCGCTCGACAGCAGGAAGGCGATCTGGTTGAAGAACCATTCGCCGTTCGAGGTCAGCCAGTCCACGAAGGATTTGGCCCAGGGGCCAACGGGAATCTTAAATTCGGTGATCCAATTCAAGGGGCGCGCCTATCCAGAAAACAACAATCGGACAAAAATAAAACGGGGCGGCGAGCCGCCCCGTTCATATCATCAGAGACCGAGGCCGGTCTTGGCAGCCGCCAGCGCGTCGCCCTTGCCGTCGCGGGTCTTGACGCCGGCGAGCCAGGGCTCGATCGCCGAGGGGTTCGCCTTCAACCATTCGGAAGCTGCAGCCTCCGGCTCCTTGCCGTCGTTGAGGATCTTGCCCATGATGTGGTTCTCCATGTCGAGGGAGAACGTCAGGTTCTTCAGCATCGCGCCGACATTCGGGCATTCGTCGAGGTAACCGGCCCGCACATTGGTGTAGACCTTGGCGCCGCCGAAATCCGGACCGAAGATATCATCACCGCCGGTGAGGTAGGTCAGCTTGAAGTTGGTGTTCATCGGATGGGGTTCCCAGCCGAGGAAAACCACAGGCTTGCCTGATTTGTCGGCACGCGCGACCTGAGCGAGCATGCCCTGCTCGGAGGACTCGACGACTTCCATATCCTTCAGGCCAAAGGTGTTCTTTTCGATCATGTCCATGACGAGACGGTTGCCGTCATTGCCGGGCTCGATGCCGTAGATCTTACCGTCGAGATCGTCCTTATGGGCGGCGATGTCCTTGAAGTCCTTGATGCCGAGCTCGGCACCCTTGGCGTTGGTGGCGAGCGTGTACTTGGCGCCGACAAGGTTCGGGCCGAAGGATTCAACCGACTTGTCTTCGAGGTAGGGACGCACATCCTTTTCCTGCGTCGGCATCCAGTTGCCGAGGAAGATGTCGATGTCCTTGTTCTTCAGCGAAGTGTAGGTGACCGGCACCGAAAGGACCTTAACATCGGTCTGATAGCCGATGCTCTTCAGGACGACGGACGCGGTGGCGGTGGTGGCGGTAATGTCCGTCCAGCCGACGTCCGAAAAATGGACGGTGGAGCAGCTGTCGGGATCGGCGGCGAAAGCAGTAGTCGCAACGGAGAGGGCGGCGACGGCAGTTGCAGTAACGAGTTTGAACGTGCTTGTTGTTTTCATTTTAGACTCCCAGTCTTTAAGTTCCCAAGCCAACCACCAATAGCCGAGTTTGACAAGCGACCTCAGTGCGTTTGCGGCGTATCGACCCATGCGATTGCGACGTCGGCGGTTTTTTCGCAGCGCCTTGTTTTCCGACCGCTCGGCGATTTTCGGGCTGGGATTCCTGTGATTATCGCTTTCAGGGGGCTTTCCTTTGCCGTTGTGAGCTTTCAATAAACCGATCAAGGAGAGATCGGATGGCAAAACTCTATTTCAACTACTCGACGATGAACGCCGGCAAGTCGACGATGCTGCTGCAGGCCTCCTATAATTACCAGGAGCGCGGCATGCGCACGGTGCAGCTGATTGCTGCTTTCGACGAGCGCACCGGCCGCGGCGTCATCGGCTCGCGGATCGGGCTGGAGGCGAGCGCCATTCCTTTCGAGCCGCACGAGGACCTGTTCCGGCTGATCGCGACGCTGAGCGGAGAAGGGGCGCCGATCGCCTGTATCTTCGTCGACGAGGCGCATTTCATGACGCCTGTCCATGTCTGGCAGCTTGCCCGCGTCGTCGACAGGCTCGGCATTCCTGTGATGGTCTACGGGCTCAGAACCGATTTCCAGGGCAAATTGTTTCCGGCCTCGCAGGAGCTGTTGGCGATCGCCGACGAAATGCGCGAGGTGCGCACGATCTGCCATTGCGGGCGTAAGGCGACGATGGTGGTGCGGCTCGACGCGGCGGGGAAAGTGCTGCATGAAGGCGCGCAGATCGATGTCGGCGGCAATGAGAAATATGTCTCGCTCTGCCGCAGGCATTGGGATGAAGCGATGAACGGGGCCTGGGTCGCCGAGCCGGTCTGAAGCCGCATGCCGCCTGTTTTCTTTGGCGCGGCAAGCAATGTGCTTTCTAGTTTGCGTCATTCCGGACGGAAAACCGCTTCGCACTTTTCCCGGAATTGCTCTAGCTTGGGCAGCACGAGATTCCCTGGAGAGGCCTAGTGCGCAAACCTCCGCCATTCGACAGCCAATACGAAGCTGCAGGCAGCCTTGCCGAGAGGATTGCGGCTGACGGAGCCTATTGCGTGGCTGCGATCAGCGCCTTCAACGGCGATGACGCACGTTCGGCCGACGATGTCTTCCTCGAACAGAATGCTCGCTTCCAGGCCCATATCGCCGATACTGCGGCGCTCGACGCCCTGCAGGCCGGTCTTGTCTTTTCCCTCGACCGGCTGACGGCCGAGGTTTCGGCCGATCTCGACAGTTTCCGGGGGCTGACGCTGCGCGAGAAGATGGCCGGCTGGGTGTCGCGCCAGCGGATGTGGCGCATGTATACCGAACGCGTGCGCGAGGCGCCCGTCATCGAACGGCTGCTCGACCTTTTGACGAAATCGGACGCGCTCGCCAAGCTAATCGCCGGCCAGCGCGCTTCGATCACCGAACGGCACAGGGCCGCCGAACGCGGTCTCGTCGACATCGTCGAACAACGGCGCCGGCTGGTCGATTCCATCGATCTCGCCCGCCTCAAGATGAGGGAACTCAATGCCAAGGCGCTGACGACGCAGGGCCGCATCGGCGTCTACGGCAATAGGGCGCATTGGGAGCAAATGGAGGCGGAGCGGCGGGCGCTGAAGGCGGAAGCCGAGCGCATTTCCGCCGAGGAGCACGAGATGCGCGACGACAGTCAGCGGCGCGAGCGTTTCATCGGCCTGTTCCAGTCCTTTGTCGATTCGCTGAATGGCCGGATCGCCGCCTCCAACGTGCTGCTGCGCAAGCTGATGATCGACGTCGAGGAGCGGCTGATCATCTACCAGGCGCAGGTCGATACCGACCGGCCGGGCATGAAGATGCGAATCAAGCCGGAACTCTTTCCCGATATCGCCGCCCCGATCAGGCTGTTCGAGAAGGGCATGCTGGTCGCCCAGGATCTGGAGCGGCGCAAGAGCCGCGCCGATCTCGAATTCGCCGGCAGGTTCCCGGCCTATGCCGAACCGCCGGAAACATCGGGAGCGCCGCTGATCGACACGGCGCCCAGGTCCTTCCGTTTCAGCCTGCCCTTTCTGCGTTCCTGAGCCTCGGGGCCTGGTTCGCACCTTTTCCGCGATGCTTTCATTCGGAAAATCGAAGGGCTCGTGTTGTGCTCGGCCTACCGAGCGCATATGTGGGATGCAGCGGGGCGGCAATGTCCCGATGTTCGCCTCGCCTGACAGGAGACGACGATGCTTGACCGGATAGCCGGTTTTTTCAGGCTGATCGGCCAGACGATCGGCCGCTGGGCCCGCTTGTTTTCCGCCTGGGCCTTCTGGCCCTTTCTCGCCGCGCATGGCTGGTATCAGCGCCGGAGCTGGATGATCCGACTGCCGGTCATCGCGCTCGTGGCGCTATTCGTCGTGCTATACGGCTATTTTTTCTGGCAGACGCAGGTCTGGTCGAATTTCAACACGGCATTTGTCGACCAATACCGGCTTTCCGAACGCAAGGTTGCCGCCGGACAGGAAGTGCCAGCCGCCGAGGGAAGCAGCACCACGGCTGCCAAAACTTGCCAGCGCTCGGCCATCGTCGACGTCGTGGCCGATTTGACCGATTTCAATGTCAACCAGAACGCATGGATTTCCTCCATGCTGCTCTACAAGATGGGCTTCTTCGGCATCGACTGGGATCACACACCCTTCCTCGACAACAAGGCCTCGTTCCAACGCGGCGTCAACCAGGCGGTTCGGCGAACTTCGGCGGAGCTCGTCGATACGCTCGGGCGCGTGCGCGGCACGTCAGGCATCAACAACGATTTGCAGAGCGCGCGCGGTAATCTTCAGTTCGATGAACACAGCTGGTATTTCGGGCTCAATCCCTTCGGGCCGAAAACGCCGACGCCCTCCTATTACCGCTCGGCGGTCGGCAGCCTGCGTAAGTTCAACACCGATCTTTCCGCCTGCAATGCTATTTTCGACGGCCGCGCCGACAATCTCATGCAGTTCATAGACCGCATCGCCAACGATCTCGGCGGGACCTCCGACATGCTCGCCGAGCGCTCGGAAAACCACAATCGCGGCTGGTTCGATACACGCGCTGACGACCGGTTCTGGTTCGCCTACGGCCAGCTTTACGGCTATTATGCCATCCTTGCCGCAGCGCAGGCGGATTTCTCGCAGGTCGTGCAGGAGCGCAATCTTGGAGCGGTCTGGAGCGGCACGACGCGGCAGTTCCAGGCGGCACTGCGCATCCAGCCGGCGATCATCTCGAACGGGCGCGAAGACGGCTGGATCATGCCGAGCCACCTCGCCACGATGGGCTTCTATATTCTCAGAGTGCGCTCGAACCTGGTGGAAATCCGGTCGGTGCTTGATCGCTAAAGGGTTCTCGACTTAGCGGGGTAGCGTATTGTCCTCGAAGCCGACGACGCGCAGTTTCTCGACGAACTCATAAGTGATGCCGACGATGCCGCCGCCGCTTTCGTCGTCGCGAAAGCGGCCGACGCTGCGCACCAGCTTGTAGCCGCCAAGCCGGTTGTTCGACGCGATAGACGAAATGGAAGCCGGCGCCGTGACGGCTCGCCTCTTCGAAGGTCTGGGCGATCAGGCTGCGATCCTCCTCGTGGATGCGCTACATCAGCGCCGCCAGGTTGACGGGGCCATCGCTATAGGGGAGGCCGAAGATCGTGTGGACATCCTCGCTTGCGAAGAAATGTCCTGTCTCTATGTCGATGCGCCAGAGGCCGAAGAGGCGATAGGCTGCAAGCATCTGGACGATGTCCGCATCGGTGATGCCGATGTGGGGGCGGGATTGATCTGCCCTGTCAATGACGGGCTGTTCGAAGCGAAGAGACACGATACGCCCAGATCACGGGACGACGTTCCGACTCTCTTCCGATTCCTCAGTTGATCAGTTTCAACCGAATTGCCTTGGCCACCAACTGGGTACGATTGACGCAATCGAGTTTTTTGATCGCGTTCGTCATATAGGCGTTCACCGTATGGTCCGAGAGTGTCAGGATCTGGCCGATTTCGATCGAGGTCTTGCCCTGGGCGGTCCAGCGCACAACTTCCAGCTCTCTGATCGACAGCACGTTATGCGCGCATTCCTCATTGCGCTTGACCGCATTGTATGCATCGAGTGCATGCAGAATGATCATTGCCAGTTCGTTGACCTCGCTCTGGCCAAGTGCGGCGCGCTCGCCGCAAAACCAGAAGACCAAGCGCTGGCCATCGGCCGCAATGGTCGGCATGGCAACGCCTGCCGGTATGGCGTGGCGCAGCATCAAGGCACGCAGTTCGGCCGGGAAAGCCTGACCATTGACGGCGTCGTTGAGGTGCCAGACCGGAGGGACCGCGGACTCCCTCAGCCGCAAGCCAAAAGGACAGCCACGCATCATGTGGGCGCGGTCGAACTCCCTGATATAGGCGGCCGGAAGCGAACTTTCGATCAGCAGGGGTTTCAACAGGAGGTCTTCCGGAGCGGGGGCGTGCATCAGCGTCGCATGCGACAATCCGAAGGCTGTCGAGACCCTGCCCAGCGCCTGCGCAAACAGGCTGCGCGTTCGTGCAGCCGCAAGCTCTGAAGAAAGCAATGACTGTCTTTCAGAGGTGGTCATGTAAGACATTTGTACGCCCCCGGCAGCCCCAATGTTAACGCTATCAAACACAGAAATGCCGTGGGATGCTAGTCCCAATTGCCTTGGTGCAAGCCGATTAATCCAAATTGTGAAGAATTAGTGACAATTACGCGCGCCATGGTTGAGTTGTCGTCGGTGTTAGTAGCGTTATGGTATCGGTAACATCTTTCATGGCTGAATAACTGTGAGTTTCGCCTATGGCGGATAGGAAGAGAATCACTTCGGGAGAAAGCTCGGGCGGTAATCGCCATCGAAATCTGGCTTGCTGCGGTTCGGTGCAATTGCTAATCGTATTCTCATGTATGACCGAGGCGATTTAATCGTGCGCTTTCCAATTTTTGTTTTTAGCAAGCATCTGTTATCTCTTATATTACTTGTCCTATTATTTTTGAGCTTGCCGATCGGTCCCGCGATCTCGGAGGCTGCCGAGCAGAAGAAGCAGGCGGGGCAGCCGCCGATGCGTTTCATCATCGTACGCAGCCTCCTCTGCATGGAAGACTGTCCTGAATGGATATCGGCAGAGGGGCGCATCACCTCCGATACTCCCACCCAGCTCCGAAAAGTTCTGAAGAAAATCGGGGATCGGAAATTGCCGGTGGTCTTCCTGTCGGAAGGTGGCGAGGTAGATGCCGCCTATGCGATGGGCCGGATGATCCGCAAGGCCGGCCTGGAAACAGCCGTAGGAGGCACGCGACTGAAGGATTGCCCAGCGGACGATACGCGCTGCGCCGCCGCTATCGCAAAGGATGGTAGCTCGGTCGGCGTCACCTATTCGGATGGCGCATACTGTTTTTCCGCATGTCCCCTGGCCTTCGCCGGTGGCACCTCGCGCGTCTCGTCGCAATGGGCTTTCATCGGCGTCCACCAGATCACGACCGTCTACAAGAGGGAGCGTGTCTCCTATCGCATCGAATACAAGATCGTGAATGGCAAGAAGAAGGAAATTTCCCGCAAGGAGGTTGGACGCAAATCCGCGGGGCAGAGCAGTTCCACTAAACTTGGAAAGAAGGCCGCCGCTGCCCTGACGGGCTATTTGAAGGAAATGGGCGTCAGTGCCGATCTGATCGCTTTGATGATGAGTACCCCTCCTGATCGCATCACTATCGTACCGCCCACAGATGCACTTCGCATGGGGCTGAACACCGACATGCTGGCTTACAATGAGTGGCCGGGCATGCCGCTCTGCGCGCCAGGTGCAGCCGCCGAGGCCGTCTGCCACGGCCATCCGGCGGTCGAAGCCCCCGCGGCGGCCGAGGCGCCCGCGCAGGCTGTGGCCGCAGACACGAGCGTGAAGCTGCCGACCACCCATCCGATGGATTTTCTGCTGATGTCCAATGGCAACTGCGAGGACGAGTGCACCCAGTGGATTTCTGCGGATGGAGACATCACGCCGGAGACGCCGGCGCGGTTGGAGGCGATCCTGAAGACGCTCGGCGGAAGAAAGCTGCCGATCGTCTTTCAGTCCAATGGTGGGGACATGGATGCGGCTTTCGCGATGGGGCGGATGATCCGTGCTGCAGGTCTGGAGACCTCGATTGGCAGAACGCAGTTGCCGAATTGTCCAAAGCTGGATCCGCTTTGCAAAGCCGGCATCGCCGAAAACGGACCGACCGAGGGCGAAGTCTTTGCCGGCCGTGCGTCCTGCCTTTCGACCTGTACTCTGGCCCTGATGGGAGGAAGGCCGCGGGTTGTCGGATATTCCTCTATCGGCCTCGTCAGACCTACGGCGGCTGAATATAGGGAATTCTTCGCCTATTTCGACGAGATGGGCGTCAGTGCCGAGGCATACGAGACGATGATGCTCACGACATCAATTGAGCGAGGGACTATATTTCGTACTCAGGCGCTCGAGCTTGGCATCATCAATGGTATCATCCCTGATGATGAAGAGCCCGGCTTGCATGTCTGTGGACCGGAGGCGAAGGAAAGCCTTCGATGCCACAGAAAAGCTGAGGCGAAGATCGTGCCTGCTGCTTCGGTCAATTGATCTCAGGACACGAAAGAAGCATAGCTCGGCGATTGCGGCGGGCTGTTGCCTTGTTCACCCTTCGAAGGCGCCTCTGTGCCGTCCTCTAAGTCTTATCCTTCAAATCATTCTTCGACGTCACGCTCATCAGCTTCTCCAGGAAGCCGAGCATGACGGCGGAGGCGACGAAAGCGAGGTGCATCAGGGTCAGCCACATGATCTTGCCGTCGGCAAATTTGTCGGCATTGAGAAAGACCTGCAGTAGATGGATGGAGGAGATGGCGACGATCGAGGAGGCGACCTTGATCTTCAGGCTGCCTGAATCGAGCTTGCCGAGGAAGGAGACCTCGTCGCCAGCCTCACTGGCCTCGTCGAAACGGCTGACGAAATTCTCGTAGCCCGAGATCATCACCATGACGATCAGGCTTGCGACGAGGGCCGCATCGATCAGGCTGAGCATGGCAAGGATCATCTCCGCCTCGTCGAGGGCGAAGACGCTGGAAGCGATCTTCAGCAGCTTGTAGCCGAAGGAAACCGCGTAGACGGCGAGCGCCGCTACCAGGCCGATATAGAAGGCGACGAGGATCCAGCGGCTCGACAGAATGATGCGCTCGATGATGAGTTCCAGTGTTTTCATGTCTTCACCCTGTAAAACCGCGATCGTTGCCCGCCACATAAACATCCGACGTGGCGGCCGCAAGGCGCAGCGCTATTCACACCTTGCCGATATTTCGCTATCCCGATGAAGGGAGAACAAATGCCTCCGCTCCCGCGGAGGTTGGGACGGGGAACATCTATGCCATCACTCAAGTCCGATATCGAAATCGCGCGCGCCGCGGTCAAGAAACCGATCGTCGAGATCGGGGCGAAGCTCGGCATTCCGGTCGAGCAACTCGCTCCCTATGGTCACGACAAGGCGAAGATCAGCGCCGAGTTCATCGCCGCGCAGGCAGGCAAGAAGGACGGCAAGCTGATCCTCGTCACCGCGATCAACCCGACGCCGGCCGGCGAGGGCAAGACGACGACGACCGTCGGGCTCGGCGACGGGCTGAACCGGATCGGCAAGAAAGCCATCGTCTGCATTCGCGAGGCTTCGCTCGGCCCCTGCTTCGGTATCAAGGGCGGGGCGGCCGGCGGCGGTTATGCGCAGGTCGTGCCGATGGAAGACATCAACCTGCATTTCACCGGCGATTTCCATGCGATCACCTCGGCGCACAATCTGCTGGCGGCGATGGTCGATAATCACATCTACTGGGGCAACGAAGAGAATATCGACATCCGCCGCATCACCTGGCGGCGGGTGATGGATATGAACGACCGGGCGCTCAGGAGCATGGTCTCCTCGCTCGGCGGCGTCGCCAACGGCTTTCCGCGCCAAGGCGGCTTCGACATCACCGTCGCCTCCGAGGTGATGGCGATCCTCTGCCTCGCCACCGATCTCAAGGATCTCGAGCGACGGCTCGGTGACATCATCATCGGTTACCGCTTCGACAGGACGCCGGTGCATGCGCGCGATCTGAAAGCCGACGGCGCCATGGCGGTGCTGTTGAAGGATGCGATGCAGCCGAACCTTGTGCAGACGCTGGAGAACAATCCGGCTTTCGTGCATGGCGGGCCTTTCGCCAACATCGCCCATGGCTGCAATTCGGTGACGGCGACAAAGACGGCGCTGAAGCTCGGCGACTATGTGGTGACCGAAGCGGGATTCGGGGCTGATCTCGGGGCTGAAAAATTCTTCAACATCAAATGCCGCAAGGCCGGGCTGAAGCCGGATGCGGCCGTCATCGTCGCGACCGTAAGAGCGCTGAAGATGAATGGCGGGGTGAAGAAGGAGGATCTCGGCATGGAGAACGTCGCGGCGCTGAAGAAGGGCTGCGCCAATCTCGGCCGGCACGTCGCCAATGTGCGCCGCTTCGGCGTGCCCGTCGTCGTGGCGATCAATCAATTTGTCTCGGATACCGATGCCGAGATCGCGGCGGTGAAGGAATTTGTCTCGAGGCTCGGCGCCGAGGCGATCCTCTGCCAACATTGGGCTAAAGGTTCGGCCGGCATTGAGGAGCTGGCGCATAAGGTGGTGGAACTGGCCGAGTCAGGACAGGCGAAATTCCAGCCGCTCTATGGCGACGACATTTCGTTGTTCGAGAAGATCGAGATCGTCGCCTCGAAGATCTACCATGCCGGCGAAGTGACAGCCGACAAGGCGGTGCGCGACCAATTGCAGACATGGGAGGAGCAGGGCTACGGCAAGCTGCCGGTCTGCATGGCGAAGACGCAATATTCCTTCTCCACCGATCCGAGCCTGCGCGGCGCGCCGGAAGGCCACATCGTCACCGTGCGGGAAGTGCGGCTTTCGGCGGGAGCCGGCTTCGTCGTCGCCATCACCGGCGAGATCATGACAATGCCCGGCCTGCCGAAATCGCCCTCGGCGGAGCGGATTTTCCTGAATGATCAGGGTTATATCGAGGGGTTGTTCTGATCCGGTGACGGCTTACCAAAGCGCTCGACCAGATGGCGCTGCCGACGCTTTTCAAAGTCTGGATCGATAAACAGCCAGATGAAAAGGCTTTGCAGCGTGCCGAGGAACAACATTCCTATGACAAAGAGCCAACGCAATTGACCGGTAAAGATGAAGCCGACAGCGACGATCAGGAGAACTGCGATGATGTTCGCTATGATCTTCATTTGTCGCTGACCCTCCACCCATTTTGCAGCTCTATGTGGTTATTTCGGCGTATGGCTCAAGCGAGGATCGCAGCCACTGAATGATCAGTGGCAATAACGATAGCCGCCCTTCCGCTCGATCACGTCGAGGTGGAAATGCGTTTCGTGGGCAGCGTCGCTTTCGGGGTCGAGGACGGTGGTGAAATAGAGGCAGCCGGCGGCGCTGACGGTGCGTTGGAAGGCGCCTGTCAGCGTCGGATCCTCGCGGCGGGAGCGGACGGCGACATCCTCGCCCTTTTCGAAATGGAAGCTTGCAATGTCGATGGCGTTGCCGCGGGCATGTTCGGAGATCTTGCCGGTTTCGCCGTTGTTGCGCAGGCGGCACATATAGGCCGTAGCCTGATTGACTGATGTGATGCGGCCCTGTTCCGGCAGGGCGGCGGCGGCGGCGGGGATGACGCTCTCCTTTATCCAGCGGGCGAGGGCAAGGGCTGTCGGGCAGCGGATCGTCGCCTCCGGCTTGAGCTTGATGCCGGGCAGGGGTTCGGAGACGATGATCGGCTTGTCGATGCCGCAGCCGTTGCCGTCGTCGATGCGCGGTGTGTCCTTGAAGACGACGCCGAGTGCCTGGAGTGCCGCAGTGCATTCGGCGTGATCGGCATCGCTTTCGGGTTCGATTGTCAGATGCTGCTCTTCGAGTGTCTGCTCGGCAGGTGGCTTGTCGTCTTCCGCCGGCGGCTGCGGGCTTTTAAGCCCGCCTGGCGGTAGCGGCGGACCTTGCATCGATTCTGCAGGCTCCGGCTTTGACCGTTCAGGCTTTGCCGGTTCGGTTGGTGGCGCCGGCGGCTGCTCCGGCGCCGGCGCTTCCGGCTCCTTCACATCAGGCTTCGGCTGAGGCGCGGGCACATCATCCGGCGCAGGCGGTTCGGTCTTTTCGGGGAGCGGGGCGGGGGCTGTCATATCCCCGGCGTCCGGTCGAGCTTGCGGTAAGGGGCCGTGCGGGGGCAGGCGGGCGCCGGCAAGAAAGGCGGTAGCGGCGAGGATCGCCAGTATCGAAAGTTTTCTCAACGCATCCGGTTCCGTCATATCGATAGCGCGGGGGTATAACGCATTGTGGCGGTTTTCGTTGCAATTACGCAACGTCCGGCAAGATCATTAAAACTCGAATATAATATTCAACATAAACTTCTGCCTTATCTTGACATAATTCCTCATGTTTTTTATGCGGCGAAAAGAAGGCGAAGTTCTGCGCCTTCATCCGCAAAGCCCAGCCAGCCCCTCGAGCGTTCGCCGCGCCACGACCAGCCAGCCCGGTAATCATCATGAGAGGGTAGGTTATGATCGTCCGGTATTGGCGTTCAGTTCTCTTGGTCTGCACGGCAGCCACAGTTGTTCTTCCTGTTTCGCAGTCTTTTGCGCAAAGCGCTCCGGCAACGGCACCACAAGCCGCGGCGGAAGACAGCACCGTCCTGCAGAAGATCGTCGTCAAGGGCAAACGCGTGGCGCCAGGCAGCGTCGCCGACACGCCGCTTGCGACGGAGATCACCGACAAGCAGCTCGACGAGAAACAAATCACCAATCTCGAAGATCTCGGTCGCAGCGTCGATCCCGGCGTGAATTTCTCGCGCGGGGATGCCGGCGTCAATCTGCGCGGCCTTTCCGGCGCACGCATCCTGACCGTTGTCGACGGCATTCCGATCCCCTATCTCTCGAACAGTTCGCGCCAGGGTGCGTTTGCGCCGGCCAACGCCAATGGCGGCGGCGACACGTTCGATTTCAACTCGCTCTCGTCGCTCGATATCGTGCGCGGCGCGGATTCGAGCAAGGGCGGCTCGGGAATGCTCGGCGGCGCGATCGTCGTCAATACGCTGGAGCCGGAGGATATCATTCCTGAAGGCCGCGACTGGGGTGCGATCGTCAAGTCGACTTATGACAGCGATGACAGCAGCCTTTCCGGTTCGGCCGCTGCCGCCAAGAAGATCGGCGGCACATCGATCCTGTTTCAGGGCGGCTACCGCAAGGGCCATGAACGCGACAACATGGGCGACAACGACAGTTACGGTCGTTTCCGCACCGAGGCGGATCCCGCCGATTTCGACCAGCACAACCTGCTCTTCAAGCTTCGCCAGGAATTGGAAGGCGGTCATCGCATCGGTCTGACGGCGGAACGGTTCCGCCGCGATCTCAAGACCGACCTGCGCGAACTCCAGGGTGTTGCTCCCCGCACCTTCCTGACCGACAATTATGACGGCCGCGAACTGCGCGACCGCGATCGCGTATCTCTCGACTACGATTACGAAGCACAGTCTTCGGATGCATTCTTCACCAGCGCCCGGGCCACCCTCTATTGGCAGGATCTGAAGAAGGAGTCGGGCAGCAAAGGACGCACGTCGGCCAATGTCGCCTACGG
Source organism: Rhizobium sp. BT04 (assembly GCF_030053135.1). Taxonomy (NCBI): domain Bacteria; kingdom Pseudomonadati; phylum Pseudomonadota; class Alphaproteobacteria; order Hyphomicrobiales; family Rhizobiaceae; genus Rhizobium; species Rhizobium sp. BT04. Next base: position 1,708,325 of record NZ_CP125652.1, on the reverse strand, counting down.
CCGCAACAACGAGATCGAAAATAAGACCTGGGGCTTCAACGGCACTGTTACCAAGGACTTCGAATATTCGAACGTCCGCCATTCGGTGAAGGCAACCCTCGAAGCGACGACGTCGGGCTGGAGCCAGTACAGCTCTGCGCTTTGCCCGACGCCGACGACGTGCCCTTCGCTCAACAACCAGTCGGAAGTACCAGACGTCGACAGCAAGACCATCGGCCTGTCGATCGAAGACAAGATCGAATTCGCAGATACGAATTTTGCGCTGACGCCAGGCATTCGTTTCGACTGGTTCAGCTATGATCCGTCGACGGGCGGCGGTTTCGCCAGCAATCCGGCGCTTGCCAAGTTCGGTACGCTGTCCGACCGCAGCGATCAGCATGTTTCGCCGAAGGTGCTCGCCACCTACGAACTGACACCCGATGTGCAGCTCTACACCCAGCTGTCGTCGGCCTTCCGCGCCCCGACCGTCGACGAGCTCTATAGTCGCTTCTACAATGCGGGCGGCAACTATGCCCAGCTCGGCAATCCCGACCTGAAGCCCGAGACCGGCTACGGTGTCGAAATGGGCGCCAATTTCGACACAGGCGATTTCAACGGTCGCTTGGCGCTCTTCCACAACCGCTATCACAACTTCATTGAAACGAAGACGAGCGTAAACGCCTCCACCGGCATCACGGAGTTCAACTATGCCAACGTCAGCAGTGTGACGATCTCGGGTGTCGAAGCGAGCGCCAACAAGACGTTTGACAACGGCATCAACCTGCACGCAGCACTTGCCTATGCCTATGGCAGGAACGAGGAAACCGCTCAGCGCCTGCGCTCGGTGGCGCCATTCAAGGCGATCGTTGGCGGTGGTTGGAGCAACGAGGCCTTCGGCTTCGATGTTTCCTCGACGCTTTCGGCGGGCATGCTCACCGACCATCTGAATACCGTCGGCACGAAGCCCGACACGACCTTTGATGCGCCCGGTTACGCGGTCGTCGATCTAACCGGCTGGTGGACGCCGGAGCAGGTGCCGGGACTGCGCGTGCAGGCCGGCGTCTACAACATCTTCGACCAGGAATATTACAATGCGCTCGCCGTGCGCGACGTCAACTTGAGCTCGACAGCAACGCAGCCGCGCGAATGGTATTCCGAGCCCGGCCGCACCTTCAAGATCTCGCTGACCAAGATCTTTTGATCCAGGGTATGAACCCAGACGACATCGCATGGGGTGGCTTTCGGGCCGCCCTTTTTCAATCCCGCAATCGCCTCTTGCGCGGCGGCTGATCTCAGGCTAACAATTTTTCTCATGATCAAGTCCTTGAACATTGCTGTTTGGTGGTGGGCTCGCTAAGGCGGCCTCGACCAATCGTGTCCAAAGACGACGACGAGTGAGCCGCCCGAAACTTCGAGGCGGCTTTTTTGTTTTATCGCCGCCTGTCGTCCGGGCCCCGATAACGGAGTGGAACAATGGTAACGATCCTGCGGGATGATGGTGCGGAAATCTACGAGACCAAGGGCGGCATATCCGTCACGCGGCAGCGGCGGGCAATCCCTTACGGCGATGCGGTCTCTTCCTATATCGACAAGCTCGACGAACGCCGCGGCGCCGTGTTCTCGTCGAATTACGAATATCCAGGCCGCTATACGCGCTGGGATACCGCGGTCGTCGATCCGCCGCTCGGCATCTCCTCCTTCGGGCGCGACGTCTGGATCGAGGCCTATAATGAACGCGGCGAGGTGATCCTCGGCTTTGTGACCGAACGGCTGAAGACGGTGTCCGACCTGGTGCTCGGCGCTTCCTCCGCCCGCCGCCTCGACCTTTCCGTCAAGGTGCCGGACCGGGTGTTCACCGAGGAAGAGCGCTCGAAGATTCCGACGGTTTTCACCGTGCTGCGTGCCGTGACCGACCTCTTCTATTCGCAGGCGGATGCCAGCCTCGGGCTCTACGGCGCCTTCGGCTACGACATTGCCTTTCAGTTCGACGCGATCGATCTGAAGCTGACGCGGCCCGCGGACCAGCGCGACATGGTGCTCTACCTGCCGGACGAGATCCTCGTCGTCGACAATTACGCCGCCAAGGCTTGGATCGACCGCTACGACTTCGAGAAGGGCGGCCTCTCGACCGAAGGCAAGGCAGGCGATATCGCACCGGAACCCTTCAAGCACACGGACGCCATTCCGCCGAAGAGCGATCACCGGCCAGGCGAATATGCCGAGCTCGTCACCAAGGCGAAGGAAAGTTTCCGCAAGGGCGACCTCTTCGAAGTCGTGCCGGGGCAGAAATTCATGGAGCGCTGCGACAGCAAGCCTTCCGACATCTCCAGACGGTTGAAGGCGATCAATCCGTCGCCCTATTCCTTCTTCATCAATCTCGGCCATCAGGAATACCTGGTCGGCGCATCGCCCGAAATGTTCGTGCGCGTTTCGGGCCGCCGCATCGAAACCTGCCCGATCTCGGGCACGATCAAGCGCGGCGACGATCCGATCGCCGACAGCGAGCAGATCCTGAAGCTTCTGAACTCCAAGAAGGACGAGTCCGAACTCACCATGTGCTCGGACGTCGACCGCAACGACAAGAGCCGTGTATGCGAACCGGGCTCGGTCAAGGTGATAGGCCGCCGGCAAATCGAGATGTATTCGCGCCTCATCCACACGGTCGACCATATCGAGGGGCGGCTGCGCGACGATATGGACGCCTTCGACGGATTCCTCAGCCACGCCTGGGCCGTCACCGTTACCGGCGCGCCAAAACTCTGGGCGATGCGCTTCATCGAGAGTCATGAAAAGAGCCCGCGTGCATGGTATGGTGGGGCGATCGGCATGGTCGGCTTCAACGGCGACATGAATACCGGCCTGACGCTGCGCACCGTGCGCATCAAGGACGGCATCGCCGAGGTGCGCGCCGGCGCAACGCTGTTGAATGATTCCATTCCAGAGGAAGAAGAAGCTGAAACAGAACTGAAGGCCTCCGCCATGCTTTCTGCTATCCGCGACGCCAAAACGGGCAATTCCGGCAAGATCCAGCGCGACGTCGCAAGCGTCGGCAAGGGCGTCAGCATCCTGCTCGTCGACCATGAGGACAGCTTCGTTCACACGCTGGCCAATTATTTCCGCCAGACGGGGGCGACGGTTTCGACCGTGCGCACGCCGGTGCCGGAGGAAATCTTCGATCGGCTGAATCCGGACCTCGTCGTGCTGTCGCCCGGACCCGGAACGCCCAAGGATTTCGACTGCAAGGCGACGATCAAGAAGGCGCGGGCGCGCAGCCTGCCGATCTTCGGCGTCTGCCTCGGTCTGCAGGCGCTTGCCGAAGCCTATGGCGGGGAGCTACGCCATCTGGCCCTGCCGATGCACGGCAAGCCCTCGCGCATCCGCGTGCTGGAACCGGGCATCGTCTTCTCCGGCCTGTCGAAGGAAGTGACGGTCGGCCGCTACCACTCCATCTTCGCCGATCCCTCGACGCTGCCGCGCGAGTTCATCATCACGGCGGAAAGCGAGGACGGCACGATCATGGGTATCGAACACGAAAAGGAGCCGATCGCCGCGGTGCAGTTCCATCCGGAATCGATCATGACGCTCGGCGGCGATGCCGGCATGCGGATGATCGAGAATGTCGTGGCGCATCTGGCGCGTAAGGCGAAGACGAAGGCGGCGTGATTGCAATCCGCCCGGCCCTCTCTGCTTGCGGGAAGGGCTGGGCGTTCAGGAGTGGCGTCGAGCGTGTCCTTCGAGGCTCCGGCCTTCGGCCTCCGGCCTTCGGCCTACGCACCTCAGGATAAGGGATGTTGCAGGAAGCCGCGCCCGAATAAGCGGCGTGGAGATGCCGTGACAAGGCCGCTGCTGAGGCCCGAGAGCCCATAGGGCGATGCCTCGAAGGGCGAGGCGAGTATTCCGAGGTTGACTTTATCAGGCAAATCAGAACATTTCAGGAACGATCAATCGGAACCCATCGCCGTGGCCAATGCTGAAAAGTTCATCGTGCTCCCTTACCGCAAGAATCGCGGCAATCTCGTGCCCGGCGAAATGCGCCAGGCGTCGAATTCCGTCAGTGCGGAAAAGATCGCTTCGGCGATGGCTGAGCGGTTCGTCGGCGTGGCGGCCTATGCCGTGATCGTCGACGAGGAAACCGGCGACATGTCCTCGCCGCGACTGCTTGCCCGATATGGCGAGATTGCCGATCTCAACGCCGCTTGAGGCGCCGTTTTTACCATGGAGACGTCGCTTTACCTGCCGGTCAAAACCTTCCTGGAGGCGGCTGGCTATGTCGTGAAGGGCGAGGTCGGCGGATGCGATCTCGTCGGCCTGAGCGAGGGCGAGCCGCCGGTCGTGGTGGTCTGCGAACTGAAACTTTCCTTCAACCTCGAACTGCTTCTCCAGGCGGTCGACCGCGCCGCTATGAGCGATGAAGTCTGGATCGCGGCCCGCGTTTCGGCCAAGGGGCGCGGGCGGGAGGCCGACCGGCGCTATCGCGATCTCTGCCGGCGGCTCGGTATCGGCATGCTCGGTGTCTCCGACGGCGGCGAGGTCAGCGTCATCGTCAGCTCCGTCTCGCCGATGCCGCGTACCAATCCGAAGCGGCGGACACGCCTCGTCAGGGAGCATCAGCGCCGCCGTGGCGATCCGGCCGTCGGCGGCGGTTCGCGGGCGCCGATCATGACCGCCTACCGTCAGCAGGCGCTGCTCTGTGCTTCGGCACTCGAGCAGGGACTGAAGCGGCCGCGGGAGATGAAGATGCTTGCCCCCAAAGCCGGGCCGATCCTGCGCGACAATGTCTACGGATGGTTCGAGCGCGTGGAAAAGGGCATCTACGCTCTGACACCGGCGGGGCAGGCTGCCCTGTTGCGGTGGCCGCAAGCTGGGCTTTCCGACCCAGCTTCCTGAGCCGGGCTATGGCTGGCGCCCGGGATCACGCGGCGGGCCTGGCTCCGACTGAGGATGGCGAGGCCTGTGAACGGCGCGTCATTCCCTTTGACAAATCCTGCGTCATCGCCCATATCACCCTCAACTGAACCGCCTGCGCGACATTCGCGTGGGCGGTTTTGCGTTTCCACGGCTGAAAAGCTGCAATTCATTCGCAACCGCAGGGGAACGATATGAGTGACAACGGCGATCTTACGGTTCGGAAGCTGGCGATGTGGGGAATTCCGCTGTCGCTCGGCGTGATGGGACTGAAGATGGTGGCCTGGTGGGTCACCGGCTCGGTGGCGCTGCTGTCGGACGGGCTTGAATCGACGGTCAACGTCGTTGCCGCCTTCATCGCCTTCTTCGTCATCCGTTACGCGCAGAAGCCGGCCGATCACGACCATCCTTTCGGCCATCACAAGGCGGAATATCTGTCTGCCGTCACCGAGGGCGTGCTGATCGTCGTCGCCGCCCTGCTGATCGTCAACGAGGCTGTCGGTTATCTCGCCGAGCCGCGCATGCTCGATGCGCCGGGGCTCGGCCTTGCGATCAACTTGGCGGCCGGTGCCATCAATGCGGTCTGGGCGCGGCTGTTGATCCGGACCGGACGCAAATACCGCTCGGCGGCGCTCGCAGCCGACGGTCAACATATCATGTCCGATGTGGTGACCTCCGTCGGCGTGCTAATAGGCCTGTTGCTGGCGCTGGCGACGGGTTATGCGATCTTCGATCCGGTGCTTGCCATCCTCGTTGCGGTCAACATCCTCTATCAGGGCTGGAAAGTGATCTCGCAATCGATCGGCGGGCTGATGGACCAGGCGGTCGAGCCGCAGGAGGAGGAGGCGATCAAGGAGGCGATCGCCACCCATGCGGCGGGCTCGATCGGCGTGCATGACCTCAAGACGAGGCGGGCCGGCACCGTCACCTTCATCGATTTTCACATGGTGGTGCCGGAAGCTATGTCCGTGCGGCAGGCGCATGATATATGCGACCGCCTTGAGGATGCCATCAGGGCGGTGCATGAGGGCGCCAAAATCGCCATTCATGTGGAGCCCGAGGGCGAAAAAGCCCATGGAATCCGTGTCAAAGTCGTCAAGGAGGCATGATGCCGAATACCGATGTTTCCAGCCTGTCGATGCTGGGCCAGCAAACCGAAACCGCCAAATCGCCTGAGGAGGCGGTGCTTGAAAAAGTGCCGTCCAATCATGCCGGCACCGATTACGTGGTGCGCTTCACCGCGCCGGAATTCACGTCGCTCTGCCCGATGACCGGGCAGCCGGATTTCGCCCATATCGTCATCGATTACATTCCGGGCGAATGGCTGGTGGAATCGAAGTCGCTGAAGCTCTTCCTGCACTCCTTCCGCAACCACGGCGCCTTCCACGAGGATTGCTCGGTCTACATCGCCAAGCGCATCGTCGAGCTGCTTGACCCCAAATGGCTCAGAATCGGCGCCTACTGGTATCCGCGCGGCGGCATTCCGATCGACGTCTTCTGGCAGACGGGCAAGCCACCGGAAGGTGTGTGGCTGCCGGAGCAGGGCGTTGCCACCTATCGCGGGCGTGGGTGAGCCACGGCGCCGCCAAAGGCGGCAGCAATCGATCCAGTGGATCGATTGCAGTGGCGAACGCCCCGAGCCTTAGCGAAGGGCCGGGCAACGGCGCGGCAACTGAATACAAACTGCCGCCCATTCTCCGGCTATTACACCTCAAACATCCGTGACGTCGTCGCCGGACGAATCATCGGAATAATCGTTGCCGTCGTCATAATCGGCCTGCTGCACGTTGGCGTCGTCCTTGTCATCGGCGGCGTTGTCCGAAGCCTGGCGGCGGTCGTCATTGCCATAAAAATTGTTGATGACGGTTTCCTCGGTCGGCGCGCTGGCGTTGCCGAAGGGGTTGGCGCCGAAGGGTGAGCCCCAGCCGAGCGAGGACATGTGGTTGCCGAAGATGCCGCTCAGCGAATTGGCCAGCAGCATGCCGCCGGCAACGCCCGCCGCCGTGCCGAGCGCGCCGCGCAGGAAGCTGCCGCCGGCCGATGGCGCAGGGGCCTGCTGGCTCCAGGGGCCGCTCGGCTGCTGCGGCATCTGCCGGACGTCGCGGTCGTAGCCGCGGGAATCGTCATAGCCGCGGGAGGGCTGGCCCCAGGGGCCGGGGTTGGAGGGGACAGGCGCGGGCTGCTGCGTCTGCGTATTGCCGAAGATCGAGCTCAGGAAGCCGCCGCCCTGTTCGGCCTGGCGGTGTTCACTGGCGCCGGCTTCCAGCTGGCGGACACGCTCATCGAGTTCCTTGATATGGTTGGCGGCCGCCTCCAGCCCTTTTTCCTGAACGATGACGGCCTGGGCCAGATAATAGGTGGCGGAAGGTTGCTCGCGCGTTGCCTGGTCAATCAGGGCTTCGGCGTCGCGGTCGCGCGGCTGGGCCGCAGCGGTGCGTACGCGGTCGAAGAGGGCGGTCAATAATTGGCGTTCTTCCGGTGACATATCCTGCCTCCTGTTGATCTTATATAGCGTTTGCCGCTTGAGCGATGAGGTAGGAACCGATTCAGGCTTTTCAAAGCCTTTCACCGTTACATTTCAGTAAGGCTTGCAGAACGGCGCGCGGCTTCTTAAGGATATCTGCATCGCTTCGGTGCCTTGTGTTTTTCCCGCATTGTTTTAGGCATTGAGTCGCACTATGTGCGAGGAACCCGAATTCATCTCCAAGAGGTTCGAATGAACGACGAAGACCAGGACGACAAGACGAAGGAACTGCCGCTCGGCAAGGAAACGGAGGCGAATCTTTTCAAGTCGCGTTCGATCTTCATCTACGGACCGATCAATCAGGAATTGGCGCAGAAGGTCTGCTCGCAGCTCGTGGCGCTTGCCGCGGCCAGCGACGACGACATCCGCATCTATGTCAATTCGCCCGGCGGCCATGTCGAATCCGGCGATTCCATCCATGACATGATCAAGTTCATCAAGCCGAAGGTCTGGATGATCGGCACGGGCTGGGTCGCCTCGGCCGGCGCGCTGATCTATGTCGCCACTCCGAAGGAGCGGCGCCTCTGCCTGCCGAACACCCGCTTCCTGCTGCACCAGCCCTCCGGCGGCACGCGCGGTATGGCATCCGACATCGAGATCCAGGCGCGCGAGATCATCAAGATGAACGAGCGCCTGAACAGGATCATGGCGGAGGCCACCGGCCAGCCGCTCGACAAGATCGCCAAGGATACGGATCGCGACTACTGGCTGTCGGCCGAAGAGGCGAAGGACTACGGCCTGGTTTCGCGGGTCGTGACCTCGCAGGCCGATATCTGAGTTTTCTCAGCCGAAGCTGCCAAGAACCGCCCTTGCCCGCTGACCGCAGGCGAGGGCGTTTTGTTTTGGTCGGCATGGAGAGGCCGGCCGATCTGATGACGCGGGCGCTGAACGGAAAGGGCTGAATCCGGACTTGCATGCGCGGCAATCCTCATGCTCCATGCGCCATTCCGCAGCCGCGAGTCCTGCCATGCTCAAAGATTTTTCCGTCCAGGCCCTGTTCATGGGGCTGCTGACCGCCTTCGTCGGCTCCGCCAGTTCCTTCGCCGTCGTGCTGCACGGGCTCGAGGCAGTCGGCGCGACGGATGCGCAGGCGGCGTCCGGGCTGATGGCATTGTCGATCTCCATGGGCGTCTGCGCGATCGTGCTCAGCGCCGTGACGCGATTGCCGATCAGTATCGCTTGGTCGACGCCGGGTGCGGCGCTGCTGGCAAGCACCGGGGCGATCGAGGGCGGCTTCAATGCGGCGGTCGGGGCATTCCTGATCTGTGCCGTGCTGATCGTCGTCGCCGGGCTGTTCAAGCCGCTTGGCCGGGCGGTTGCCGCCATTCCCGCACCGCTTGCCAATGCGATGCTTTCCGGCGTGCTGATCGGCCTCTGCTTCGCGCCGGTGAAGGCAATCGGCTTCAATCCGCTGTTCGGGCTGCCGATCGTTGTCGCCTGGATCGTCGTCGGCGCCTTCAAGCGGCTTTGGGCGGTGCCGGCAGCACTCGCGGCTTTCGTGCTGGTGCTTGCCTTCGGCGTCGATATTCCCGACGGCGCCTTCGCCTCGCTCGAGCGATCGTTGGTGCCGACGGCTGAAATCGTCCGGCCGGTGTTCAACCTTGCCGGTCTCGTGTCGATCGCGCTGCCGCTCTTCATCGTCACCATGGCCTCGCAGAACATTCCCGGCATCGCCGTGCTGAAGGTCAATCACTACGATCCGAAGCCCGGCCCGCTCTTTGCCGTCACCGGCTTCTTTTCGCTGCTGTCGGCGCCGTTCGGCGGCCACGCCGTCAATCTGGCGGCGATCACTGCGGCGATGTGCGCGGGCCAAGATGCCCATGCCGATCCGAAGCGCCGCTACTGGGCATCGCTGATCGCCGGTGTCGGTTATATCGTCCTCGGCTTGCTGGCCGGCGCGGTGACGGCCTTCGTCGCCTTGGCGCCTCCCATCCTGATCGAGGCGGTGGCGGGACTGGCGCTGGTCGGCGCCTTCTCGTCCTCGGCAATGTCGGCCTTCCAGGCGCCGGAATCGCGCGAGGCCGCGGCAATCACCTTCCTAGTCACCGCTTCCGGCATTTCCTTCGGCGGCATCTCAGGCGCCTTCTGGGGGTTGATCGCCGGCGGCCTGATGCTCGCGCTGTCGCAACTGGTGAAGATGGTGAAACAGCGGTCTCAGTCGACGTGACGGAAAGTCGCCGCGCCGCGAGGGCTTGCCAGTTCCACCGCCCAAGGTTATAAGCGCGGCCATGAAGACCAATGGCGCCAAGATTTCCGAGACGATTGCACGCGGCCGCATCGCCCTGCGTGACAGCTCGCGCGCCCTGACCTCGCTTCTTCTCCTCGGCCTTACGCGCGGTTGCCGGGTCCTTTGAGGAGCGCCCGGCGGCCGAAAGCCCGCCCGGCAATCGCTCCTCGCGACTCACTTTCAAAATTGACCTAACGACCGACGAAGGTCCGCATTTGTTTATCGCCAAGCCCGATGTGATCGGCTAAGAGCGGGCAAATGCCGGGACGAGGAGACAAGACAATGGACGCGAAGACGCAATCCTCCAGAAGCGTTGTAAAAGGCATGCCCGATGCGGCGGTGAAATACCGGCCCTATCCGCAGGTGAATATACCCGACCGCACCTGGCCGACGAAGACCATCACCAAGGCGCCGGTCTGGTGCTCGGTCGACCTGCGCGACGGCAACCAGGCGCTGGTCGACCCTATGGGCCACGACCGTAAGGCCCGCATGTTCCAGCTGCTGCTGGAGATGGGCTTCAAGGAAATCGAGATCGGCTTCCCCTCGGCTTCGCAGACCGACTTCGATTTTGCCCGCTGGTGCGTGGAAGAGGGCAATGTGCCCGCCGACGTCTCCCTGCAGGTGCTGGTGCAGTGCCGCCCGGAACTCATCACCCGCACCTTCGAAGCACTGGAAGGCGCAAATCGGCCGATCGTGCATTTCTACAACTCCACCAGCGAGCTGCAGCGCCGCGTCGTTTTCGCCAAGGATGTGCAGGGCATCAAGCAGATCGCCGTCGATGCCGCCAAGATGATTACCGACATGGCCGTCAAGGCCGGCGGCGGCTACCGTTTCGAATATTCGCCGGAAAGCTTTACCGGCACGGAACTCGAAGTGGCGCTGGAAATCTGCAATGGCGTCATCGAGGTCGTCAAGCCGACGGCCGATAACAAGCTGATCATCAATCTGCCGTCCACCGTCGAGATGGCGACGCCGAATGTCTATGCCGACCAGATCGAATGGATGTGCCGCAACCTTGACAATCGCGAGAACCTGATCATTTCCCTGCATCCGCATAACGACCGCGGCACCGGTATCGCCGCCGCCGAGCTGGCCTTGCTGGCCGGCGCCGACCGCGTCGAAGGCACGCTGTTCGGCAATGGCGAGCGCACCGGCAACGTCGACATGGTGACGATGGCGCTGAACATGTTCACGCAAGGGGTCGATCCCGAGATTGATTGCTCGAATATCGAGCGCATCAAGGAAGTGTTCGAATATTCGAACCAGATGGCGATTTCCGAGCGTCATCCTTACGTCGGCGAGCTGGTCTATACCGCCTTCTCCGGTTCGCATCAGGATGCGATCAACAAGGGCATGAAGGCGGCCCAGGTCGCCAACCATCCCGTTTGGGAGGTCCCGTATCTGCCGATCGACCCGCGCGATGTCGGTCGCTCCTATGAGGCGATCATCCGCATCAACTCGCAGTCCGGCAAGGGTGGCATCGCCTATATTCTGCAGCAGGACTACGGGCTCAACCTGCCGCGCAACCTGCAGGTCGAGTTCCGCGAGGACATTCAGCGCATTACCGATGTCGAGGGCAAGGAGCTTCCCTCGAAGCGGATTCACGACCGTTTCATCGAGTGCTACGTGACGCAGCCGAGCGCGCGCCTGAAATTCGTCGATCACCACACCTATCCCGATACTGAGCGCAAGGGTCAGCGGATCGTAGCTGCCGAGATTACCGACAATGGCGAGATCAAGCGCATCGAAGGGCGCGGCAACGGCCCGATCGACGGCTTCATCAACGCGCTGTCGCATTATCTCGGTATCGAGATGTCGGTCGAGGACTATTCCGAGCATTCGCTGCAGCACGGCTCGAACGCTGCGGCGATCTCCTATGTCGAGACCTCCTATCCTGGCGGCAAGCTCTTCGGCGCCGGTATCAACACCAATATCGTCGCGGCCTCGCTGGAAGCGATCGTCTCGGCAGCCAACCGCGTGCTCGAGGTGAGGGCCGGCAAGGCCTGATCTCAAAAGGACTCAGGCCGCGATCGTATTGGTGCAGCGCGGCCTGACGATTAGGTTGCTTCGTTGCGTCTTCACTCAGCAAGAGCAATAAAGGCGTGCCGTGTGGCCCCCATCCGCCCCTGCTGGCCACCTTCTCCCCGCTGGGGAGAAGAGGGAGCAAGCCGATTTGGCCTCGTTCCACTACAGTCCTTCAAGAGCGAAACGCTGCGGCATATAAGGCGGAATCAAATCGCCGTGGCGATTTTCATGGCGAGCTGGCCGAGTGCCGCTTCGGCGGAGGGGCCGGCAAGCACGTAGGAGGTGCCGGCATTGTGCCAGGTGACGAGGCCTATCTCGTCCTTGATCGTTTCCTTGAAGTCGTCGGTCTCCGGTGGCTGTGCGTCCTTGCGGAAACAGATGGAGATGACGTCGCCGTCGGCATTGGAATAGACGAGCTGGCCGACAGGGCGGCTGTCGCCGAGAATGACGCGGGCACCCTGGAAAGTCCAGGATTCGGCGGAAAGATCGGGCACGCGGAAAGGCACGCCGATCACGGTCGTCAGCCAGCTGGAGATTTCCTCGGCCTGCGAGGCGGGCACTTCGACGAGATGCCGGGGCTGACGGATCAGCAGGCGCTGATAGGCGGTGACATCGCCCAGCCAGTCGCTGGTGTTAACAGGCGCGGTGGCGGCGGTCGTGGTGGCGATTTCGTCGGCATCCGGGCTGGTGCCGACGAAATAGCCGATGCCGCAACCGACGACGAAGAGGATGAGCGCGGCGGCCAGCGCCTGCGGGCCGCTCGGCGCCAGTTTCACGTGCGGGCGCGTGGCGCGCTGGGCGATCGGCGTCTTCGGCGGCTGCGTGCTCTTGATCGAGCGGACGAGGGCGAGGGGCACCGGTTCCTTCAGGATGTCGTCGAAGCGGCGGCGGCCGAAATCAGCGCCGTGGCGCAGCTTCTCATGCAGCCGGCGCGCGTTCTCGTCGTCTGCCAGGCGCTGCTCCAGCTCGTGGCGCTGTTCGGGCGAGACTTCGCCATCGAGAAGGGCGGTGAGCTGGGCTTCGAGCGGCAATTTCCTGAGATCGAGCAAATTCAATACCTGTGAATCGGGTGGGTGCTGGCAAGCCCGGCAAAATGCAGCCTTGCCGTCGCGAGCTGCGAGACGACATTTGCCACCGGCGTGCCCATGATGTCGGCCGCCTGCTGATAGCTGTGGCCTTCGACGTCGACGAGCAGGAACATGCTGGACAGGCCATCCGGCATATCGGCGATCATGCGATGGATGGCGTCGGGATCGACCGCAGCCGAGCGTTCGCGCGCGGCCTCTCTGATATCGGTGACGTTGCCGCGGACGGAAGCCTTCGGCTTGCGCTTGCGGCTGTCGTCGGTCCATTGCTGGCGGGCAAGCGTATAGATCCAGCTTTCCAGCCGGCCTTCACCGCTCCATTGATGCCCCTTGGCGATGGCGCGCTGACAGACAGCCTGAACGAGTTCGTCGGCCACGGCAGCCTCACCCGCGAGCGTGATCGCGAAGCGGCGAAGGCGGGGCAGAAGGCCGACGAGATCACGCCGGAGATCGATGGTCGTTGCGGGTTGACGCATTGTCTATCCAAGAAGCATTCACAATGGTTTCGCGGACGAAGGGTTCGCCGTCGGGCGCGAAGCCGGCCTTATCGCCGCCGACGATGCATGTGCTTTATGAAACAAGTCTCCTGCACTTCGCAAGCATCCGGCGGTCTTCATCCCCCTTTCTCAAGGGATTTTCGTATTGTGGCCCACAAAACTTGCGTCAATATGTCTTGTAGCCATTCAAGCTCTGCAGCAGAGCGCGATAGGCCCATGTTCCTTCGCCGCCGCGATCGCGGATTTCGACGAGTTGGACGCGGGCTCCCTGGATATCTCCCTGTTCCACCAGCGCCATGCCCATGTAGGAGCGGGCGAGAATGTAGTTTTCGTCCGCCTGCAGCGCCTTGCGGTAGTAAGACATGCCGAGTTCCATGCGGCCGGCCTTGCGGTTGGCGTAGCCGAGATAGTTCAGGATGCGCGGGTCGTTCTGGTTGCGGGCGAGATTGAGCACGGTGATGGCGTTCTCATATTGGCCGGCATAGGCAAACTCCCGGGCGAATTTGAAGAGATCGTCGTCGTTGAAGCTGCTCTTCTTCGGGTTGACGCATTCCTTCTTGGCCTTGTCCCAAACCTTGCCGCCGGTGCAGGTCTTGGTCGTCTCGGTCTTCGGCGGCGGATTCGTGTCATCATTGCCGCCGCCGACCGCAAAAGCGGACGTGGCAATGCCGAAGGCGAAGCCGGCGGCGAGCGAAAGTGTGGACAGGTGACGGAAGGAAGACGTCATGGGTGGGCTCCGTTCTGAGGCGATGCTGTTGCTCGGATTGTACGCTTACCGCCAAAAATACCAAGAGGGTAAGCGGCCTCCATGGCAATTGTTGCGGCGATGGCCCGACGTCCTCGCAGATCGATTCAAGTGCTGGATGAAAGGTCTCCGGAGCCGGCGCTAACGCGCGAAAATATCGGCGCTTTCCGGCATTACTGCGTCGCCGGTCCGGTTGAGGCTGAAGCGCTGGCCGCTGAGCTCCCAGGCGCCGGGCGAACCGTCGATGGAGAAGAGGTTGTAGGCGGCGGGCGGTTTGATGCTGCCCGGTCCCTGCGAGGCCGAGGCGATGCCGACGACGGGCACCGGCTGCACCTGGCCGCGCAGCCAGTGCAGCGTATTGAGGTGCGTATGCCCGTGCAGCACGAGCTCGGCGCCGCCGGTCGAAATCACCGCGGCGAAGCGGCGAATGCCAATCATGCGCTTGTAGAAGTTGGTGGCGCCGCGGATCGGCGGATGATGGATCATGACGACGCGGAAGAGACCGGCTTCGCCGGCCGCGCGCAGCATGTTGACAGTATCGCGGGCCTGGCGCGCGCCGAAGAAGCCGGAGGCGGCAAAGGGAGGCGTGGCGACCGCCGTCGAGCAGCCGACGATGGCGACCTTGTCGCGGATGCGCAGATAAGGGAAGATGTGGCGATCCTCCTGCCATTGCGGCGGGGAAAGATCGCCGCGGACATAATCGTACCAGGCGCGCATCGACTTCTCGTAGGCGCCGGGCACGTAGGCATCGTGATTGCCGGGAACCACCGAGGTGTTGGCGGGGTCGCCGAGTTCACGCAGCCAGGCGGCGGCGGCGCGAATCTCAATGCCGCTCGCCAGATTGACAAGGTCGCCGGTGACGGCCAGATGATCGGCCTGATGGGCGCGGATATCGTCGAGCAGCAGATCCAGCGTGCTGCCGAAAAGGTGCTTGCGTCGATTTCGATGCCAGTTCACAAAGCCCGTTATGCGTTTTGAAAACAACTCCTGGATGGAAAGGCGGGGCAACGGCCCGAGGTGGACGTCGGAAATATGCGCGAGCTTGAACATGCTACGAGACATAGACCAGCTTATTGACAAATCAAACACATCCGGTGCGATGAAGGGCTGAAACGGAACGATGGTGGATAAAGAGAAGCGGCCCCCTCACATCAGGCTGGCCTTGCGCCTCCTGCATGTTTATTTCTCCTTCGCCCGCGGCATGACGATGGGTGTCAGGGCTGCCTGCTTCGACGCGGAAGGGCGGATTTTCCTCGTGCGTCACAGCTATGTCGGTGGCTGGCATATGCCGGGCGGCGGGCTGGAACGCAACGAGACGGTCGAAGAAGCGCTCGCCAAGGAACTGCGCGAAGAGGGCAATCTCAGGATCATCGGCAAACCGCAACTGGTCCAAGTCTATTTCAACACCACCACCACACGGCGCGACCATGTCGTGTTCTACCGGGCGAGCGTCGAACAGACGGCGCCGCGCCCGCCGGACTGGGAGATATCCGACAGCGGCTTCTTCTCGCTCGACAGCCTGCCCGAGGGCACGACCCGGGCAACGCACCGCCGCCTCGCCGAGCTTCGGGGCGAGCAGGAGCCTGACCACCGCTGGTGAGAGGTTAAGCCGCGGCAAGTTTGGCGCGGCCGTGCGGGCTATCGAGAGCGAGCGCCGGGCCGACGGGGACGATACCTGTCGGATTGATCGTCTTGTGGCTGCGGTAATAGTGCTGCTTGATGTGCGTGAGGTTCACCGTCTCGGCGACGCCGGCTGTCTGATAGAGATCTCTCAAATAGCCGGGCAGGTTGCGGTAATCGGCGATACGGCGGATGTTGCACTTGAAATGGCCGACATAGACCGGGTCGAAGCGCACCAGCGTGGTGAACAGGCGCCAGTCGGCCTCGGTTACTCTGTTGCCGAAGAGGTAGCGGCCCTTGCCCAAACGCTCGTCGAGCATATCGAGGGTTTCGAACAGCTTGCCGACATTTTCCTCATAAGCTTCCTGGGTGGTGGCAAAGCCCGCTTTGTAGACACCGTTGTTGACGCTGTCGTAGACGGTGGCGTTCAGCGCATCGATTTCGGCGCGGAGATCCTCGGGATAAAAATCGCTCTTCGCGCCGGTCAGCCCGTCGAAGGCGCTGTTGAACATGCGGATGATCTCTGCGGATTCGTTGTTGACGATCGTGCCGATCTTCTTGTCCCAGAGGACGGGAACAGTCACGCGGCCGGAATAGTGCGGATCGGCCCTGACATAGATCTGCCAGAGCGTGGTCGCGCCGAAGAGCTGGTCGCCGGTGGCGCCGTCGCCGACTTTGAACTCCCAGCCGTTTTCGACCATCAGCGGGTCGACGACCGACACCGAAATCAGCTCTTCCAGCTTCTTCAGTTTGCGGAAGATCAGCGTGCGATGCGCCCAGGGGCAGGCAAGCGAGACGTAAAGATGGTAACGCCCGGCCTCGGCCTTGAAGCCGCCGCTGCCGGAAGGGCCGGCTTCACCGTCCGATGTCACCCAGTTGCGGAACTGCGAGGGCTGCCGTTTGAATTGACCCTTGCTCTCCTTCGTGTCGTACCAGATGTCATGCCAGACGCCGTCCACCAGCATTCCCATGATCTTCATTCCCTTGGTTGGCCTGGCCCTTGGCACTGGCCCTCGGTTGCGTGTTGGCTGGAAGATATCCGAGATAGCGGGGCTTTGCAGGCGGTAAAGATTGAACAGTGCGTCACGTCGGTCAGCTGACAGTGCATTTTGCGTTGGACGGCCGAAAGTTTTCCTGCTATCGGCCTTTTCACGATTTTGGGATCCCTGCCTGATGTTCATTTCCAGAAACCCGCGACGACGCTGATGCTCCCGAACGCCCAAGGCGTGTTCGAGACCCATCAATCTGTCCATCCGGTTTCTGTCATCATGTACAAGCACGATCTCGTCTACCTCACCGAAGACGCGTCTCATGACGCCGCCATCGAACACATCAACGAAGAAGCCTTCGGTCCCGGCCGCTTCACCCGCGCTGCCGCGCGTATCCGCGAGCAGGGGCCGCATGATTTGTCGCTCTCCTTCATCTGCACCGATAATGGCGAGACGATCGCTTCCGTGCGCATGACGCCGGTGCTGGCGGGCTCCGTGAAGGGCCATCTGCTCGGCCCGCTCGCCGTCCGCCCCTCGCACAAGAATAAGGGCATCGGCCGGGAACTGGTGCGGATCGCGGTGGAGGCGGCGAGACGCAAGGGCTCGGAAGCCGTCATCCTGGTCGGCGATCCGCCCTATTACGGCCCGCTCGGCTTCGAGAAGGTCGCCTACAACGCGCTGTCGTTTCCAGGCCCCGTCGATCCCGGCCGCGTGCTCGTCGTTCCGATCGCCGCGGGCGTGCACGAGCGGCTGAAGGGCATCATCGCCTGGCACGGATGATCAGAGGTTTTTGCGGAGGAAGCTGCGCGTGCGGCCTTCCGGGAAGTCCTGAAGCTCTCCGAAGACCTCATAACCCTGACGCAGATAGGCGCGCAGCGCCTGCGGGCTGAAGGTGTCGATCCAGGCGCCGCGGCAGCCCCGGGCTCTCGCCTCTTCTTCTGCTTTGCTCAGGAGCTTGCCGGCAAGACCGGTGCCGCGCAGCGTATCGGGGATATAGAGCATCTGGGTGAAGAGCCAGCCCCAGGCGGTAAAGCCCGAAAGACCGCCGGTCACCTTGCCGTCGGTGTCGCGGATGAGGACGGCGAGCGTCCGGCGATCGGACGGGCCGACATCGCCAGTGTTGAAGGCCGAGAGCGCATCGGTAATCGCCGCGAGTTCTTCCGGCGAGGGCGCGGCGGTGAGCTCGAATTCCGGCATGAGATTACCGCCCTTCGCGCCACCACATGGCGCCGAAGGCGAAGAGCAGAATGCCGACGCCGGCAAAACCGGCAAAGAGCGGCAGCGTGTTTATGCCCTTCAAAACCGTCTCGCTGGTCATGCGGATCATCATGCGATCATTGTCGGCGACGCGCACCTGGCCGCGCACCGGCAGGATCGGCGGCATGCTGATCCTGCCATTTTCATTGGCAATGCGGGTCACGAGACCCTTGCTTCTATCGGCGACCGGCTTCAGCACATCGGTCGTCGAGATCATTGCCTTAAATTCCGGTGCGTCGACGGCGCCGATATGGACAAGCGTCGAGAGCTTGCCGTTGCGGATTTCGAAGAGGCCGATTTCGTCCATCCTCTTCTCGGCCTTGTAGAGCCCGGGTTCGGATTGGGTGAGCGGCAGGGTTTCGGTCTTGCCGGAGGGATAACGCACGGTGGCGTTCCCGGGATTGTCGCCGATCGTCTGGCGCGTGACTTCAAGAGTCCGGCCGGAGGCGCGCGCCGTCAGCGCTTCTTCCTCGAGCGCCGGCTCCTTCATCAGCCAATGGGCGATACGGCGATAGAGCGAAACGTTCGGACCGCCGCCTTCGAAGCCGCGCGCCCAGAGCCAGCCCTGATCGGAAAGCAGCATGGCCACGCGGCCCTGGCCGGCGCGGTTCAGCACCAGCAAAGGATGGTTGTCGGCGCCGAGCATGATCGTCTCGCCCTGCGGCCGGTCGACATCGACGCTGCGGAACCAGCGGCCCCAATGCGGCGGATCCTCGCCCGAACCATCAAGGCCGCGCGTGACGGGATGTTTGCGGCCTTCCTCGGAGAGCCGGGGATAGAAGGCTTTTTCGATCATCTCTCCGGTGGGCGTTGCCGGCAGGACCGAGGACAGCGGCGTCAGGGCGATGGAATCGGGACCGGCGTGCTCGGGGCCGGCGGCGATCAGCAGCGCGCCGCCATTGTCGACATATTGCGCGATGTAATCGTAATAGAGCAGGGGCAGCACGCCGCGGTGCTGGTAGCGGTCGAAGATGATCAGGTCGAAATCCTTGATCTTGTCGACGAAGAGCTCGCGCGTCGGGAAGGCGATCAGCGACAGCTCGTTGATCGGCGTGCCGTCCTGCTTTTCCGGCGGACGCAGGATGGTGAAGTGGACGAGATCGACCGAGGCGTCGGATTTCAAGAGGTTGCGCCAGGCGCGCTCGCCGGCATGCGGTTCGCCGGAGACGAGAAGGACGCGGAGATTCTGGCGGATGCCGTCGATGACATGGACGGCGCGGTTGTTGGCGGTGGTGACTTCACCGGGAAGGGCTGCGACCGAGAATTCGAGCACGTTGCTGCCGCCGGCCGGCACCTTGAAGGAGAAGGGCGTATCCTGGCCGGGCGTCGCCTGCAGGGTGGCGATCTCATCACCGTTCAGCTTCACGGTGACATTGGCCGTGCCGCCAGGGCTCGGGCCGTCGTCGAAGACGCGCAGAACGACCTGCTGCTCCTCGTTGACGATGCCGAAGCGCGGCCCCTTGATGACTTCGATGCGGCGATCGAATTCGTTGGCTTTGCCGGTGATGAGGCCATGGATCGGCGCGTCGAAACCGAGCGCCTGATTGGCGGCCGGAACATCATGGACTTCGCCGTCTGTCAGCATGATGGCGCCGCCGATACGGGCGGGCGGGACATCGGCGATATTGGCCGACAGTGCGTCGAACAGCCGGGTCGACGGCACGTCGGAATTGACGTCGCCTTCGACATCGACGAAGCGGGGTTCTATCTGGGGAAAGCGGGCGAGCTGTCCCTTCAAGGCCGCAAGCGCATCGTCGGTCGTCTTGACGCGATCGGGCGTCTGTTGGCTCTGGCTTCGATCAACGAGAACCGGGACGATGGTCGACAGCTGATCCCGGTCCTCCTGCAGCAGCACAGGATTGGCAAGGGCGGTGAGCATGGCGAGCGCTGCCAGCGTCCGGATCCAGGCGCCGCGAATGCCGCGCCAGATTGCCAAGCCGGCGATGATGGCGCTGACGGCAGCCAGTGCGGCCAGAACCGGCCAAGGCAGGAAGGGTGAAAAGTCGAAGGTCATCTCATTGTCCTAACCGTTCGAGAAGGTCGGGAACATGGACCTGGTCGGTCTTGTAGTTGCCGGTCAGCATGTACATCATGATGTTGACGCCGGAACGATAGGCATATTCGCGCTGCGTTTCATCCGACGGCACGGTCGGCAGTATCGGTATGCCGTTGTCGTCGATTGCCCAGGCACCGGCGAAATCATTGCCGGTGATCAGGATCGGCGAAACGCCGTCGGCTGTCGCCGCCGATTTTTCGGTCGCTTCGCGGCCGCCCTGCCGGGCCTCGATCCAGAGGGGGCTGCCGGTGTAACGACCGGGAAAGCTCGAGAGGAGATAGAAGGATTTCGTCAGCACGTGATCTGACGGTACCGGCTCGAGCGGCGGAATGTCGAGATTGCCGAGGATTTGCTGCAGCCTTTGACCGTTGGCGCTGACGTTGCCGCCATTGTCCAATGCGCTGATCTGGTCGCGCGTATCGAAAAGCACGGTGCCGCCATTGCGCATATAGGCGTCGATGCGGCTGATCGCCGCCGTCGACGGCATCGGCGCCGTCGCCGAAACCGGCCAGTAGATGATCGGGTAGAAGGAGAGTTCGTCCTTGGTGGGGTCGATACCCACCGGCGGCGCCGGCTCCAGCGTCGTGCGGAATGTCAGGAACTGGGTGAGGCCCTCGAGGCCGCGCTCGGATATATTGTCCACGTCCTGTTCACCGGTGACGACATAGGCGAGGTGGGTGTTATCCAGCCTCTGCAGGATGAGGTCGTCGCCGGGCTGGGAGTCGTCGGCGTGAAGCGTGCCGGGTTGCATGAGAAAGCCGGCACTGAGCGCAATGGCGATCATCGCCGCTGTGCGGACCGCCGGGCGCGAGCGCGAGAACGCGCCATTCATGAAGAGGACGACGAGGCTATCGGCCAGGAGCAGCAGGAAAGCTGTAAGAAAGAGCGCGGGCTTTGCTGACCAGCTCTCGCCGCCGATCAGGCCTTCGCGCACGGCATTGGTCCCCGTTGTGTCGAGCGGCATCAGTTCGGCATTCTCGGGCAGGACGTTCAGTGAGGTGAAACCATCTTCCGAACCGTAGAGCCCGGGCGGGTTGTCGAAATTCGCCGTCGGCTCGGCTCCGGCCGGTGGAATGAGGGGCCGCGCCGAACCCGTCTCGGAGACAAGCGTGCCCTTGGCGGTCAGCATGCGGAACGGCGGCAGCGTCTCTGAGACACGCGCATTGCCGCGCGCCTCCGACGTCACGCCGCCCGAGCGCGATATCTGCAGGAGGTGTCGCAGCATGTCGACGAAAGTGCCTGAGATCGGCAGATCGGACCAGGTCGCTTCCGCCGTGACATGAAACAGGACGATCTGGCCGGATGCGAGTTGCTTCATCGTGACGAGCGGCGTGCCGTCGGCCAGGCTCGCCCAGGTGCGTTCGGCAAGATCAGGCGTCGGTTCAGCCAGCACCTGGCGCTTGACGACGACATCGGCGGGACGCGTTATGCCGGCAAAAGGCCCGAAACTCGGAAATTCGGCAAGCGACTGCGGCTCGCTCCATGACAATGTGCCGCCCAGCGCCCGTTCTCCCTGGCGCAAGATGACAGGGATCAGCGGATCGTCCGCAGGCGCTGCCGCCATGCGCGGGCCGGCAAAACGCAGGAGCATACCGCCATTCGATATCCAGCGGGTCAAAGGTTCGTAGGTCTCCTCCGGCAGCCGGCCGATATCGGCCATGATGATGATGGAGGGATTGCTGGCGAGAAGTTTCGGTATTGCCACCGAAAGATCGGAATCGCTGGGTTGGATCAGATCCGCATAGGGCTGCAGCGCCCGCTGGATATAATAGAGCGGCGAGAGCAGCGGCTGGAACTCATCCCCTCCTTCACCTGACAGCAAGACGACACGGCGGCGCTTGAATGCGTCGTCGAGAAGGTGGACCGCGCCTGCCGTCGCGCCGTTATCAACGCTGACGCGAGCGAAATCGTTGCGCATCTCGAAAGGTGCGGTGATCGAACTCGTCGCAACGCTCTGGCCGGGACGGAAATCCACCCTGCCATTGGCGATCGAGCGGCCCTGGTTATCGACGGCGTTCAGCGCCACGGATGCGGCATGCGAGGTGTTGAGGCGTGTGACCTTGACGGTCATGGCATCAGCCGCATTGTTGGCCGCGGTGATCGCGACCGTCCGTGCGGCGTCGCCCTCGATCAGGCGGAGATCGGCGGGCTGGAGTTCGGCGAGCCTGCGCACCGTGGCGTCGTCGGCCTTGGTGGCGGCGCCGTCGGTCAGAAAGGCGAGGGTGCCCGGCTTGATGCCGTTCAGCGCGGCGCGCAGCGCCTGGAAGGCGCGCTCACGGTCCGGTACCAGCGGTCGCGGCTCGGCGGCGCGCAGCTTGTCGCGGGCGCCTGCGGCGGTGCCTGGAACGGCGTCGTTGGTCGGATCGGCAGTGAAGGCGATCGATACGGGCATGCCGGCGGATTCGGCATCGTCTATCAACGCGTCGGCGGTCTGGATGCGGCGGTCCCAATCAGGTGCCGCCGCCCAGCTGTTGTCGACGAAGAGGACGAGCGGGCCGCCGGATGCGAGCGAACTGGTGCGTGGATTGAAAACCGGATCGGCGATCGCAAGGATGACGACGGCGGCGAGCAGCATGCGCAGCAGCGTCAGCCACCACGGGCTTTGCGCCGGCGTCTCCTCGCGCTTCAGCACCGATGCGAGGATCTTCAGCGGCGGGAAGACCTCGCTCTTCGGACGTGGCGGCGTCAGCCGCAGCAGCCACCAGATGACGGGCAGCGCAACGAGCGCGCCGAGAATGGCGGGAAAGGCGAAAGCGAAGGGAACGGCGCTCATAGCTGCCCTCCGTGCGTTGCCTTGGCCGGCATGCCGGACAGATACATATGCACCGCGACCAGTGCCTCCGACGCAAGGTGATCGGTGCGGTGGCTCGCGAAGGTCCAGCCGAGATGGCGCAGCGATTGTCCGAGGCTGTCCCTGCGGGCGAGGTAGGCGTTGCGATAGGCTTCGCGGATGTGTTCGGCGCGGCCGGAGACGAGCTTGGCGCCGGTCTCCGGATCGGTGAATTCGGTGCGGCCGCTATAGGGGAATATCTCCTCGGCGGGATCTGCTATCTCGACCACATGGCCGCGCAGGCCGCGGCGGGCAAGCGGGCCGAGGCGTTCCATGATCGCCGCCGCATCGTCGAGGAAATCGCCGATCAGGACGAGGTCGCTCCAGCCGCGGATCATCGCCGTTTCCGGCAGGCCGCCGGTCAGCGGTGTGTGCATGAGCGCGGCTGCGAGGCGTTCGGCGGCGTTGCGGGCGGAGGCGGGTTCCATGATGCCGGGGCAGCCGATGCGCTCGCCGGAGCGGGCGAGGATTTCGGCCAGTGCCAGCATGACGACCAGCGCGCGGCTTTCCTTGGAGACGTTGCCGTAGCTCGACTTGTACATCATCGAAGGCGACATGTCGCACCAGAGCCAGATCGTGTGGGCTGCCTCCCATTCGCGTTCGCGCACATAAGTATGGTCGTCGCGGGCGGAGCGGCGCCAATCGATGCGCGACAGGCTCTCGCCCTCGGCATAGGGACGGAACTGCCAGAAATTTTCGCCGATGCCGCGTTTGCGGCGGCCATGCCAGCCGGCGATCACCGTATTGGCGATGCGCTTGGCTTCCACCAAGCAGTCCGGCACCAGGGCGGCCCGCTGCCTGGCGCGGGAAAGGGCATCGCTGCCTGACGTCGGGTTGACGATCTGTCCGATAGATGCCACGCGTCCGGCTTCCTTATCCCTTTGCCTGCTTGACCAGTCCGGCGATGACATCGCGCACCGACATGCCCTCGGCGCGGGCGGCGAAAGTCAGGGCCATACGGTGCTGGAGAATGGGTTCGGCGAGCGCGAATATATCGTCGAGCGAGGGGGCAAGGCGGCCTTCGTAGAGCGCCCTGGCGCGCGCGCAGAGCATCATCGCCTGGCCGGCGCGAGGGCCGGGACCCCAGGCAACGTTCTTGTCGGTCGAGGCATTGCCCTGTCCGGGACGGGCGGAACGCACCAGCGCCAGGATGGCATCGACGACCGTGTCGCTCACCGGCATCTGCCGCACCAGGGTCTGGATTTCGATCAGCCGCTGCGCGTCGATGACGGCCTCCGGCCGGGTTTCGCCCAAGCCTGTCGTCTCCAGCAGGATCTGGCGTTCGGCGGCGAGTTCGGGATAGTTGACGTCGACCTGCAGCAGGAAACGGTCGAGCTGGGCTTCGGGGAGCGGATAGGTGCCTTCCTGCTCGAGCGGGTTCTGGGTGGCGAGCACATGGAACGGCGCCGGCAGGTCATAGCGCTGGCCGGCGATGGTGATGTGATATTCCTGCATGGATTGCAGAAGGGCCGACTGGGTACGCGGCGAGGCGCGGTTGATCTCGTCGGCCATCAGCAGTTGGGCGAAAACGGGGCCCTTGACGAAGCGGAAAGACCGGCGTCCACTGTCGTCCTGGTCCATCACCTCGGACCCGAGAATATCCGAGGGCATCAGATCCGGCGTGAACTGGATGCGGTTGGCGGCAAGGCCGAGCACTTCGCCGAGCGTCGTCACCAGTCTGGTCTTGGCAAGGCCGGGGACGCCGACCAGCAGGGCATGGCCGCCGGAGAGCACGGCAAGAATAGTGTTCTCGACGACGCTTTCCTGACCGAAGATTACCTTCGAGACTTGTCCGCGGATGGCGGCGATATCGGAGAGCGCCTTCTCGGCGGCGGCGACAATCGCCTTTTCATCGAGGCTGGCTTCGGTCTTCATCATACCCACGGGCATCTCCAACGGCTGAAATCATTCGGCAGCGAATCGGCGGACTTATACATCTGCCTCATACTCGATAGAGTTATGGAGATGCGACGGGCTGACAAGTTCGTTGCGAATGACTATCTCGTGACTTTACTTCGTTAAGGACAAACCGGGACGGAAGAATGGCAACCGAAGAAATCAGCGGACAGGCGGATGCGGCGGGACTTGCCGCAATGATTTCGCGCGCGTCCGCGGAAAGTAGCGGTAAAAAACGTGGGTTGCCGCCGGTCGAGCGGTGGAATCCGCCTTTCTGCGGCGATATCGACATGGAGATCAGGGCCGACGGCACCTGGTTCTACATGGGCACGCCGATCGGCCGGCCGGCGCTGGTTCGGCTGTTTTCGACGGTTTTGCGGAAAGACGACGACCAGAGAACCTATCTCGTAACTCCTGTGGAAAAGGTCGGGATAAGGGTCGTCGACGCTCCTTTCATCGCCGTGGAGATGAGCGTAACGGAGGGGCAAGGCCAACAGGTGCTGACCTTCCGCACCAATGTCGGTGATGTCGTGGAGGCGGGAGGAGAGCATCGGCTGCGCTTTGCCATTGCAGACGGAAACGCCGAACTGAAACCCTATCTGCATGTGCGCGGGCGGCTGGAGGCGCTGGTGTCGCGTGCGGTGATGTATGAACTGGTCGCGCTCGGCGAGATCCTCGACGTAGAGGGGCGGGCGATGTTTGCGATCCGCTCCGCCGGCGAGGTCTTCCCTGTCATGCCGGCCGACGAACTGGATGCTCTTTGCCGATGAATGATGCGATCACCCACCGTTATCCGCTGTTCTCAGCAGCCGAATTCCGCCGCCGCGCGCTCAACCAGAACGGCGGGCCGGTCGATCATGCCTGGCGCGATCACGGCGACCACATCCTCAACCCCGATATCGTGGCCGAGGTCGAGACCTTCAAGCTGCGCGACGCTGCCGTGCTCGTGCCCGTCGTCGATGACGGCGAAGAGGCGCAGGTGATTTTCACCAAGCGCACGGCGACGCTGCGCAAACATTCCGGGCAGATCGCCTTTCCCGGCGGCTCGATCGATCCCGCCGATATCTCACCTGAGATGGCGGCGATCCGCGAGACGGAGGAGGAGATCGGTCTCCCCGGTTCCTTCGTCGAAACCGTCGGGCGGCTGCCGAATTATCTTGCCTCGACGGGTTTCCGCATTACGCCGGTGCTCGGCGTCGTCACGCCGGGCTTCGCACTGACGCTGAATCCGGCCGAGGTGGACGATGTGTTCGAAGTGCCGCTTTCCTTCCTGATGAATCCTGCCAACCACAGCCGCGACAGGCGTGTCATCGACGGCATCGACCGGCATTTCTACCGCGTGCCCTATGAAACCAGAATGATCTGGGGCATCACCGCCGGCATCGTCCGCACGCTTTACGAAAGGCTTTATGCATGACCGGCCTTGCCGACCAAGCTTGGTTCCGCGATCCGGCACTCGGCCGGATCCTTTCGCTTCTCAACGCCGATGGTGGGGCCGATGGCGGGGAAGCTCGGGTGGTCGGCGGCGCCGTGCGCAACAGCCTGATGGGCCTGCCGGTCAGCGATATCGATATCGCCACGACACTGACACCCGAGATCGTCATGGACCGGGCGGCAGCGGCCGGTATCAAGGCGGTGCCAACCGGTCTGCAGCACGGCACGGTGACGCTCGTCATCGACGGCAAGCCCTTCGAGGTGACGACACTTCGCACCGATGTCGAAACCGACGGACGGCATGCCAAGGTTGCCTTCAGCACCGACTGGAAGGCGGATGCCGAACGGCGGGATCTGACGATCAACGCGCTCTATGCCGATGCCGAGGGCGAAGTGGTGGATCTGGTCGGCGGGCTTGCCGATATCGAGGCGCGCAATATCCGCTTCATCGGCGATGCTGCAAGGCGTATCGCCGAGGATCATCTGCGCATCCTGCGCTTCTTCCGCTTCTTTGCCTATTACGGCTCCGGACGGCCGGATGCCGAGGGGCTGAAGGCCTGTGCCGCGGCGCGTTCGAAACTGAAGACGCTGTCGGCAGAACGCGTCTGGTCGGAGCTTAGAAAGCTGCTCGGTGCTGCCGATCCCGGCCGGGCGCTGCTCTGGATGCGGCAGATGGGGGTGCTGACGGAAATCCTGCCGGAATCGGAAAAATGGGGGATCGATGCGATCCCTTCGCTGATCGCCACCGAAAAGGCGCTCGGCTGGACGCCCGATCCGCTGCTGCGCCTCGCGGCGATCGTGCCGCCCGATGCGGCGCGGCTGGAGCCACTTGCGGTTCGGCTGAAGCTCTCGAATGCAGAAGCGGCCACTCTCAAGGCCTGGGCGACGGCAGCGCCCGTCAATGACGAGATGTCCTCGGCGAGCTTCGAACGGCTGCTTTACCGCAACGGTGCCGACGGTATCATGACGCGGCTGAAGCTGGCGCTCGGCGTTGCGCGCGGCAAGGCTGAAGGGGATTTCGGTGAAATGGCGCGGTCGGCGCGGCTAACAAAGCTGCTGGATCAGGCGACGAACTGGACGAAGCCGCAGTTTCCGTTGAACGGCGGCGATGTGATTTCAGCGGGCATCGCCTCCGGCCCGCGCGTCGGCGAGCTGCTTGCAGGCCTGGAAAACGAGTGGGTCGAGGAAAACTTCGTCTCCGACCGGGCGGCACTGCTCGCCCGGCTGCAGGAACGCGTACAATAGCGAATCCCGCGCCGCACCCGTTGGATGCGGCGGCTTTCGTCGTTGGTATGAATACTCGCCCAGCTATCAGGCGGCGGTCGCTTCGTCGCGGATGCGGGCCTTGATGTTATCAACCATATTTTCGCGTATGGTCGTTTCGCCATGAGCCGTCTTCAGGTGCTCGACGGCGCGGCGGACCACCTCTGCGTCATTATCCGCCCGGGTGTGCCAAGCGCAGCCGGGAACGAGCGTGCCGCATTCGAAAAGTCGCATGGTTTTCTCCTCTGTCTGAAACGCAACGGCCATCGCGCTTTCACGCGATTGATGAATGTGCGGAGGAAGAGAAGGTTCCGGCCGGCATGAGGTGACGACCGGAGAAGGTCTTTCAGTCGGGCATCGCCCAAGCTTTGTAGGTATCCGAAAGCTGGCCGGGCATGTTGCTGTTGGCGGCCGCGGCTTCGTTCTGCAGCTGTTCCGGCGATTTCCCGCCGGCCAGTTGCAGCTTCACCTGTTCGATGAAGCAGGACAGCGGCAGATCCGAGCCGCTCTTGGCCCGCAGTTTCTCGGCGATGCGCGTCAGAAACTCCGGTGCGTCGATTGCGCGGGATGTTTCCTGGACATCCGTGGACGCAGGCGAGCCACTTTGTATCGTCATGACAATCCTCCTCCGATTGTTACGCACATACATATAAAGTTAGGACGCACTGAGTTTTCGTGAAGGTCTTTCACCTCGAATTTATCGATGAGATATCACAGTGTCATGGCCAGCGGACGACGGGCGGCAATGACGACAGAATGGATTCAACGTTGCCGCCGGTCTTCAGGCCGAAGATGGTGCCGCGATCATACAACAGATTGAATTCGACGTAACGGCCCCGACGGATCAATTGTTCGTCGCGGTCGGCTTCCGTCCACACCTTGTTGAAGTTGGAGCGGACGATCTTCGGATAGACCATGGCGAAGGCCCGGCCGACATCGCGGGTGAAGGCGAAATCGGCGTCCCAGCCTCCGGCTTCCTCGCTCGAATGCAGCCAGTCGTAGAAGATGCCGCCGATGCCGCGGGCCTCATTGCGGTGCTTCAGGAAGAAATAGTTGTCGCACCAGGCCTTGTAGGCGCCGTAATCGGCAACTGCGTGATTGCGGCAGGCGATCTCCATGGCTTTGTGGAAGAGCTGGCTATCCTCGTCCTCCTGCGTGCGGCGGCGCGACAGCACCGGTGTCAGGTCGGCGCCGCCGCCGAACCACCGGCTCGTGGTGACCACCATGCGCGTGTTCATATGCACGGCCGGGACGTTGGGGTTGACGGGATGGGCGATCAACGAGATGCCCGAGGCCCAGAAACGCGGATCATCCTTGGCGCCGGGTATCTGCGCCCGGAAATCCGGGGAGAATTCGCCGTGGACTGTGGAGGTATGGACGCCGACCTTCTCGAAGACGCGCCCTTCCATCATCGACATCCGGCCACCGCCGCCGGCGCCGTTTTCGCGCGACCAGTCCTTGGCGACGAAGCGGCCGGGCTCCTGGTCGGAGAGCGGCCCTTCCAACTCATCCTCGATAGCCTCGAAGGAGGCGCAGATCGTATCGCGCAATCCCTCGAACCAATTGCGGGCGGCCGCCTTCTTCTCTTCGATATCGTCAGGCAGGCCGATCGGCAGTTCCGGTCTTTCCATTTTCGTCTCCGGCGGTCGACATCGTCTTCGGAGGCGACTCGCTCATTCTTGATTGCCGGCCATGATTAGCAGTTGGCGCTGCGTCTCGCCAAGCCGAGACAGCACCGCTGAGCGCTTCCAAGATTCGACTCGCAAATAAAGAATTTCGATATTACCTTTTCCCAAGAGGTAGGTTTGATGAAAAAAGTTCCAGGGCCTCCGTCCTTCGACGGCCTGAAGCGCAGGATCGCGAGACATCGGGCGGAAACATCCTCCCGCAGGAAAGACCATTTCGTGCGTGAGACATATTGCCTCGGCCTCCTCGACGCACGCGCCAAGGCGCGCGAATGGTTCGACGAATATCCGAAAGCCGCCTATTGGACCGAGGTGGAGAGCTGGCGCCAGCTCGACGGCGACCAGATCGAATTCACCATGCGCCGCCTGCCGACGGCCGACTGACCGTCACTTCGCAGGGGTGCGCACACGGCTTTCGATCAAGAGGCCGCTTTCATCCATAATCGGATGCGCGACGGAGACGATGTGGGCGTTGATGCGCTTGAGGTCGCGCAACATATCGAGATGCAGCGAACTTGTCTGCAGGCTGTCGGTGCGGCCGTCGCGCAGGCGTTCGAGGTGACGCTCGGCCGACTGTTTTTCCATCCGGCGCACCTCGACCTTCACCTCCATCATCTGACGCGCGAGATTGAAATCGCGAGTGACGAAGATCGTCTGGGCGACGCGCAGGTTGTCGATCGTCAGATCGAACAGCTTGCGCAGTTCCTGGTGGCCGTCTTCGGAAAATTTGAGCCCGAGAGAGATTTTCTTCGCAACTTGCTCCGCCAGGCCTTTCTCGATGATGTCGCCCATATGTTCGAGATTGATCGCATAATCGATGACGACGATCGACCGGCGGGCGTTCTCGTCGCTGAGACCCTCGCGGCCAAGCCTGGAGAGATAGACCTTCACCGCCTGCTGCAGCCGGTCGACGCGCTCTTCGAGGGCGGGGATCTCGGTAAGCTTGGATGCGTCGTTGTGCTCGAAGGCCTCGGAGACCCGGATCAGCATGCGCTCGATCAGGTCGCCGACGCCGAGCACTTCGCGGGTGGCGCTGGCAAGGGCAACGACCGGCGTCGAAAGCTCCTGCGCATCCAGATATTTCGGGGCACTGTCGGGCTCGGCCTGATCCGGCACCAGCCGGGCCATCAGAGCGGCGAGCGGCCGGGAGAATGGCCAGGCAACCGCTGCCAGCAGAAGGTTGAAGGCAAGATGCGCATCGACCGGCAGCTTGGCTGGCTCGAAGGGCAGCATCTGGATGAGTTCCGCGCCGTAGCCCGCCAGCGGGAGGGCGATGAGACAGCCGAGCGAGCGGACGGCGAGATTACCGAGAGTGACGCGCCGCGCCGAAGCCGGGCCGGACAATGTCGCGACGACAGGCGGTATCGCACCGCCGAGATTGGCGCCGAGTACGAGCACGATGACGAGTTCGGCGGAGATGAGGCCGGCCGAGGCGAGCGACAGGATGAGCACCACCACCGCAAGGCTCGACGAGGATAAAAAGGCGAGGGCTGCCGCGAAGAGCAGCGCCACCGGCAGCGCGCCGTCCAGCAGGCCGATGAAGGCGGCGAGAGCCGGAGAGGCGCGCATCGGCTCGGTCGCAAGGCCGAGAAGGTGCAGCGACAGCAGCATCAATCCGATGCCGATCAGCGCCGCACCGCCGCCCTGACGGGTGCTGGAGCGGCGGCGGTAAAGCACGATGCCGGCCAAGATCAGGAGGGGAGAGAGCCATTCGATGCCGGTGGCGACGATCCAGGCGGTGATTGCGGTGCCGACATTGGCGCCGAGCAGGACGATCTGCGCCATGCGCGGCTTGACCAGATCACGTTCGACGAAGGATGCGGTCATCAGCGCCGTCGCGGTGGAGCTCTGCAGCGCGATGGTCGCCACGAGACCGGACAGGAAAGAACGAAAGCCTCCACGTGTGCCGCTCGCCAGTCCCGTTCTCAGGCGGGCGCCGAAAGCCCGGGAAACGCCATCCTTCACCTGCGCGAGGCCGAACAGCAGCAGAGCCACGGCGCCGAACAGGTTGATCATGATGATTGTGGAGTCCATTTTGTTGTTTTTATTCTTCTTTCGTCGGCCAGGAGGCGTGCAAGCCTGGATTTTACCTTCCCAAGCTGTTGAAACTATAGAGGCAATTCGAATTTTTTGATTGCTCGGCTAATAAATATAGACCTGTTTGGCAGATTGACAACGTCATTTTGCGACACGTGCCGTCGGCCATTCCGCCGAGGCGGTGTCGATCAAACCCAGGCGGTTTGGCGCATCGCCTCGCCGACGATCATTGCGGCCGAGACCGCGACATTGATCGAGCGCTGGCCTTCGACCATCGGGATCAGGATGCGGGCGTCTGCGGTCTCATGCACCTGATCCGGCACGCCGGCGCTTTCACGGCCGAAAAGCAGGATATCGTCGGGGCGAAAGGCAAGGTTGGTGTAGCGATCGGCGGCTCTCGTCGAGGCGAGGATCAGGCGGCGGCCTGATGTGGCGCGCCACGCCTCGAAGCGCTCCCAGCTGATATGGCGGGTCAGCGCAGCGGCGGCGATATAATCCATGCCGGCCCGTTTCAAATTGCGGTCGGAGACATCGAAGCCGGCCGGCTCGATCAAATCGACCGCGAAGCCGAGGCAGGCGGCTAGCCGCAGGATCGTGCCTGTGTTGCCAGGAATATCCGGCTGGTAGAGTGCCAGTCTGAGGTCCGTCATGACGTGCCGCCTTCTTGTTTTCGTTTCGATGCGCGAGGCGTAATCCAACTGTTATTTCGGAGCAACAGGGGCGCGTTTGGCCCGGAACATTCAATTTACGCCATTATGGGGCTGGAAATTTCGCGGTTTTCGCGTTATCCATCCCCAGCTTCAATCGCCAGCAGGGAGGGCCGACATGAATATTTTGCTCGATATGCGCTTTCCCGCCGTGATGCCGATCAAGGCGACATGGCGCCGCTAGTGCGCATTTCTTCCTGAAATCCCCTTCTTGATCCATTGTGAGGCTGTTTCAGCCTCGCCCCTTGAACGTTCGGTTCCCATATGTGCTTGCATGGCGCCGGGATGGCGCGAAGCCGGGAGCCGAAACGCTGATGTTTCGGAGCAATTTCATGTTTGGCTGGTTCGAACAGCGACTCAATCCCTTTCCGAGCGAGGAGCCGGTCGCTCCGCCGAAGGGTCTTTTTGCCTTTTGCTGGCACTACAGCAAGCCGGCAGCCCCTTGGCTCGGCCTGATGGCCATGTTGACGGCCTCGATCGCCGTCGGCGAAGTGGCGCTCTTCCAGTTTCTCGGCGATATCGTCGACTGGCTGACCAATGCCGACCGTACCACTTTCCTGCAGACGGAGGGCCACAAGCTCTTCTGGATGGCGGCGTTGGTACTGGTCGGCTTGCCGCTGGCGGCCGGGCTCGATTCCCTCATCATGCACCAGATGCTGCTCGGCAATTATCCGATGAGCGCCCGCTGGCAGATGCACCGCTTCCTGCTGCGCCACAGCATGACGTTCTTCGCCAACGAGTTTGCCGGGCGCGTCGCGACAAAGGTGATGCAGACCTCGCTTGCCGTGCGCGAAACGGTGATGAAGATCCTCGACGTCTTCGTCTATGTCGTGACGTACTTCCTGACGATGATCATCGTCATCGCAGCGGCCGACTGGCGGCTGATGATCCCGATCCTCGTCTGGCTCGCCGTCTATATCGGCATCGTCGCCTATTTCGTGCCGCGGCTTCGCAAGATCGCGGCGCAGCAGGCGGATGCACGCTCGATGATGACGGGGCGTGTGGTCGACAGCTACACCAACATCGCAACCGTCAAGCTGTTTTCGCATGCCGGCCGCGAGGAGGTCTATGCCAAGGAGGGCATGGACGAGTTCCTGCAGACCGTGCACAGGCAGATGCGCAAGGTGACGCTGTTCCACATCAGCGTCTACCTCAACAACTGCGTTGCGCTCTTCGTCGTCTCCGGCCTGTCGATCTGGTTCTGGCTGAACGGGGCGATCTCGGTCGGCGCCATCGCCATAGCCATCGGTCTTGCCATGCGCGTCAACGGCATGTCGCAATGGATCATGTGGGAAGTCTCGGCGCTGTTCGAGAATATCGGCACGGTCTATGACGGCATGGAGATGATGAGCAAACAGCATGACATCGTCGACAAGCCGGGGGCACCCGTCTTGACGGCGAAGAAGGGCGCGATCCACTACGACCGCATCCGCTTCCACTACGGCAAGAGCAAGGGTGTCATCGACAATCTGTCGCTCGATATCAAGGCGGGCGAGAAGGTCGGCCTCGTCGGCCGCTCCGGCGCCGGCAAGACGACGCTGATGAACCTGCTGCTCCGCTTTTACGATCTGGAGGGCGGCCGCATCACCATCGACGGGCAGGATATATCAGGCGTCTCGCAGGAGAGCCTGCGTTCGCTGATCGGCGTGGTGACGCAGGACACCTCGCTGCTGCATCGCTCGATCCGCGACAACATCGCCTATGGCCGGCCGGAGGCGACCGATGCCGAGGTGATCGAGGCCGCCAAACGCGCCAATGCGTGGGAGTTCATTGAGGGGCTCGTCGACATGCAGGGCCGCGCGGGGCTCGACGCGCAGGTCGGCGAACGCGGCGTCAAACTGTCAGGCGGCCAGCGGCAGCGTATCGCGATCGCCCGCGTCTTCCTCAAGGACGCGCCGATCCTGGTGCTCGACGAGGCAACCTCGGCGCTCGATTCGGAAGTCGAGGCGGCGATCCAGGAAAACCTCTTCGCCCTGATGGAAGGCAAGACGGTGATCGCGATCGCTCACCGGCTTTCGACGCTGACGGAAATGGACCGGCTGATCGTGCTCGACAAAGGCCGGATCATCGAGGCCGGTTCGCATGCCGAACTGATCGAGAGTGGCGGCATCTACGCCGACCTCTGGAACCGCCAGTCCGGCGGCTTCCTCTCCGATCACGCGGAGGAAGCGGAAGAGGCCGCGGAATAACGATCGACCCTTCCCGCGAAAGCGGGGAGGGTTTCTTAATTGTTGAGAACAGTTAAGAAAGCAGTTACATTTCCTCATCTCAACAAGGATATCGCCTATGGCGACCGTGACGATCTCGCTGCCGGATAGCCTCAAGGCCTTTGTCGAAAGTCAGATGGCCAGCAAGGGCTATGGCAATGTCAGCGAATATTTCCGTGGCCTTGTTCGCGATGCACAGGCGCGTGAAACGAGGCGCGGCTTGAGGCTTTACTGCTTGAGGGCTTGGCGTCGGGCGATGCGGTGGAGGCAACGCCCGCGTTCTGGAACGATCTGAGAAAAGAAGCAGTCGAGTTGCTGGCCACGCGGGGCAAAAAGAAGTCGCTGTGAGGCTTACAGTCAAGCCGGCAGCCCGGGTCGATATTCTCGCAGTTTGCCTATCTCTCGGAGCATGGCGGAGAGGAACTCGGCCTGCGGTTCCTGCGCGCGACCGAGCAGTCTTTCACACGCCTTCTCGACTATCCTAACTCAGGTACACCGAAAACATTCGGCAATTCAAATTTGACCGACGTTCGATCGTGGCCTGTTTCAGGTTTCGAGGATATTCGCGCCTATTATCTCATCGAGTGTGATGTCGTTATGATCTTGCGCGTCCTGCACGGCCGCCGGGACGTTGTCGGCATTCTGTCAAGGATTGATGGCCGTCGGGACCATGCCTTTTGTTACCTCTTATCCGCTCAAAGGCTGTCGGCCCAGTCGATCACGCGGTCATGTTCAACGATGACGATGGTGTTGGCGGCTGCGATCGTGCGCAGCGCCACGATGCGGCGGCGCTCTTCCTGGTCGAGCCAGGCGGCGAGGGCCTCTGCGACGATCTCGTCGCGCGGCAGCGCTAGGTCGATGGCCAGGGCGTCGAGCCTCTCTGCAAGCGGAAGCGGAATATGCGCATCGAGCATTTTCGTTTCCATGAAACCTATCTCCGGTGAAGCGCCATCGTAGTGTCAGATTGTGACCGGTTCCGGGGCAATCAATAGCGATGCCGCCGATGTTATCGATCATTACAAAAATATAAGGTTTGTCGGCATTTCATTCTCTTTGCCGGTCCTCCTTATCCGCCTATATCGTTTTCTATGATCTTAAGCCCCATCCTCCGCCTGTTCGAGACCTGGATCGATCCGTTTCGTCCACGCGCCAATCTCCAGCCTCCGCGCTCGACGCTCGGATTCATCTGGTTCTATATCGGCCAGGCGAAGATGCCCTTCATCGCCATGCTCGTTCTCGGCGGCACGTCGGCGGCGATCGAGGCGGCGCTCTTCTGGTTCGTCGGGCGGCTGGTCGATATCCTCGGCAGCATCACGCCCGGCACCGGCTGGAGCGGTCTTCTCGCAGCCCATGGCGGCGAGCTGTTCGGCATGCTCGCTCTCATCGGGATCGTGCGCTTCGTCGTCGCCTTCCTGATCGCGCTTGTCGATCAGCAGGTGATCACACCTGGTTTTTACAATCTAGCACGTTGGCAATCCTATCTCCATGTCTCCAGGCAGTCTTTGTCGTTCTTCCAGAGCGATTTCTCCGGACGCATCGTCACCAAGGTCTGGTCGGCAGGGCAGGCGACCGGCGATCTCGTTACCTCACTGATGGAAAGCGCCTGGTTCGTCGGCATTTATGCCGCGACGACGCTCGTGCTCGTCGCCCGGCTGGACTTTTCCCTTGCCGCCGTCGTGTTGTTCTGGCTTGGCGCCTTCGGCCTGCTTGCACGCCACTTCGTTCCGCGGATCCGCCATCATTCGCGCGAAACGGCGGAGGCCGGATCGATGCTGAACGGCCGGATGGTCGATTCCTACAGCAATATGCAGACGCTGAAGCTGTTTGCCCGTGACGAGGAGAGCGACCGCTATATGCGGCAGGGCTTCGACATCTATCAGGACACGGTGCTGCGCTTCACGCGGTTCATCACCGGCGTCAGGGCCTCAATGGCGCTGCTCTCCGGACTGATGATCGTGACGATGGCGGGGTTGAGCGTCGATCTCTGGCTGCGCGGCCTGGTCAGCTCCGGTGCGGTGGCCTTCTCGCTGGCGCTGGTGCTCCGGCTGAATTTCCTGTTGGGGCGGCTGATGACGCAGTTCAACGGCATCATGCGCAATCTCGGCACCATCCAGAATGCCGCCGAGCTGATCTCCCAGCCGCTGGGGCTCGTCGATCGGGCCGATGCGAAGAACCTGGTGATCCGGCAGCCGGGTATTCGTTTCGACAATATTTCCTTCCGCTACGGCAAAGATCACCAACCGGTCGTCGAAAATTTCTCGCTCACCATCCGCCCGGGCGAAAAGGTCGGGATCGTCGGCCGTTCCGGTGCGGGGAAATCGACGCTGATGAACCTGCTGCTGCGCCTCTACGATATTCAGGACGGCCGCATCCTCGTCGACGGCCAGGATATATCCGCCGTGACACAAGAAACCCTCAGGATGCAGATCGGCGTCGTCAGCCAGGACACGTCGCTGCTGCATCGTTCGGTGCGCGACAATATCCTGTTCGGCCGGCCGGATGCCGGCGAGGAACGGCTGGTCGAGGCGGCCAGGCGCGCCGAAGCCATCGACTTCATCGAGCGCCTGCAGGATCAGCAGGGGCGCAGAGGTTTTGATGCGCATGTCGGCGAACGCGGCGTCAAATTGTCAGGCGGCCAGCGCCAGCGCATCGCCATTGCCCGGGTCATGCTAAAGGACGCCCCGATCCTCGTTCTCGACGAAGCGACGTCGGCGCTCGATTCGGAAGTGGAGGAAGCGATCCAGTCCAATCTTCATCGGATCATGGCGGGCAAGACCGTGCTTGCGATCGCCCATCGGCTGTCGACGATCGCAGCACTCGACCGGCTGATCGTCGTCGATCTCGGCCGGATCATCGAGGAGGGCAGCCACGACGAACTGCTTTCCCGCGGCGGGCTCTATGCCGAACTCTGGGCGCGTCAGTCCGGCGGCTTCCTGGCGGCGGACGAGGATCAGAGCTCAGGGATCGACGACGAATTCCGCCATCAGGCCAAAATGATTTGAACCGAAACTCTCCTTGATGCGGCGGACCGATTTCAGCCGCAGAGGCGCTTTGCTGAAAACGTGATCGATCGGAATGCCGAAGGCGCCTGCAGCGATCGGCCATGTCGCCGGCTCCAGCGATACCGTGCTGAGGCCCCGGCTGCGCATGAGATACTGCACGTCGGGCGCCAGGATAGACGTATTGAAATCACCGGCAAGGACAAGCGGTCCCGGCAGGGTCGGGATAATCTCGGCTAAGTCTTCGATCTCAAGGCCGTGGAATTCGTCATAATAGGGTTTGGTCAGGTGCGCCGCGAGGAAATTGACCTTCTGACCGTCGAAATCGACCGTCGCGATCGTCAGCCGGTTGCGCCAGAGCAGCCCGAGATTGCGGATGCGCGGTTCGATGAGCGGGCGCTTCGACAGCACCAGCGTATCGCATTCCTGCATGCCGACACCGCAGCCGACGTAATAGGGATAGGTCTTCAACAGCCGTGGCAGTTCCGACAAAACCGGTTCGGCTTCCAGGATGTTGACGACATCGGCACCGGAGGCGATGGCCATGTCGGCGATATCAGCGCCGTTGGCGAAATTATCATTCTCGATATTGAAAGACATCAGCTTGAAGAGGGCCGGGCGGTTCTCTTCGACAGCGGGTTCGACGAACTCGCGCATCATCACGACGCCGTGGACGACAAGGACCACGGATACGCCGAGCGTCAGCAGCGCATACCAGTGCCGCTTGACGAGAAGGGCTGCGATAGACGCCGCCGCTGCGGCCACTGCCAGATGGACCTGGAAGCTGTAAAAGAAGGAAAGCAGATAGAAATCTTTGACGTAGCGCAGCGAGACGATGGCGAGAACGAGGGTGGTGAGAACGCTGAATACGCAAAAAATCGTGTCTCTCATCCGCTCCGGTCCGGCTCGCTGACGTGGCTGCGACTGCGCCTATCACGACGGCCCTTTTGTTGCAATGCAGCATAATGGCAAGCTCGTGTTTGCCTTAAAAAATTCATCGGATATTCCCGCGACATTGTGCCCTCGTCCCCTTGCCAAGACTGGACATAATTTGCGATCAAGCTTAGAACGCGCCGGATTGCCGGGGAATCTATGGCCGAATTGTGTCCAGATCGATTCGCCGGCAGAGGGGGCAGGGCGGAATTCCGCAATATTTGCGCAGAGGATGGTTAGGCCGTGAGCGAACACGTAACGACAAGCGAGGCTTCGACAGAGCCTACTCGCCGTGATTTCCTTTATCTCACCACTGGTATGGCGGGCGCTGTCGGCGCCGTTTCGGTTGCCTGGCCGTTCATCGACCAGATGCGCCCGGATGCATCGACGCTGGCACTCGCCTCTATCGAAGTCGATGTTGCGAGCCTCGAGCCCGGCATGTCGCTGACGGTCAAGTGGCGCGGTAAGCCGATTTTCATCCGCAACCGCACGCCTGAGGAAGTGAAGGCCGCCGCCGATGTTCCGCTGGCAGATCTCAAGGATCCGGTCGCCCGCAATGCCAACCTTCCGCCTGAAGCTCAGGCAACCGGTGTCGACCGTTCCGGCGGCAAGGACAAGGAAAACTGGATCGTCATGATCGGCACCTGCACCCATCTCGGCTGCGTGCCGCTCGGCCAGGCCGGCGAATACAATGGTTGGTTCTGTCCCTGCCATGGCTCGGTCTACGATACGGCCGGCCGCATCCGTAAGGGTCCTGCGCCGCAGAATCTGGCGATTCCGACCTTTTCATTTATATCCGATACCAAGATCAAGATCGGTTGAGGGGAGACTGATTAATGAGTGGCCATTCCAGCTACGAGCCGTCAACCGGCCTTGAGAAATGGGTCGATGCGCGCCTGCCTTTGCCGCGCATGGTCTATGACAGCTTTATTGCTTATCCGGTTCCGCGGAACCTGAACTATGCCTACACCTTCGGCGCCATGCTTGCCGTCATGCTAATAGTGCAGATCCTGACGGGCGTGACGCTCGCCATGCATTATGCCGCCGACACGACGATCGCCTTCAACTCCGTTGAAAAGATCATGCGCGACGTCAACCACGGCTGGCTGCTGCGCTACATGCATGCCAACGGTGCCTCCTTCTTCTTCGTCGCGGTCTACCTGCACATCGCCCGCGGCCTCTATTACGGCTCGTACAAGGCGCCGCGCGAAATCCTTTGGATCCTCGGCGTCGTCATTTACCTGCTGATGATGGCGACCGGCTTCATGGGTTACGTTCTGCCCTGGGGACAGATGTCCTTCTGGGGTGCCACCGTCATCACCGGCTTCTTCTCGGCCTTCCCGCTGGTCGGCGAATGGATCCAGCAGTTCCTGCTCGGCGGCTTTGCCGTCGACCAGCCTACGCTGAACCGCTTCTTCTCGCTGCACTACCTGCTGCCCTTCATGATCGCCGGCGTCGTCGTCCTGCACATCTGGGCGCTGCACGTCACCGGCCAGACCAACCCGACGGGCGTCGAGGTCAAGACAAAGACCGATACGGTGCGCTTCACGCCCTATGCGACGATGAAGGATGCGCTCGGCGTTTCCATCTTCCTGCTGGTCTATGCCTATTTCGTCTTCTACCTGCCGAACTTCCTCGGCCATGCCGACAACTACATCCCGGCCGACCCGTTGAAGACGCCGGCCCACATCGTTCCGGAATGGTACTTCCTGCCCTTCTACGCGATGCTGCGCTCGATCACCTTCAACATCGGCCCGATCGACTCCAAGCTCGGCGGCGTGCTGGTGATGTTCGGCGCGATCATCGTGCTGTTTTTCCTGCCCTGGCTCGACACCTCGAAGGTCCGTTCGGCCGTCTACCGTCCCTGGTACAAGCTGTTCTACTGGCTGTTCGTGATCAATGCGATCATCCTTGGCTGGCTCGGTTCTCAACCGGCGGAAGGCCTGTTCACGACGATTTCGCAGATCTGCACGCTTCTCTACTTCGCTTTCTTCCTGGTTGCGATGCCGGTTCTCGGCCTGGTGGAAACACCGCGCCGTATCCCGAACTCGATCACCGAAGCGGTGCTCGAAAAGCGCAACAAGACAGCTGCCGCCAGTGCAGCGGCCAATGCGTAAGCGCGCGACGGAAGGGAATAGAAATATGAAAACGCTTGTTGCAAGCATTCTGCCGCTCGCCGTCGCGGCTCTTCTCGGCAGCGCCGCCTTCGCTGAGGAAGCGGCGCCCGCGAACGGAGCAGCATCCGCCCACCACGCGGAAGGTGCGACGCCGCACTATCCGCTGAAGGAGCCGAAGGAGGAAGAGTGGACTTTTGCCGGTCCGTTCGGCCATTACGACAAGGCTCAGCTTCAGCGCGGCCTCAAGGTCTATACCGAAGTCTGTTCCGCCTGCCATTCGATGAACCTCGTGCCTTTCCGCATGCTCGACGAGCTGGGTTATTCCGAGGCGCAGGTGAAGGCTTTCGCCGCCAACTACGAGGTCCAGGACGGCCCGAACGCCGCCGGCGAGATGTTTACCCGCAAGGCGGTTCCTTCCGACCACTTCCCGGCGCCTTTCGCCAATGCGGAGGCAGCCGCCGCTTCCAACAACGGTGCGGCTCCGCCTGACTTTTCGCTGATCGCCAAGGCCCGCGAAGTCGAGCGCGGCTTCCCGCAATTCGTTTTCGACATCTTCACGCAGTATCAGGAAAACGGCCCGGATTACATCCACGCGCTGCTGACTGGCTATGAAGAGCCGCCGGCCGGCTTCGAGATACAGCAGGGGCAGCATTACAACCCGTATTTCCATGCCGCCGCCGTCCTCGCCATGCCGAAGCCGCTTTCCGACGGCCAGGTGACCTATGACGACGGCGCGCCGGCGACCGTCGATCAGTATTCGCGAGATGTCTCCGCTTTCCTGATGTGGGCCGCCGAGCCGCATCTCGAGGAGCGCAAGCGCACCGGCTTCATGGTCATGATCTTCCTGGCGATCTTCACGGTGCTGATCTATCTGACGAAGCGCTCGGTCTACGCCAACAAAGAACACTGAGTGGTTCCAGATTGACATTCAAAAGGCGGCCTCGGGCCGCCTTTTTTGTTGGTTCCGCTCCTGGCAGTTGATAGGGTGCGGCCAGTTTCATGCCTCGCAGATACGGATTTTCCATGGACAATACGATTTCGGAGCTCGCAGCCAGCATCCGCTCCATTCCCGACTACCCCAAGCCCGGCATCATCTTCCGTGACATCACCACGCTGCTCGGCAACCCCCGCGCTTTCCGCCGGGCGGTCGACGAATTGGTGCAGCCCTATGCGGGCACGAAAATCGACAAGATTGCCGGCATGGAGGCGCGCGGCTTCATTCTCGGCGGCGCTGTGGCCCATCAGCTTTCCTCTGGCTTCGTGCCGATCCGCAAGAAGGGCAAACTGCCGCATGATACCGTGCGCATCGCCTATAGCCTGGAATATGGCGTCGACGAGATGGAGATGCATCGCGACGCTGTCCAGCCCGGCGAGAAGGTGATCCTGGTCGACGACCTGATCGCCACCGGCGGCACTGCCGTCGGTGCGACCAAGCTGCTGCGCCAGATCGGCGCGGAGGTGGTCGGCGCCTGCTTCGTTATCGATTTGCCGGACCTTGGCGGTCGCAAAAAGCTGGAAGAGCTCGGCGTCGTCGTGCACACGCTGGTCGAATTCGCCGGACATTGAGCCCGTATTCCGACGAGGTCAGTCGAATTCCAGCACACCGCTTTCGAAGCGCATGACGGCATCGCCGTTCTGGTTGACGCCCTCGCAAAGGATGGTGTTGAGGTGCCAGCCCGGCCGCGACGCGAGCGGCCGGCTGGAGAGGAAGGCGACGGAATAGGTCACGACGTCGCCCGGGAAAACCGGCCGCAGCCATTGCAGTTTCTGGAAGCCCGGCGAGGGGCCGAGGTTCGGTGCCGTCAGACCCTTTTGCGCAAGTGCCACGCCCTGGCTTTTCCAGAAGGCGAGGAAGGTCCGCATCCAGGCGGCAGTGGTATGCCAGCCCGAGGCGCAAAGGCTGCCGAAGAGGGTATCCTTGGCTGCTTCCTTGTCGACGTGAAAACGCTGCGGATCGTAACGTCTCGCGAAGCGGATGATGTTTTCCTCGGTGAAGGTGTAGCTGCCGATCTCGGCCTTCTCGCCGACGGCGTAAAGTTCGGACATTCTCATGCCGATGCCTCCGGGTTCACGCTGATGCCCGGCGCGGGGCGCATGCGGATCATGACCGAATTCTCCGAGAGACAAACGAGTTCACCGCGCTGGTTTTTCAACTCGTGGCGGAACTTGGCGATGCCCATGCCGGGACGCGAGCGCATCGGCCGGGCTTCGAGCACGGTCGAGTGGCCCTGCAAAGTATCGCCTGCCAGCACCGGCTTTCGCCATTCCATCAGATCGACGCCCGGCGCACCCTCGCAGAACGCGTTCAGGATATAGCTGTCGGCCATCATGCGCATCAGCATCGAGGAGGTGTGCCAGCCGGAAGCGGCGAGCCCGCCGAGAATGCTGGCGCGGCCGGCGGCTTCGTCGACATGCATCGGCTGCGGGTCGAATTCCCGTGCAAACTCGATGATTTCTTCGGCGAGCACCAGCTTCGGGCCGAGGGCGAAGCGGCGACCGGGCTCAAAATCCTCGAAGGAAAGCTTTTCTGCCGACATTCGCTTCTCCCGCCATATGCAGCGCACAATGCTTACAATAGCATCCGTGCGGGCTCAATGATTCCGGGGAGATAAACCGGCATGACGGAACTGAGATCGATCCTCGACGAGGCGGCGCGCCAGGGGCTGATTTCGCCGGAGGCGGGCGGGCGGCTTCTGCCGTTTCTCATCGAGCGCGGCGTGGCTGTCGCCGAAGCGCAACCGGCAATCGCAGCCGAGGGGCCGGCCTGGTCGGATACGGAGACGCCCCGTTTCGTGCGAGGCTTTCACGACGTGCTCATCACCATCGGCGTTATCGTCGCGCTCGTCGGCCTCTGGGGCCTTGCGCCGCTTTACGCCGTGCCGCCTGCCATCATCGTGCTGTCGGAAATCCTGGTGCGCCGCCAGCGGCTTGCCTTGCCGGCCGTCAGCCTGACGATCGCCTTGTTCTGCTGGATATTTTTGCTGATGTCCCGCGTTTTCACGCCGTGGACGTCCCAAATCGGGGCTGATCTGACGCAGTTCGTCGCCGGCTTCCCGATCCTTCTCGGCGTCTACTATGCCCGCTATCGCGTGCCCTTGGCGCTGGCGCTCGCCATCATGTCGACGCTTGCCTTCGTACTCACCCTGCTTTTGCGCTTGGTGCAATGGCTCAGCGGCGATCCCGCATTTTTCGTCGACCATCTTGCCCTGCTGGCCGGGATCTCCCTCGTCTGCGCGCTCGGCCTCTTCGCGACCGCGCTCTATTTTGATCTCGGCGACCGGCTGCGCCGGACGACACGCTCGGATATCGCTTTCTGGCTGCATCTCGGCGCTGCGCCGGCGCTGCTCTACAGCACCGTTTCCTTACTGTCTGTAGGGGCAAGCGGTCGTATCTTCGACCTGGCGAACATGTCGGCTCGGACGCCCGTGGTCGTCGCGACCGTGGCGGCCCTGATGCTGATCGGCCTCGTCATCGACCGCCGTGCCTTCGTCACTTCGGGGCTGCTGTCGCTCGGCGTTGCGATCTTCAGCGTCTTCCGGCAGGGAAGCGCGACGGTCGATACCTATATCTACACGACGCTGATCGTCGTCGGCGCGATCGTATTGATCATCGGCACCGGCTGGATGCCGCTTCGACGGCAGGTGCTGCGCGCACTGCCGTCGGCAATCGCAAACAAGCTGCCGCCGGGTTGAGGCGGCAGCGTATCTAGAGCGGTTCAGCTTTTAGCGGAAGCGCAGAACCGCTCTATCCTTTTGTTTTTGCGTAATTCCGGACGGAAAACCGCTTCGCACTTTTCCTGGAATTGCTCTAGCTCAGGTATTGAAGCGGAAGTGGATGACGTCGCCATCCTGGACAACATATTCCTTGCCTTCGTCGCGCGCCTTGCCGGCATCCTTGGCGCCGATTTCGCCGTTGTATTTGATGTAGTCGTCATAGGCGATGGTGTTGGCGCGGATGAAGCCGCGCTCGAAATCGGAATGGATGACGCCGGCGGCCTGCGGTGCCTTGGTGCCGCGCTCGATCGTCCAAGCGCGCGTTTCCTTCGGACCGACGGTGAAGTAGGTGATGAGGTGGAGCAGCTTGTAGCCGGCGCGGATCAGCCGGTCGAGACCGGCCTCATCGAGATCGAGGGCGGAGAGGAATTCCTTGGCCTCATCCTCCGGAAGCTGGGCGACCTCGGCCTCGATCGCCGCCGAGATGACGACGGTTTCGGCACCCTGTTCCCTGGCCATGACGGCGACGGCCTCGGTGAATTCGTTGCCGGTCGAAGCCTCGGCCTCAGCGACGTTGCAGACGTATAGCACCGGATGCGAGGTCAAGAGGTTGAGGCCCTTGAGGATGGCGATTTCCTCGGCATCGAGCGTCGACAGCAGCGTGCGTACCGGCTTGCCTTCGTTGAGCAGCTTCAGCGAGGCTTCCATGATCGGCAGCATCGCCATCGAATCCTTGTCCTTGCTGGTGGCGCGCTTGCGCGTCTGCTCGGTGCGCCGCTCCAGGCTTTCGAGGTCGGCGAGCATCAGCTCGGTCTCGATCGTCTCGGCGTCGGCCACGGGATTGATGCGGCCCTCGACATGGGTGATGTCGCTGTCTTCGAAGCAGCGTAGCACATGCACGATGGCATCGACTTCGCGGATGTTGGCGAGGAACTGGTTGCCGAGGCCTTCACCCTTCGAGGC
The DNA here is from genome assembly GCF_030053135.1 of Rhizobium sp. BT04. Taxonomy (NCBI): domain Bacteria; kingdom Pseudomonadati; phylum Pseudomonadota; class Alphaproteobacteria; order Hyphomicrobiales; family Rhizobiaceae; genus Rhizobium; species Rhizobium sp. BT04. The sequence goes on along the minus strand of NZ_CP125652.1, from coordinate 1,663,632 downwards.
GCCGCGCACCAGGCCGGCGATATCGACGAAGGAAATGCGCGTCGGGATCAATTCCTTGGACTTGGCGATGTCGGCAAGTTTGCGCATGCGCGGATCGGGCACGGCGACTTCGCCGGTGTTCGGCTCGATGGTGCAGAAGGGATAGTTCGCCGCCTGTGCGGCGGCCGTCTTGGTGAGCGCGTTGAAGAGGGTCGATTTGCCGACGTTCGGCAGGCCGACGATGCCGCATTTGAAGCCCATGGCTTGATGTCCGTATCTGTGAAAACTTTGTCCCTGCCTATGGGGGAACACCTTTCCCCGGTCAAGGGTCGATGAAATTAAAGCTCCATTGAAAGTAAGGCAAAACTGCCTTACTTTCAATGGAGCGGGGAGTGTTGTGATGGTCAGGCTCAAGGTTACGGCGAAAGGTCAGGTGACCCTCAAGAAAGAGGTTCTCGACCATCTTGGGGTAGCGCCCGGTGACGAGATCGAGATCGATCTCCTGCCGAGAGGCAGTGGTAATATCCATGCGATCAAGCCGATGGTGCCTATCGAGCGCCTGTTCGGCATGTTTTCGCACAAGGCCGACAGAGCCTATTCCATCGATGAAATAAATGAGGCGATTGAGGCTGGATGGGCTGGCGAGGACAAGGTTTGAAGGTCGTCGTCGATACGAACATTCTCGTGCGGATGTTCACGCGGGACCATCCTGTCGAGAGTCCGAAGGCCGAAGAGTTCCTTCGGTCCTACAGGATCGTCGTGCCGAACCAGACTCTTTGCGAATTAGTCTGGGTTCTTCGACGGCTCTATAAATTCGATGCAGCTGAAGTGAAGCAGGCGATAACATATCTTGCAGATGCGGAGACGGTCACACTCGATCGTGCCGCTGTTGCAAGCGGTCTTTTGTTCTTGGAGGCTGGCGGCGATTTCGCGGATGGCGTCATTGCGTTCGAAGGCGAAAGGCTCGGCGGAGAAAGCTTTGCGACGTTCGACAGGAAAGCGGCTGCCATCCTTCGAAAAGCCGGCCAGAATTGCCTCCTGCTCTCCGCCGACTGATCCGTGATTGAACTGCTGTGCTGACGGTGCAATATATTACCGGCGGATGTTTTTCCGCTTTTTCATGTCATCAACGGGGTGGATTTTCCGATGAGTGACAATGACGTCGCCCTGAAACCGAAGATCAAGGTGAAGCCTAAGCTGGACAAGCCGAAGCTCTACAAGGTCATTCTCGTCAATGACGACTATACGCCGCGCGAAATCGTCATCGTGATCCTGAAGGCGGTCTTCCGCATGAGCGAGGAGACCGGCTACCGGGTGATGATGACCGCGCACAAGCTCGGTTCCTGCGTGGTCGTGGTCTGCGTCAGGGACATCGCCGAGACCAAGGCCAAGGAGGGCGTCGACCTTGCCAAGGGCATGGGCTTTCCGCTGATGTTCACCACCGAACCCGAGGAATGATGTTGAGCAGACACGCTCGGGCGTGGCTCAGGGCCGGCGGATCTGATAGCCGGTCTTGTCGCTGATGAAGCCGCAATTCTCGTAGAAGCGCAGCGTCGCCGGGTTCTTCGAGCCGGTGAGCAACATCACCTTGTAGCAGCCGCTCTTCCAGGACTCAGTTACCGCATGGCCGATGACGGCGCCGGCATAACCGCGCTGGCGGTGGTCGGCGTGGGTGACCACGTTCTCAATCAGCGCATAGGAGGCGCCGTTCCGCGTCAAGTTCGGCACGACGATCAGGGTGGCGGTGGCAGCGGCGAGGTCGCCGGCAAAACCGATGAATACTGTCATGCCGGGCTGGGCGAGGATGGCAGAGAAGCGCTCTTCAGCCATGGCTTCGTCGAGAAGCGGATCCGTCGGGTTCAAATGCCGGTAGAGGACGGTCAGCCCCGGGAGATCGCCTGATGCGGCCGGGCGGATGGCGAAATCCCGGTCCTGATCGTGATCCGTTACGACCTTCATTCCCCTTTGTTGCCGAACATCTTCTTCAGCATCTCGGCCATCGGCCCGGTGACGGGAAGTTTCGGCTGATTGCTGTTGCGGGCTTGGCGGATATGCGACTGGCCGGCCGGCTTCTTCTCGCTTTCCTTCCGCGGTTTCTCTTCCTCGATCTTGCCGCCGAGCGCCAGCGCGATCTTATTCATCAGCTGCGAATCCTCGTTTCGCACCAGCATGTCGGCATTGTCGGCGAGCGTATCGAGCAGCGGCTCCAGCCAGACTTTGTCGGCCTTGGCGAAATCGCCGAGCACATGGTTCTGCACCATTTCCTTGACGCCGGGATGGCCGATGCCGAGGCGCAGCCGGCGGTATTCCTTGCCGCAATGGGCGTCCAGCGACTTGATGCCGTTGTGGCCGCCATGGCCGCCGCCGGTCTTCAGTCGCGCTTTGCCTTGGGGAAGGTCGAGTTCGTCGTAGATCGCGACAAGATCGGCGGGCTGGAGCTTGTAGAAACGCATCGCCTCGCCGACGGCTTCGCCGGAGAGGTTCATGAAGGTCTGCGGCTTGACCAGCAGCACTTTCGCGCCGCCGAGTTCGCCCTCGGCGATCTCCGCCCTGAACTTCTTCGACCAGGGCGAGAAGCTGTGGCGCCGATGGATGGCGTCGACGGCCATGAAGCCGATATTGTGGCGGTTGCCGGCGTATTTGCCGCCGGGATTGCCGAGACCCGCGATAATCAGCATGGCCTGTCTTCCCTCGCTAAAACTTCCCGCCGTTCACCACCGCGAAACGAAAGCAAAGTCAAGCGGAAAGGGCAACGGCCTGCCGGGCGGCGTCAGTCCACAAGGTTCATGCCGTATTTCATGAAGATCTGCTTCTGGTCGCCATCGGCGATCAGCTTGTCGAGGGCAGCCTGCATCCTGGCGCGCAGATCGTCCGGAAAGCTCTTCTCACAGGCGATGCCCATCGGCTGGGCGGACAGCACGGTCACCAATTCCACCGGCTGGTCGGCTTTCAGCTTATCGAAATAGAGTTCGGAGATCGGCATCATGTCGATGCGCCCGTTCAGCAGCTTGCGCAGCGTGGCGTTGAAATCGCTAGCGACGTCGAGCTTGGTGAAGCCCTTCTCCTTGAGGATCGTCTCGGTGTAATCCTCGCGCTGGGTGCCGATCGTATATTTCTTCGCCTCGTCCAGATTGGCGGCGGTGACCCCCGAGCCCTTACGGGTAATCAGGATGTTGCGGTCGATGAGCAGCGGCTCGATCCATTTGAACAGCGGGTCGCGCGCGCTATTGTGGGCGGTGGCAAAGACGCAGGTCATCGGCGTCGTGCGGGCAAGGCCATAGGCGCGCGCCCAGGGCATGACCTCGAGCGTGTAGTCGATACCGATCGCGGCCATCACCTTTTCGACCTGCTCGACGGTCGCGCCCTTGATCTCCTTGCCTTCGCGATAGTTGAAGGGGGCATAATCCTCGGTGGTGAAAGTCACCGTCTGCGCATGGGCAACACCGGGCAGTGCCAGGCATGCGAGAAGCAGGAGCTTTTTCATCATATCAATCTCCTTCGTTCTTCATTCACGAGGCGCGCGCCACGGCCGATTGTGAGCCCACCAATTGCTCGATGAGCGTGCTTGCATGCTGCGGACGATGGAAGAGGTAGCCCTGGCCGTAGTCAAGCCCCATCTGGTGAAGCGTGCGGCATTCCTCTTCGGTCTCGATGCCCTCGGCGATGACGGTGCAATTCATCTTGTGCGAGAGCGTGGTAATGCCTTCGATCAGCATGCGGCTCTTCTGGCGCACGTCGTCGTCGCCGTCGTTGATCGCGCGGGTGAAGGACTGGTCTATCTTGATGATATCGACAGGGAAGCGGTTGAGGTAGCTCAGCGACGAATAGCCGGTGCCGAAATCGTCCAGCGCGATGCGGCAGCCGAAACGGCGAAGCTCGGTGACGATCATGCGAATTTGCGGGTTGTCGTGCATCAGCACGGCCTCGGTGATCTCGACGACGATGCGCTCGGGGCGGATGCCATGGCGACCGACGATGGCGGCAAGGCGGGCCGGCAGCGCCGGCTCGAACTGCAGCGGCGAGAAATTGATGGCGAGATAGGTGTCCTGCATGCCCGATATCCGGGAAATCTTCGCGAGATTGGCGATCGCCTTTTCCATAATGACGTTGCCGACGCGGACGATCTTTGCCGTCTCTTCGGCGACGCTGATGATCTCGGCCGGCGGCATCAAGCCCTTCTGCGGATGGTTGAGGCGCATCAGCGCTTCGAAACCGGCAATGCCGCGACCGTTCAGATTGACGATCGGCTGCAGGAAGGCCTCGAACCAGTCGTCGACGAGGCCGGCTTCGATATTGGCTTCGATCTCGGCGCGGCTGCGGGCGCGGTCGAGCATGGCGTTGTCGAAGAGCTGCGCGCCATTCTTGCCGTCGCGTTTCTTGGCATACATTGCCAGGTCGGACTTCTGCAGCAGTTCGGCCGCGGTTGCGGCGTGGTGCGGATAGATGGCGATGCCGACGGAAGCACTCAAATGCATGTCGGGGGCGAACGGCGTTTCGAAGATCGAGGCGATCTGCTCGCACATCATCTTGGCGCGTTTTTCGGCGTCCTTGGCCGGCAGCAGGATGGCAAATTCGTCGCCGCCGAGACGGGCCGCCTCATCGGAAGGGGCAAGAAAGGTCTTCAGGCGTTCGACGAGCTCGACCAGCGCCATGTCGCCGGCGGCATGGCCCATATTGTCGTTGATCCACTTGAAGCGATCGAGATCGACGAAGAGGCAGGCAAGCTCCTGGCCGGCTGCGTCGGCGGCGGCGATCTTGTTGTCGAGGACGGCTTCGAAGCCCTGGCGATTGAGAAGCCCGGTCAGGTGATCGGTGATCGCCTGGCGGTGGTTGCGGTCCTCGGACGCCTTGAGTTCGGTCACATCGGTCATGACCGATAGCGACAGGCGGTCGTGAGCGCCGGCTTCCGCCTCCGATTCCATGATGAGGACGTCCATGGTGCGGCCGTCCAGGCAGACGAACTTGACGGTGACGGTCATGCCGCTCTCGGCCTGGCGGCGCCGGACGAACTTGTCGCGGGTGGTCGATGTGACGAGATCGGCGAAGTTGCGGCCGATGACGGCGGCGCGGTTATAACCTGTGGCAAGCAGCCAGTAATCGCTGACGGCGGTGATGCGATCCTCCTCGTCGAGCGAGAAGAGCATGGCGGGCGTCAGATTATAGATGTCGGTGGCGCGGCGGTGGGCGAGCTTCAGCTCCTTTTCCTCGCTTTCAAGCTTTGTCTGCATCTCGTTGAAGCTGCGGGCAAGCCGTCCCATCTCGTCGTTCGACTGCCAGTCGACATGATGACGGGAGCCCAGCTGGCGGGTGGCCTCGATTGCTGCCGTCAGCCGCAGGAGCGGCTGGATGACGAAGAAACGGTTGCCGATCAGCGCCGTGCCGAAAACGGTCAGCACGGCGAAGATGAAGATCGAGATGAAGACGACCTCTTCCTGCTTCAGGCCGGAAAACAGGCCGAGCGCGGGATAATAGACGCTGATGCTGCCGAGGTTCTTCGGGCCGTCGACGGTGTTGTAGATGATGGCGCGCGACACCTGCACGAGCTTGCCGTCGAAGGAGCGCGGAATAGTGGACTGGCTGACGTCGAGCTGGCCCGACTGGTCGCGCACTTCGACCTTGACGATGGCGCCCTGGGAAACGACCGTCGCGCTGATCTGGGTGACGCTGTCCTCATCGAGGTCCCAGAGCGGTTTTGCCAGCGCCTGGGCATTGGCGACAAGAAGAACGGAAATATGATCGCGTATTTCCTTGTCGGCCCGTTCCGAGGAAAGAAAAAGGAAGAGAACAAAGAGAGGAGCGACAAAAACAAGCAGCGCTCCGCAAACAATCGCAAAAAATCTGTTCTCAACGGAATTGTTCATGGTTCCGTCTACTCCCCCAGGCCGGCCATATTTGCTGTCGCGCGTTCGGGCAGGCTTCATCGCAGCTGACGGGGCATGCTTTCACGAATATGTTAAATTTGCTGAAACGGAGCTCTTTCCGGGCAATGAAAAGCCCGCTTCCCAGGGGGAAGCGGGCCCTATGCTTTACAAATTGCTCGAAGCGATCAGGCTTCGGCTCCGCCTTCCGCAGCGGCCTCGTCAATGCCGCCAGCCGGGGCAATGATGGTCGCGATCGTGAAGTCGCGGTCGATGACCGTCGTGACGCCCTTCGGCAGGGTGACTTCCGAAATATGGATGCTGTCGCCGATCTTCTTGCCGTTGAGGTCAACGTTGAAGAATTCAGGGATCGCATCGGCCGGGCAATGGACTTCGACTTCGTGGCGAACAATGTTCAGAACGCCGCCGACCTTGATGCCAGGGGACTTCTCTTCGTTGATGAAGTGAACGGGGATTTCGACGGTCACCTGGGTGTTGCCGGAGACGCGCAGAAAATCGACGTGCATCGTGAAGTCACGGACCGGATCGAGCTGATAGTCCTTCGGCAGAACCTTGAACTTCTTGCCGTCGACTTCGATCGTCGCCACGGTGGTCATGAAACCACCGGCATGAATGCGCTTCGTCACCTCATTGGTGTTGAGAGCGATGGCAATGGGGGCCTGCTTGTCACCATAGATGACAGCGGGAATCAAACCGTTGCGGCGAAGTTCACGGGCGGACCCCTTACCAACCCGTTCGCGCGCCTCGGCCTTGAGCTCGTAAGTTTCCTGGCTCATGGCTATTCCTTTCGAGGTTATTTGGAGAGTTCAGCGGCGGGCAAAAGCCTTGTTCCGACGAACCGGAGGCGGGTTTCCCCAACCTCATCCGCGTTGCCTCCAAGGGTGTCTACGCGGACCGGTGGCCTATATTATAAGTCGCTCGGAAACGCAAGTTGCGGATTCAGGCTGCTTTCCGGTGAAATGCGCGCTTCGGCAAGCCGAAACCCCACCCGACATCGCGGCGATCGTATTCCCGGTCCCGCAGGTAGCAAAATTCAGCTTTCCCGCTCCGGTCGAGGTTGACATCGGCGCGCTTCACCTCTTTGGATGGCCGCATTTAAAAAAGCGGCTGAGGAGAAAATCGGACTATGCGTCTCAAACTTGTCACGGCAACGAGCTTGCTGGCACTTTGCCTTGCCACCACGGCCCAGAGCGTCGAGATCAACCAGGACGGCGCCAATGCCGTCAAGGACACCCTGACGAAGCTCCTTCCCCAGGATCTGGCGAAGAGCGGCCTCGTCACCGTCAATCCGGCAGGCGCGCGCTACGAGATCATCTACGATCTGGCGAAGCTGCTTGCCAAGGCCGATCCGGCGACATTCGCGATCAACGGACTGACGCCGTTCTCGATGTTCGCCACGCCGCTCGACAGCGGGCTCTGGAATATCGAGGGTGACAACAAGCTTGATGTCTCCGGCCATTTCAAAGGCCCAGAGCAGAAACCGACGGATTTCTCCTATTCCATCGCTTCGCTTGTCTACAGCGGCGTCTTCGACCCGGCGATAAGCTATCTGCGCTCCGGCACCGCCACGGCCAAGGACATCAAGCTCTCCAGCAAATCCGAGACCGAGGAAGTCCATGCCAGCATCGCCGGGATGGACCAGAAGCTGAGTTCGACGGACAGCGCCGATGGCAATGGACGTATCGATTTCGCCGGCAGCGGTTCGATGTCGAATTTCGTCGAGCAGGTTTCCGGCCTGCAGATGCCGCCCGTTGAAATCCGCGCCGACTCGATCGATGTCGAGGCCAAGGTGAACGGCCTGCCGGCCAAACAGATCCGCGAGATCGCCCTTTTCGTTCTCGACCATCTCGACGAGAAGGAGTTGAGCCCCGAGAACAGCGACAAGATCAAGGGAATGCTCAAGGAAGCCTTTCCGATTCTTGCCTCGTTCAGCGAGACGATCGGGGTCAACAATCTGGCCGTCAGCAGCCAGATGGGCAATGCCGGCGTTAAGGCGTTCGGTTACAACCTGGCTGTGGATGGGCCGAGCAACGCCATGCGTTTCGGCTTCGGCATGAATGCACAGGACATCAGCTTCGACAGCCCGTTGATGCCGGCAAACTATTCGCCTTTCCTGCCGACCAGCTTCGAGCTGCAGCTCGCCATGCCGAATCTGGATTTTGCCACCTTCGGCGACGCGCTGATGGCGATGGATTTCAACGCCAAGCAGCCGGAGCAGAGCGGCGACGAGATGGCGAAAAAGTTCTTCCGCGACGGCCGCCTTGCCGTCGAGTTTCCGAAGATCAGCGCCAAGTCCGATGTCTACGACGTCGACATGACGGGAAAGATCGAGGGACGGGTCGACACCGAGAAGGACTATTCGATGGAGGCGACGGTCCTGGCCCGCGATCTCGACAAGACGATCGCCGCGGTCCAGGAGCTTGCCAAGACGGATCCCGACCTCAACCAGGTCTCCTTCGGCATCATGATGGTGAAGGGCTTTGCCAAGATCGATGCGGACGGCCGCTCGCGCTGGGACATCAGCGTCAGCCGCGATGGTTCCGTGGCGATCAACGGCCAGCAGATCAAGGGGCCGGATGGTCCGGATGAGGGTCAGGATCAGGATACGGGGCTGGAGCCGGACCAGCAGGATCAAGATCAGGGGCTGGCGCCAGACCCGGAGCAGGAACCGGATCAGGGTCAGGACGCGGTACCTGCGCCGCCGCAGCAGCCTTGAGCCTTGTCAATCGGGATCAGAAATGAGGGGGCCGGCCTTTGTGCCGGCCTTTTTATATCTTGCGCCACAAACTTCGCCGCGACCAACGATCGGTACCGGGGGGGGCTCCACTGCAATCAACGGCCCGCAATTCATGCGGCTCGGTGAGCCCGGTAATGGCTGGTCCATCTGATGCAGAAATTGAAAGAGCCGGTCGCGGATGCCGGCTCTGTTTAGTCGAAGAGGCTGGAGACGGACTCTTCCTGGGCCGTTCGGCTGATGGCTTCGCCGATCAGCGGCGCCGTCGTCACGATGCGGATATTGTGTGCCGAGAGCACGGCCGTGGTCGGCTGGATCGAATCCGTGATCACGAGTTCGCGAAGCTTCGAGGAGGTGACGCGGGTGACAGCGCCGCCGGAGAGGACGCCGTGGGTGATATAGGCGGTGACGCTGGATGCGCCCTGGGCCAACATCGCGTCGGCAGCGTTGCAGAGCGTGCCGCCGGAATCGACGATGTCGTCGATCAGCAGGCAGTCCTTGCCGGCGATGTCGCCGATGATGTTCATCACTTCGGATTCACCCGGCCGATCGCGACGCTTGTCGACGATGGCCAGAAGACAGTCCAGCCGCTTGGCAAGCGCGCGGGCGCGAACCACGCCGCCGACATCCGGCGAGACGACCATGACGTTGCTGAGGTCATAATGGCTCTTGATGTCGCGCGTCAGGACGGGCAGGGCGAAGAGATTGTCTGTGGGTATATCGAAAAAGCCCTGGATCTGACCTGCGTGGAGATCGAGCGTCATGACGCGGTCGGCGCCGGCTTCGGTAATCAGGTTTGCAACCAGCTTGGCGGAGATCGGTGTGCGGCCTGAAGCACGACGGTCCTGACGGGCATAGCCGAAATAGGGAAGAACCGCCGTGATGCGGCGTGCCGAGGAACGACGCATCGCGTCGATCATGATCAGCAATTCCATCAGGTGGTCGTTGGCAGGAAAGGCGGTGGGCTGTACGAGGAAAACGTCCTCGCCGCGCACATTCTCCTGGATTTCCACGAAGATTTCCTGATCGGCAAACCTTCGGACACTGGCTTTCCCCAAGGGAACATTGAGATAGGTGCAGATCGCTTCGGCGAGTTGCCGGTTCGAATTGCCTGCGAAAACCTTCATTTTGGTCCGCCTGTTATGCGCTGATAGCCGCGCTTTTTAGCCAGCTTCCCCATGAATGCAAGGGGAAAGGCGTCACAGGCTTTGATATTTGCAAAAAGTTTGTGACTAACCGCCCTGCGTCTGCCGCCAGGAGGAGAATTCCGCGATGGTTTTCGAGCCGATCTGCTGCATCACCGAGGCCGGGACGCCCGCCCAGGGATCGGCCGCGGCCGTCGGCACGCTTTCCTGCCCCTGGATGCGGTGCAGACGGCCGCCGCCACTGTCGAGAACGTCCCAGACATAGACTACGGTGACCTTGCCGTCGTCGCTGAAGGCGGACAGATAGCCTTTGAGAATGTAATCGCTGCTCGCATCGGTCGAACTCTTGATGGAGAGGCCGTGGGCCCGCGCCTCGGCGCCGAGTTGGCGCGAGAGCGGCGTCACCGCCTGCACCGGAGCGCCGATGATCGGCAGGAAGCGCACGGTATTGCCGCGGGAAGAGGCGTTGGGGCTGACGGCGGCGGTCTGCTGCGGCTGTTGCGCTTCGGCCGGCTGCGCCGACTGTGCGTCCAGCCCACCGTCTGAAGCCGGCGGCGGCAGCGCTTGTCCCTCGATCGGGGCGGAGGCGGCCGGCGAGGAGCTGTTCCTCGACAGGGCGTCAGCCTGTTCCTGCATCGTCGTCGGCGGCGCGCCGGGGCCGGGCCGATAGGCCCGCTGCGACTGATCATAGGCTGGATGGTAGCCGCCGGGCTGCGGGCTTCCGGCAAACCCCGGCTGACGGGCGCCCGCCAAACGCTCGGCCTCGCTCTGGGTCACCGGGCTCGACGACGGGCGCCCGGAAGAATCGCCGATATCGACCTGCGGCGTCAGCGCATCGGTGGTGTTGCAAGCGGTTAGCAGAGCCATGACGACCAGGAGCGTGGGCACAATCGCAGCTCGCGTCATCCCTTGATCCGTCCTTCCCACAATCGCATCAGCCCCACCCGAATTTATGCGGGTGGGGAAGGTCCTCTGTCAATTCCGGATTATCAACCGGAGCAAGCTCGATCTTTAAAGCCCGATGAAATCGAGCGGATGGCGGGAGAGCGCACGTGGCGCATCCGCTGTCGTCAGATAGGTCTGGCCGAGCGTCATCGCCGTGCCCGTATCGGAATCGGCGATGATCATGTGCACGAAGAGCGACATGTTCGGCTCGATCGGCTGCGGATTGCCGACATGGAACATCTGATGCTCCATCCAGGAGGGCGAGAAGCGGGCGCCGAGCGAATAGCCGCAGGCATTCAGCCGATGGCGGGCAAGGCCGCGCTCATCGATGATCCTGGCATGCATGTCGAAGACATCGCCGAATGTATGGCCGGGCTTCAGCACGGTCTCGATCGCCTCGATCGTCTCGCGGCAGGCGTTGTAGAGCTCGCGGTGGCGGTGCGTCGGTTCGCCGATGACGATCGTGCGCATCATGGCGGCATGGTAATGGGCATAGGCACCGGCCCATTCGAGCGTCAGCTGGTCGTTGGCGTCGAGCTTGCGGCGGCCGGCCTTGTAGCGGCAGAGCAGGGCATCGGCGGCAGAGCCGATGATGAATTCGTTGGCGGGATAGTCGCCGCCGCCGGAAAAGATCGCGCCCTGCATGGCGGCGAGGATATCGGCCTCGTCGGCGCCGGGTTTGGTCAGCCGGATCGCGGCATCGAGTGCATCGTCGGCGAGAACGGCGGCGCGCTCGACATAGGCGACTTCGGTCGGGCTTTTGATCAGGCGAAGGCGGCTGACGAGATAGGAAGCGTCGACGATCTGGCCGAAGGTGGTCAGCTGCGCGTCGAGCAGGCGGGCGACGCGGCCGGTCATGCCGTGCGTATCATATTCGACACCGATGCGGGCGCCGAGCAGATCCATCTCGACCAGCAGGTTCTTCAGGTCGAGCGTTGGATCGGCGTTGACCCGGTCGACCCAGACGTGGATGTCCTCGAGGATCGAGGTATGTTTGGCTTGGCGAAGATCGGCCGAGCGGGTGATCAGCGCCATGGTGCCGTCGCTCTTGACGACCAGCGTCTGGAAGAAGCAGTAGCCGAAGGTGTCGTAGCCGGTCAGCCAGTACATACTTTCCTGAGCGAAGAGCAGCAGGGCGTCGAGTTTTTCTTCCTTCATCTTTTCGGTGAGGCGCGCAAGCCGGCTTGCGAACTCGGCCTTTTCGAAGTGGAGTGCCATTCTGCTCAAGTCTCCCTGATTGATATCGCTGAAATCTGGCGGCCGTAGTCCGGTTCTTTACGATGCGTCGTCCTGCGGTAGGAAAAGAAGCGCTCGCTATCCGGATAGGTGCAAAGGCCAAGGCTTTCGGCCCGCACGCCGGCCCGGGCCAGCCTGTCGATGGTCAGTGCCGGCAGATCGAACATGGCGTGCCCTGATGTTGCTAACGGTACGAAGAAGCGCTCGTAATCCGGATCCTCGGCGATGAAGCGGTCGACGAATTCCGGGCCGACCTCATAGCTTGCCTGGCTGATCGAGGGGCCGAGGCAGGCGACAATGCAAGCGCGTTCGGCCCCCAGCGTTTCCATGGCAGCGATGGTGTTTTCGAGCACGCCGGTCAGCGCGCCCTTCCAGCCGGCATGGGCAGCGCCGATGACGCGATTGTCGGGATCGGCAAAAAGGATCGGGCCGCAATCGGCGGCGAGCACGCCAAGCGCAATGCCAGGCGTGGCGGTCACCATCGCATCCGCCTCGGGGCGGGCGCCGTCGTAATCGGCGCCGATCGTCGCGACATCCGGGGAATGGACCTGATGCACGGTCGCCAGCCGCTCGATCGGCAGGCTGAACCAGGCGGCGACGCGGCGGCGGTTTTCCATAACCTTGTCGCGTTCGTCGCTGGAGCCGAGGCCGACATTGAGGCCACGATAGATCCCTTCGGAAACGCCGCCGGCTCGGGTGAAATAACCGTGGCGGATGGTGCTGCCCGCCGCTTCGTTCAGCAGCGCGCTTTCGATCGGTGCGGGAGAGGCCGCGTCCTGCATCTGTGATTCCGGGGTTTTTAAGGGGTTTGTTATTGTCCCAAGCGCATCGCACCGGCGGCGCGCTTCAAGTTCTTGTTTCGCTGGGATGTTGAACCAGCCGCGTGCGCCCTGTCAATCCACCGGACGAAAGGGCATGAGGTCGATGGCGGGATGAGAGACCGCCATCACCTTGAAGAGTTCACCCATCCGGCCTTCACCGGCGCCGGCGAGCCGTTCGACTGCGGCCTGGATGACTTGCTGGGTTTGCAGTTCGCGATCTTTGCCGAGGGCGGCGGCGCGCTCGAGGATGCCGAGACCGGTCAGAAAATCACCCTGATGCAGGGCGCCGTTCAGATGGACGCCGGCTGCAAGCGCCGTTTCGGCGAGCTGCTGGAAGTCGACATGGCTCGTCAGATCGGCTTCACCGGGATGGGCGAGCGGGGGGTCGAATTCATGCATGCGCACGGCCTGCAGCGTATCGCCGAAGCCGGTGACGAGATGGCCGTAGTCGATCGCGAGCGCCGTTCCGCCGAAGGCGCGCAGCCGCTCGCAGATCGCCATCATCACCGCCTGGCGGGCAGGGGAGATCTCGAAGAGCGTGCCGAGCGGCAGGTTCTGCACCGATTCCGGGAGAAGTGCTGGATCGAGACCGGCGACGCCGGCGGCGAAAGTCAGTTCGCCATCGGCATCGAGCCCGACCATGCGCTCGCGGAAGCCCGTCTGCGTGCGGACGAACTGGCGGATCGGGATGGCGTCGAACAGCTCGTTGGCGGCGATCAGCGTGAAGCCCGACGGTACTTCGTCGAAACCGTTGTGCCAGGCGATCTTGTCGCCGTAATCCTCGAGCGTCTGGCTCTGAACGTCGCGCAGGCGTTCGCTGGTTTCGACGAGATGCACGGTCATCGCATCCAGGAGCGGCGGGGCGATGCGGGAGATGACGCGCAGCATATCCGCCATCATGGTGCCGCGGCCGGGGCCGATCTCGACGAGGCGCACGTCCGCCGGCGTCCCATGGCGTTGCCAGGCATGGACGATGAAGACGCCGATCATCTCGCCGAAAATCTGACTGACCTCGGGTGCCGTGACGAAATCGCCGGAACGGCCGAAGGGCTCGCGGGTGCGGTAATAGCCATGTTCGGGATCGGCCAGGCACAGCGAGAAATAATCGGTGACGCTGATCGGGCCGTTGGCCTGGATGATCGCCTTGATCTTTTCGCCGAGAGCGGTGGTCATGTCGCGTCCTGCTGTATTAGAGCTGCAGCGCAGCCTGGCGGCGAGCCCGCAGCATCGCCCAGAGGCCGAGCAGGATCATCGGGGAGGAGAGGACCATGCCCATGGTCAGCCAGTTGGTGCCGAGGAGGTAACCGAGTTGGGCGTCGGGCTCGCGGAAGAACTCGACGAAGATGCGCGACAGCGCATAACCGCAGACGAAAACGCCTGTGATGAAGCCCGGGCTTTTCAGCGCGCGCATGCCGTAGACGAGGGCGGCCAGCACCAGGAGCAGAACAATGCCTTCGAGGCCGGCCTCGTAGAGCTGGCTCGGGTGGCGGGCGAAGGGACCGCCGGTCGGGAAGACCACGGCCCAGGGCACGTCGGTCAACCGGCCCCAGAGTTCGCCATTGATGAAGTTGGCGATGCGGCCGAAGAACAGACCGAAGGGAACGACTGTCGCGACGATGTCGAACAGGCTCCAGGTCGGGATGGCGTTGCGGCGGGCAAAGAGGATCATGGCGATCGTCGTGCCGGTCAGGCCGCCATGGAAGGACATGCCGCCGTTCCAGATCTCGAGCGCACGGATGGGGCTGCGCAGGACGGCCGGAAGATCATAGAAGAAAATATAGCCGAGACGACCGCCAAGCACGACGCCGAGGGCTGCCCAGACGATGAAATCATCGAGCTGCGTCCTTGATATCGGCGCGCGATTGCCGGGCCAGAGACTGTCGTTGGCGGCGAGGCGGCGCGCATAGGCCCAGCCGAGCAGGATGCCGGCGACATAAGCGAGACCGTACCAGTGAATCGCCAGCGGACCGATCGAAACGGCAATCGGATCGATATCCGGGAAAGGCATGATGGCAAGGAGATCGGCGGCTATCGGCAAGGTTTTCCCATCCGTTGAGGTCGGCGGAACATGCCGCTGCGATCCCGGACGGTCAAGTCCATTGTTCGTGATGGCTCCTTCGCGGCCGGTTCCGGCAAGCTTATCCGATGCAAAGCGCTTGCATCGCGGGTGGCGAAGCCCTACCTCAATCTTCGAGGCCCCGAAGGGCTGAATTCACCTCATGCCAAGGGAGAAAAACGCCATGACGACCGGAACGAACCGCATCATGGACGAATTCGCCAAGCTGATGACCGATGCGGCCGGCGCCGCCCAGGGCGTCCGCAAGGAGATCGAAACCGCCTTCAACGCTCAGGCCGAGCGCTGGCTGAACAGCATGGATGTCGTCAAGCGCGAGGAGTTCGAAGCCGTGCGCGAGATGGCGATCAAGGCGCGCGACGAAAACGAGGCGCTTGCTGCCCGCATCGCGGCACTCGAGGCAAAACTTACCGGCGAAGGCCATTAAAACACGTCGCGATCGTAAAACCGCTGCCCACATCTGCGGGACATGTCTGAAAGTCCCGATACGACGCAGGATGCGGCATGGCCTTGTTGCCACATGCCGCATCTTTCATAAAAAATTCAGGTGAGTTTTCCACCTGTGGACACTGCCAAAAAAGCCAATTCGCAGAGTCGCTTATTCTCCCTTCTGAATTGAATTTCGAAGAGCCTTTCCACAGTGGCCGGTCCTATTTTCCCTTCTGGGGGCTGGCAGGGGGCAAGGGGCGCTATACACTGATTTTAAATGATGATTCGAAGCGACTTGGTAAGCTCCGGGCAGGTTATCTGCGTTAAGTCTGGCAGCGGTTCAACGATCATCCGAGTGGTGGTTCCGGTATTTGCGTGTGTCTTTTCTTGTGTTCGTACACCAAGTTAGCCGCATTCGTTCCGGTCAAGAAGGTGCTGCATGAACCTGATGGAATTGGAAGTCGAGCGTCAGTCGAACCCGGTCGATATGATCGAGTACGTTGCCTCCAACAACGACTGGTCGTTCGAACGGTCCGGCGAGGACGAGATCGCGATGACGGTCGAGGGTCGCTGGACGGACTACCATGTCTCCTTCTCCTGGATGGAGGAGTTCGAGGCGCTGCACCTTGGTTGCGCCTTCGATATCAAAGTTCCCGACATCAGGGTCAACGAGGTGGTCAAGCTGCTCTCGGCGATCAACGGGCAGGTGCTGATGGGGCATTTCGACCTCTGGCGCCAGGAAGATGTCGTGATTTTTCGCCAGTCACTGCTGCTTGCCGGCGGTGCGGAGCCGACCAACCGCCAGGTTGAGGTGCTGCTGTCCAGCGCGCTCGACACCTGCGAGGCCTATTTCCAGGCATTCCAGTTCGTCGTCTGGTCCGGCATGGAGGCAACGAAGGCGATGGAAGCCGTGCTGTTCGAAACGGTTGGCGAGGCATAAGATGCCGACGAAGGCTTTCTCCTCGGAAAAACCCGTCGTCCTGATCGGTGCCGGAAACATGGGCGGGGCGATGCTCTCCGGCTGGCTGAAGAGCGGCGTCCCGGGCTCGGCCGTCATCGTCGTCGATCCCGGCCCCTCACCGGCAATGCTCGCGACGATCAGTGAGGCGGGTGCGAAGCATCTGACCGCGCTTCCGGCGGATCTGAAGGCCAGCGTTCTGTTTCTGGCGGTCAAACCGCAGGTGATGGAAACGGTGTTGCCGGCGGTGAAGAGCGCCGTCGGCACGGAAACGGTCGTGGTTTCGGTCGCGGCCGGCAAGACGCTCGGTTTCCTCGAGAGACATCTCGGCAAAGCCGCCATGGTGCGGGCCATGCCGAACACGCCTGCTATGGTCGGGCGCGGCGTCACCGGCGCCTTTGCCAATGCCGGTGTCGGCGCTCAGCAGCGTGAGCGTGTCCATTCGCTTCTCAGTGTCTCGGGTCCGGTCGAATGGGTGCCCGCCGAGGCTGATATCGATGCCGTAACGGCGCTTTCGGGCAGCGGTCCTGCCTATGTGTTCTATCTCGTCGAATGTATGGCGGAGGCAGGCCGTAAACTCGGCTTGCAGGCGGACCTCGCCATGCGTCTTGCGCGGGAAACAGTCGCGGGGGCTGGTGAACTTTTGCATCAGTCCCCCGACGACGCTTCGCGGCTGCGGCAGAATGTGACCTCTCCTGGCGGCACGACGGCGGCCGCACTCGCCGTGCTGATGGCCGAAAACGGCATGCAGCCTCTGTTCGATGCTGCGCTTGCGGCGGCGCGCAAGCGGGCTGAAGAGTTGGCGGGCTGACGCAGACATGGCGGAAGAGATCACCTACAACGATTTCGAGCGCGTCGACATCCGCGTCGGTACGATCGTCGAGGTCGCTCCCTTTCCGGAAGCGCGCAAGCCGGCATTCAAACTGGTGATCGATTTCGGCCCCGACATCGGCACGAAAAAATCCTCGGCGCAGATCACCGTCCATTATACGCCGGAAAGCCTGATCGGCCGGCAGGTGCTCAGCGTCGTCAACTTCCCGCCGCGCCAGATCGGGCCGTTCCGCTCGGAGGTGCTGACACTGGGTTTCGAGGACGAGAACGGCGCGATCGTGCTGGCGGCCGTCGAGCAGCCGGTGCCGAACGGCAGGAAGCTGATGTGAGCGTGAGCTCAGATCGTCTTACCAGGCGTTTGGCCTGATGCGTTCGTGCCGGATGCCCCGCCGGCTCTGATTTCCTGCAGAAATGGATTGCTCCGCCGTTCATCGCCGATGCGGCTGCCGGGGCCGTGGCCGCAGATGAAGCCGACGTCGTCGCCGAGCGGCAATACCTTATCGCGGATCGAATCGAGAAGCTGCTGATGATTGCCGCCGGGCAGGTCCGTCCGCCCGATCGAGCCGTTGAAGAGCACATCGCCGAGATGGGCGAAATTCTGTGTGCGGTTGAAATAGATGACGTGGCCGGGCGCATGGCCGGGCGCGTGATAGACCTCGAATTCGTGGGTGCCGAAGGAGATCTTGTCGCCATCCTTCAGCCAGCGGTCGGGCAGGACGTTGCGCAATCCCGATATACCATATTTTGCGGCCTGGGACTCGATCCGCTGCAGCAGCGGCAGGTCGTCCTGATGCGGGCCAACCACGTCGACGTTCAAGGCCTCCTTCAGTTCGCTGGCCCCACCGGCATGGTCGAGATGGCCGTGGGTCAGCCAGATTTCCTTGATGGTCAGGCCGTTTTGCGCGATCGCCTGTTGGATCAGCGGCACGTCGCCGCCCGGATCGACGACGACGCCTTCCTTGGTATCGGCATCGAAGAAGATCGTGCAATTTTGCTGGAAGGGTGTCACCGGAATGATGCCGGCTTGGAGCATGCCCATAAGTGCCTCGCTTAGTGTCTACGATGCTCAGGGTATAGTCCGAAACGAATGCAAGGACAGCCGGAATCTTCTGCCTCCGCGGCCTGCCTCACGGCAAAAAGACGGACTGCAACAAGAATTTATGCCTCTCTTCACCATCATCACCGGGCGAAAAAATCGAGTTTTGTCCAATCCTTCAAAGCAGTTGCATGGAATCTCCCATAAGTGGTGTTTCGCGCAGGGGGAGCGCATGGGAACATCGTCGAACCCGGCGCGTTGTCCGCCCATCGAAACCAAGGAGACGCTCCTATGACCTTGAAGAGAAACATTCTGCTGGCGGGAGCCGTGCTCCTGGCGAGCGGCGGTCTTGCGCAGGCGGAGATGATGGCGACGACCGTCAATGATCTCAACGTCCGGGCCGGCCCTGGCCCGCAATATCCGGCAGTCGGTCTTGCCACGCGTGGCTCGACCGCGGTGCTCGACGGCTGTATCGAAGGCAGCCGCTGGTGCCGTGTCGACGTCAATGGTATGCGCGGCTGGGTCTATGCCGATTATCTGCAGGTCGACCGCGGCGGCAGCCCGGTCATCGTTGAACAGCACCGCGCCGAGATAGGCGTTCCCGTCGTGACCTACGAGTCGACCGGAAGTGTCGTTCCCGCCGAGCCTCAACCGGCGCCTGGCGACGAATTGCTCGGCCCCGTCGGGTCGGTCGAAACCATCACGCCACCTGAGACGGTCCGCACCTATATCGAGACCAACCCGGCTGACACCGTGCGGCTCGGCGGCGATGTCGTCGTCGGCGCGCAGGTGCCTGCCGACGTCACCTTCCAGACGATTCCCGACTACGAGTACCGCTATACGAGGATCAACGACCGGCCGGTGCTGGTCGATCCCGGTACGCGCCGGATCGTCTACGTCTATCAATGACACGATTGGCAAAAACTGAGGGCGAGGCGGACGTCAGGCCGCCTCGTTCCGGGCCAGTTCTGCCTTGCCTTAATCCCGCATCGGTTGATTTTCTTAACGCGTTCCTCCGAAATATGATAAAATGCTAATATGCTGAAGGTTCGGCATGGATCGGCGATCGGGGAGATCGCCACAGGAGGAAATCATGGAAGCGCTACTTCCGCTCGTCATCCAATTAATAGCAGGCGCCATCGGCGGTAACGCCGCAAGCGCCGCCTTGAAGCAGCAGGCACTGAATATCGTCGCCCGCACGATCGCAGGCGCGATCGGCGGCGTGGCCGGCGGCATGCTGCTCAGCATGGTCGGCGGCGAAGCGGCGATGACCGGCCTGATCGCCGACGGCATCGGCGGTCTCATCGGCGGCGGCATTCTCTCGACGCTCGCCGGACTGGTTATGGCGCGGGCACATAGGTAAAAGGCCAGACACTCCGGCCGGAGCGAACGCGTGACGGATCTTATTCGGCGGCGACCGCCGCGGGATAGACTCCTTTAAGTCGTCGTTTATCAGGGTTCGGAAATCCTGCGCTCGATCACGGCAATGCTGCGGCGTTTGGCGAGTTCGATCACGGTCTGGCGAGTGATCGTTCATAATCGAGCATTATCGCATCCGCATAACTCTTGGCTGCAGCGGCGTGCTTGGAAACAAGTGCAGATCACGGAGAGACCGGCCGCCTTGGAGGCGCAGGGCGCGGTCTTCGGATCCGGACGACGGTGTTCGGCGATGTCGAGCCGGTTGCTCTGCAACTTCTCGGTCGGGTTGAAAGAGCTGCCCCATTGCCCAGACGGCGATGGTGACGTTGATGCGATTGGCCTGCGCCGAAACGCCCATCATTTCGCTGCCGCGCCAGGCAATCGGGCGGTATAGGCATCCTGGAAATCCTGGCGCTTCAATAGCCCGACGGTCGCCGCGGGCGCCATGCCTGTTGATTGTTGTCCCCATTACGTTTTATCCACAGACGCAAGGGGAAATTGCGCGGTGCGTCGGAGTGCCGGACGGGATTTGGTTTCCAGGGAAACGAGAGGCCGTGTGGGGCTCCCGGCAGAGCACGGGGAGCCAGCAGCGACGCAAGATACGCCAATAAAATTGACATATCTTCGCGAAAGTTTCCGGCTGTGTTGGGAAAAGAAAGGAAATGCCGAGTGTCACGACAGACCGGTCCGAAAGCGGGCAAGCCGGAGCCGCTGGCCACGGCGATGGAAGATACCGACATGATCGATTTCGAGATCATCGAGCAGTTCTTCTTTGCCTATCGCGATTTCGTTTCCGATCCTGACGCCATCCTCGAAAAGAGCGGCTTCGGTCGGGCGCATCACCGGGTCGTGCATTTCGTCAACCGCAATCCCGGCATGACGGTGGCCGATCTTCTCGATACGCTGCGGATCACCAAGCAGAGCCTTGCAAGGGTGCTGAAACAGCTGATCGATTCAGGTTATATTCGCCAGGTGGCGGGGCCTGAGGACCGGCGGCAGCGCAAGCTCTATCCGACGAAATCCGGACGGGAGCTGGCGCTTGCCCTTGCCGAGCCGCAATCGCGCCGCATTGAGCGGGCATTCGAAGGGGCTTCTGCGGAGGTGCGGGAGGGCGTAAAAGCTTTCCTCAGAGGGATGCGGGACAGACAGAAGGCGGATTGAATGGCGGTCAAGACAGGTATTTCCGACGATGCGGCGCATCTGCTGGTGGTCGACGACGACTCGCGCATCCGCGCGCTGCTCAATCGTTATCTCGCCGAGAACGGCTTCCGCGTCACCGTCGCCGCCGACGGCGCCGAGGCGCAGCGCAAGCTCACGGGGCTCGATTTCGATCTCATCATCATGGATGTGATGATGCCCGGCGAATCCGGCATCGAGGTCACCCGTGGGCTTCGCGCCATCAAGAACGTGCCGATCATCATGCTGACGGCGCTGGCGGAATCGGGCAATCGCATCGAAGGGTTGGAGGCGGGGGCCGACGACTATCTTTCCAAGCCCTTCGATCCGCGCGAACTGGTGCTGCGCATCAACAACATCCTGCGCCGCAATGCCGGCGGCGAGGGGCCGAAGATCGAACAGGTGATGTTTGGTCCCTACACCTTCTCGCTGACTCGCAAGGAGCTGAAGAAGGCCAGCGAGGTGATCCGGCTCACCGACCGCGAGCAGGAGATCATGCTGCTCTTTGCGCGCCGCGCCGGCGATACGATCCCGCGTCACGAGCTGATCGGCAACGACACCGAGGTGGGCGAGCGAACGATCGACGTGCAGATCAACCGGCTGCGGCGCAAGATCGAGGAAGATCCGGCCAACCCCGTCTGGCTGCAGACGGTGCGCGGTATCGGATACAGGCTGAGCATCGATTAAACTCAAGATCAGGACCGGCGCTGATGGTGACGATCGACAGCTTGCGGCGGGAAGACCGCAGTTCTGCGCCGGGCTGGCGCTGGATCGTCCGCTGGCTGCGCCGGCGGCTGCCGACCGGGCTTTACGCGCGCTCACTGCTGATCATCATCATTCCGATGGTGCTGTTGCAATCCGTCGTCGCCGCCGTCTTCATGGAGCGCCACTGGCAGATGGTGACGGAGCGGCTGTCGCTTGCCGTCACCCGCGACATCGCGGCGATCATCGAGATCATCGAGACCTACCCGCAGAATTCCGACTATAGCGAAATCATCCGCATCGCCCGCGACCAGCTCAGCCTGCAGATCTCGATCGAGCCGGACGGCGACCTGCCGCCGCCGCGTGTCAAGCCGTTCTTCTCGATCCTCGACGGCATCCTCAGCGACGAGATCACCGACGAGATCCACCGGCCTTTCTGGATCGACACGGTCGGCAACTCGAACCTCGTCGAGATCCGCATCAAGCTCGATAACAAGATCCTGCGGGTGCTGACCAAGCGCAGCCAGACCTATGCCTCGAACACGCATATCTTCATCGTCTGGATGGTCGGCACCTCGCTGGTGCTGATCGGCATCTCGATCCTCTTCCTGCGTGGGCAGATCCGGCCGATCCTGATGCTGGCGCGAGCGGCCGAAAGCTTCGGCAAGGGGCAGAAGCCCGACAATTTCCATCCGCGCGGCGCCGACGAAGTCCGGCGCGCCGGTCTTGCCTTCATTCTGATGCGCGAGCGAATCGAACGGCAGATCGAGCAGCGAACGGCCATGCTCTCCGGCGTCAGTCATGATCTGCGCACCATCCTGACCCGCTTCAAGCTGCAATTGGCGCTGGCCGGCGACAATCCCGACCTGCATGGGCTGAACGACGACGTCAACGACATGCAGACCATGCTGGAGGCCTATATGGCCTTCGCGCGCGGCGAGGTCGAAGAGGATGTCGGAGAGCTGAAACTGAGCGAGATCTTCGCGAAGCTGGAATCGGATTTCGCCCTGCACGGCAAAAAACTCAGCTATTCGATCGAAGGCGACGACGACATATCGGTCAGGCCGAACGCCTTCATGCGTCTGGTCACCAACCTTGCCTCGAACGCACGCCGTTATGCCGACAGGCTCGACATCGAGGCCAAGCACAATGCCAAATGGCTGACGGTGGTTTTCGACGATGACGGGCCGGGCATTCCTGAAAAGAACCGCGAGGACGTGTTCAAGCCATTCTTCCGGCTGGATATGGCGCGCAACCTCGATGCGTCGGGCACCGGCCTCGGCCTTGCGATCGCCCGCGACATCGCCCGCAGCCACGGCGGCAACGTCACCCTTGGCGACAGCCCGCTCGGAGGACTGAGAGCTACGATCCGCATTCCAGCCTAGATGCCTGTTGCAGTCAGCTTCACGGCTTTGCGCGCATCGAAATCGTCCAGGTGTTCGACGATCCAGCGCCAGAGCGCAGCGACCTGCATGAGGAGGTCGCGGCCGAGCGGTGTCAACTCATATTCGACGCGTGGCGGCACCTCGGGATAGAGCGTGCGGATGACGAGGCCATCTCTTTCGAGAGTGCGCAGCGTCTGCGTCAGGACTTTCTGGCTGATGCCCTCGACCCGTTCCAAGAGGCGCGAGAAGCGCAAGGGGGCGCCGGCATCGGAGAGTACATGCAGGATGCGGAGCGGCCATTTCGCCGCCGCCCGCTCGATCAGAACACGGGCGCGCGCATCCTGTTCGTCCGTGATACTGCGGCAGAAATCGAACATGTCGTTGCTCACGTCGGTTACCTCAAGGTGTGTATAGATCGTCCGGGTACCTTCTTTCGATCGGATACAATAGACCATACATGAGCCGGGAACCAAAGAAGGAGAGGTTTCCGATGTCCAAGGTCTGGTTGATTACGGGGAGTTCGCGCGGTCTCGGCCGAGCACTGGCGGAGGCGGTTCTGGCCTCTGGCGACATTCTGGTGGCGACGGCACGCGATCCTGCCCAGCTTGCCGATCTTTCCGAACGGTATGGCGGCCAGGTTTTGACGCTTGCGCTCGACGTGACGGACGAGGCGGCGGCCGCGGCCGCGGTCGAGGCTGGTGTGAAGAGGTTTGGTCGCATCGACGTGCTTGTCAACAATGCCGGTTACGGCAATGTCTCCTCGATCGAAGATGCCAGCCTTGCCGATTTCCGCGCCCAGATCGAGACCAACCTGTTCGGCACGATCATCATGACCAAGGCGGTCATCGCTCTGATGCGCGAGCAGGGGGCGGGGCATATCATCCAGTTCTCATCCGTCGGCGGCCGGATCGGACCTGCCGGGCGCGGCGCCTATTCAGCGGCGAAATTCGCTGTCGAGGGCTTTTCCGAGGTGTTGTCGAAAGAGGTTGCGCCATTCGGCATCAAAGTGACGGTGATTGAGCCCGGCGGCTTCAGGACCGATTTCGCCGGCGCCTCGACGGTGCTTGCCGAAGGGCGGCAGGACTATGCGGAGACGGTCGGCGCGACCGTGCGCTTCCAGCGTGAGTATAATGGTCGCCAGCCCGGAGATCCTGCCAAAGCGGCTGCGGTCATCATCCATATCGCCGGCCTCGATGCGCCGCCGCTCCGGCTGCTGCTCGGCAGCGATGCCGTGCGCAATGTCGAGAAAGCGGATGCTGCGCGTATCGAAGCTGATCGGGAATGGCGCGCCGTCAGTGTCTCGACCGATTTCGAGCCGGATGGCGAGACGGAGCCGACGTCCCGGGAACAGAAGGCGGGTTGAACAGGGGTAGAGCATTTCCGTTTTTCTTCGAATCACGAAAATGCTCTATCTCTTTGTTTTTACGCAATTCCCGGCAAAAGCGTTTCACGCTTTGCCTGGCAAAACCGCTGCACACTTTTGCTGGAATTGCTCTGAAAACAAAAGCGCCGCTGAAAAGCGGCGCTTGGCATCGGGGATATTGAGCGATCAGCCGGCGGTGCAGAAGTGGCTGCGGCCGTCATTGCCGATATAGGTGCCGCTGCGCGGATCGAAGGACCGGTAACGATACGAGCAGTAACGCTGCCATTGCGGCGACCAAGGCTCCACTGACGTGCGGACCGGCGCGTAGTATTGCGGCTGCTCGACATATTGTGGCTGCTCGACATAGACGCGGCGCGGGGCGCGATAGACCGGAGCGGGCTCGTAATAATCCGGTTCGTAGGCCGGGTCGATGTAGCGGCGCTCTTCGTAAACCGGACCGTTATTGGCATTGGCGATGGCAGAGCCGACGATCAGGCCGGTGGCAAGGCCGACGGCGCCGCCAACCCACGCATCGTTGTTGCCATGATGATTGCCATGGCGCCAGTGGCCGTCGCGGGCCGAGGCTTCACCAATGGCGGAAAGGGTGAGCGCCGCAGCGGTTGCCGTCAGCAGAAGTGTCTTGGCGAGCCTGTTCATTGGCATAAATCCTAATCCCGGGAACCGAACGCCGGTTCCTTTCTCGATGGTCACAGTCGTACAGATTTTTAGCTGAACGAAGGCTGAACGACAAAACCCGGCATTGCTGCCGGGCTTCAACTCGAATTCGACAGCCTTGTTTAAGGGTTCAGCCCGCAATCTGCAGATTGACGGCCTTCGGGCCTTTGCCACGGCGATCCGGCTCCGTGTCGAAGCTTACCTTCTGGTTTTCCGTCAGACCGGCCAGCCCGGAGGCTTGAACGGCAGAAATGTGAACGAAGATATCGGCGCCGCCCCGGTCCGGCTTGATGAAGCCGAAGCCTTTGTCGGTATTGAAGAATTTTACAGTGCCAGTCTCGGCCATGCGTCAGGTCCTTTTCTCTCTGCCCGCCATCCACACGGGCAGCATCATAGCATTGCCTCCTTGCGGGAGGTGTTGGCAGGCAATTCTTGAAATGTGAGAAAAAGGTCCCCTCTACCTCTGCCTGCTCCAGGCAGGACTTTCGCCCGCCATTTTCGGAACCGGCTGACCGGAATATTAGCGTTCCCGGCGCGCAAATACTTAAGGACTTCCCATGCTCGCAAAATGCCCGAACGCGCTGAGAGTGCTGCGTTTAAAGGATTTTGGCAAGCAAAAGTTTTTAGCGTGCCGGGTGGGGCAGACCCCTGCGGATATCCAGTTTGCGCAAAAACGCAAAATTTTCTTCGAAGATAGGGAATGATTAACGTTTTATATCGTCTGCAATATAAGTTGCGAGCAGATTTTCCCAAAAATGCAACGTGAGCGCGTCTTCACACGCCTCCGGCAAAATTTTTTCCGATGCGTGACCAATCCATATTTGGACGCGTGTTCAGGCGGCCGGCACGCGTCGCCGGGCGAGCCCGGGCACGAGTTCGACCACAAGCATAGCGGTAAACAGGAGCGTGCAACCTGCATAGCCTGTCGCCGGCATCGTCTCGCCGAGCAGAAGGGCGGCGAGTGATGAGCCGAACAATGCCTCGGACGAGAGGAAGATCGCGGCCTGCGAGGGCGTGGTGTAGCGCTGGGCGATCACCTGCAGCACGAAGGCGAGGCCGGAGGAGAAGATGCCGACATAGAGTATCTCAGGTGCTGCGGCCCAAATCGCCGATAGGGTGATCGGTTCGACGGCTGCGGCAATGGCAAGCGCGCAGACCGCGGTGATGGCGAATTGCGTGGCCGAGAGCGCGAGCGGCCTTCCGGTGGCAGACACGGTCGTGCCGGCCAGGGTGATCTGGATTGCCCAGAAGACGGCGCAGACGACGGTCAGGAGATCACCTGATGTGAGGGCCGAGAGATGACCGCCGGACAGAAGATAGATACCCGCGATAGCCATCAGCGCGCCCGGCCAGATGACCCAATGCGGGGCACGACGCAGGAAGAACACGGCGATCAGTGGCACGAAGACGACATAGAGGCCGGTGATGAAGCTGGAATTCGTCACCGTCGTCGTCTGCAGCCCGACCTGCTGCGTGGCCGCGCCGCTGAAAAGGGCAAGGCCGGTCAGGACATAGAGTTTCGCATGGCGTCGGCTTGTCTTCACCTTGGTTTTGCGCGCTTCAAAAACGACGAAGGGCAGCACGGCCAATGTGGCGACGGCAAAACGCAGGGCGATGAACCAGAAGGGACCGATCGCCTTCATCGCCGTCGATTGCGCGACGAAGCCGCCGCCCCAGATGGCGGCCGCAAGCAATAGGAGGAGGTTCGCCTGAGCGCGCGTCATGTCGTCCTCGATGGGGAAGGGATGTGCCCAATCGGTTAGCAGTTGCGTTTCTTCTAGGCAAGGGTGAAGACTTCACACCTGACGATGGAGGTAGGGCATGCGACGCGAAGAAGGCCGGCCGGCCGGCGACATGGCGGCAACGCCCGGGACGGCAGGCTATTCAGGCACGCCGCTCGCCAGGAAGCTCGGCCTTGTGCGCGGGCAGGCGGCCGCCCTTCTTAGCGTTCCAAAGGCGATTAACGACATCCATGGCTTCGACGGTTTTGCCTCGGTCGCCCTTGCGCTTCCCGAAATACCTCGCCGGGCGTTCGACTATATGCATCTGTTTGTGACTGAACGAGAGGCGCTGGAGGCTATTGCGCCTACGCTCTTCGGTGTTCTGAAGCCGGACGGCATGGTCTGGATCTCATGGCCGAAGAAACGTTCGCGGGTGCCGACCGATGTCACCGAGGATGTGTTGCGAGAGATTCTCCTTCCGACCGGTCTGGTCGACGTCAAGGTCTGCGCTGTCGACGAAGTCTGGTCCGGGCTGAAATTCGTCATCCGTAAGGAATTGCGCGGCGCATTTTGACGTCTCAGCCGTTGCCGTTTTCCGGCACTGTCCCAACGCACCATCCGCGCGAAGAGCCCGCCCAAATTGCCGATTGTGTAAACGACGGAAGGCCGTATTGTCTGGTCGAATATAGGTGGGCGATTCTAATGCATATTAGATATTTAAAGTATATCCTGTTGTGCTGGCTTTTAATAGTTGCCATAGAACCCGCGAGTGCCCGCGACACTGGGGATAGTGGAACAACACAGCTTAGCGGCTCGGAATTCAATTATACCGTCACTGCTTTAGGCGCCAAGGATCGAAGAATCGAAGTCACTCACAACGGAGAAAAATATATTGGCCCGTTGGCGGAGATGTCGTTTCGCGACCGGCATTTGCAAGTTTTCCAGATGGTGGCGAAATTGATCAAAGGCAGCTGCCAGAACGGCGTTTCCTCCTCGGAAATATTTGGCTGAGCAGGGATCCGGAACAAGACAAAGATCCCGAGGCTAGGCATCCTCAATACTTCATCTGGGAGTACAGCTGTAAATAGCCGCCCCGTGCTTGGCTTCCCGGTTTCGGGAACAAGGTCGATCACGGCGTTCCGTTCCAGCGAAGTGTCGCCGTCCCCGTCTTCAGCCATTCGTCCATCATCGCCGTGTGCGCTCAGCCGTTATTGGCCTCAGCGCGCGAGATCCTGAGCAGTGATCCGTCATCCTCGTCCGTCACCATCAGCAGCGCGCCGTCAGGCGCGACGATGATATCGCGGATGCGGCCGTATTCGCCCTCGAACAGGCGCTCTTCGGCCACGAAGGCGCCGCTCTCGTCACGCTGCATGCGCGAGAGCAGCTGGAACTTCAGCGCCGCGACGAGGAAATTGCCGTCCCATTCCGGGAACATGGCGCCGCGATAAACGGCGAGCGCCCCGGGGGCGATCGACGGATCCCAGTAATGCAGCGGCTGTTCAAGCCCTTTCTTGGCGGTACCTTCGCCGATCTCGGCGCCTGAATAATCGCGGCCGTAGGTGATGATCGGCCAGCCGTAATTCTTGCCTGCCTCGGGCTGATTGATCTCGTCGCCGCCGCGCGCACCATGTTCGACAGTGTAGAGTTTGTCGTCCTTGCTATCGAAGGCGATACCCTGCGGATTGCGGTGGCCTTTCGACCAGATTTCCGGCAGCGCCTTGCCGCCGTCCTTGAAAGGATTGTCGGCGGGGATGCTGCCGTCGGCGTTGATGTGGATGATCGAGCCGGCGTCGTCCCGCCAGTCCTGCGAGCGGTCGCGGTCGCCACGGTCACCGACGCTGATGAACAGGCTGCCGTCGGGGGCAATCGCGATGCGCGAGCCATACTGGATGTTGCCCGAGGTGAAGCGCTGCATCGTGAAAACAGGCGTGACGGCGTCCAGTCTCTTCTCGTCAGCGGAAAGCGTGGCGCTGAAGGCTTCGGTGCCGGAGCCCTGCCGATTGGCGATGGCGGCGGTGAAATACAGCCTGCGGCTCTTGGCAAAGTCCGAAGCGAGCGCCACGTCCATCAGGCCGCCCTGGCCACGGGCACTGACCTTCGGAACGCCGGCGATCGGATCGGAGACCTTGCCGTCGCGGATAATGCGCATGCGGCCGGGCCGCTCGGTGACGAGATAGGCGCCGTCGGGCAAGATTTCGACAGCCCAGGGATGTTCGAGTCCGTCGGCGAGCTTGTCGACACGGACGGTCGGGCCCTGCGTGTTGACAGTATCGGCGGCATCGGCGGATACCGCGCTGAAGAGGGCTAGTGCTGCTGCGAAATTGAAGGCGGACAGTCTCTTCATCTTGTTTCCCGTCGTCTCTCCAGTTCGAACGTGGAGCGGGCAGGGGGTCGCTTCAACCTCATTCGGTCCGCAATAACGGCTTTGTGTTTGCCGGTTGAACGGAACCCGTCGCCTGGTCGATCAGCCCAGCCTTCGCCTTCAGCAGGAAGCCATCGCCGATCAGCGCCAGGCCGTAAAGGGCAAGACCGGCAATGGCAAAGGCGATCGCCCGTTCGGTCGAGGAAAGGCGCCAGAGGAAAAAGCCTTTCCTTCGCCGCGCCTTCGGCACATCGTGGGCCGTGGCGGCGGCAAGGGCGAGTTCCAGATAGGTCGGAAGCGGCTCGAATTCAGTCGCTCCCTCATTCTGGCTTGCAGCAGGCCTAACGACCATCGGGCTTGGCTCCGATCAAGACAATGCCCTTGAGGCGACGACGCCAGACTGCCAGCCCGCTTGCCGCCGTCAGCGCCAGGAGCAGCATGGTGAGCCCGCGGATGATCTGCTCCTCGGCCTGCGTTGCCGTCTGCGTCAGGTTCATGGTCGAGGACTTCTGCGCGACCATCGTGGCGGCCTTGGCGATCGGGCCGGAGACATCGATGGCGACGTCGGGCTTCAGCCATGGTGCTTCGACATAAAAGCCCGCCGGCGAGCCGCTGTTGACGCCGTTCGGCCGGACAAGTGCTGCGAGCTGGTTGGATGCCTGTTGCGTCTCGGCGCGGGCGGCGGAGGCAAACCCCACTATTGCGGCGATGCAGGCAACAAGGGCGGTGACCGCGACAAAAAGTGAAACGGAAATCCGGCGCATGCGCATGCGCCCGACGGCAAGCTCATCTTCCAGAAACATTGGCGCACCCTCAATAACCAATTTCGGAGACCGGAATAATGCTGCTTCGATCTCGGCGCGCTCACGACCGAATTGCGGCGACGCACGGCATTTGTTGCGGCTTATTGGTGGCGATGACGAAGTCCGGCGATCTTGCTGATTTCAAAAGGCGAAAAATGCGATCGTCGCCACCGCGAAAGTGCCGGGGTCGGGGCCATATCCTGTCCGAGACCCCTGGCCTCGGACGGTCGCGGCTCTCATGGACGGGTGATCCTGTAGACCAGCAAATCATCCGAATCGACAAGCTTGGTTGCGGTCCTTTCCAGATAGTCGATGACCCCGTCATGATGCTCGACGAACAGCAGGTCCTGCTTGTCGGTGGCGTTCTTGGCCACGCCGAACAGATCCGCGCCTTGCGCGCGCAGTTCCTCGAGTTGGGCGATCGCGGTGGCATCGTCGGCGACGAATTTCGACCATTCGGTATCGCCTCCGCCAGGCGGGAACACCCAGCCGCGCGCCCTGCTGTAGTAGACTGCGACGGGATCGCCGACCTCGGGCGCGATGGCGACGACAAGCTCGCCGGGCTGCGCCAACCGCGCCAGTTCCTCGCCGAGCAGCTTGCCCTTCATGGCGATTGGCTTCTTCATCGTCCTGACGAGGGGAAGGGTCGACCAGACAAGCGTGACGGCCACAATGCAGATCGCGCGAAGCACGACCACCGGCGATAAAACGGTTCGCGATGCAAGCGTCGCCAGAAGAAGCGCGCCGCGGCCGCACAACATCGCGACCGGCACATGGAAGATGTGGAAGTTCCACACATTGCTGGTGATCTCGCCCGCCGCCGCCAGATAGACGACCATGGCCGCAGCCAGCCACACATAGGGGATGGCCGAAAGGGTGCACTGCCTACGGTCTTCGGGGGGGCTGGGCGGCATCCACAAGCCGACCGCGAGCAGGATCATGAACGGATAGCCGTAGAACCACAAGAGCGAGGTGTTCCACGCGGATTGGAAGTAGAACCTGTCCCTGACGTATGTCCGGAAGCCGGATTCCCAGATATAGCCGCCGGTGCCGGCGACATGAAACGGCGGATAGCTGCGGCCGAGATAAATCGCCCAGCTGAAATAAGCGCCGATGACGGCCAGGCTCACGAGCCCCGACAGGAAGACCCCGGCCGCCTGTTTTAGTTTCTTTTCCAAAATCCAGAAGACCATCAGGTAGAAGATGACGGCACCGGCGGCCAAGCCTGGTGGCTTTGACAGGACACCGAGCGTGAAGCTGACCGCGGCGAGCGGCAAGAGCCGGCCGCTGCCGCCGGCCCAGTATTTGACGAACAGCCAGACGCCGAGAGTTACCAAGGCCAGCATCGCGGGATCGGGAAGAAACGAGCTGTCGATCATGATCGCCGCCGGCATCAGCGCATAGGCCAGTGCCGCTGCGTGGGCGTGCATCTCCCCCCAGCATTGCGCCGTCAGCCTGTGCAACGAAAACACCGTCACCAGACCGAAGAAGGCCGCAACCACGCGGCCGAACCAGTCGTGCCAGCCGAAAAATTGATAGAGCAGGGCTGTAAGATAGCTGACGATCTGGAATTCGCGGCCCTGATAGCTTGGCCCAGGCCCGGTCCAGCTGACCTCAGGAAAGAAGATGTTCCAGCTGCGCTGCTGGAAATTGTCGGCCATCATTGCGGTGCTTATCTCGCGCCAGCTGAAGCCGTCGACCAGCGGCAAGGTGATCTTGTGGAGCCTGAAGACGATCGCAATAATCAGGATCCCCAGCAAGATCGCCGTGTTGAGGTTCAGGTAGTTGCGAACAGCCATGTTCCGGCAGGTCGTCTGAGGGTATTGCCGACCGTCGGCCTGATTCAATTCCGGGTCGTCTGGCGCGATACGTGCGGGCATCGGATCGAGAGGAGGATCAGGCTGAGCGGGATCTCGCCGCCGGCGCGGTCGGTTGTGGAGCCGCTCGTAGGCTTCACCGAGCAGCGGCTTGGAAGGCTTGCGGGGCGGCTTTGTCATGGCGGCAGTTCATCAGCAATACCTTAAAAAGCAATTCACCCAGATTGATTATTGACTACGCGCCGCAAGCCTTGCCGAAGAGGACGGCGGGCCGGCTCGCCGGTGCGGCGAAACGATCAATAAGAATCATTGCCCCCATCACGCCTTTGCGCTTGAAATGCCGTCATACATTGGACATAGAGCTAACCGCAGAACTCCGGTCCCGGCTTTCTGCCCGTTTCAACCAATAGGACCGATATCATGGCCTTCCTTGCCGATGCTCTTTCTCGTGTGAAGCCTTCAGCCACCATCGCCGTCTCTCAGAAAGCGCGCGAGCTGAAAGCAAAAGGACGCGACGTCATCGGCCTCGGCGCGGGTGAGCCGGATTTCGATACGCCGGATAATATCAAGAAGGCCGCCATCGACGCGATCAATCGCGGCGAGACGAAGTACACGCCGGTTTCCGGTATCCCGGAACTGCGCAAGGCAATCGCCGCCAAGTTCAAGCGCGAGAACGGCCTCGAATACTCCTGGGAACAGACGATCGTCGGTACCGGCGGCAAGCAGATCCTGTTCAACGCCTTCATGGCGACGTTGAACCCGGGTGACGAAGTCGTCATTCCGGCGCCGTACTGGGTGTCTTATCCGGAGATGGTGGCGCTGTGCGGCGGCACGCCGATTTTCGTTTCGGCCACCCAGGAGCATAACTTCAAGCTCCAGCCGGCAGATCTCGAAAAGGCGATCACGCCGAAGACCAAGTGGTTCATCTTCAACTCACCGTCCAACCCGACGGGCGCTGCCTATACGCATGACGAGCTGAAGGCGCTGACCGACGTGCTGGTCAAGCATCCGCATGTCTGGGTGTTGACCGACGACATGTACGAGCATCTGACCTATGGCGACTTCAAGTTCGTCACGCCCGTGGAGGTCGAGCCCAGCCTCTACGACCGGACACTGACGATGAACGGCGTCTCCAAGGCCTACGCAATGACCGGCTGGCGTATCGGCTATGCCGCCGGCCCGATCCAGCTCATCAAGGCTATGGACATGATCCAGGGGCAGCAGACCTCGGGCGCGACGTCGATCGCTCAGTGGGCGGCTGTCGAAGCGCTGAACGGCATGCAGGATTTCATCCCCGCAAATAAGAAGATCTTCGAAGGCCGCCGCGATCTCGTCGTGTCCATGCTGAACCAGGCCAAGGGCATTGTCTGCCCGGTTCCGGAAGGCGCCTTCTACGTCTATCCCTCTTGCAAGGGCCTGATCGGCAAGACGGCTCCTTCGGGCAAGGTCATCGAGACAGATGAGGATTTCGTTTCCGAATTGCTGGAAACCGAAGGCGTTGCCGTCGTTCATGGCTCGGCCTTCGGCCTCGGTCCGAACTTCCGCATCTCCTACGCGACCTCGGAAACGCTTCTCGAGGAAGCCTGCCGCCGCATCCAGCGCTTCTGCGGCGCCTGCAAGTAAATCGGACTGCGATAATATCGATCGAAGGCCCGCCGGTGACGGCGGGCCTTTTGCTTGTGCGGCGTTGACGATGTGGCTGCATGTGGCTACATTTGAGACTATGAAGACCGTTTCGATCCGCGATGCGAAAAACCGCCTGACCGAGCTCGCCCGCGAGGTCGAGGAAGGCGAAACCATTATCGTGACGCGGAACGGACGCCCGGTGTTCGATCTCGTGCCACATCAGAAACGCGGCGGTTTGAATTTGGAGGCCGGTCAGGCTTATCTTCGTGCTCGGGGTATTACCAATCCGGTGCCATTCATCGCGGACGATTTTGACGATCCGCTGCCTGAGGATTTTTTCCTGAGGCCCCTGCCGGAGTCATGAGACTTCTTCTTGATACTCACATCGTTCTGGCGATCCTGCGGAAGGACGCCGGCGAGCGATTTCCCGAGATCGCCTCGCTGCTTGGCGACAGCAAAACCGTGGGCTTCGTCAGCGTCGCAAGCCTTTGGGAAACGGCAATCAAGGCTCGTCTGGGAAAGCTGGATCCCGGCATGCCGCTCGAAGACATTGCCGGGTCTCTTGAGGAAATAGGACTGATCCTGCTGGGGATCGAAATTCGGCACGTCATCACCACCGCCGATCCCGAGCCGGGAGCGCGCGATCCCTTCGACCGGCTGCTGCTGGCACAGTGCAAGGTCGAAGGGTTGCAGCTTGCGACCGTCGACCGGCTGCTCGTCGATCATCCGCTGGCATTGCGGCTATAGCTCATATGCCGATTCAACGCGTTGCCGCATTGATTCCGCTTTGCCTCGCAAGTCG
Organism: Rhizobium sp. BT04; assembly: GCF_030053135.1. Lineage (NCBI taxonomy): Bacteria > Pseudomonadati > Pseudomonadota > Alphaproteobacteria > Hyphomicrobiales > Rhizobiaceae > Rhizobium > Rhizobium sp. BT04. The sequence continues at coordinate 1,629,714 of NZ_CP125652.1, read as the reverse complement.
TTGAATTCCGATTCAAAACGTGAGAGCGAGCGCCGACGGGACGGGCGGTCTGCGGTTGCGGGCGGACGCCAAACCAACTAGATATCCGGCATCAAGTTTAATTACCGCTTCGGGAGGCCGGATTTTGCAGCAGAGTGCCGTCATCGTCTGTTCGGATGTCAACATGCTGCCGGCCGCCTGCTGCACCCTGCTTTCTGTCAAGCGCAATCTCACGAACGCCGGCATAGAGTTCCTGCTTCTCGGCATTGATCTCAAGCCGAACGAGATCACCGAGGTCGGCAATTTCGCGCGTCTGCACGGCATGGCGATCAAGGTGCTGCCTTATGCTACGCCGGAGACGGCGCGACAGGCGCGAGGCCGCTGGTCCGCCGCGACGCTGGCGCGGCTTTACATGGATCTGCACATTCCCGAGACTGTCGAGCGCCTGCTTTACCTCGATGCCGATGTGCTCGCGGTGGCGCCCGTCGATGAACTCTTTGCGAGAGATCTGCAAGGCAAGGCGCTTGCCGCCGTCGACGATTACGTCATGGCTTTCCCCGAGAAATCAGGCGCGCGGCAGCGCAAGATCGGCATGGGCGATGGCGGCCGATACTTCAATGCCGGCGTGCTGCTGTTCGACTGGTCGGCCTGCCGGACGAGGGGGCTTTTCGCCAGGACGCGGGAAATCTTCGAGGAGCGGTCGCATCTCTTCGAGAACAACGACCAGGATGCGCTGAACGTCACGTTCGATCGCGACTGGCTGGTGCTCGATCCGCGCTGGAATACGCAGACGGGCCTGCTGCCTTTCGTCGATCGGCCGGCCATCTTTCATTTCACCGGCCGCAAGAAACCGTGGCAGGCGACCGTTCCCTGGGTTCACCGGCGGATGGCCGAACGTTATGCCGAGGATCTCCGCAACACGCCCTGGGCCTCCTTCTGCAGGCAGCCGTCAATGACGGGCCGGCTCGCGGGCTTCCTCTCGCATGTGGGAAAGCAGGTCGGCGGGCTGACGCGGCTTGCACGGATGCGCGCCTATTTCAGCAACAGCTAGTGAGGCGGGCCGAGCGCATCGTCCTTGGAAAGTGCATGTGAGCCGATATGGAATCAATTCCCAGCGATACGCAAACCACGGCCACCGCGGATGGCGGCTTCAATGTCTTGACGCCGGACGCGTGGAAGGCGCTGCTGTCGCGCTATTCCCACGTCGTGCTGGTGGCAAACAGCGAGGCGGTTGATTTCGAGCGGCTGCGAAACGAATTGCCGGAGACGGCGCTCTACGTGTTCTTCAACAATGTCTATAAGGTGCTCGACGAGCCCTTTGCCGGACATGCGGTGCTGGTGGCCCGCAGCGGCGTGATGGGCGCCAATATCGTTCACCGGCGCGAAGTGGGGGATGTCCTGCGCTTCTTTGCCGGCGACGATTTTCTGGGCGTCGTCAATATTCGCGTCTCGGCTGAGGAAAACTTCAGTGAGGAGAGCCGCTTCAAAGGCGTCAGAGCCCGCCACCTCGATCTGACGCAAATGCTCGGCGATCTCTATCCGATGGGCAAGATTGCGACGAGCGGCTTTGCGATGGCGCTCTGGCTCGCCGACCTTCAACTGCCGGGCAAGATCCTGCTTGCCGGCTTTTCGGCAAAGAGAAGCGAGAAGTGGAAGGTCTTCGATGTGCATGATTGGACGTTCGAACAGATCTTCCTGCGTCTCTTTGCCCGGATGGGGGCGATCTCGATGATGGGCGGCGTCGATGCCAGCCCCTATGCGGCACTCGCCAAACGGTTTCCACAGGTGCCGCCGATCGAGATTGCAATGACGGCGGCCGAGGTCTTGTCCGAGCGGCTCCACAATGCCAACGGTCAGATCGACCGGCTGATGTCCGTCACCAAATCCATCCGAGCGATCGAAAATTTCTTCCGGCGCTTCAAGCCGAAAACCCGGAAAGAGCGTTTCCTCGAAAAGTCGAAGGAATGACTGTCGCAAGGCAAGCCTTTAAAGCCCCAGCGCCGTCAGCATGACGAAGGTGGCGAAGAGGATGAAGTGCGTCATGCCTTCGATGGCGTTGGTCTCGCCGTCATTGAGGTTGATCGCGGCGGCAATCAAGGTGATTGTCACCATCACCGTCTGCACCGGGGTCATTGCCATGATGAAGGGCTGGCCGGTATAGAGTGCGATCGCCTCCATGACGGGCACGGTCAGGATTACCGTCGACAGCGAGGCGCCCATGGCGATGTTGACCGTCGCCTGCATGCGGTTTCTGAGTGCAGCCCTCAAGGCGGTCAGGATCTCGGGGGCGGCTGAAATCGCTGCGACGACGACGGCGGTGACGGCGATCGGCGCGCCGCTGTCGCGCAGACCCTCTGTCATGAAGGCGGCCATGAACTCCGCCAGCAGGCCGATAATGACGACGCCGACGAGAATGGTCGCGATCGACATCGCGGCCGACTCGTCGGGGCCATGCTCCTCCGGACTTTCCTTCTTCCGTTCGGAGCGCGGATAGCTGTAGCTGAAGAAATAGCTGTGCTGGCCGACCTGCATGCGCAGGAAGAGGCCATAGAGCGCGATCATCGCGACGATGGTGAAGGCGGAATAATAGTGCCATCTGTCGGCGGGCACGAATTCCGGGACGATCATCGAGATGCCCATGGCGGTGAGGATCATCACGCCGTAGGTCTTGCCTGAATTGTCGTTATAGGGCTGTTCGCCGTGCTTGAGGCCGCCGAGCAAAGCTGCCAGGCCGAGAATGCCGTTGATATCGAGCATCAGCGCGGAATAGATCGTGTCGCGCACCAGCGTCGGCGAACTCTCGCCGCTCATCATGATGGCGAGGATGATGACTTCGACCGCGACGGCCGAAAGCGTCAGGATCATCGTGCCGTAGGGGTCGCCGACCTTGACGGCGAGCAGCTCGGCATGATGGGCAACACGGATCGAGGCGAGTACGATGGTGCCGACCAGGGCGGCGGCTGCGATCAGCGCGACGCCGCGTCCCATCTCGATCACTGCATGTTCCAAGAGATAGGCGATCGCTGCAACGACAAGTGCGGCGACCAGAAACGTCTCTTCCCTCAAGCGTGACGCAAACTCCAAGACTTAGCTCCTGTCCGGATTTATGCGTTTTATCTAAGCCTCTGATTTCGCATATCAAGCAAGCCTCCATTCAGTCTCATTTGCAGTCTTGGGCGTTTAATGGAATACTGAATGTCATCGGGGCCGGAAAGCAGATCGCGGCGTCCTCGAATTCTCGTCAAGCGGCCGCGATGATCCGGATCCTGTCCGGAAGCGTGCGAATGCGCAATAAAGATGAGGAGACGGATGCATGATCAAGGTGGTCTACGAAGTCGTGCCGCATGACGGCGGTTGGGCCTACAGGCTCGGAGGCGTCTATTCCGAGGCATTCCCGACCCATGCCGAGGCGCTCGAAGCCGCGCGTATCGTCGCGGACGAACAGCAGGTCGGCGGCGATTCCGCCGAGATCAGTTGGCAGGACGAGAACGGCAAGTGGCATGAGGAATATGCCGAGGGCGGCGATCGGCCCGAAACCGAAGTGGTGGACAGCCAGTGGAAGGGCCGCGCGGCCGAGGCTTCGCAGGGTATGTGACGCGAACCATCGCCCATCAAATGTTCGCGCGACGCTCGCCATTCATCCCGAATCCGGCTGCCACCTTCATTTGAGCGCGGCATAATCGGCCGCCGCTTGCGGATGCGCGATGACACAATCCCGAATCCTTCCTCCTTCGATACGTGCCGTCACCGGTCGGGCCGGATGCCGAGTCATGTGCTTATGGGGTCATGCGCTTGTGCAATATCGGTGATAGTCCTGGAGCCCTTTGACCAGCGCGTCGAAGGTGGCGCGGCAGCGCGGCGAAGTCTTCAGGCTCTCATGCATCGCCACCCATGTGCCGAGCGGGATCTCGAATGCGTCGGGCAGGATGCGAAGCAGGTCGGGATGTTCCCGGGCGAGGCCGGTCTGGCAGATGCCGATGCCGACGCCGGCGTGGATCGCCGAAAGCTGGGCAAGATTGCTGTCGGTCCTGTAGGAGAATTTGATGCCCTCCGGCGCGGGATAGCGTTTCATCACCATGCGGACATAAGCCGTCTGCCGATCGAAGCCGATGAGGCGATGGTTTGCGAGATCGGCGATGGTTTCGGGGATGCCGTGCCGTTCGAGATAGCGGCGGTGGGCGTGGAAGCCGAGCGGGATATCGCCGATGCGGCGCATGATCAGCGCATCCTGCTGCGGCTCGGCCATGCGCACGGCGATATCGGCCTCCCGGTTCACCAGATCCTCGATCGTATCCGATGCCGAGAGCTCGATCTGGAGCTCGGGATAGGTCTCCTGCAACGGTCCGAGAATTCCAGGGAGCACTTCGACGGCGATGACCTCGCTGGCGCTGATCCTGACGGTTCCGGCCACGCGCTCGCGCTGGCCGGATGCGGTGCGCAAAAGCGCGGCGGTGGTTGCCGCCAGCGTTTCGGCGTAGGGCTTCAGTGCCAGCGCGGCGTCGGTCGGCAACAGGCCGTTCGGCGATCGGATGAAGAGCTCGGCGCCGACCGCCCGTTCCAGGGCGTCGACATGGCGGCCTATGGTCGGCTGGGTCAGCCCCAATTCACGGGCGGCGGCCGAAAGCGACCCTTGCTGGAGCACGGTTAGAAAGCTGCGGTAGAAATCCCAGTTCGGTTCAGTCTTCATGTATTTTTGTATAACGACTGCACTTATTTCGTCAATTTCGTTTATCGCCTTCCGAGGACATACTCATCTCATCCGGTCGAAGGAGATGATTGTCATGAGCCGAGACATGAAGACGACGGCACTGGTACTCGGGGCGACGGGCGGTATCGGCGGCGCGGTTGCCCGCAAGCTGCTGGCGCGCGGCTGGCGTATCCGGGCGCTCAACCGTGACGCCGCCAAGGCGTCGAGGAGCGAGCCGGCTTTCGAATGGGTGCAGGGCGATGCGATGAATGCCGGTGACGTGCTGAGGGCGGCCGACGGGGTCGGCCTGATCGTTCATGCCGTCAATCCGCCCGGCTACCGCGACTGGGAAACGCTGGTGCTGCCGATGCTCGACAATACCATCGCCGCTGCCCGCGCCGTCGATGCGCGCATCGTGCTGCCGGGCAACGTCTATAATTTCGGTCCCGATGCCCTGCCGGCGCCGGCGGAAGAAAGTCCGCAGCATCCGCTAACGAAGAAGGGGGCGATCCGCGTCGAGATGGAGAAGCGGCTAGAGGCGGCGTCGCAGGCCGGTGCCGGCGCCATCATCGTCAGGGCCGGAGATTTTTTCGGTCCGGGCGCGACCGGTAACAGCTGGTTCTCATCGGGTCTCGTCACGCCGGGCAAGCCGGTCGGCACGATCAAGAATCCGGGGCGGCGCGGGGTCGGCCATCAGTGGACCTATCTGCCCGATATGGCGGAAACCATTGCCCAGCTGATCGACCGAGCCGATCGGCTGCCGTCCTTTGCCGTCTATCATATGGATGGTTTCTGGGATGCAGACGGCATGCAGATGGCCGAAGCGATCAAGCGCGTTGCCGGTGGCAAGGCGAAGATCGGCCGTTTTCCCGGGTGGATCATAGCGCTCGCCGCCCCCTTTATTCCGATGATGCGCGAGATCAACGAGATGCGTTATCTCTGGAAGGTGCCGCTGCGAATGCGAAACGACAAGCTTGTTGCCGAACTCGGCAAGGAACCGCAGACGCCGATCGACGAGGCGGTCAGGGCTTCGCTCGCAGCGCTCGGCTGCCTGCCCGAACCGCGTCGCGCCACGGCCGCTGCCTTTATCGGGCATTCGCCTGAGAATGCCGGTTAGAGCAATTCAGCAAAAGTGAGTCGCGGCTTTGCCAGGCAAAGGGTGAAACGCTTTTGCCGGGAATCGCGTGAAAACAAAGAGAGTGAGCATTTTCGTGATTCGCAGAAAAACGGAAATGCTCTAGGACTGCAGTTCTGCCAGCGCGATCCGGGCGACCGTCAGGGCTTTATCTGCCTGCTCGACATTGGGATCACCGAGGAACCAGGCGGCGGAAAGGCCGGAATAGGCGGCGATCCATTGCAGCAGCCGCTTCGGCTCGAGCCGGGCCTCGGCAGAGACGATGGCCAGCTGGCGGCGGAAACGGATGGGGTCGGTAATGGTCGGTAATTCCTCGTTGGCGAAGATATTGGCGAAATCGAAGCCGCGCTCGCCGTAAAGCCGCTTCGGATCGATCGCCAGCCAGCCGCGCGTCTCGAAATCGAGGACATTGTCGTGATGGATGTCGCCGTGGAGGACTGCGAGGTCGCGCGGATCGGCAAGCAGGGCATTGGCGATCGCTGCGCAATCGGCAAGCGTGCCGCCATGTTGGCCGGCGGCCGGTTCGAGATCGCGGAACCAGCGGCTGAGGGGAATGGGATCGGGAATCGGCTTTTCGCGCGGCGCATGCAGCCGTGCCGCCGTGCGGCAGAGAATGCGGCTTGCTTCGTCATCCTCGCCGTCCATCGCCATGGCAAGCAGCGAGCGTTTACCGGTTGCCCGTTCCAGCAATACGGCGTCGCCTTCGTGGGCATAAACATCAGCTGCGCCGTCGCCGTCCCACCATTGCATCAGCAGCGCGCCATATCGTTCGTCTATATCGGTGGCGACTTTCAACATGGCGGGTCTCTCCTGCCAGAGGACCGGCAGCAGGCGGCTTGAATGGGTGAGGATGGGGTCGCCGTCTGATATGAGCGACCAGCGATCGAGATAGTGAGCGAACATGGCGTCCTACATAGGGATCCCGAATGCAGAAATCCCGCCCTTCGCCGGGATTTTGCGGTTTGTTGACAGGCCTTGTGCCGAGGATCTACTGCACGGGCGGCAGATGCTCGGGACAAGCCCGAGCATGACGGAAGAGGAGTTGGCCGACTTTGCCAGCAATCTGGGAAATCCCGCCAAAGGCGGGATTTCGTAGTTCGGGTCGAAAGACTCAGGCGACCTTTTCTAGCGTGGGATAGTCGATATAGCCCTTGGCAGTGCCGCCGTAGAAGGTCGATTGATCGGGCGTGTTGAGCGGCAGGTTCTTGGCCAGCCGTTCGACGAGATCGGGATTAGCGACGAAGGGCTTGCCGAAGGCGACGAGATCGGCGCGGCCACGCTCGGCGGCATCAATTGCCAGATCGCGGTCATAGCCGTTGTTGACCATCCAATTGGCCTTGCCGCCGGCCTGTTCATAGGCCTGGCGCAGCGCCTTATAGTCGAAGGAGGGGTTGTCGCCCTGCTTGTAATCTCGGTCGCCGCCGGTCTGGCCTTCGACGATGTGGATATAGGCGAGGTCGTATTTGGCCAGCCTCTCGACGACGTGGGTGAAGGTCGCCTGCGGGTTGGAATCGTAGCTATCGTTCGATGGCGTGACCGGCGAAATGCGGATTGCGGTGCGACCGGCGCCGATTTCCTTCACCACGGCATCGACGACCTCGAAAGTCAGGCGGGCACGGTTTTCGATCGAGCCGCCATATTGGTCGGTGCGGTCGTTGATGCCGTCTCGCATGAACTGGTCGAGGAGGTAGCCGTTGGCGCCGTGGATTTCGACGCCGTCGAAACCGGCATCGATGGCGGCGCGGGCGGCCTTGCGGTAATCCTCGATGATGCCGGGAATTTCAGCCGTTTCGAGCGCGCGCGGCTCGGAGGTGTCGGCAAAGCTGCCGCTGCCGTCGGCATTGACCAGATAGGTCTTGGACTTTGCGGTACGATTGGTCGAGGAGACCGGCTTGCCGCCGTTCGGCTGCAGCGTCGTGTGCGAGATACGGCCGACATGCCACATTTGAACGACGATCTTGCCGCCGCCGGCGTGGACGGCATCGGTGACGCGCTTCCAGCCGTCGAGCGCTTCCTTGGTATAGAGGCCAGGCACGTTGGCATAGCCTTGGCCCTGATGGGTGATCGGGGTCGCTTCGGTGATGATCAGGCCCGCGGTGGCGCGCTGGCGGTAATATTCGACATTGAGGTCGTTGGGGATTGCGCCCGGCGAGCGGTTGCGGGTGAGCGGCGCCATGACGATGCGGTTCTTGACTGATATGTCGCCAACCTTGGTGGGTTCAAAAAGCTTGGCCATGATGGTCCTTTCTTTTGCGGGAGGATCACTCGGCGGGGGCGAGGGTGGCCCGGCCCCTGGCGGAGAGATAGGTGAGCGTCGTCGCGCCGAGGCCGATGAGAGCCATCAGGGCTGCGGCGAGCGGAACGCGGGTGAGATCGAAGCCGGCGTCGATAACCAGGCCGCCCACCCAGGCGCCCAGCGCATTGCCGGTGTTGAAGGCGCCGATATTGATCGTCGAGGCGAGGTTGGGAGCGTCCTTGCCGAAGCCGACGACGCCGACCTGCAGCGCCGGCACGGCGGCAAAGCTTGCTAGTGCCCAAAGAAAGAGGGTGATCTCAGCCGGGATGAAGAAGCGGCTGGTATAGCTGAAGGCGATCGAAGTGACGGCGATCGCGGCGAAGACGCCGGCGAGCGTTGTGCCGAGGCGCCAATCGGCAAGCTTGCCGCCGATGAGATTGCCGACGGTCAGGCCGAGGCCGATCAGGAACAGTGTCCAGGTGACGCCTTCCGGCGAAACGCCGGTGACGTCGCGCAGCAGCGGCGCGATATAGGTGAAGAGGGCAAACATCGAGGCGGCGAAGAAGACGGTGGTGGAAAGCGCCAGCCACAGGCCGCCATTCCTCAGTGCTGCGATCTCGCGCAGGATGCTGCCGTTTTCCTGCTGCCTATCTCTGGGCAGGATGGCGATCAGGCCTGAGATGGTGACGACGCCGATGATGGTGACGACGCCGAAGGTGGCGCGCCAGCCATAGGCCTGGCCGATCGCGGTGCCGAGCGGCACGCCGAGAACATTGGCAAGCGTCAGGCCGGTGAACATCAGCGCCACGGCGCGGGCCTTGCGGTCTTCGGCGACGAGGCCGGCGGCGACCACCGAGCCGATGCCGAAGAAGGCACCGTGGCAAAGTGCGGTCACGATGCGGGCGATCATCAGCACCCAGTAGTCGCTCGCCAGAGCGCACAGCAGGTTGCCGGCGATGAAGAAGGCCATCAGCGCAATCAGGGCGGTGCGGCGCTTCAGCTTCGCGGTCGAAATAGCCATCACGGGGGCGCCGATCGCAACCGCCAGCGCATAGCCGGTGACCAGCCATCCGGCCTGCGGGATGCTGACGGAGAGATCGGCCGCGACTTCGGGCAACAGACCCATGATGACGAATTCGGTGGTGCCTATCGCAAACGAGCTCAAGGCGAGAACGAGGAGGGCGAGGGGCATTCTAAAGATCCTGCGTCAGTTGCTTCAGGAAGGCGGCAATCGTTTGTTCGTTGCGTTTGTAGAAGATCCACTGGCCGACGCGTTTGGTGGTGACGAGGCCGGCGCGATGCAGCGTTCCCAAATGAGCCGAGACCGTCGACTGCGACAGGCCGCAGCGCTCGAACTGGCTGGCGCAGACGCCCATTTCGAAAGGGTGCTCCTGCGAGGGAAAATGTTTCTCCGGATTTTTCAGCCAGCTCAGAATGTCCATCCGGGTAGGGTGGGCGAGTGCCTTAATAATCTCGTCTTTGTCCATCGTGGTTCGCCGAACTATAGATCGTGTTTGATCGATATATCGATCGCCGGGCTTCGATATGCAAATCACGGAGGCGTGAGGGGCGAATTTTATCGAATGAGCAAAATTTGGGCAAAAAAAGAGGGCCACCGGAAAACCAGGGCCCTTGTAATTGTGAAGGTCAAAAACCTCCAGAGGGGAACAGCTAATGCGGTGGTACTGGGAGAGAAACCACAAGATGCATCAGCTATGAGAGATATGGTGCTTCCCTAGGCAGGTTTCAATGCTTTTTTGTGCATGTCTGCTATGCGTCGCACAATTTTTTTGCGGTGCGGCATTTCCCTGAGCGAGCAAGGCAAAAAAAGAGGGCCACTGGAAAACCAGGGCCCTTATAAGTGTGAAGGTCAAAAACCTCCAGAGGGGAACAGCTAATGCGGTGGAACTGGGAGGAAAAGCCACCATGTGCATCAGCTATGTGCGATATGGTGGTTTATTGGGCAAACGGCAACCCTTATTTGCGCATGCCAGTCATGCGCCTTCTGCATAGTATGCAAAACGTCGACAAAACCGGCTTAAAAGTTCCAGTTTCTGGCCTTGCTGACGATGAAATCGCGGAAGGCCTTCAGCTTGGCGGCGTTCTTGATCTCGTCGGGATAGCAGAAATAGGTATCGAAGGAGGGAACGTCGGCATTGATTGCCAGCTGGATCAGGCCGGGGTCGCGGCCGACGATGTAATCCGGCAGGCAGGCGACGCCGATGCCGAGCAGGGCGGCCCGCTTGATCGAGGTCTGGCTGTTGATCTGTAGATGCGGGATACGCTTGTTGTCGGACGAGCGGCCGGCGACCTCGAGCCAGTTGACGTCGAGCAGGTAGCTCGGGGCGGGCTCGCCGAACGTAATGATGCGGTGATTGTCGAGATCCTCGATCTTCTGCGGCTCGCCATGGCGGTTGATGTAGGAGGGAGCGGCATAGACGTGCATGTGCACGGTGAAGAGCTTGCGCTGGATGAGGTCGGACTGTTGCGGCTGGCGCAGGCGGATGGCGCAGTCGGCATGGCGCATGTTCACATCCACTTCCTCGTTGTCGAGGATCAGCTGGATCTGCACATCGGGATAAAGCTGCAGGAATTCCTGGATCTTGTCGGTCAGCCAGCCCTGGCCGAGGCCGACCGTGGTGGTGACGCGCAGCCTGCCGGACGGCGTCTCATTCGTCTCGGTGAGCTGCATCTTCACGGTTTCGAGCTTCAGCAGCACGTCATGGGCGGTGCGGTAAAGCAGCTCGCCCTGTTCCGTCAGAATCAGGCCGCGCGCATGGCGGTGAAACAGCTTGGTGCCGACATCCTGCTCCAGCGCGCTGACCTGGCGGCTGATGGCGGATTGGGACAGATGCAGTTTATCCGCCGCATGCGTGAACGAACCCGCCTCGGCAGCTGCGTGAAAAATACGCAGCTTGTCCCAATCCAATGGCATTCCCCCACCCCTCATGCCGATCTTACTCCGCTGCCACGGCGACGGGCATGTGGCCCGTCAGATATCGCTCGGCTTCAAGTGCCGCCATGCATCCCAGGCCGGCGGCAGTGATCGCCTGGCGGAACGTATCATCCGTCACGTCGCCCGCGGCATAGACCCCCTCCAGGCTGGTCGCGGTCGAATCCGGCGCGGTCCAGAGATAGCCGTTGTCCTTCAGCTTCAGCTTGTCCTTGAAAAGCTCGGTGGCCGGCGCATGGCCGATAGCGACGAAGACGCCGTCGATCGGCATCTCGGTGATCACCCCGGTTCTGACGTCGCGCAGCCGGGCGCCGGAGACGGATTGCGGCATCGGCGGCTTGGCCGGCGCGCCGGTGATTTCGGCGACTTCGGTGTTCCACAGGACCTTGACGTTTTCCTTGGCGAACAAACGTTCCTGCAGGATTTTCTCAGCCCGGAAGAAATCTCGGCGATGCACCAATGTCACCGACTTGGCGATGTTGGACAGATAGAGGGCTTCCTCGACGGCGCTGTTGCCGCCGCCGACCACGATCACATCCTTGTTGCGATAGAAGAAACCGTCGCAGGTGGCGCAAGCCGAAACACCAAAACCCTGGAAATGCTGCTCGCTCTCGATGCCGAGCCACTTGGCCTTGGCGCCGGTGGCGATGATCAGCGTATCGGCGGTCCAGACCTGGCCGCTGTCGGTGCGGGCGACGAAGGGACGCTGGTTCATGTCGACTTCGGTCACGACGTCGTTAACGATCTCGGCGCCCACATGTTTTGCCTGCTGCAGCATCTGTTCCATCAGCCAGGGACCCTGGATCGGATCGGCAAAGCCCGGATAATTCTCGACATCGGTGGTGATCATCAACTGGCCGCCCTGTTCGAGACCGGCGATCAGAACCGGTTTCAGCATGGCGCGCGCGGCATAGACCGCGGCAGTATAGCCTGCGGGTCCAGAACCGATGATGAGCACCTTGGTATGGCGGGCGGGCATGTCATTTCCTTTCGACTGGGCAGGAGGCGGCGGCTAGATGGCGATTGCGGCCGTTTCGCGGTCCAAGCGCCATTTATGAACGTCCAATGCTTTTATTCAAGGGCAGCCTTGCGTTACCAACAAGGCAAATCGCCCGGATGTGCAAGAATCCGTCATCGGCGTGAAACATTCTTGCGTATTCCGCCGCTTTATATAGAAGCTCCCCGCGGAGAATTAAAGAAAGGCCATGATGTGGGTCGCGCCGAGCTCGACGTCATCGACATAAAGATACTCCGGGAATTGCAGGCCGACGGCCGCATGACCAATGTGGAGCTTGCCGACCGCGTCGGCATCTCGGCGCCGCCCTGCCTGCGCCGGGTGCGCAAGCTTGAGGAAGCCGGCATCATCGAGGGCTATCACGCGATGCTGAACAGCCCGAGGCTCGGCTTCGATCTGGTCGCTTTCTGCATGGTCGGCCTCAAGCACCAGTCGGAAGGCAATCTCAAGGCGTTTGCCGCGGCGACCGCCGAATGGCCGCTGGTGCGCCAGGCCTGGATGGTCTCCGGCGACAGTGATTTCCTGCTGCATTGCGTGGCTGAAAATCTCACCCACTTCCAGGATTTCGTCATCGAAGTGCTGACGGCAAATGAACATGTCGATACCGTGCGCACCATGCTGACGATCCGCCAGGTGAAGAAGCTCGGACTGGTGGAAGTCTGAAACAGGCTAAAGCGCGTCGCGATCTTTCAGATTCGCTTCTCGCGCTTTAGGTCTTTGTTTTGACGCATGTCGTTCTCGCAAAACCGCTGCACACTTTTGCGCGACATGCTCTATTTGCGCGCGGCATAACCGCCGCGGTTGATGCCGTGGCGCTGCAGCTTGTCGTAAAAGGTCTTTCTCGGAATGCCGAGCGCCTCGATGGTGCGGCGCACGTCGCCGTCATTGGCCGCAAGCGCGTCACGGATGATCTCCGCCTCGTAGCGCTCCAGCCGTTCGGGCAGCGTGCCGCCCGTCGGCTGCGGGGGGACTAATGTCGCTCCGCCGCCTTCCACGCCCAGCACCACGCGTTCGGCATAGTGGGAGAGCTCGCGGACATTGCCCGGCCATGCATGGGTGGCGAGGTGGCGGCGAACATTCTCTGAGAGTTGCGGGACATCGCGGCGAAAACGCTCGGCGGCGCGGGTGGCGAAGTGAGAGAACAGCAGCGGAATATCGTCGCGGCGCTCTCGCAGCGGCGGAATGGAGATCGTCACCACATTCAGCCTGTAATAGAGATCCTCGCGAAAATCACCGCGCAGATCGGGATCCCCGAGGTCGATCTTGGCGGCGGCGACGACGCGCAGATCGACCGGGCGCACCTCGTTGGTGCCGAGCGGGGTGATCTCGCGCATTTCCAGCACTCTCAACATCTTGACCTGGGTGGCGACAGGCATGCTTTCGATCTCGTCGAGGAACAGCGTGCCGCCGCTTGCATGTTCGATGCGGCCGGTGCGTCGCTTCTGGGCGCCGGTAAAGGCGCCCGCCTCATGGCCGAACAGCTCGCTTTCGATGACGGTTTCGGGGAGCGCCCCGCAGTTCAGCGCCACGAAATTGCCCTTCCGGCGGTGGCTCCATTGATGCAAGATCTGAGCGACCACTTCCTTGCCGCTGCCGGTTTCGCCGGCGACGAGCACGTCGACATCGGTATCGGCGATATGGCGAAGAATGTTTCTCAGGTTTTCCATCACCGGCGTCTGGCCGATCAGCGGCGAATTCTCCTGCGCATCTTCGGCAGCCTTGCGCAGCATGCGGTTTTCCAGGACAAGCCGGCGCTTCTCGCTGGCGCGACGCACACTTTGGACGAGCCGATCGGCCGCGAAGGGTTTGGCGATGAAATCATAGGCGCCGTCTTGGATCGCCTGAACGGCCATCGGAATATCGCCGTGGCCGGTCATCAGGATCACGGGCAGGTCGGCGTCCATGCCTTGCAGGGTAGCGAAGAGCTGCAGCCCGTCGATCTCCGGCATGCGGATATCGGTGACGACGGGGCCGGCAAAGTCGGCCGGCAGGTCGGCCAGGGCAGCTTTCGCGCCGTCATAGGCTGAAACGGAAAATCCGGCGAGTTCGAGCGTCTGGGCGGTGGCGCGGCGCAAATCCCTATCGTCGTCGATCAGCGCAACGGGCATCGGTGTGGCCATGATCTCAAGCCTTCCTCAGATGAACCATGAAGCGGGTGCCGCTGTCATCGCTCTCCACCTCCATCCGGCCGCCGTAATCGCCGACGATATCCTTGGAGATGACCAGTCCCAGGCCGAGGCCGCTTTCCTTCGAGGTGTTGAACGGCGTGAACAGGCCTTTGCGGATCTCGGGCGAAATGCCGGGGCCGTTGTCGGCGACCATCACCGTGACTATGCCGGCATCGGCTGATGTCCTTATCTCGACGTGGCCCTCTTCGGCTTTCGGCGCCACCGCCTCCAGGGCGTTCTGAAGCAGATTGATGAGCACCTGCTCGAGACGGATACGGTTTCCCATCACCTGCAGCTCGGCAGGCGGCAAGTCGATGGCGAGCGTATCCATGCGGCCGGCAAACCGGCTGCGCAAGAGCATCACCGCACCCTCGATGACGTCCTTCAATCCCGTCGGCTCGGCATTGCCGCGGCCCTTTCGGGCAAAGGTCTTCAACTCCTCGGTGATTGAACCTATGCGCTCCGTCAGCGCCGCGATGCTTTCGAGATTTTCGCCAGCGGGCGCCGTCTGGCCGCGATCGAGGAAGGTGCGGGCGTTGTCCGCATAGGCGCGGATGGTTGCCACCGGCTGATTGATCTCATGGGCGACGCCAGCCGCCACCTGACCGAGAATGGCCAGGCGGTTGGCCTGCACCAGATCCTGCTGCACCGCCTGCAGTTTCTGCTCCGTACTCCTATGGCCTGTGATTTCAGCCTGCAACCGATCGCGCGCCTGGCTGAGATCGAGGGTCCGCTCGACCACGCGCCGTTCCAGTTCCTCTCGCGCCTGCTGTTCCCTGAAAATTTTAAGGGTGACGGTCTGGCGGCGGCGCAGCAGGAAGGCTGCGCCTGATAGCAGCGGCAGGAGCATCAGCAATGCCAACATCCGGGCTTCGCGAATGCCCGCATCGACGGACGGCCCCAGCGCCACCAGATGCTGTAAATGCCATGCTGTGGCGGGAACCGGCATTCCGACATCGAGAAACCTGGTTTTCCCGGCGCCGCCCGGCATGACGATCTCGACGACGTCAAGTCTGTCGCCGAGGCTTCGGACCGTATCGAGCGGCAGCGGCTGAAGCGGCGCATCACCGAATTGCAGGCTTTCGCGGATCGCCGTCAACCGATCGTCGGCGATCCGGCCGATCGTCATGAACCGCCATGATGGGACGCTGGTGATGAGGATGATGCCTCGATCGTCAATCACGTAGGACGGCGCGTCCGAGGCTTTCCAATCCGCCTCGACGTCGTCGAATTCCACCTTGACCACGACGACACCCAGCAGCCCGCTGCTGCCGGTGATCCGCTCGGAAATGTAGAGGCCGGGTTTCTTGCTGACGGTGCCGAGCGCGAAGTGCTCGGCCTGTCCCAGCGCGACCGCCCCCTGAAAATATTCCCGGAAGCGATAGTCATTGCCGACGAAGCTTGTCGGTTCGCGCCAGTTGCTGGCCGAAACAGCCATGCCCTCCTTGTCGATGACATAGATGACGGCAGCCTTCGTGCCCGCTGCCAGCATTTCCAGCTTCTGGCTGAGCCGCTCGAACGTGCCGGCATCGTTTCCCGTCAGCGCCGAGGCGAGTGCTGCGTCTTGCGACAGCACGAAGGGAAGCGCCCGGTATTTTTCGAGAACCGTGCGCAGCAAAGCCGCATTCAGCCTCGCATCCATGCGGGCCCGTTCTTCCAGGGCCGCTTCGGCATGGCGCCGTCCAATCTCGCCGCTCGCCCACAGGCTCGCAGCGACGGTAAGAAGCGCGATCACCGCATAGGCCCACCACATCCGGCGGATGCGGTGCTGCAAAGGCAACGAAGACCACGGCGGCGACAGGGACAAAGTCATGGAGGATTTGTGCATTTTTCCGCACGAGACGCAATTGTGTTTGTGTGGGTTTCCGCATTTATGAATGCGCCGCCCATGGCTCTGGAAATAATTATATCATAAAATCAATGATTTAATTTGATTGGTTAAAACTGGCACGGTGATTGCGAATGGGATGGCAACAACGGCTGAGCTGTTGGACTTGAAGCGAACGGCTCGGGAGGCCGGAGTTCGTTCCGGACGAGCCTTTAGGAGGACATCATGATCGCAGCACCATTCGATGCAGTCGCAGACAGCAAGGGCAAGAAGCCCTTCTATTCCCATCTTTACGTTCAGGTTCTCGCGGCCATCGCCGCAGGCATCCTGCTCGGCCATTTCTACCCGGAACTCGGCGCGCAATTGAAGCCGCTCGGCGACGCCTTCATCAAGCTCGTCAAGATGATCATCGCTCCGGTCATCTTCCTGACGGTGGCGACCGGCATTGCTGGCATGAGCGACCTGAAGAAGGTCGGCCGCGTCGCCGGCAAGGCGATGCTCTACTTCCTGACCTTCTCGACGCTGGCGCTCGTCATCGGCATGATCGTCGCCAATGTCGTCCAGCCCGGCGCCGGCATGAACATCGATCCGGCCTCGCTGGATCCCACCGCCGTTGCCACCTACGCCTCGAAGGCGCATGAGCAGAGCATTGTCGGCTTCCTCACCAACATCATCCCGACGACGATTGTCGGCGCCTTTGCCGATGGCGACATTCTGCAGGTGCTGTTCTTCTCGGTGCTGTTCGGCATCGCACTCGCCATGGTCGGCGAAAAGGGCGAACAGGTCGTCAATTTCCTCAATGCCTTGACGGCTCCGGTCTTCAAGCTCGTCGCCATCTTGATGAAGGCCGCCCCGATCGGCGCCTTCGGCGCCATGGCCTTCACCATCGGCAAGTACGGCATCGGCTCGATCGCCAATCTCGCCATGTTGATCGGCACCTTCTACATCACCTCGCTGCTCTTCGTTCTCGTCGTTCTCGGCGCCGTCGCTCGCTACAACGGCTTCTCGATCCTGGCGCTGCTGCGTTACATCAAGGAAGAGCTGCTGCTGGTTCTCGGCACCTCGTCTTCGGAAGCAGCGCTTCCGGGCCTGATGAACAAGATGGAAAAGGCCGGCTGCAAGCGTTCGGTCGTCGGCCTCGTCATCCCCACAGGCTATTCCTTCAATCTCGACGGCACCAACATCTACATGACGCTGGCGGCCCTGTTCATTGCCCAGGCAACCGGCATTCAGCTCTCCTGGGGTGACCAGATCCTGCTGCTCCTGGTGGCGATGCTGAGCTCCAAGGGTGCCGCAGGCATCACCGGCGCCGGCTTCATCACGCTTGCCGCAACGCTCTCCGTCGTGCCCTCCGTGCCGGTCGCCGGCATGGCGCTGATCCTCGGCATCGACCGTTTCATGTCGGAATGCCGGGCGCTGACCAACCTCGTCGGCAATGCGGTCGCAACGATCGTCGTGGCACGTTGGGAAAACGAGCTGGATACGGCGCAGCTTGCGGCAGCGTTGGGCGGCCAGGCCGACGACACGTCGGCTGCCGGGCTCCAGCCGGCGGAATAATCGGCCAGTGTTCATGGTCTTGAAAATCTGCAGCGGCCCGTTCTCCAACGGGCCGCTTCTTTTTCCGCTTCAGCCGCGGTTGTCGCCGAGAAGCCTGTTATAGACGGCGCCGATCGCGCTTGCTTCCTTCTCCAGCGCGAAATTCGTCGTGACATGGCGCAGCGCATTCTCGCCATGCGTGATCGCCAGAGCGGGATCGGCGATATAGGGCGCGATTGCCCGTGTCAGCGCCTCGCCATCGCCGGCCGCGACGACCGAACCCGTCTCACCCGTGACGATGAGCTCGGCGTAGGCGCCCGCGTCCGATGCCACCACCGCCGTGCGCGAAGCCATGGCTTCGAGCGGCGTCAGGCCGAAGCCCTCGTTGCGGGAGGGGGCGACGTAGAGGGTCAGGCGGCGATACCAGACCTTGATATCCGGCACTTCGCCGAGGAAGAGGATCCGGTCGCTGAGCCCGGCGGCGGCAACATCGGCCTTGAGCTTGTCGCCGAATGCCGAGTGCTCCGCCGTCACGCGACCGGAGACAACAGCTGTCCATTCCGGATTCTGCGGCAGCAGCTTGATCATCGCCTGGACAAAAAGATCGGTGCCCTTCTGATGGCGCACGCGGCCGAAACAGCCGATGAGATGGCGGCCCGGCAGGCCGGTGGCGGCGATGCCGTCCTCTGCCGTTTCCGGCGGGTGGAACAGGGAAAGGTCGACGCCATGCTGGATGATCGTGTGCGGCACCTCAAGGAACGATCCGGAACGGTCGCTGGTCGCAATCACCGCGTCCATGCGGCGGATCAGCCATTTAGTATAGGCGGTGTGGCGGCGTTGCGCGGCCGAGGTGAAGAGCAGCTTCAGCGGCATGCGCAGGAGATGCCGAAGCAGGATGCCGACGGCCATTTCATTGTTGCGGCGGGCGTGCCAGACACGGCGGCGGCGGCGCGCCGGCGGGCGCCAGAGGCCAAGGAGCTGGCGCCACCGAAGTTTCGGCAGGCCCTCCGGCAGGCCAGGGCCGAGGGTCGCGATCCCAATGCCGAGCCCGATCTGGCAGGGAATGAGCTGGACGATGGTCGACGTGACGCCGGAGAGCCGGCGCTTGAAATTGGGCGCGATGATCTCGACGTCACGCATATCAGGCAAGGGATGGGTCTCGTCTGTGGCGGGCGATCAGCCCCAGGAAACCTGGAGGATTTCGTAGGCCTTGGAGCCGCCCGGCGCATTGACCTCGATGGAATCGCCGACTTCCTTGCCGATCAGCGCGCGGGCGATCGGCGAAGAAATGGAGATGCGGCCGGCTTTGACGTCGGCTTCCTGGTCGCCGACGATCTGGTAGGTCTTTTCTTCCTCGGTGTCCTCGTCGACGAGCTTCACCTTGGCGCCGAACTTGATCTTGTCGCCCGACATCTTCGTGAGGTCGATGACCTCGGCGCGCGCCGTCAGGTCTTCCAGCTCGCTGATGCGGCCCTCATTGTGGCTCTGGGCTTCCTTGGCGGCGTGGTATTCGGCGTTTTCGGAAAGGTCACCATGCGCACGGGCTTCGGCGATCGCCTCGATGATTCGGGGACGCTCCTCCTGCTGACGCCAGCGCAGCTCTTCCTGCAGCTTGACGAAACCACCCGGTGTCATCGGTACCTTTTCAACCATTTTTCTGTCCTTCAATCCTTGTATCCGCCGGTCCTTGCATCAGCAAAGTCAGGTACACACAAAAGAAAACAGGTCCCGAAGGGGAGCTTCGGAACCGTGCCACAATCCTAGTTGAGTGCTTATAGCAGATCGCCAAGGCCGATTTCCAGAAAATTCGCATGAACGAAACGCAACCCGCCCCGGCGTCCGATGGTGCGTCTGAAAAATGGGCAAGGGTGGGATTGCTTGGATTGACTTTGCCCCAAGGAACATATAGTGAACAAACTAATGAAGAAGTCACTAACAGAACGCTTGGCCATCCTTTCCGACGCAGCGAAATATGACGCGTCCTGTGCGTCCAGCGGCACGGTGAAACGCGATTCTCACGCAAGCGGCGGGCTCGGTTCGACCGAGGGATCCGGCATCTGTCATGCCTATGCTCCGGACGGGCGGTGCATTTCGCTGCTGAAGATACTGCTGACCAATTTCTGCATCTACGACTGCGCCTATTGCGTCAATCGTTCGTCGAGCAATGTAGAGCGGGCGCGTTTCACGCCAGAGGAGGTCATCTGGCTGACGTTGGAATTTTATCGCCGCAACTATATCGAGGGCCTGTTCCTTTCCTCCGGCATTATTCGGTCGTCCGATTACACGATGGAGCAGATGGTCCGCATCGTTCGCGAACTGCGCGCGACGCATAATTTTCGCGGTTATATCCATCTGAAGTCGATCCCTGAGGCGTCGCCGCGTCTGATCGAGGAGGCGGGGCTTTATGCCGACAGGCTGTCGCTCAATATCGAGCTTCCGACGGATCACGGCATCACCCGCTTCGCACCGGAAAAGAAGCCTGCCAATATCAGGCGATCGATGGGGGATCTGCGGCTGAAGATCGAGGCCGCCAGCGAACCGACGCTGCAGACGAAGAAGCGCCAGCGTTTCGCACCCGGCGGCCAGAGCACGCAGATGATTGTCGGTGCCGATGGCGCCAACGACGCGACGATCCTTGCGACCAGCGGCCGGCTCTACAGCAGCTATGGTCTGAAGCGCGTCTATTATTCCGCCTTCAGCCCGATCCCGGATTCGTCGAAAAACCTGCCATTGATCAAGCCGCCGTTGATGCGTGAACACCGGCTCTATCAGGCCGACTGGCTCTATCGTTTCTACGGTTTCGGCATCGACGAGATCACGGCGAACCAGGCGGGAGGCATGCTCGATCTCAGCCTCGACCCCAAACTTGCCTGGGCGCTTGCCAACCGGGGCGAATTTCCCGTCGATATCAACAAGGCCGAGCGTGAACGGCTGCTGCGCGTGCCCGGCCTCGGCACCAAGACGGTCAAGGCGATCGTTTCGGCGCGGCGGTTTCGTCGTCTGCGGCTCGACGATCTCCAGCGGCTTGGCGTTTCGATCAAGAAGGTCCAATCCTTCATCTCGGCGGAAGGCTGGTCGCCGCGCCGGCTGATCGACCGGCCGGACCTTCGCACCATGTTCGAGCCGCAACCCGAACAATTGTCGCTGCTGTGATGCGCCGGGTCGTGCTGGCAGGACGCGGGGATCTTGCCGAATGGCGGGATGCCGCTCGCGCTTTCGCGGTCGCCGGCATCTTGCCGGAAGAGATCGATTGGCGCGAAAAAGACGCAGAGGCGGATCTTTCATTCCAACGCGACGCCATGCCGCCACCGCCCGCGGCGACACGCAAGCCGATGACGGTGCCGCCGGCCTTCATCGAGCTGGCGGAGACCGTTCTCTGCCATTCCGATCCGGCGCGGTTTTCCCTGCTTTACCGCCTGCTCTGGCGACTGCAGCTGGACCGGCAAGTGCTCGAAGTGGCATCCGACGAGGATGTCGCCCGTGCTCGGCTGATGGAGAAAAACGTCCGACGCGATGTGCATAAGATGACGGCCTTCGTCCGTTTCAAGGAGGTGGGGCCCGTCTCTGCGGACCGCCGAAAATTCCTCGCCTGGTTCGAGCCGGACCACCATATCGTCGGGCGCACAGCGCCATTCTTCCAACGGCGCTTCACCGACATGGACTGGCTGATCGCCACGCCCAAAGGGTCGGCCGCCTGGGATGGTGAACGGCTGACGATAAACGACGCGCCGTGCGAAAAGCCCAACCTCACCGATGCCACCGATGAACTGTGGCGCACCTACTACGCCAGTATCTTCAATCCGGCGCGGTTGAAAGTGAAGGCGATGCAGGCGGAGATGCCGAAAAAATATTGGAAGAACCTGCCGGAGGCCGATCTCATTCCCGGGCTGATCGCATCGGCAGAGAGCAAGGTGCGGGCCATGGCCGCGCGGGAGGCGACGCAATCGCTGCCTTTTCACGACCGGTTGCAGGAGGCGGCGCGCAACCTTCCCGCCGAGCCTGAAGCACCCGCAGGCACGCTGGGAGCGTTGCGGGCCGAAGCCGCGGTTTGTACACGTTGTCCACTTCATGCCAATGCGACGCAGACGGTGTTCGGGGAGGGGCCGCGCGATGCCGAGGTGATGTTCGTCGGCGAGCAGCCGGGCGATCAGGAGGACATATCAGGACGCCCCTTCGTCGGTCCGGCCGGCCGGTTGCTCGACCAGGTGATATCAGAGGCGGGCATCGACCGCTCGAGGCTCTATGTCACCAATGCCGTCAAGCATTTCAAATATGAGCCGCGCGGCAAGCGCCGCATCCATCAGAAGCCTGACATGGGTGAGGTGACGCATTGCCGCTGGTGGCTCAATCTGGAGATGACGCTGGTCAAGCCGAAGCTCGTGGTTGCCATGGGGGCGACGGCGCTGGCGGCGCTGGCCGACGTCAAGCAGCCTCTCCAGAATATCAGAGGGCAGGCAATGGCGATCGACGCGGGGCGGACGCTGTTCGTGACGGTCCATCCGTCCTATCTGCTGCGTATTCCTGACGAACGATTGAAGGCGGAGGAGTTGGCGCGATTTCGCGACGATATGCTGAAAATCCAGCGGCTTATGGCAATAGCTGGATAAATTGATTCCGGAGCTTCGGAGCAGCATCACCGCTCATCGAGCGGTGATGCTGTCCTGTCTTAGGCGAAATAGCTCTGCAGCGGCCGGACTTCCAGATTGCCGGCCTTCAGCGCCTTGATCGCCTGGGCGGCGGCTTCGGCGCCGGCCATCGTCGTGTAATAGGGCACCTTCTGCATCAGCGTCGCGCGGCGCAGCGATTTTGAGTCCGAGATTGCCTTGTTGCCGTCGGTGGTGTTGATGACGAGCTGGACCTGGCGGTTGCGGATCGCGTCCTCGATATGCGGACGGCCTTCCAGAACCTTGTTGATCTTGGTGGCGGTGATGCCGTTTTCGCCGAGGAAGCGGGCGGTGCCGCCGGTTGCCAGCACCTTGAAGCCCTGTTCGACGAGGATGCGGATCGCCGGCAGTACGCGCGCCTTATCCTCGTCGCGCACGGAGACGAAGACCGTTCCGTCACGCGGCAGTTCGACGCCGGCGCCGAGCTGCGACTTGGCGAAGGCGAGCGCGAAATCGGTATCGAGGCCGATGACTTCGCCGGTCGAGCGCATTTCCGGGCCGAGCAGCGTGTCGACGCCGGGGAAGCGGGCGAAGGGGAAGACGGCTTCCTTGACGGCGATATGCTTGAGCTTGCGCGGATCGGGCTTTTGCCCATAGGCGGCGAAGGTCGCGTCGAGTTTTTCGCCGGCCATCACACGGGCGGCGATCTTGGCGATCGGCGCGCCGATGGTCTTGGCGACGAAGGGCACGGTGCGCGAGGCGCGCGGATTGACTTCGAGAACGTAGACGGTGCCGTCCTTGATGGCGAACTGGACGTTCATCAGACCGCCGACATTGAGCGCCTTGGCCATCGCCTTTGCCTGGCGCTCCAGCTCGTCGAGCAGTTCGACGGGCAGCGAGCGCGGCGGCAGCGAGCAGGCGCTGTCGCCGGAATGGATGCCGGCTTCCTCGATATGTTCCATGATGCCGGCGACATAGACGTCGGTGCCATCAGAGAGGCAGTCGACGTCGACTTCGATGGCGTGGCTGAGATAGCTGTCGAAGAGCAGCGGGTTCTTGCCGAGCAGGGTGTTGATCTGGCCGGTCTTGTCATTCGGATAACGCTGTTTGATATCCTCCGGCACCAGTTCCGGAACGGTATCGAGCAGGTAGGTCTGCAGCTGGCCTTCCGAGTGCAGGATCTGCATGGCGCGGCCGCCGAGCACGTAGGAGGGGCGCACGACCAGCGGGAAGCCGATTTCGGCAGCGACCAGGCGGGCCTGCTCGACCGAATAGGCGATGCCGTTATTCGGCTGGTTGAGGTCGAGCTTCATCAGCAGCTTCTGGAAGCGGTCGCGGTCTTCGGCGAGGTCGATCATATCGGGCGCGGTGCCGAGGATCGGGATGCCGTTCTTTTCGAGCGCTTCGGCGAGCTTCAGCGGCGTCTGGCCGCCGAACTGGACGATGACGCCGACGACTTCGCCCTTTTCCTGCTCGGCGCGCAGGATCTCGATCACGTCTTCGGCCGTCAGCGGCTCGAAATAGAGGCGGTCTGACGTGTCGTAGTCGGTCGAGACGGTTTCCGGGTTGCAGTTGATCATGATCGCTTCATAACCGGCATCCTTCAATGCGAAGGCGGCATGGCAGCAGCAATAATCGAACTCGATGCCCTGGCCGATGCGATTCGGGCCGCCGCCGAGAATGACGACCTTCTTGCGGTCGGACACTTCGGCCTCGGAGCGGGCGGCGCCGACGAAGGGCGTCTCATAGGTCGAATACATGTAAGCGGTCGGCGAGGCGAATTCGGCGGCACAGGTATCGATCCGCTTGAAGACCGGGCGGACGTTCAGGCTGTTTCGGAACTCGGCGATCTGCTTCGGGCGCTTGCCGGTCAGTGTTGCCAGGCGCGCGTCGGAAAAGCCCATGGCCTTCAGCATGCGCAGGTTGGCGGCATCCTCCGGCAGGCCATGCTCGCGGATACGGGCTTCCGTGTCGACGATGTTCTTGAGTTCGGCGATGAACCAGGGATCGATCTTGCAGCCCTCATGCACCTCTTCGATGCTGAGACCCATGCGCAGCGCCTGGGCGACCATGCGCAGGCGATCCGGCGTCGGTGTGCCGATGGCGGCGCGGATGGCGTTGTGGCTGGATTCGCCTTCCTCGGAGTCGGGGATCTCGATCTCATCGAGGCCAGTCAGGCCGGTTTCGAGACCGCGCAACGCCTTCTGCAGCGATTCGGCGAAGGTGCGGCCGATCGCCATGACTTCGCCGACTGACTTCATCGCGGTCGTCAGCACCGGCGAGGCGCCGGGGAATTTCTCGAAAGCGAAACGCGGGATCTTGGTGACGACGTAGTCGATCGACGGTTCGAAGGAGGCAGGCGTGGCGCCGCCGGTGATGTCGTTGTCCAATTCGTCAAGCGTATAGCCGATGGCGAGCTTGGCGGCGATCTTGGCGATCGGGAAGCCGGTGGCCTTGGAGGCCAGCGCCGAGGAACGCGACACACGCGGGTTCATCTCGATGACGACGAGACGGCCGTCCTTCGGATTGACGGCGAACTGGACGTTCGAGCCGCCGGTCTCGACGCCGATCTCGCGCAGCACCGCGATCGAGGCGTTGCGCATGATCTGGTATTCCTTGTCGGTCAGCGTCAGCGCCGGGGCGACGGTGATCGAATCGCCGGTGTGGACGCCCATCGGGTCGATGTTCTCGATCGAGCAGATGATGATGCAGTTGTCCGCCTTGTCGCGGACGACCTCCATCTCATACTCTTTCCAGCCGAGCACCGATTCTTCGATCAGCACTTCGGTGGTCGGCGACGCGTCGAGGCCGCCGCCGACGATCTCGAAGAATTCCGAGCGGTTGTAGGCAATGCCGCCGCCGGTGCCGCCAAGCGTGAAGGAGGGGCGGATGATGGCGGGCAGGCCGACATGGTCGAGCGCCTGGGCGGCGATCGCCACGGCATGGTTCATGTAGCGCTGCTTGCGGTCGCTTTCGCCGAGATTCCACTGGTTTTCCAGCTCGTCCAGCGCCTTGTCGAGGTCTGCGCCGGAAAGGCTTTCGCGCAGCTTGCTGCGCTCGGCTTCGTGGGTCTTGCGGTCGAGATCCTTGATATCGGTGGCGTTCGCCAGCATCGAGCGCGGCGTTTCCAGGCCGATACGGCCCATCGCCTCACGGAACAGCGCGCGGTCCTCGGCCATGTCGATGGCGGCGGGCTTTGCGCCGATCATTTCGACATTGTAGCGATCGAGCACGCCCATGCGCTTCAGCGACAGCGCGGTATTCAGCGCCGTCTGGCCGCCCATGGTCGGCAGCAGCGCGTCCGGGCGCTCCTTGGCGATGATCTTGGCGACGACCTCGGGGGTGATCGGCTCGACATAGGTGGCGTCGGCCAGGCCCGGATCGGTCATGATCGTCGCCGGGTTGGAGTTGACGAGGATGACGCGGTAGCCTTCCTCCTTCAGCGCCTTGCAGGCCTGGGTGCCGGAATAATCGAACTCGCAAGCCTGGCCAATGACGATCGGTCCCGCGCCGATGATGAGGATCGATTTGATGTCTTGGCGCTTCGGCATGGGCGATATCCATTTCTAGCTGCGCAGAAAGCCGGCCAGGGTGGGAGATCACCGGGTCGGGTCGCGCATTGAGGGTCTTTTCAGGCTAGAAGCGGCTTATAGGCAAATGTATTTGCAAACGGAACCCCATAAATCGCGGAATCGACAGGAATCCAACACGCCGCGAAAGCCTATTCCCCGTCGAGCACGACCGGCAGCCGGATTTCGCCGCCACGCGCCGGATTGACGATGGCGACTGCGGCCTCCTCCAGCCCGATCCGCCGGATATCCGCGGCTCGACCTTGATCTGGGCGGAGGCGATGAGATCGGCGGCGCGGCGGTTTCCTTCAGGATGTCCCGGTTTCCCGCTGCTGATACCGGCGCGGGCAATGCTCCTGGCGCAAGAGCGCTGCAGCGGTCCACGGTCCTCGCGGAGGCGGGGGGGGGCCGATTGCCCTGATGAAGTTGCTGGAATTCCGGCCGCCGACGGATATATAGATTCCTTAAAGTGCAAGCAGAGGCATTGCCGGGGAGAGCGAAGATGGAATGGAGAGGCCGGCGTCAGTCCGACAATATCGAGGATCGCCGCGGCGATCCGACCGGCGGCGGTTTCGGCCGCGGCGGCGGCTTCAACTTTCCCTCCGGCGGCGGCGTTCGCCGCGCCGGCGGGGGCTTGAGCATCGGCACGATCATCTTCCTCGTCGTCATCTATTTCATCTTCAAGGCGATGGGCATCGACCTGATGCAGGTGCTCGACACCGGCGGCGTGACGAGTGGCCCCGGCTACGAGCAGAGCCAGTCGGGCGGAACGCGCGCGCCCGCCAATGACGAGATGACTGCTTTCATGCGTACCGTTCTGGCCGAGACCGAGGATACCTGGCAGGGAATCTTCCAGGCGCAGGGCCGGACTTACGAGGAGCCGCGCCTGGTGTTGTTCTCGGGCTCGACGGCATCGGCCTGCGGCTCCGCATCATCGGCAACAGGCCCGTTCTACTGCCCGGGCGACCATAAGCTCTATCTCGACACCGAATTCTTCCAGGAGCTTTCCGACCGCTTCGGCGCGTCGGGCGATTTCGCCGAGGCCTATGTCGTCGCCCACGAGGTCGGCCATCACGTGCAGAACCTGCTCGGCATTCTGCCGAAGTTCAACCAGGCCCGCCAACGCATGAGCGAGGAGGAAGCCAACAAGATGTCGGTGCGCGTCGAATTGCAGGCCGATTGCTTCGCCGGCATCTGGGGCAAATACACCCAGCAGAAGGGACTGCTGGAGAGCGGCGACCTGGAGGAAGCGCTGAACGCCGCCCAGCAGATCGGCGACGATACGCTGCAGAAGCGGTCGCAGGGTTACGTCGTGCCCGAAAGTTTCAACCACGGCACCTCGGCGCAGCGCGTCAGGTGGTTCAAGCGCGGCTTCGACAGCGGACAGCTGACGGCCTGCGATACGTTTTCAGGGCCGGTTTGAGGGGGTAGCGTTTTGCCGTGCAGTCCCGTCAATTCGCCTGCTGCCTACTTCTCACTGTCCATATGCTGCAGCACATGTTCGGGATAGCGCCCACCCGCCGCCGCATCCTTCGGGACGGCACGTTCGATGGCGGCGAAATCCTCCGGTGACAGGTCGACCGCGCGTGAGCCGAGCGCCTCGCTAAGCCGGTCGCGGCGGCGGGCGCCGATGATCGGGACGATATCCCCGCCCTTGGCGGCGACCCAGGCGATAGCGATCTGGGCGACCGAGACGCTTTTTGCCTCGGCGATCTCGCGCAGCTTCTCCACCAGAGCGAGGTTCTGCTCGATATTGCCTTCCTGGAAGCGTGGGCTATGGGTACGGAAGTCGCCGGCCGTGGCCTTGCCTTTCTGCCAGTGGCCGCTGATCAGGCCGCGCGAGAGCACGCCGTAAGCGGTAATCGAGATGCCGAGTTCGCGGGTCGTCGGCAGGATCTTCTCCTCGATGCCGCGCGAAATCAGCGAATATTCGATCTGCAGGTCGACGATCGGGGCAACAGCGGCGGCGCGGCGGATCGTCTCGGCGCCGACTTCCGACAGGCCGATATGTCTGACATAGCCCGCCTTGACCATATCGGCGATGGCGCCGACCGTGTCCTCGATCGGCACGTTCGGGTCGAGGCGAGCCGGGCGATAGATATCGATATGGTCGACGCCGAGGCGTTGCAGCGTGTAGGCGAGGAAATTCTTCACCGCGACCGGGCGGGCATCGATGCCGCTCCAGCCGCTTGCGGGATCACGGAGCGCGCCGAACTTGACGCTGATGACGGCATTCTCGCGCTTGCGCCCTTTCAATGCCTCGCCGATCAGCATCTCATTGTGGCCCATGCCGTAGAAATCGCCGGTATCGAGCAGGTTGATGCCGGCATCGAGCGCGGCATGGATCGTCGCGATGCTTTCTGCGCGGTCGGAGGGACCATACATGCCCGACATGCCCATGCAGCCGAGGCCGATCGCCGAGACTTCGGGTCCGGTCTTTCCCAAACGATAGGTCTGCATTGTCTTCTCCTTCGTCCTCGCCGCGAGCGGCGCTGTCGATACCGTTCTACCGCATTCGCGTTCGAGCGATAATCGGACGGCATCGAACAGGCTGTGCTGGGAAATGCACAATGAGCGATCCTTTGAGTGATCTGGATGCCGTCGCGGCAATTGCAAGGGAACGTGTCGCCCGGCGATCCGCTGGGCGGCTTCCGGTCTCCTGAAGCTGAAACGACAGCGCGCGCTCTGCGGTTGAAGCGTCTCATGAACTTCCCGTGCAGCATTATCAAAAACTTTGAAATGTTCACGGATTGTTTCGGTTTCTTTTCTGAGCTATGTCACTTTCTCGGCGACGAGATCGTCTTTTCAGAACCAACCGCTGTAGAGATGCCTCATGCTTGATCCCAAATTCGTTCGCCGCGGCCTTTTCCTGGTCTTCATCATCCTTTTTCTCGACATTATCGGCATCGCCATCATCATGCCGGTGCTGCCCGCCTATCTGGAGCAACTGACCGGCGGCAGCGTCAGCGATGCGGCGATCGACGGCGGCTGGCTAATGCTGGTCTATGCCGGCATGCAGTTCCTGTTCGCGCCGCTGCTCGGAAACCTGTCCGACCGTTTCGGCCGCCGGCCGATCCTTCTGCTGTCGGTGCTGACCTTTGCGATCGACAATTTTATCTGCGGCATCGCCACCAGCTTCTGGATGCTGTTCGTCGGGCGTGTGCTTGCCGGCATCAGCGGCGGCAGCTTCGCCACCTGTTCGGCCTATATCGCCGATATCAGCACGGAGGAGAACCGGGCGAAGAATTTCGGGCTGATCGGCATCGCCTTCGGCGTCGGTTTCACCATCGGCCCGGTGGTCGGCGGTGTTCTCGGCGAATTCGGCCCGCGTGTGCCCTTCCTCGGCGCGGCGGCGCTATCGCTTGTCAATTTCATCGCCGCCTGCTTCCTGCTGCCGGAAACGCTGGAGGCGAAGAACCGCCGCCGGTTCGAGTGGAAGCGCGCCAATCCGCTCGGCGCGTTGCGCCAGATGCGCCATTATCCCGGCATCGGCTGGGTCAGCCTTGTGATGTTCCTGTTCTTCCTGGCGCATGCCGTCTATCCCTCGGTCTGGTCGTTCGTCTCGACCTATCGCTACGGCTGGAGCGAGGGACAGATCGGCCTGTCGCTCGGCATTTACGGCATCGGTGCGGCTGTTGTCATGGGGCTGGTTCTGCCGCGGATCGTGCCGGTGCTCGGCGAGTGGAAGACCGCTTTGCTCGGCCTCTGCTTTTCGGCGGTCGGGCTCACCGGCTATGCCTTCGCCTGGGAGGGCTGGGTGGTCTATGTCATCATCGTTGCGACCGTCATGGAAAACGTCGCCGATCCGCCGTTGCGCAGCATCGCCGCCGGCATGGTGCCGCCGTCGGCGCAGGGCGAGCTGCAGGGCGCGTTGACCAGCCTCAGCAGCATCACCACCATCCTTGGACCGCTGATCTTCACGCAGATGTTCGGTTATTTCACGCGGCCCGAGGCCCCGGTCACCTTTGCCGGTGCGCCCTATCTGACCGCCGCCCTGTTCATCCTGGTGGCCGCCGGCGTGTTCCTCGTCCGGGTCCGGGTTCGCGAGTCGGCCGAGGCGCTGGAAGCGGCGGGTTGATCGATCAGGAATGCTGATGTGATGATGAATTTTTCATCATCTGCCTGTTTTGGGGTAGTTCTTCGCCGGGCTTTGATCTAAGTCCGGAATGATATTTTGCCGCGAGCGGCGGCGACGCGATTTCAATCACAGGACTAGTGTCATGGACACGCCGATCGACGCGCGCAGGCTTGCGCCGACAACCGATAATCGTTGGGGCGCACATTTCCGTGCAACGCTGGCGCTCGGCATTCCGCTGATCGGCGCGCAGCTTGCCCAGCTCGGCATCAACACCACGGACGTGATGATCGTCGGCCGCCTCGGCGCCGAGCATCTGGCGGCGATGGTGATTGCGGCGCAATTCCTGTTCACGATCCTGATCTTCGGCTCGGGCTTTGCCATCGCCGTTATTCCGATGGTGGCGCAAGCCTATGGCCGCGGCGACGTTATCTCGGTGCGCCGGGCGCTGCGCATGGGTCTGTGGGTGGTGATCGCATACTGGGCCATCATGCAGCCGGCCTTCTTCAATTCGGAGCAGATCCTTCTCTTCGCACAGCAGAAGCCCGAGGTGGCCAAGCTCGCCCGTGGCTACATCATGATCGGCCAGTTCGGCGTGTTGCCGGCGCTGCTCTTCAACGTCATGCGGGCGCTGGTCAGCGCCATCGGCAAGGCGGGCATCATCCTCAACGTCACCATCGCCACGCTGGTGATGAATGCCATCTTCGCCTATATGCTCGTGCTCGGCCATTTCGGCTTTCCGGCGATGGGGCTCGAGGGCGCGGCGATCGTTTCGGTCGTCGTGCAGACGGCCGGCTTCCTCTTCATCCTGGCTTTCGTGCAGCGGCGGGAAGAGACCCGGCGCTACGAGATCTTCGTGCGGTTCTGGAAGCCCGACTGGCATGCGCTGCTGGAAGTCATCCGGCTTGGTTTCCCGATCAGCGTCACCATCCTTGCCGAGGTCAGCCTGTTCACGGTGGCCTCGCTGCTGATGGGCTATATCGGCACCCTCGAGCTTGCCGCCCACGGCATTGCCCTGCAATGGGCCTCGATCGCCTTCATGATCCCGCTCGGCCTCAGCCAGGCGGCGACGGTGCGCGTCGGCGTCGCGCACGGGCAGGGCGATTATGATGGGCTGGTGCGGGCTTCGATCATGGTGCTCATCCTCGCCTGCGCCATTTCGGCGGTGGGCTCGGTGCTCTTTGCCACCATGCCGCATTTCCTCGGCAGCTGGTTCCTCGACGTCAACTCGCCCGAAGCGCCCGAAGTGCTTGCCTATGCCGGGCCGCTGATCGTCGTTGCCGGGCTTTTCCAGCTCGTCGACGGGCTGCAGGTGATCGCCAATGGATTGCTGCGCGGCCTCAAGGATGCGCGCGTGCCGATGATCATGGCGTTGATCGCCTACTGGCCGATCGGCTTCTTCCTGGCCTGGGCCTTTGCCTTCCCGCTGGGCTTCGGCGGCATCGGCATCTGGTTCGGTTTCCTCGTCGGGCTGGCAGCGGCCGCCGTCATGCTCTGCACGCGCTTCTACCTTCTCCTTCGCCGGGAGGCGAAGCTGGCCCGCGCCTGAGCCGGCCGCCGATGCCGTCAGGCCGCGACGGGTTTGTAGCTGGCGATATCGGCGCGAATGCCGAGACGCGCAAACATTTCCTGCGGATCGAAATTGGCCGCCTTATGAGCCGCTGCCACGGTGGCCCGCGCGCGTTCGACGACCTCGGTATTTTCCCATTCGGCGATGGTGACGAAATTGAATTCGCCGGGGCCGGCGACCTGCTCCAGCACCCTGTGATCGATGAAACCCTCCTGCGCCTCCAGCAGCTTGTGGGTCATCATCACTTTGACAAGAAATTCCTCGCGCGCCGCCGTCGGCACGATGAACTTGTCGACACGATAGAGAGCTCCGCTCATCCACTTTTCTCCTGCATCGGATGTTTGCAGGCAGATCTGTAATTCC
The DNA here is from genome assembly GCF_030053135.1 of Rhizobium sp. BT04. Classification (NCBI taxonomy): domain Bacteria; kingdom Pseudomonadati; phylum Pseudomonadota; class Alphaproteobacteria; order Hyphomicrobiales; family Rhizobiaceae; genus Rhizobium; species Rhizobium sp. BT04. The sequence goes on along the minus strand of NZ_CP125652.1, from coordinate 1,597,996 downwards.
TCAAGTTAAGCTGAGGTCAATAGGCGAATAAAGAAAAGGCCCGGCCGCTGCATAATTCCTCAAATCGGAATCGATTTAAGGAATTATGCAGCAATTCAAAGTGTTACAGCGTCCTCTGCGCGTCTGAAAAGACGCGCGGCGCTGTAAGCGAGCCTTCATCGGAAAACGCTATGGCTTGAACTCAGCGTTCGGCGAGCGCCGGTTCGCCCTTCTTCTCGCGCACCATGTTGATGAAGCGGCGGAAGAGATAGTGGCTGTCCTGCGGGCCGGGAGAGGCTTCCGGATGGTGCTGAACGGAGAAGACCTGCTTACCGAGGACGCGCAGGCCGCAATTGGTGCCGTCGAAAAGCGAAATATGAGTCTCTTCAACGCCGTGGGGCAGCGACTTCGAGTCGACCGCGAAGCCATGGTTCATCGAGACGATCTCGACCTTGCCCGTCGTATGGTCCTTGACCGGGTGATTGGCGCCGTGATGGCCCTGGTGCATCTTCTCGGTCTTGGCGCCGAGGGCGAGACCCAGCATCTGGTGGCCGAGGCAGATGCCGAAGACCGGGATATCGGTCTTCACAAGCGTCTTGATGACAGGCACGGCATATTCGCCGGTTGCCGCCGGATCGCCCGGGCCGTTCGACAGGAAGATGCCGTCCGGCTGCATGGCGAGCACGTCTTCGGCGCTCGTTGCGGCCGGCACGACCGTCACCTTGCAATCGAGGCCGGCAAACAGCCGCAGGATGTTGCGCTTGACGCCGTAGTCGAGGCAGACGACGTGGTATTTCGCATCCGCCGCGCCGAGTTCACCGTAACCTTCGTTCCAAACCCACGGGGTCTCTGTCCATTGCGAGGACTGGCCCGACGAAGCGACCTTGGCAAGGTCGAGACCTTCGAGGCCGCTCCAGGCCTTGGCTTCGGCCTTCAGCGTCTCGATGTCGAAGACGCCGTTCGGATCATGGGCGATCACGGCGTTCGGAGCGCCGTTCTCACGGATCCAGGCGGTCAACGCGCGCGTATCGATGCCGCAGAGACCGATGACGCCGCGTGCCTTCAGCCATTGGTCGAGATGCTTGGCGGCGCGGTAGTTCGAGGGGTCGGTGATGTCGGCCTTGAAGATGACGCCGACTGCGCCGTGGCGGGCGGCAGGGGTCAGGTCCTCGATGTCTTCATCATTGGCGCCGATATTGCCGATATGCGGAAAGGTGAAGGTGACGATCTGGCCGAGATAGGAGGGGTCCGTCAGGATTTCCTCATAGCCGGTCAGCGCCGTGTTGAAGACCACTTCGGCCGGCACCTTGCCGGTGGCGCCGATGCCCTTGCCTTCGATGACCGTGCCGTCGGCAAGAACGAGCAGGGCGGTCGGCTTTTCGATTGTCCAGGGTGCTGTCGCGGTCATCTTCATCCCGTTTCCGGCGACCGGTGCGCGCGCTGCCGCGGCTGGCCGCCTTTTGATCTCGCAGGCGTGTGGACGCGGCAATGCCGCGCGCTTCAGGCCTGATCACGAATTTTGGTGCAGGTGGCGGTAAATAGCCACGCAATCGCTTAGCGTCAATCTTTCTAGCCGAGATCTCAGCCGTTTTCCTGCGCTTTATCGCACCGATCGCGCAATTTATTTGATCCGCCGCATCAGCGTGGTTTATGAAGCGGCATCAAAACAGGAGTGAAGACCATGCTGCGCGATCAACTCGCCACCCAGCTAAAAGAGGCGATGAAGGCCAAGAATGCCGAGCGGCTTTCCACCGTCCGGCTGATTCAGGCCGCGGTCAAGGACCGCGATATCGCCAATCGCGGCACCGGCAAGGAGCAGGCGAGCGACGACGAGATCCTGCAGATCCTCGCCAAGATGGTGAAGCAGCGCGACGAATCAGCGAAGATCTACGAAGAGAATTCCCGGCCGGAGCTTGCCGCCAAGGAGCGCGCCGAAATCACCGTCATCCAGGATTTCATGCCGAAGCAGCTCTCGGACGGCGAAGTGCGCACCAATATCTCGGCGATCATCGCCGAGACCGGTGCCGCCGGCGCTAAGGACATGGGCAAGGTGATGGCGGCGCTGAAGGAGCGTTATGCCGGCCAGATGGATTTCGCCAAAGCGTCGGCGACCGTCAAGGAACTGCTGAACTGATGCGTCTCAGCTAACGCGTCTCGCCTGCGGTTCGTCCCGAACCGCAGGCCCGAGCACCGCTTCGGCGGCAGCATCGATGATGGCGAATTTCGCCGCCTGATAATTCCAATATTCCATGATGAAGCGGCCCGACAGCCAGAAGTCGCCCTTGCGGGAAGGTTCGGTCCAGCCGACGCTCCCCATGGCCGCCGCCTGAGTCAAAAGCCGCTTCAGGTGGGTGTTGGAGATCATGAACTGTTCGCGGATTTCTCTCAGCGACAGAGGACCGAGCACGACGCGTTCGGCCGTCCGGGGAAATTCTGGAAGGCGCGAGATCAGATAGTCCATGACAAGCCCGCCCGTGTTCGCCCAGTTGAAGAGGTTGAACGTGGCGCCCGGACTGCGCACCCTTTCGCTGCCGATGATCGCCCTGGCGATCAGCGGCTGGATCGCTGCCATCATCGCCGAGGGATCGGCGGTGATCTTGTCGGCGCGTTCACCGCCGTCGAGGCTGTCGAGGATCATCATATGGGTGACGAGCCATCGGGTGAAATGCTGTTCGGCGATCTCAGTGGGTTCCAGATAGCGTGTGCGCTTGTCGGGGCCGGGAACCGCCCGCAGGAAGCGATAGGCCAGCATTTCCTGCATGAAGGCTGCGGCCGTATTGCGGCTTGCAATGTCGTTCCTGACTGCGAAATCGATGAAGCGGCCGGAATAGAGCCCCCTCCTGCCGTCGTCGGGATGACCGTAGTGAAGGGCGAAACCGGCATGGGCCATCAGCCAGCGCTGCTGCGCGGCAAAGATCGAGGCGATACGCGGGCTCTCGCGGTAGATCGAAAGCATCTGATCGGCGCAATGCAGGATCGCAGAAAGAAATCGATCGTCTGCTGCAAGATTGTCCGCGGTAAAAGCCATTGGAGAGGTCCAGGAGTTCCGCGCATACATCTTTCATGCAGGCGCCGCCTGTCAACGGTTTTGTCAATAAGCGGTTAATTTCAAAGGAGAGTTGTCGCAAAGGGAGCCAAAATTTAAGAAGGCAGGAGCTGGGGGCGCTCCTGCCTTCTTGCTCTTTGCTTCCGCCGGCAAACGCAGGGCCAAGGCCCAAGCCGGAGGGTATTTGCAAAGGCACCCTTGCGAAGCGGCGCCGGGGGTAGGGATGGTGCTTCGCTCGGGGATCGCTTTGTTGAGATCGAACCTATTGCGGGCTGGCGGCTTATTCAAATTACAAAAAAATAATGATTGGCGAAAACGGCGCTTGAAGAGACCTCAAAGCGGAGGCTGAACAGTGGGCTCGAAGACGGAGGAGTCTAATCGAAGGAAATGATAAGATACTGTTTTTAAAGGTTTTAATTCGGTTTTTCCAAAGGCTGCGGCTCTTCGCGAAGCCCTTGCGACGATGGATTTCCCGATCTGCGAGGACAATAATGTCGCACCCCTGTCGCAGGGGCGATAACGTGTTGTTGATTGGATAACCGACGTCTTGGGCAACCAGTGCACTTGCCTGTGAATAGCGGGTTTTCATGACAAGTTTCGTGGCATGGAGCGGCAAACCAGCTTATATGGAGCTTGGCCAAGAGGTATAAATGCGCTTTTCCAACACCTTTCTCGATGAGATCCGCGACCGCGTTCCGATTTCGAACGTGATCGCGCGCCGCGTCAGCTGGGATAAGCGAAAGACCAACGTGTCGCGCGGCGATTACTGGGCCTGCTGCCCGTTCCATGGTGAGAAATCGCCGAGTTTCCATTGCGAGGACCGGAAGGGCCGCTATCATTGCTTCGGCTGCGGCGTCACTGGCGACCATTTCCGCTTTCTCACCGAACTCGAAGGCTTGAGTTTTCCCGAGGCGGTGCAGCAGATCGCCGACATGGCCGGCGTGCCGATGCCGCTTGCCGACCCTGTCATGGAGAAGCGCGAGAAGGAGCGTGGCTCGCTGATCGACGTCATGGAAATGGCGACACAATTTTTCCAGGATCAGTTGCAGACGGCGAATGGGGCGAGGGCGCGCGCCTATCTGCGCGACCGCGGGCTGACGGGGCGCACCATCGAGACCTTCCGTCTCGGTTATGCGCCCGACAGTCGCAATGCGCTGAAGGAATTCCTCGCCGGCAAGGGCGTCACTAAGGAGCAGATCGAGGCCTGCGGCCTGGTCGTCCATGAAAACGTGCCGGTTTCCTACGACCGCTTCCGCGACCGCATCATGTTCCCGATCCTTTCATCGCGGGAAAAGGTGATCGCCTTCGGCGGCCGCGCCATGTCGGCCGATGCGCCGGCGAAATATCTGAACTCCAACGAGACGGAGCTCTTCCACAAGGGCAATGTCCTTTATAATTTCGCCCGCGCGCGCCGTGCGATCCAAGGGCCTGGCCGCGGCGATCCTCAGGACGACACTGCGAGTGGCACCATCATCGCCGTCGAAGGCTATATGGACGTGATCGCGCTCTATCAGGCAGGCGTCGAGAATGCCGTTGCGCCGCTCGGCACGGCGCTTACCGAAAACCAGCTCGAGCTGCTTTGGAAGATGGTGCCGCAGCCGGTGCTCTGCTTCGACGGCGACGGCGCTGGCATCCGCGCCGCCAATCGCGCCGCCGAACTGGCGCTGCCCCATCTGAAACCCGGTTATTCCGTCCGCTTCGCGCTGCTGCCCGATGGCAAGGACCCCGACGATCTGGTGCGCGATGACGGCCGCGCGCCCTTCGACAAGGTGATGAGCCAGGCAAAGCCGCTTTCGGAGATGCTGTGGAGCCGGGAGATCAACACCGGCAAGTTCGATACGCCCGAGGCACGCGCCGAGCTCGAAGCGCGGCTGAAGCAGCTGGTCGCCGTCATCGCCGACGAGAATGTGCGCCGCCACTATCAGCAGGATATTCGCGACCGGCTGAACGCCTTCTTCCAGCCGCAGTTCCAGAACCGCAACAATGGCGAACGCCGCGGCGGCTTCAGCGGCAACGGCAATTACCGGGCGGGCCGCGACAATGCCGGCAAGGCAGGGCCGAAAAGCCCCAGCGTCATTTCCGACCGGCTTGCCCGCTCCGGCCCCGTGCGCGGCCACCGGGACAATACGGCGCTGCGCGAAAGCGTGCTGGCGCTGACCGTCATCAATCATCCCTCGCTAATGATCGACGATTATGACGAAATCGCCGCGATCGACTATGACAGCCGCGAGCTGCAGCGGCTCTGGTCGGCGATGCTGGGAGCCGCCGCTGCCGTCGCCGGACCGCATCTGACACGCGAATATCTGACCGAACGATTGGAGTTCGAGGGTTTTGGCCCGCTGATCAAGAGCCTCGATCAGCAGGTGCGCAATGCCCGGCTCTGGACGGCGACCGAGGAGGCGGCGATGGAGGATGCACGCGAAGGCTACCGCCAGGCGCTCGCCTTCCACAAGCGGGCGAAGGCGCTGCGCAGGCAGAAGATTGAACTCGAGCGCGAGATCGCGCTGGCGACCGAAGCCGGCGACGGCGAGGCGATCGTTCAACTGATGCGGGCGCAGCAGGAAGTGCATTTCGAAGGGGTGCGCCTTGAGAACCAGGAGGCGATCATCGATGGCTTCGGGGTGCTTTCCGGCCGCGTCAAAGGGGCGGCGAACCACTGATGTCGCTGACCGAACGCAACGAACCGGGCTTTTCCGCCTCCGATGCGCTGTTTTCCACCGGCCGCGCGCCGCTCGATATCCTCAAGCAGGTCTACGGTTATTCCTCTTTCCGCGGCAAGCAGCAGCAGGTGGTCGAGCATGTGGTTTCCGGCGGCGATGCTGTGGTGCTCTTCCCCACAGGGGCCGGCAAATCGCTGTGCTTCCAGATCCCGGCGCTCTGCCGTGCCGGTGTGGGCATCGTCGTTTCGCCGCTGATTGCGCTGATGCGCGATCAGGTGGAGGCGATGAAGCAGCTCGGCATCCGGGCGGCCGCGCTCAATTCGTCGCTGTCGCGCGAGGAATTCATCGAGGTTCGCCGCGCGCTTTCGGCGGGCCGGCTCGACCTTCTCTACGTGACGCCCGAGCGCATTCTGACCGATGGGTTCCGTGAACTGATCGCCAATGAGAAGATCGCGCTGTTTGCTATCGATGAGGCGCACTGCGTCTCGCAATGGGGCCATGATTTCCGGCCGGAATATCGCGAGCTCGGCCGACTCGGCGAACAATATCCCGGTGTCCCGCGCATCGCCCTGACGGCGACGGCCGATCCGCATACGCGCGACGACATCATCGAGCGGTTGGGGCTCGATGCTGCGGAGATCTTCACCACCAGCTTTGACCGTCCGAATATTGCCTACGAGATCGTCGAGCGCGACCAACCGCGCCAGCAACTGCTGCGGTTTCTCTCCGGTCACAAGGGCAATAGCGGCATCGTCTATTGCCTGTCGCGCGCCAAGGTCGAGGATACGGCCGAGTGGCTGAACGGGCAGGGCATCCGTGCGCTCGCCTATCATGCCGGCATGGACAGGGCGGTGCGCGACGCCAATCAGGATGCGTTCCTGAAAGAGGAGAATCTCTGCCTAGTCGCCACCGTCGCCTTCGGCATGGGCATCGACAAGCCGAATGTGCGTTATGTCGCCCATCTCGACCTGCCGGGCTCGGTGGAAGCCTATTACCAGGAGACCGGGCGAGCCGGGCGCGACGGCCTGCCGTCGGAGGTCTGGATGGCCTATGGCATGGCCGACGTCATCCAGCGCGGCCGGATGATCGACGAGGGCAGTGCCGCCGCCGAGATCAAGCGGGTCGAACGCGCCAAGCTCAACGCCTTGCTGGCGATCTGCGAAACGGCCTCCTGCCGGCGCCAGGCGATCCTTGCCCATTTCGGCGAGGCCCATGCCGGCCAGTGCGGCAATTGCGACACCTGCCTGAAGCCGGTCGAGACCTGGGAGGGCACGGAGGCGGCAATCAAGGCGCTGGCCGCGATCTATCGCACCGGCGAGCGTTTCGGCGCCGGCCATGTCGTCGACGTGCTCCTCGGCAACGTCAACGAAAAGACCGAGCGTTTCGGCCACACCGAGATGCCGGTCTTCGGCGCCGGCAAGGATATTCCGGCGCGTGTCTGGCAATCGGTCTTCCGCCAGCTGCTCGCCATGGGGCTGATTCGCGTCGATCACGAAGCCTTCGGCGCACTGAAGCTGGAGCCGGAGGCGCGCGCCGTCTTCAAGCACGAGCGGCAGGTGTTCTTCCGCAAGGACCGGCCGGCTTCGGAGCGGCGCACGAAGAAGGCGGAACGCAGCGAACGCAAGTCGGCCCTATCGGGCGCCGACGGCACTCTGTTCGAAGCGCTGCGGGCCGAGCGCATGGCAATCGCGAAATCGCTCGGTGTGCCGCCCTATGTCGTCTTTCCCGATACGACGCTGATCGCCTTCGCCACGGAGAAGCCGCGCAGCCGCAAGGAACTGCTCGCCATATCGGGCGTCGGGCAGGCGAAGCTCGAACGCTACGGCGATGCCTTCCTGGAGATCATCCTCTCGCACGGCCAGTAGTCCGCGGAGATCGGTGATGGTCGCGATCCCGGAGCCTTTGGTCAGGCAAGGTCTGTGTGGAGGAAGTCGTTGCCTTTGTAGAGAAGGCGCGTTTTCAGCGCTTTGGCGCAAGCATAGGCAAAGCAATCGCCGAAATTCAGGTCTGCCCGATGACCAATGACTTTTCCATAGCTCATGCTTGCAGACAGTGCATATTCGCCGATCTCATGCGAGATCGAAATTTCTTCGAGATTGAGATCTTCGGCGAATGCGTCAACCGCCTCGGCTGACGCCCTTAGAAGTTCGGGTGGCGTTTTCCTGCCTGTGGGCGTCTTCTGCCGTGCGAGCGCCTGGATAGCCTCGAAACGGACAAGGGGCGAGATGTGCATAATGGGATCGCCCGATGCCGCCAGAACCTTCTCAAGTTCTTCATGGCCGGGCTCTCGCGCAAGAATGGCGACGATTGCTGATGCGTCGATAAACATCAGCTACCCCACATTTCGTCGCTGAATTTCTTCAGGTCGAATGACGGGTCGTTTGCTCCCATCGCGTCCGCCAGCGATTTTGCGCGCGTGAGGCGTTCATGCAGCGGCCGGCTTTGCCGCGCGCGCGTAAGCTCATGATGGAGGGCCGTTCGCACGGCGTCGGTTTTTGTTGCAGCTTTGGTCAGGCGCTGCAGCTCACGCGCAAGCTCATCTACTGCAGGGTCTCGAATATAAAGGGCCATGGTAATATTCCTTCTGCATATACGGATATCACTTTTGAATATTCATTTCAATTTCTCTCACTGCCGACCTTTCCTTGTGAAAATATTTCGTACCGGATCGGCGACATCAGCACTTGCTTTGTGCTAATTGCAGCGCCCATCGGAGGACGTTTTGGGGACAAGGGCGTTTACAATGACAAAAGCATTTCTCTCCCACCTGCAATCTGAGCTTGCCTCTCTTCAGGATGCCGGCCTCTACAAGTCCGAACGCGTTATCACCTCGAAGCAGGCCGGGGAAATCGCCGTTGTTTCCGGCGAGCGGGTGCTGAATTTCTGCGCCAACAACTATCTCGGCCTTGCCGACAGTGAGGAACTGGCCGAGGCCGGCAAGCAGGCGCTCGATCGCTATGGCTACGGCATGGCCTCTGTGCGGTTCATCTGCGGCACGCAGGAGGAGCACAAGCAGCTCGAAGCGCGCATCTCCTCCTTCCTCGGCATGGAAGACACGATCCTCTATTCCTCCTGCTTCGATGCCAATGGCGGCCTGTTCGAAACGTTGCTGTCCGAGGAGGACGCGATCATCTCGGATGCGCTGAACCACGCCTCGATCATCGACGGCGTCAGGCTTTCGAAGGCCAAGCGATTCCGCTACGCCAATAACGACATGGCGGCACTCGAAGAGGAACTGAAAAAGGCCGAAGGCAGCCGCTTCAAGCTGATCGCCACCGACGGCGTCTTCTCGATGGACGGCATCATCGCCAATCTCGGCGGCGTCTGCGATCTCGCCGAAAAATACGGCGCGATGGTCATGGTCGATGACAGCCATGCCGTCGGGTTCGTCGGCAAAAATGGCCGCGGCTCGCCGGAACATTGCGGTGTCGAGGGCCGGATCGACATCATCACCGGCACGCTCGGCAAGGCGCTCGGCGGTGCATCGGGCGGCTATACCGCGGCGAAAGCGGAAGTCGTCGAATGGCTGCGGCAGCGCTCGCGGCCCTATCTGTTCTCGAACACGTTGGCGCCGGTTATCGCGGCGGCCTCGCTGAAAGTTTTCGACCTCATCGAAAACGGCGATGCCTTGCGCAGGCGTCTTTCCGACAATGCGGATCTTTTCCGCATGGAGATGACCAAGCTCGGTTTCACCCTTGCCGGCGAAGGACACCCGATCATTCCCGTCATGCTGGGTGACGCCAAGCTTGCCCAGGACATGGCGAGCCTGATGCTGAAGAAGGGCATCTATGTGATCGGTTTCTCCTTCCCCGTCGTGCCGAAGGGCCAGGCCCGCATCCGCACGCAGATGTCGGCGGCGCATTCGCAGGCGGATGTCGAGCGGGCGATTGCGGCTTTTGCCGAGGCAGGACGGGAATTGGGTGTAATTTGAGAATAGGGCTTGCCCCTCACTCTAACCCTCTCCCCGTAAAAACGGGGCGAGAGGACGTGCCAAACGCAGCGTCCAGGGTTGATGAAGCCGGTGCGGCATACCCCTTCGCCCCACTTGCGGGGAGAAGGTGCCGGCAGGCGAATGAGGGGCAGGAATAGGCACTGACCAAGGAATACAGATATGTCGAATATGATGAAGGCGCTGGTCAAGTCGAAGCCGGAAGTCGGGCTCTGGATGGAGAATGTGCCGGTGCCCGAGGTCGGGCCGAACGATGTGCTGATCCGGGTGAAGAAATCGGCGATCTGCGGCACCGACGTGCATATCTGGAGCTGGGACCAGTGGGCGCAGAAGACCATTCCGGTGCCGATGGTGGTCGGCCATGAATTCTCCGGCGAGATCGCCGTGATCGGCTCGGCGGTCACCCGTTATCATGTCGGCGAGCGGGTTTCCGGCGAAGGGCATATCGTCTGCGGCAAGTGCCGCAATTGCCGGGCGGGCAGGGGGCATCTCTGCCGCAATACGCTCGGCGTCGGCGTCAATCGGCCGGGGTCCTTCGGTGAGTTCGTCTGCATTCCCGAAAGCAATGTCGTGCCGATCCCGGGCGATATATCAGACGAGATTGCCGCAATCTTCGATCCGTTCGGCAATGCCGTGCACACGGCGCTTTCCTTCGATCTCGTCGGCGAGGACGTGCTCGTCACCGGCGCCGGGCCGATCGGTATCATGGGCGCGCTCGTCGCCAAACGTTCAGGCGCCCGCAAGGTCGTCATCACCGATATCAATCCGCACCGGCTGGATCTCGCGCGCAAGCTCGGCATCGACCATGTCGTCGATGCCTCCAAGGAAAACCTGACCGATGTGATGAAGGCGATCGGCATGACGGAGGGTTTCGACGTCGGGCTTGAAATGTCGGGAGCGGCCCCGGCCTTCCGCGACATGATCGACAAGATGAACAATGGCGGCAAGATCGCCATTCTCGGCATTGCGCCTGCTGGTTTCGAGATCGACTGGAACAAGGTGATCTTCAAGATGCTCAATCTCAAGGGCATCTATGGCCGCGAGATGTTCGAGACCTGGTACAAGATGATAGCCTTCGTCCAGGGCGGCCTCGATCTTTCGCCCATCATCACCCACCGCATCGGCATCGACGACTTCCGCGACGGCTTCGAGGCGATGCGGTCGGGTAACTCCGGCAAGGTGGTTATGGATTGGATGTGAGGAGGACGACATGATTTATGAAGGAAGCTGCCATTGCGGCAACGTGGCTTTCGAGGTCGAAGGCGAATTCACCGAGGCGCTCGATTGCAACTGTTCGCTCTGCCGCGGCGCGGCGGGCTTCTCGCCTTCGTGCCGCGCGACAAGCTGGTGCTGAAGACGCCCGAGGCTAATCTCTCGACCTATACTTTCAACAGGCATGTCATCCGGCATCACTTCTGCGCCAATTGCGGCATCGCGCCGTTCGGCGAGGGCGTAGGCCCGAACGGTGCGGCGATGGCCTCGATCAATTTGCGCTGTATTCCTGCGGTCGATCTCGGCGCGCTGACGGTGACGGCCTACGATGGCAAGGCAAAATAGCCAATATTCGTCTGGACAGAGGCGAATAGATCGCCGGCAGGACTGCAAAAATGGCCGAAACAACTGCAGCGCAGGCAAAATTCTTGCTGCCCTTGTCTTTTGTTCGCCGCCTCTTAAATAAGGTTCGCAATCGCTGCCGCGGTTCAAAGCCTGTGGATAAGGCTTTTTCCGATTTTTCGTGGGCTTTTTTTGTGGAAAAGCTTGACGAGAGCAAAAAATGTGGGAATCACCGTTCGACTTGTTGAAACGGTGAACTGGGTCAAGGCGGATCGCGCAACCATGGCCGGAAATCCAAAAGCAAAGAAGCTTTGCTGTCCGGTGCCGGCTATCGTGGTTAATCAGGCTTTAAATGTCATCCCGTTAGGTGGGCAAAGGTGATTCTGGGCGGCGCGTGCGATGCGTCAGGCCCTGAGACGGCCCATTCACCGTAGCGAGATTGGATAGCGTCAGGAAGGCGACGATATAAATGGCAACCAAGGTCAAAGAGAACGAAGACGCGGAAGTCGAACGCGACGGCGCAAGCGACGGCCCTCTTCTCGATCTTTCCGACGACGCGGTCAAGAAGATGATCAAGGCCGCCAAGAAGCGCGGCTATGTGACCATGGACGAGCTCAACGCAGTCCTGCCGTCCGAAGAAGTGACGTCCGAGCAGATCGAAGACACGATGTCGATGCTGTCCGACATGGGCATCAACGTCATCGAAGACGAGGAAGCTGAGGAAGCCGGTGCTTCCGGCAGCAGCGATGACGACGATAGCGGCGGCGACGAAGAGAGCGAAGGCGGCGAACTCGCGCCTTCGAGCGGCACGGCGCTTGCGACCGCCAAGAAAAAAGAACCGACCGACCGTACCGACGATCCTGTTCGTATGTATCTGCGCGAGATGGGCTCGGTGGAGCTTCTCTCCCGCGAGGGCGAAATCGCAATCGCCAAGCGCATCGAGGCCGGCCGCGAAACGATGATCGCAGGCCTCTGCGAGAGCCCGCTGACCTTCCAGGCGCTGATCATCTGGCGCGACGAGCTCAACGAAGGCACGACGCTGCTGCGCGAGATCATCGATCTCGAAACGACCTATTCCGGTCCTGAAGCCAAGGCTGCGCCGCAGTTCCAGAGCCCCGAGAAGATCGAGGCCGACCGCAAGCTCGCCGAAGAGAAGGAAAAGACCCGTCGCGCCCGCTCCGGCGACGACGACATCACCGATGTCGGCGGCGAAGGCCTGCCTCCCGAGGAGGAGGAAGAGGACGAGGACGAATCCAACCTTTCGCTGGCGGCGATGGAAGCCGAGCTTCGCCCGCAGGTGATGGAGACGCTGGATACGATCGCCGAGACCTACAAGAAGCTGCGCAAGCTGCAGGACCAGCAGGTTGAGCAGCGGCTGTCGGCTTCCGGCACGCTGTCGACCGCCCAGGAGCGCCGCTACAAGGAGCTCAAGGATGAGCTCATCAAGGCGGTCAAGTCTCTGTCCTTGAACCAGAACCGCATCGACGCTCTGGTCGAGCAGCTCTACGACATCAACAAGCGCCTCGTTTCCAACGAGGGCCGCCTGCTGCGTCTGGCCGAATCCTACGGCGTCAAGCGCGATAGCTTCCTGGAACAGTACCAGGGCGCCGAGCTCGATCCGAACTGGATGAAGTCGATCGGCAATCTGGCCGCCCGCGGCTGGAAGGAATTTGCCCGCGGCGAAAACACGACGATCCGCGACATCCGCCAGGAAATCCAGAATCTGGCGACCGAGACTGGTATCTCGATTTCGGAATTCCGCCGCATCGTCCATATGGTGCAGAAGGGCGAGCGCGAAGCGCGCATCGCCAAGAAGGAAATGGTCGAAGCGAACCTTCGCCTGGTCATCTCCATCGCCAAGAAATATACGAACCGCGGTCTGCAGTTCCTCGACCTCATTCAGGAAGGCAATATCGGCCTGATGAAAGCGGTCGACAAGTTCGAATACCGCCGTGGTTACAAGTTCTCGACCTATGCGACATGGTGGATCCGTCAGGCAATCACCCGTTCGATCGCCGACCAGGCCCGCACGATCCGCATTCCGGTGCACATGATCGAGACGATCAACAAGATCGTCCGCACGTCGCGCCAGATGCTGCACGAGATCGGTCGCGAGCCGACGCCGGAAGAACTGGCCGAGAAGCTGGCCATGCCGCTCGAAAAGGTCCGCAAGGTCCTGAAGATCGCCAAGGAGCCGATCTCGCTCGAAACCCCGGTGGGCGACGAAGAGGATTCGCATCTCGGCGATTTCATCGAGGACAAGAACGCGCTGCTGCCGATCGACGCCGCCATTCAGGCGAACCTGCGCGAGACGACGACCCGCGTCCTCGCCTCGCTGACGCCGCGCGAGGAACGTGTGCTGCGCATGCGCTTCGGCATCGGCATGAACACCGACCACACGCTCGAAGAAGTCGGCCAGCAGTTCTCTGTCACCCGCGAACGTATCCGTCAGATCGAGGCGAAGGCGCTGCGCAAGCTGAAGCATCCGAGCCGCTCCAGGAAGCTGCGCTCGTTCCTCGACAGCTAAGGGGCGATACAACCTTTACGATTGCGAAAGCCGGGCTTCATGTCCGGCTTTTTGCTTTTCGTCCTTTTCCACTGCTGCACACTTTTGGGCGACACGCCTAGTACCAATGATCCCGGCGGCTTTCTTGTCGCTCGGTGGTGACAAGATTATAGTCCGGCCACGGGGGAAGAAATCGATCGCGATGCGCGAGCGAGGACCGACGCATGCCCGTGTCGGGCGAATCCTCCGGTGGGAGGTGCGAGATGACCACTTACATTGTGTTGATCAACTGGACGGACCAAGGTGTGCGCAACGTTCGCGACTCGTCAAAACGGCTGGATGCGGCGAAGAAACTGCTCGGCGACATGGGCGGCTCCTTCAACCAGTTCTTTCTGACGATGGGCGGCCACGACATGGTGGCTGTCTGCGAAGCGCCTGACGATGCCGTCATGGCGCGGTTTGGCCTCTCGCTGGCGATGGGCGGCAATGTCCGCACCCAGACACTGAAAGCATTCCCGGAGGCCGCCTATCGCGAGATCATCGGCTCGCTTGGTTGATCGCGACAAAGGAGCTATCGGCGATCCTAAACGTTGCGCAATGCGCGTCAGACTGGCACTGTCGTTCTGTCATTAATTCCTCGTGGCGCGTCGGCAGGCTCTTGATGAAAGCGTTCCTGGGTTTCATGGCCGCCTTCGATTGCCCGACAGCTGTTTCCTGAGCGATGGCACTTGTGTGGGAAAATCGGGATGAAGGCATCGAGCGGGGCGCTTTCGCCTCGTTCGGGCTGCATGCCGTCATGCTTGCGCTGCTGCTCCTGCTGCTTCCGAGACCTGAGCCGCCGGCACCGCTGCAGGACGAGGGCATTACGGTCGATATCGTTCCCGAGGTGGCCAAACCTTCAGCAATAGCGCAGCCGGTCGCCACGCCTGCGCGCATTGCGACAAAGCCGGATGTGAGTGCGTCGGTCCAGGAGATCGTTCCGCCGCATCAGGAGAAGGCGCTTGCGGTCGTGACGTCGCCCGAAGTGGCTCCGGCGCTGCCGAAGCCCGATGCATTCGTTGAGGCGGGCCAGCTGTTTTCGGAGACGGTGTTATCAGATCCGCGCAGCCGCCGCGCCCGCGAGGCACTGCGTGGCCCTGCTGGCAGCGAGCGCAATCTGCAGCTCTGTGATCTCGAGGCGCTGGAGCAGGTCCGCCGGGCGCAGCCGGGTATGCGGCCCGATACGCTCGCGCCCTATGCGATGGCGGCGGAGAAGGTCAACGGCAACAGCGTCGAGGTGAGGGGCGGCGCCTTCCGCAGCCAACGCAAGTGGTACAACATTCAGTTCAAATGCGGGCTTGATGCTAGCTCCGGCAAGGTCGCGTCCTTCGCCTTTCTCGTCGGTGCTGCCATTCCACAGAGGGAATGGCAGCAGCACAATCTGGTGGCCGACGATGGAGCCGCCGACCAATAAGTCAATCGCTGCGATCACGCGGTTTTTTTCTTTTGTGGCTTGATGCTGCCGGTTTTAAAGGCCACATCGCTGCTGTGACAGAAGAAGACGTGGAACCAGCGGAAACGCAGTACGAAACGGGAAAGCAGCGGCCTGAAATCCGCTGGGGCATCGTCGCGTCGGTTGTTGCGCACATTCCCATCGTTGCTCTTCTGATTTTCGGGCTGCCGAAAATCGAGCCGAAACCCGCCGAAGACGAGAGCGTCAAGGTGGAGCTCGTTCCGCCGCCGGAGGAGAAGAAACCGGAGCCCAAGCCCAAGGAAAAGCCACCGGAGCCGAAGCCGCCGGAAGAAGCCAGGAAGCAGCCACCACCTCCGCCTCCGCCGCCACCTCCTCCACCGCCGGTTAAGAAGGTGCCTGAGCAAGCGAAGCCGATGCCAACCCTGAACCCTGTCATCGAGTTTGGCGACAAGAATAGCGGTCCCGAAAAGTCGTTGGCGGGAAATTCTTCTCAGGGCGAAACCAAACCAGCAACAACCCCACCGGAGCACGATGCGGAACCGGAGCAGATGCCGACACAGGCTGCTGCGGAAAAACCTGAAACTGAGACGCCTGCTTCAAAGCCCGTCCCAGATGATGTGAAGCTTCCAGAGGTTGCGACAACAGACGTTTCTCCGAAGCCCAATGGGCCGCCGACAGACGTGTCTGGCGAAGCCACGACGAGTATCGAGGAGGCCAAACCGCCGGAGCAGAAGATCGCTGAAAAGCCGAAAGCAGTCGCTAAAAACAACGATCTGCCGAAGGCAAAAACGCTGTTTTCGCGCATGGGAGATGGCAATTTGCTTGCGCAGACTGCGATCGATGGCCTTCCGCGCAAAGAGCGGGTGGCCACGCTTTGTACTACCGAGCTTCAGGGCCAACTCGTTCACGGTTCGCCGAGTTATTTCCCATCCGCATTGCCTAGTTTCGGGTTGCGCAGCGGTACCGTCCTTGATGTCCCGGATGCAGCCTTTGGCACAGCGAAAGGCTGGTACCACGTTCGTTTCCGCTGCGAGCTGGATGAGGGAGCTACGAAAGTCGTGTCGTTTGCCCACGAAGTTGGCGGATTGATCCCCCGCAGTCAGTATGCGAAATATGAAATTCGTGACTAGTCCTCGCCATCCTGAATTGCAGGAACAAGCCACGCGCAAGGAACCGCACCTAGCCTCTTCTCATGGCCGTGATGGTTACGGTGAAGAAGAGGACAAATGATATGTCGAACGAGATCGAACATTTTTTCGAGCGCCAGGATGAAGCCATGAGCGCGCTGTTCCTGGAAAACAAAGGCGACGAGCTGACCGATATTCTGGTGGCGGCTCTGGAAGAAGCTTTCGAGATCCTTCTCGAAGCAGCCCCCGCCGAAACGTTTCATTGATAGTTTCCGACAAATTGCCTGCCGGCCCGCTTGCGGCACGCCTGTCCGGTTACCGGATGGAGCAGGATGCGCTCGGCCGGTCGACGGCAAGCGTCTTCCGCCTCGAAGGTGAGGGCCTGCCGGCGCTCTATCTGAAGGTCGAGGAGGTGGCTACCTTCGGCGAGCTCGCCGACGAGGCAGCCAGGCTCGGCTGGCTCAAGGCCTCCGGTCTGCCATGTCCCGAGGTGATCGCGCGGGAAAGCGACGGCGAGCACAACTGGCTTTTGATCAGCGCGCTACCGGGGAGCGACCTTGCCAGCGCGTCGGCGTTGACGCCGCTTGTGCGGGTCGAACTGCTGGCTGCAGCCCTCCTCGACCTGCATCGCCTGCCGATCGCTTCCTGCCCCTTCGATCACCGGCTGGAGAGACGTATTGCAACGGCAAAAGCGAGGATGCAGGCCGGCATCGTCGACGAAACCGATTTTGATGCGACGCGGCTTGGAAAGAGTGCCGAAGCCCTGTTTGCCGAGCTCGAAAGCAGGAGGCCGGGACGCGAGGATCTCGTCGTTGCCCATGGCGATGCCTGTCTGCCGAATTTCATCACCTCCGAAAAGGGATTCTCCGGCTATATCGACTGCAGCCGCCTCGGCGTCGCCGACCGCTATCAGGATATCGCGCTCGCCTGCCGCAGCATCGCCCATAATTTCGGCGAGGCGCTGGTGCAGCCCTTCCTTGATCGTTATGGCATGCCGGCCACGGATCCGGCGAGGCTCGACTATTATCGGCTGCTCGATGAGTTCTTCTAAGCCTGATTGCGCGGTGTCCGTGCGGCTGGCAAGGTGCTTGGTGATCGGACACGCGGACAGACGATGGCGAAAAACCAGTTCAGGATGTTGCGCTCGGCGCTGACGGGCGTCGAGGCGGTGGAAGCGGAAACGCATCACAGCTTCAGCAGGCACACGCATGAGCAATTCGGCATCGGCCTGATGTCCGCCGGTGCGCAGTCGTCGCTCAGCGGCCGCGGCATGGTGGAGGCAGAGGCCGGCGACATCATCACGGTCAATCCGAACGAAGTGCATGACGGCGCGCCGATCGGAAAGGGACGATCATGGCGCATCCTCTATTTCCATCCCGCCATCGTCACCGGTTTGGCGCAAGAGATCGGCCAAGGCGGGGCAGGGCGATCGGAAATTCCGCGTCCCGTCATTCGCAACCGCGCGATCGCCGCCCGCTTCGAAAGGCTGTTTAGTGCGGTGACCGGCGATGGAGCGGCCGACGGGCTCCTCAGCGAGGAATTACTTCTGCAAATTGTCGCCGATGTCATGCGCGATCGCGGCGGTTTCGAAGCGAGGCCAGCAGTGCCGGCGTCGATCCGCGCGGCCCGAGAGCTGATCGATGACGATCCGCTTGCCGCCGTCTCGCTTGCCGATCTTTCCCGGCAAAGCGGACTCAGCCGCTTCCAGGTGCTGCGCGGTTTTGCCAAGGCGACCGGCCTGACGCCGCATGCCTATCTCGTCCAGGCCCGCATCCATATCGCAAGGCGGCTGATCGCTCAGGGCATGCCGCTGGCTGAAGCGGCCTTTGCCAGCGGCTTTGCCGACCAAAGCCACATGACGCGCGTTTTCGTGCGCAAATATGGCCTGTCGCCCAGCCTCTATGCCGGCGGCTTTCTCTGAGCGCCTGCATGCGCCTGCAATTTCGTTCAAGACCCTGATCCATCCCTGCTGTTTGCTCGGCGCGTCCAACAGGAGACGCCGAATGTCGAGACAGGTTCAAGGTTATCTCTATCTGGCGCTGGCGATGCTGACGGTGGGAAGCACGGTCATCGCCAGCAAGCTCATCGCATCAGGCCTGCCGCCGTTCAGCGCCACCGCCTTGCGCTTCGCCATCGCCTTTCCGGTCTTTCTCGTGCTGATGCGGGCGACCGAGGCGCGGCTGCCGAAGCTCTCCAGACATGACGGCCTCATCCTCATCATTCAGGCCGGAGCCGGCAGCGTCGGTTATACGACGCTGCTGATTTCCGGCCTCAGCCTGACCTCGGCAGCGGATGCCGGCGTCATCATCGGCACGCTGCCGGTGGTGTCGGCGGCAATCTCCATCCTGCTGCTTGGCGAACGGCCGCAGCGTGGCCTGCTTTTCGCCGTGGCGCTGGCGACGGCAGGCGTGCTGTCGATCGCCTTCTCGCCGGAGGCGGCCGGCGGATCGCTCTCCGGCAATGCACTGATCTTCCTGGCAGTCGTCTGCGAGGGATTGTTCATCCTGCTGAACAAAAGGCTGAAGACGGAGATCGCGCCGCTTGCCCAGTCGACGCTGATGACCGGCATCGGCTTCCTCGTCGCCGACATCCCGGCTATTTTCGAAGCGCCTCTCGCACAGGGTATTTCCGGAAGTGCTGTCGCCGCCGTCGTCTATTATGCGCTGGTGCCGACCGTCGGGGGATTTCTGCTTTGGTATGCCGGCGCCGAAAGGGTGAGCGGCACGGAGGCCGCGCTCTTCACCGCACTTGCCCCGGTTTCCGCCGTCATGCTTGCCTTCATCATCCTTGGCGAGCCGGTCGGGCTTAACCAGATCGCCGGCATCGCCTGCGTGCTTGCCGCCGTGCTCGGCCTGGCCCTTGCCGGGCGGCGTGCTGCGATGAAAGCGACAAGCGGAGGGTAGACGGTGCGGTTCAGCCATTGCGATGCGATATGGCAGGTCTTTCACGAACTTCGCGCCGACGTGCCCTTGGGCCGGCGGCATGTTCGCCCTATCTCCATGGGGCCGATATCTCCTGGAGACGAACCACCATGTCAGACAAGACGATCAAGATCCCGGGACCGGACCATCCGATCACCGTCGAGTACAACCCCTCCCGCGTCGTCGTCACGCTTGGCGGCAAGACCATCGCCGACACTCACGATGCGCTGACGCTGCGCGAGGCCTCCTATCCGCCGGTGCAGTATATCCCGCGCAGGGACGTGGACATGTCGCTGCTTCAGCGCACCGACCACAGCAGTCATTGCCCCTATAAGGGCGATGCCTCCTATTACAGCATCATTGCCGGCGGCGAGCGCTCGAAGAATGCCGTCTGGACCTACGAGGCGCCGAACGCCGCGGTCAGCAATATCAAAGACCATCTCGCCTTCTATCCCGATCGCGTCGACGGCATCGAGGAAATGGCCTCTCCGGAAGCCGGCACCTTCTGACGCGCATTGAACCCGTTCCGGCGGAACATGTTTGCCGCCGGGCCGTTAGGCTCGTCTAGCGGGGGATGTGTCGTGCCGAAATTCTACTTTCAACTCTTCGATCGGGATGGTGTCGGGGCGACCGAGACGGGATATGATTTCGACTCTATCGAGGCTGCCAAAGCGGAGGCGCGGCGCGTGCTCGCGGAGATGGCCGCCGAAGGCCTGCCGACTGCGCCTTTGAATATGATGTCGGTGGAACTCTTCGATGAAAGCCGGCGGCCGCTCGCGGAAATCCGGCTGATTCTCGAAGAAATTGCGAAATAGCAGCCACAGGCATGCCGGCCTGTGAATGCCTGTCGATCTGCCAAGGCAATCGAAAGACTATGTCAAATTTAATTGCCGGTTATGAAGGCGGGTCTTAGCGTCGCGTCACAATCGACCGAGTCGGATTGGTGCGTATGTGACCGGCGGCAGCCCTTAAACGACGGCCGCTATCGCAAGACGTCGAGCCATTCATTGTTGAAGACGAGGCTGGCGACCGTGACCGGATCGCCCTTCTCGTTGCGAACGGTGATGGCGATCGTCATGCGATCACCCGCCGGCAGTTCGTCACGGGCCACATCCAGCAGGATGCGGGTCACTTCTTTCGGAATGTCTTCACGAGATCTGAGCTCGGTGCCGTGCTCATCGCGCGTCGGACCTTCCCCGTTGTGTAGATCGAAATAGTAGCGAGCCATGTTTTTTCCCTGCGCGTCACAGGAGAAATCACAGATGAAGACAATTGTTCCCGAGGCTAGGCATTGATTCTTATAGAAAAAACGAGGTCGCATCGAAATCGGTCAGGCCGCCTGCGATATTGGCGGGCAAGCCCGTGATTGAATCCTTGCTGCTCAACCTTGGAAGCCGTGATGTGCTGTCGGCCGAGGAGGAAAGACATCTCAGAGCGATTATCGTCAAAGACAGGTATTTTGCTGCCGGAGAGGATCTCGTCTCCGAAGGAAGCCGGCCTGGCCATAGCACGCTGCTGCTCGATGGTTTTGCCGCGCGCTACAAGGTGATGGCCGATGGCAGCCGACAGATCACCGCACTGCATGTTGCCGGCGATTTTGTCGATTTGCACGCTTTCCCGATCAAGAAGATGGATCACGGCATCGTGGCCCTGTCGTCCTGCCATGTCGCCTTTGCCGATCACGCCGACCTCAGGGCAATCACCGAGCGCATGCCGCATTTGACCCGGCTGCTCTGGCTCGACACGCTGGTCGATGGCGCCATTCACCGCGAGTGGATTGTTGCCATGGGCCGGCGCTCCAAGCGCGCCCATATCGCTCACCTCGTCTGCGAATTGTTCGTGCGGCTGCAGGTGGTGAAGCGGACGCGGGGCGCAAGCTTCCAGTTTCCGTTGACGCAGATCGAGATGGCCGACGTGCTCGGCGTTTCCGTCGTCCATCTCAACAAGACGCTGCAGGCGCTGCGGCGGGAGGGTGTGTTCACCTGGGAAAACCGGACGATCACCATCGTCGACTGGGAGCGCCTGCAGGAAATTGCCGAATTCGATCCCGGCTATCTCAGCATCTCCAGGGAGCCGCGCTAAGACCGAGGTATCACACAATCCGGTGACACCAGCTCATTGCGATTGACAATTCGTCCATTCGGGCAGAACACCGCTCCGATCTTCTTGAAAACTCTTATGAAGGCTGGCGCGACCGTGGCCGGCCGGTGACATCGCAATGGACATATCCCAAGGACCGGGGAGCGTTCTTCGCCACCCCGGCTATCTGAACTTCGCCGCCTCCCGCGTCTTTTCCTCGCTTTCCTTCCAATCCATCGGCATCGCCATGGGCTGGATGATCTACGATCAGACGCACAGCGCCCTTGCGCTCGGCCTCGTCGGCTTCTGCCAGTTCCTGCCGATGGCGGTGCTGACCTTCGTCGTGGGCCATGTCGCCGACCGGTTCGATCGACGCCGCATCGGCCTCATCTGCCAGCTGATCGAGGCGCTGACGGCGCTGGTGCTGGCGGTTGCCACCTGGCAGCAATGGTTGACGCCGGCCGGCATCCTGGCCGCCGTCACGGTGCTCGGCGCCGTCGTCGCCTTCGAGCGGCCGACCATGGCGGCGCTGCTGCCGAATATCGTGCCGGCCTCGATGCTGCAGAAGGCGGTCGCCACCTCAACCTCGATGATGCAGACGGCGCTGATCATTGGCCCGTCGCTCGGCGGCCTGCTCTACGGCCTGAACCCTGTCGCGCCCTTTGCCATCGCGGCGCTGCTGTTTGCCGTTGCGAGCTTCAACGTCATCTCGATCCGCATGCAGTGGGCGCCTGCCAGGCGCGAGCCGGTGACATTAGCCTCGGTCTTTGCCGGCGTCTCCTTCATCCGCAGCCGGCCCGTCATGCTCGGCACCATCTCGCTCGATCTCTTCGCGGTGCTGCTCGGCGGCGCCACCGCGCTGCTGCCGATGTTTGCCAGGGATATCCTGCATGCCGGCCCCTGGGAGCTCGGCCTGCTGCGCGCCGCGCCGGCGATCGGCGCGCTCGCCATGTCGATCGTGCTTGCCCGCCGGCCGCTCGAGAGCAATGTCGGGCGCAAGATGCTTGTCGCCGTCGCGGTGTTCGGCCTTGCCACCATCGTCTTCTCGCTGTCCACCAATATCGTGCTTTCGGTCGCCGCACTGCTTGTCGTCGGCGCCTCCGATACGGTGAGCGTTGTCGTGCGCAGTTCGCTGGTGCAGCTCCTGACGCCGGACGAGATGCGCGGCCGCGTCAGTGCCGTCAACTCGCTGTTCATCGGCACCTCCAACCAGCTCGGCGAATTCGAATCCGGTATGATGGCGGCCGTGCTCGGACCGGTCGCCACCGGTCTCGTCGGCGGGCTCGGGACCATCGTCGTCGTGCTCTTGTGGATGCGGCTTTTCCCCGATCTCACCAAGGTCAAGACGCTGCAGGGCTGAAACATGCACGCCGCGTTGAAAGTGGAAGACGGTCCCGCTAGGGTCCGCGCGAACCATTAACCGGCGGGGGCCGCGCGTGACGAAAACTTTTCTAACCTATGCAATGGCGGCGGTTTTCGCCTTGGCGCCGGCCGCCGCGCTGGCCGAATGGCAGGCGATCGAAGAGGTGCGGCCCTATTCGATCTCCGGCAAGACGGGCGCCGAGCTCTACGAATCGATCGGGGCGCGGGGCCCCAAGGCCGGGGTCACCGGCCGGGTGATCGCGCATACGACCTTCAAGCTGACCTGGACCCGGAAATACGAACCGCAGGGCAATGCCTGCGTGATCACGACCAACCGGCCAAAGCTCATCATCACCTATACGCTGCCGAAACCGGCGGCTGCACTGCCGGCGGCCGTCGAGAGCAGTTGGGAGAGTTTTATATCAGGCGTTGCGGCCCATGAGCGGGTGCATGGTGAAACCATCAAGGAGATGGTCAAGGAGATCGAGGCGACGAGCATCGGCCTCACCGTTGCCGACGACCCCGACTGCAAGAAGATCCGGATCGAGCTCACCCGCCGCCTCGGCGAGATCTCCGCGAAGCAGCGCCAGCGCGGCCGCGACTTCGACAAGATCGAAATGGGGGACGGCGGCAATATCCAGCAGCTCATCCTCAAGCTGGTGAATGGGCCCTGATTGCCTGAAAGAGGCTCCCGGCGCTTCATCCCTGGACCGGCCCGGCCGGCTTCCTATCTCCTCCGCAATCACAGACACGCGAGAGGAGGAGTGCAATGTCCTATGTCGATGGTTTCATCGTCGCGGTACCGAAGGAAAATGTCGAGGCCTATAAGAAATTCTCGACCTTCGCGGGCACGATCTGGAAGGAATATGGCGCGCTCGAATATGTCGAATGTATCGGCGACGACGTGCCCTATGGCGAGCTGACCTCCTTTCCCCGCGCCGTGCAGGCCAAGGAGGACGAGGTGGTGGTGTTTTTCTGGATCGTCTACGGCTCGCGCCAGGAACGTGACGATATCAATGCCAAGGTGATGGACGATCCGAGGCTCAAGGGCGACCAATGGCAGATGCCGTTCGACGGCAAGCGGCTGATCTATGGCGGCTTCGAGATGCTGATCAAGCTCTGACGCGGTGTTCAGCGTTGACTTGTCGGTCATGGCGCGCCAACTCGCGGCGATACGATTCCGAGATGGGAGAGCGCCTTGCCCCAAACGATCCTTACCCTGCCCACACGCGGACAGGGCCTTTACGAATTCACCGACCAGGCGGAGGCCTTCGTCAACGCCGCGGGGCCGGAGGAGGGGCTGCTCACCGTCTTCGTGCGCCACACATCCTGTTCGCTGCTGATCCAGGAAAATGCCGATCCCGATGTGCGCACCGACCTTCTTTCCTTTTTCCGCCGCCTGGTGCCGCCGGCCTCCGATGCGTCGATGGGCTGGGTCGTGCACAGGGCCGAGGGGCCGGACGATATGCCGGCGCATATCAAGGCGGCGCTGACTCAGGTCTCGATCGGTATTCCGGTCGCGCGCGGCCGGCTGATGCTCGGCACCTGGCAAGGCCTCTATCTCTTCGAACATCGGGACCGCCCGCACCGGCGCGAAATCGTGCTGCATCTCGGCGCCTGAGAGGATTAATCCTTCTGAACGCAAACTGAATGTGCGGTTCCAACACCGTTCAGTTTGCCGCGGTTACTGTCGAGACAATCCCTGAAGGGAGAGTCGCAAAGACAAGAACAAACCGACGGAGATACCCATGACGCATTTCCTCACCAAGGCTTGCCTCGCCGCAGTGCTCGCCCTCGGCGCCGTTCCGGCCACCGTTTCCGCGGCAGCCGCGGGACCGCAGACGAACTTCGTCGTCGAGGCGCAATACCATCGGCCGATCCGCGGCTGCTCGCCGATGCATGCCGTGAACAAGGCGCGTGATTACGGCCTGCGGAGAGCGCATGTCACCCGTATGTCGCCGCGCGTCGTCGTCGTTGCCGGGCGCGACCGTCGCGGCTGGGACAGAATGGTCTTCGCCAATGTCCGCGGCTGCCCGCTGATCCGCCGCTAAGATATTAAGGCGGCAAGCGCCGACGAGCCCTGCCGCCGTTTTGCCTTGACTGCGCCACTTTCCGCCGTCTCTTCTCTAATCCGTATGAGTGATTCCCAATGACGCTTCGGCGTGATGCGGGGGGAGCGCGGCTCGACCGCACCGACTATAGAACGAAAGGTTTTTCGATGATGCAGTTTTTGGCAAAGGCGGGTCTTGCCGTCATGCTGACAGCCGGCACGCTTGCCGGCACGGTGGCGCCTGCCGCCGCCCAGTTGAATATCATTATCGGCGATCAGGACCGTGATGCGCCGCGGGACTACCGCCGTCCGCTTCCGCCGCCGGGCTTCGAACGTCGCGGCCGCGGCTGCGATCCGCGTCTTGCCGAAGATATGGCCCGCGACTACGGCTTCCGCCGCGCGCGCGTCGTCGATATCACCCCGCGCCGCGTCATCGTCCAGGGCTGGACACGTCGCGGCCCCGGCGAGATGAGCTTCGGCAACGTCCGCGGTTGCCCCGCGCTGCGCCGCGGATATCAATAGAATACCGCCTGCACGTCTAAACGACGTGCGCCGCTGCAAAAGCCGCCTTTGCCGGTCTCCCGATCGGCAAGGGCGGTTTTCTCTTTTGGGATTGGTTTGCGCTCGGTTTGACTGCGCTCTTTCTTCCGGCATTGTCCCGGGCTGTACCAATGCAAAACCCCTCCCCAACCGCTCCCCACAAGGGGGAGGGGCTAAGCTCTGGTCCCGGGCGGCGATCAAAAGCAGAGGTTTTGCCGGCTGTTTCCGTTCTACGGATTGCGACGATAGAGGTTATGTGAAGCGGTGCGCCACGTTAGCCCCTCCCCCTTGTGGGGAGGGGTCTTGGGTAGCAGCCGGCGCGAACAGCATCGACACGCGGCGCCTCCATTTTACTGCTCGATTGCGAAAGTCACGGTGACGCTGACATTGTAATTGTTCTCGCCGCTCTGGACGGGAACGGCAGAATCCCCGGCCTCCTTCATCATCGTGGCGCGATAGACCGGCTGCGGCATGGCGCGCGGCACATTCTCGTTAATCTCGAGGATGCGGCCAAGTTTGACGCCGGCGGCTTCGCTCAGCGTCTTCGCCTTCTTGACCGCCTCGGCGACGGCGTTCTTGCGTGCCTCTTCGATCGCCGCTTCCGGCTTGTCGTTGGTGAACTGGATGTCGCCGCCCTGGTTGATGCCGAGCGTGACGGATTGGTCGATGACCTGGCCGAGCTTGGCGAGATCGCGCAGCCTAACGGTGACCGAATTGATCGTCTGGTAGCCGATCAGCTGCGGCTGCTGCTGCTGGCCGTCGACCGGCTGCGGATAATTATATTGCGGCTGGATGGAAAAGCCGGAAGTCTGCAGATCGCGCTCGGCAATGCCGCCGTCCTTCAGCGCCTTCAGCACCTCGTTCATCGCCTTGTTGTTCTCATCGAGGGCTTCGCGGGCGGTCTTTGCCTGCTTGACGACGGCGAGATTGACGATGGCCATATCCGGAGCCACGGCCGATTCGCCATCGCCCGTCACCGAAATCACCGCCTCGCGCGGTTTTGCCTCCTGCGCCAAAACAGGCGCTGCGCTGCCAAGCGGCAGGGCCAGAAGGGCAGTCATCAGAAGTGTCTTGGAAAGAATCGGCGCCATGTTTCATTCCCTAGTTGTCGTTTCCCGGATGAACTTTCTGTCGGTTGATTGTGAAGCTATTGCGGCGGAGAAGATAGGCGCATGCGCATCGCGAGAAAAATGTCTGAGATGCCTGCGTTGGAGTTTGCGCCGGAAGGGCGTCGGCTGATCCTTAAAAGCTGAAAACGGCTGGACCGGAACCGATGGGTCGCTATCCTACGGCGATCATCGATGATGAGGAAACCATGTTCGAAACCCTTGATCCCGTTCCGCCTGAGATCGCAACTGCGATTTCCGACGGCCTGACTGCCTTCAACGAGAGCGCTGAGATCAGGCGTGAGGCGTTCGCCATCGTCTGGCAAGGGAATGGAGGGCTTACTGCCGGAATAACGGCGTCCGTTTCCTTCTCGATTCTTTTCATCGGCAATCTGTGGGTGGCAAAATCGCTGCGGTTGAGCGGCATCGGCACGAAGTTGATGGCGGCGGCGGAAGAAGAAGGGCGCCGCCGCGCCGCTGTAACGGCCTGCGTCGACACGCTCTCGACCCAGGCGCCGGACTTTTACCCGAAACTTGGATATGTCGAATTCGGCAGGATCAGCGGGCATGCCGCAGGCCGGCCTGTCGACCGGATCTGGTTCCGTAAGGAACTCTCCGTCGCAGCCTGATCAGGACCGCTGGCATGACCGATGCCGGCGAACGTGCGCGAGGATCGGCGTGCTCGATTCCATCATCTGGCTCGATAGGTGGCCACGGCACATCGGTAAAGCTGCAAGCAAACAATTGCATAAACCAACGTGGCGAGGCGACCGCTTCCCAAATCCCGCAAACCTGATAGCAAATATGGCGGGTTAAGGAACAAGCGGCGGCCGCAGAGCACACGGTGTGGCCGGCAAGGGGGCAGCATGCGATTCATGGCAATTCTTTCGATCAGCCTCACCATCGGTCTGGCGGGGTGCTCTCAAGTGGCGGAAAAGGCTGAGAACGCCGCCAACCGCTCTTACACCAGCTATGCGCTGGGCAAACCCTATGCGGAGATCGCCAATCTCGGCCAGTCGCCGATGGCGCGGCTTTCCGGTTCCGAAGCGACCTTCGGGCCGATGATCGGCGCGACGCCATTGAAAAACGGCATGACGATCTACCGGCATATGGCGCCGGCCGCCAGGACCGAGACCGGCACGAATTTCGCCGGCCTGGTCGGTAGCTCCACCGTTTCTGAGAATAACCGGCTTTCCTATTTCCTGGTGGGCGCCGACGGGATCGTCAAGGATTGGGCCACGGGCTCCGTGCAGGGCAGCGCCAGCGACTGCGTGCAATATATCGGCGCCATCATCAATCGCTGCAACGACATGCGGCAGCTCCAGGCCTCGCTCGCGCTCTATGATATCAGGGTGGCGACCAAGGGCGGCCACCCGATTGCCAGCTGGGGCGAACCGGCTGCACCTGTCGTGAACTGAGGAGGAGGGCCGGCCGGGATAAGGTCGTTTGCCTTACCCGGTGGTCAGCGGAGGCGTTGGCGACTAGGCGCCGAAATCATCCATGAAGGATGGATGGATGGCGGGCTTACGTTCTTCGCGCGCGTCGCGAAAACGCTGGGGAACAGCGCCGAGACCACTGACGAAACGGCTCAGGAGCCGGCGATTGAAAAGTTTCTGTATGGCACTCATAGCAGTTCACTCATTCTTTTTTTTGTTAGCCGGCAGCATATATTTTGCTCAACCTGCCATAACAATGGGCAATTTTGCATGACAGTTATGTGACGGTGCATGGGCTTGAAAAGATCGGCGGAAAGACGATCACTTTAGCGTTACGAGAGGCCGCCGAGAGCAGTCGATTGGCATCAATCAATGCCTGCATTCGCTGTGGCGTGGTAGATTGCTTGGCCGGGGCAAAGCCATGCCCCTGCGAAGGAGAACCTCAGATGAGCCGATTTTTCGCACTTATCGCGACCGGAACGCTGATCAGCCTCGCCACGATCATTTCGGCCTGCACGTCCACCAGCCTCGATCAGACTTCGTCGATCGGCGGCGATTACTATTACGAAAGTCAGCCGCTCAATCCAGCCTGTGGAGGCGGATTCAGGCCTAGCGATGGGCGGTCTTGTAGTTACTAGAAAAGAGGGCTGATCAGCCCGACGCCGTGGGACAAGTCAGCGAGTGCTGTCATCGCGCGGAAGCCGATGTTTGCCTCAACATCGTCCGTATGGTCCAATCGATGAGCAGCTTTCCCGAGACCGAGCGAACGGAATTTCCATAGGTCCAAATTGCGGCTGGGCGATTGCGACCAGCTGTCTGCGGCCGGCCGAAATAGCCGCTCTAGGAAACGCCCGCCGCCGAGAAAGTCGGATCTCCGGCTTGGATCTCGCAATCGACATCACCGCTTTGGACTTCTGCTTGGCGTCTAAAGTGATCAGTCAGTGAAGCCCTTGCAGTCTGTTTCGCCGCTCTGCCAGCAGTTCATGTTGAACCAAATTCCTGGCATTGTCCGAAAGACCATTCGGCCCCAAGAGCCCAAGTTCGGTAAACCGCGCTTCGATTTCCTTAGGAATGCTATCCGCTTCGTGTTGGCAAAGGCGCACAAGCCACTTCCATTCGTCGCTAGTCATATCCCTGTGAACGACCATGAATAGTTACCCTCCCGAGAACAACGACATCCATTAATAACTACCACAATCGCGATCAAAAGGCAGGTAGCTCGACGATCAGGCTGACGCATGAACGCGAAATTTCCGATCATTCTCGGTAAGTCTCCATAGCCGATAGTTGGCAACGGTGGCGCATACTTCTTGTCGCAGTCCCGCGTGCGATCTTGCAACGAAATATAGAAGTCTGTTTGCGCGGAAGAAAAGCCACATCCCCCGAGGGAGAAGCTCAGATGAACCGATTTTTCGCCTCTATCGCGACCGGCCTGATCAGCCTTGCCACGATCACTTCGGCCTGCGCCTCGTCCGGAAGTCTCGATCAGACTTTATCGATCGCCGGTTACTATCAGGAAAGTCGCCCACTCAACCCAGCCCATGCAGATTAGTTCACTCTGTAATCTCTACAGGCTTGATATAAGTATGTGTGAGATAGCGGCGTTCTCGCCGCCTGATAAATCAAGGCAGAGGTCTGCGGCTTCCAAAAATCTTGGCAACTATTGAAGCTTGGCTCTGTAACGCTGATCGTTTGCCACATGCACCCTTTGAGCCCTTCTGCCCGGCGTCTGGCTGCTGCTACAGCCATGCCCCTTCCAAGGGGAAGTTCAGACGAACCGATTTTTCGCCTTTATCGCGACCGGAACGCTGATCAGCCTTGCCACGATCACTTCGGCCTGCGCCTCGTCCGGAAGTCTCGATCAGACTTCATCGATCGGCGGCGGCTACTATCATGAGGGTCGCCCACTGAACCCGGCCTGCGCGGACGGGTTCAGACCCAGCGACGGGCGGTTCTGCAGTTATTAGCGGGCGCGATACTTGCCATGCCCACTTTGGCGCATATGTTTTCTACCCTATAGTTTTGCGAGTGTGTCTTTAGCGTTACCGCTATTTGTTGAGTTGGGCCGTATCTAGTATGTTGCAAGACATGGGGGTAAACGAAAATGAAGCTAACGATCGCCACCACTTTACTAGCACTTGTCGCAACGAGCGCGTTTGCAGCGGATGCCGTGCAGGACGTCCCGGCCACACCTGTTACGGCTGCGCCAGCTTTCAGCTGGTCAGGCCCGTATCTTGGTATGGATGGCGGCGCCAGTTGGCTGAACGGTGACTTCAGCGTCGGCGGCGCCAGCGATTCTCAGGATTTCAACGGCGGCGTCTTTGGTGGATTTGCGGGTTACAATTTCCAGTTCGACAACAACATCGTTGTCGGTATCGAGGGCAACCTCGAATACAACTGGAACGAAGAGGGAGCGCTGGGGGCGGACGTTGGGACCGATTGGGCCGGCGCTGTGCGTGGTCGTGTCGGCTACGCCTTTGACAGAGCGCTGCTTTATGGCGCAGCTGGATGGACCGCTACGCGTGGATACGTGGACCTGCCGGGATTCGACAAGGAAACGGAGACCTTCAACGGTTACACTGTCGGCGCTGGTGTCGACTTTGCCATCACCAACAACATCTTCGCCCGTGGAGAGTACCGGTATAACGACTTCGGCAAGAAGGACATTCTCGGCGTTGATGTCGACCTCGACCAGCACGAACTCAAGTTCGGAATCGGCGTGAAGTTCTAAGAACTGTCCGTCGATCAGCAGTAGAAAAGCTACACGGAACTTTTTCTGCGTTTCATGGCAACGACGTCATTTGATGCAGCTCGCTGCGGCGGATGCCAAGCTGAATTCAACTCTCGATCGCCGAGCGAACGGCACCTGATGCGAAGGAAGGTGGAATGATAAAGCATCGCGGGCCTTGGAAACATGCCCGCGATGCTTTCAAGTTATTGGATGACCTCAATCACCGCGCGGGTCTTCGGATTGACGAGCACGCGCTTTTTGTTGACGACCACATAACCGTAATCAGGTTGATCGGGGATTGTGTGGATCTCGACCGTGTCAGGAAGCGGCGTACCGACTACGACGTCACCTTCAAAGGTGACGGATGGCGTTTCCTGTTTTTGGACATAGGTCTTGACCTCGCCAGGGACGACGACCGTCGTCGTCTGCGCGAACGCCGCTCCCCCGAGTGACAGAAACAGCGATGCGGCAGAGATGACCAGTATTTTCATAATATCCTCCCAGGATCTTGAGTGTCCCGGTAAACGCCACCGATAAGATATAGTTCCTCCGCTACACGGAATGCCTGTGGGCATGTTTAAATAGTCACATCCACTTTCCGGGTCAGATTGAAGCATTCTGCAGGCGCAGGGTTTCGCCATCCCTCTTGGTACGTCCGAGCTCGCGGAACAACGCTCGCTACTGCGTCGGGAAGCGGCTCAGCATCCGGTCGTGGACATTCTCCTCGCCGACGATCATCGCCGCAAGCGAGATGGCTTTGTCGCGGTCTGCGGCTTTCGTGATATAGCCTTCGAGCAGGACGACAGGGCCGAGCATCCGGATCTCGATGGCGCTGTTGTCGATGTCCGGATCTGCGGACAGGGCTGCCTCGATGGTTGCGATCGTCGATGCTGAACTGTGGCCTTGCGAGCAGCGCTCTTCGTAGCTGTAGTTGTCGGGGCCGAACTTCATAGTCTCCTCCTGATCCGCCCTCCACGGATCTTCAACATGCCTCAAGGCTAATATGAACAGTAGGGCCTGGAGTTGCCAGTCCGACTTAAGTCCGCCTTTCTCTCGGCATCATCCGCTTTAGATGCTCCCCAGCCCTGTTGAAGGGCGCCAGATTGTCGATCCATATGGGGAATGAATAGCAATGCAAACGGTCGGAATAGCGGACTGGCATACAAGTGAAGACTTCGCGCCGCTGGGCCGTTCATCGAAGGTTAATGCCTGTTAACCCAGACTCACAGCCTGAAAGGATGCGCCGATGATGAAGATGCTTTTTTCGTCACTCGCAGCCATAGTGTTGGCTGCATCTTTCGCTCTGCCGCTGAACGCCACACCGATCGTGGTGCCGAACGCAGTACATGTGCGCACCGGCGACGTCGAGCAGGTCAAACACCGGAAACATCATAAATGGCACGCGAATCGCCACTGGGAACGGCGACACGCCTACCGCGACTGCAGGTATTACGGCTCGTGCTACCGTCAGCGGTATTACGGCCATCGCGACTATTACGGCTACCGCGACGATTACCCCTATCGCCGTCGGTCAGGTGTGACCGTGTACTTTGATTTTTAGTCGGCATTGCCGCGGACACCAACCCTAGCGCCAGCGCGCCGTCGGCATCACCGGCCGGCGGCTTTTCCGCCCTTCGCCGTTGTCGTAAAGAGTGCCGATGAACAGCACCTTCATCCATCCCCGAAAGAAACGCGTGCGCCATCGGGGCGCACCGGCTTCGTTCGGAGATGGACATGCATCACAAGAGAAAGCGCCCGCGGAAAGCCGCCTGCGGGCTGTGCAAGCCGCATGAAACTAGTGGCAATTGCCCGCGGCATAAAAACATGCAGGTGGGCAACCTGCGGCGCTACCTGTCGGGATCCGACCAGCTCCACTGCGAGGAGATCAAGATGTCGAGCAGGGATGGGAGCTATCAGCAGTAGTCAGCGATTTTTGGATGGACGACGACTCAACAGGCAGACTGTACACCCGCGCGGCTCGTCGTACGAAATTGGCGGGCGCGAGCGCAAAGCTGCTTCTGTCGGATCGAAACGAGACCAAAAGTATCCCGCTTGGCGGTTCAAGTTTTGAAAAGTGGGACCTAGAATACAAAGATCAGCAGGAAAAACAGGAGCCTGCAGAAAACGTTGGTGGGCCCGGAGGGACTCGAACCCCCAACCAAGCGGTTATGAGCCGCCGGCTCTAACCATTGAGCTACAGGCCCTTGGTGCCGGAGGCCGGCACCTGGATGCCGGGGCAATGGTTCCCACAGCATCGGTTCGCTCTAGCCCAAATTGCAGGGAGCCACAAGCGGGCAGGGCAAGATCTGTGGATGAGGCCGATTTCGCGGGCAAAAGCACTGGAACCTTCCAGAGCGGAAGACACTTATTCGAATCATATCCCGCATGAAAAGGTCGATTGCTGATGGTGGCTCTGAACAGTGCCGTGGTGCTCATCGTGGAGGACGAACCGGTGATCCGGTTCAATGTGCTCGATGTGCTGGAGGATGTCGGCCATGTGGCGCTGGAGGCGGCGAATGCCGATGAGGCGCTGGTGGTGCTGAAGGGCCGGCAGGATGTCGATATTCTGTTCACCGACGTCAACATGGCCGGTTCGATGGACGGTCTCCAACTTGCCAAGCGGGTGCGGGCGATGCGGCCGAACATCGGCATCATCATCACATCGGGCATGGTGCGGCTCGACCCCATGGCGCTGCCCGCCAATGCCGCCTTCCTGCCGAAGCCCTATATGCACGACGCACTGATCTCGACGATCGATTCCCTGATGACGTGACTGGATTGCCTGATGACATGACAGGGGCGCGCAGCCGCAAAACGGGGACTGGTTTTGCGGCTGCGCGCGAGGCGCCGGGAGACATGCTCGTCTTCGGGTGCAGCGGAGGGGGTCGCGCCCTCAGCCGAAGCTGCTCTTCAGCGCCTCGTTCTCGTGATGAGCCTTCTTTTCGTAGATCGTGAACAGCGCCATCGAGAGGAGATAGGAGAGGAAGGGATCGCCTATTTGCGTGGCGATGTCGCGGGATGCGAGAACATGGCGCTCCAGCATGCCGATGTCTTTCTGCGTAGCGGTTTCAACGATGCGTTTCATGCTGCCATCTCCAGGAATTGCGTCACGACCGAACGAGCCGGCACGTGTCTGATATAAAGGGGTAGGGTCAGGCCGAGGGCGGCGCGCATCTTGCGCAGCACGCGGTCCGACACTTCGAAGGCGCCGCAGCAGACGGGATACTTGCCGTAGCCGTCTGCGCGGCCGAGTTCTTCCACTTCGGCGCCCGCACGTTTGTAGACGCGCTTGAGATAGGGCTCGTAGTTGGAAATCATCGTATGGATGCCGTGATCGAGCGCGCATTCGCAAAGCGCAAGCAGCATCATCGAGAAGGCGCGGCCGGCATCGATATTGGGGAAATCAGTGGCGATCGCCTCCTCGTCGATGCACATGCGCGTGCCCTCCCAGATGCCGGGGGCGATGAGATCGGCGGCATCGGGGAACGTCTCGCGGAAGACGTCGTAGAGAAGGGTCGGGCCGGTGGTCGGCATCAGGCGCATGCCGCCGTAAAGGCGGGTGCGGCTGTCGTTGCACCAGACGAGATAGGCGGGAGCCAGCGAATCGTAGCTGTCGCGTTCGTAAGGGCCGACGACGGGAACGTCCCAGCCGAGCGTATCGGCGAACACCTTCTTGCGCAGGCGAAACATCTGATCGAGTACGGCAGCGTATTTCTGATACTCATGTGCCTGAATGATAACGAACATTTTGCCCTCCAGCGTTTGCAAGTCCGTGGAAAGCAGAATGGTTCAGGCAGGCCGGATCGGAAATTCCCTCAGATGGGCCCCCTCAAATGAGGGGATTAGCCCAAAAGTATGATGAGTCGAGTCAGGTGCAACCGCGGCGCGGCAAGGACCCGACGCTCCGGCTTTGTTAATCGAGGCATCGTGCTTTCCGAAAACTGATTTGATTTTCGGGCCGATGCTAGGGATTGATGATGCGCAATTGCACGGCCCGCGAGGCGGCGGCCGAGATCGTGGCGCAGCCGAGCTTGAAGCGGGCGGTCTTCAGGTAATCGCGCGTGGTGTGCTCGGATATGCCCAATATGACCGAGATATCCTTGTAATCCTTGCCGAGCGCCGTCCAGTGCAGACACTCGATTTCGCGGGGCGACAATGCCGGCACCGGATCGTTCTCGCCGTGCAGCTCATAGACGGCCTTGCGATGAATCAGATGGGCGATCTCGATCCATTCGTTGCGGCAGCGGCGGACGAGCTCGGCCCATTCGTCGGTCGGTAAGCGGGCATTCACCGATAGAAGCGCGCGGCGCTGCGCCTTGTCGGCGACGGGAATGGAGTAGCCGTTGCCGCCGATGCCGTGCTTCTGGGCGTCGACCAGCATGGCATAGGCCTCCGGCGTCGGCTCGACCTCGCTCCAGTCGAAGGGCAGCTGGCGTTCGAAGCCCTGCTTGACGATCGGGTCGACCTTCACATAACTGTTCAGGAGATAGCGGGAGACCCAGGCATCCGGATAGGTGGTGCGCACGAAGGGCGAATCGATCTTGCTCGCGATCGTCTGGGCGAGATGGTACGTGACGAAATCGAGGCCATATTCAGCCTGGAGAATGCGGATGGCGGCATCCACATTGACCGCGGCCTTGATCTGTTCGAATGCGGGTTCGAACTTTTCGCTATAGGTATTCTCGATCATTTCCACTGCCCCATTCCCTCAATCCTACCGTGAGGACCGTCACAAATACAAGGCATCCCCACATATGCGGGGAATGACAATCCGGGCTTCGTCTGCTAGCGCCTATCCACGAGGAGACCTCATATGGACAGCAAGAGACCATTCGAGATTGCCGAATGCCAACAGGCCGCCAAGGGCCTGAAATCCAGTTGGCAGGACATGGCGGGCTCCGAAGCGCTGATCCGCGCCCTCGTTGCCGAACGCAACGGCGACACCCCGCTGGCGCTGTTCTGGACCGAGGTCCACCGGGCGCTTTGCAAGGAACACAACGTCTTCTGACATGGCCCGCCCCCGCGGGTTTCTGGCTTTTCCCCGATATAAACAGGATCGACCGGGCCCCGGAATCGACGCCGCGGCGCCCCTGGCGGCGCGTGAATCGGTGCTCGCGAACGAACACGTTTCAGTCTCATCCGTTTCCGATTTTGCACAGAGAGTGTCGAGCGGCAATGTCGCGGGCGGGTGGACGCGAAGCACTTATCCAATGTTTTATGCAGATATGCTTGATGAAGCGTCTCCAGCGGGAGCAGGGACGTTGGCGGAGACGGTTTCACTGTGCCATTGCTGCCAGGCGGCAGGGGCCATCACCCGCCCCCGTCCTTCGAGGCTCCGGCCTGTGGCCTGCGCGCCTCAGGATGAGGGCTGATTGTGGTGCCTGCCGCCTGGGATAACTTGCGAGCTTCCCGTTGAGCCGGGCTGCCACCTCTTTCCAGCCTCATCCTGAGGTGCCCCGTAAGGGGCCTCGAAGGACGGGGCTGG
Source organism: Rhizobium sp. BT04 (assembly GCF_030053135.1). Taxonomy (NCBI): domain Bacteria; kingdom Pseudomonadati; phylum Pseudomonadota; class Alphaproteobacteria; order Hyphomicrobiales; family Rhizobiaceae; genus Rhizobium; species Rhizobium sp. BT04. Next base: position 1,562,012 of record NZ_CP125652.1, on the reverse strand, counting down.
CCGCTGCGCTCCGCTTTCGGTGACGCAAGCCGCGCCCTCTCTCCGCCCTCATCCTGAGGCGCCCCGCAGGGGCCTCGAAGGACGAGGCCGGCCACCGATCACACGCGCTCACTTGGCCTCGATCGGCCCGCGTTTCGACAAATCAGGCAAAGCTCCATAATCCATGGCGATCAACGCCTCCTTCTTGCGGCGCGACCAACCCTTGATCTGGCGCTCGCGGGCGATGGCGTCGATAATGCGGTCGTAGGTTTCGGTAAAGACGAGTTCGACGGGGCGGCGCTTGGTGGTGTAGCCGTCATAGGTGCCGGCATTGTGCTCCCAGACACGCGCCTCGACCTCCTGCTTGGTCAGCCCGGTATAATAAGAGCCGTCGCTGCAGCGGAGGATATAGACGGTAACGTCCAAGATGGGAGACTACCATGCGGAGTGAATGGGCAGCAATCGGGCGGCGTTGGAATGCTCCAGCCACCGCCCCCGTTAGGCTCCGGCCTTCGGTCTGAGCGCCTCAGGACGAGGGCTAGTTGTGGTACCGCGTGGCTGATGGGCGATCAGTGTGCTGTGAGGCAAGCGGCGCCCTCTCCCGCCCTCATCCTGTGGTGCCCCGCAGGGGCCTCGAAGGACGAGGCCGGCCACCGGAGTTTCCTCCGGCAACGGGCTCATCGATATTCCGTGAATTGCCGAGATGGGCTCAGCCGACCTTTGTCGAAGGGTTGACCCAGCCGTCGCGCGGCACCTCGGGCCGTTGCGCCTTCGGGCGAAACTTCACCAGCACCTCGCGCCCATCGGAAGAGGCCCGCGTTCGCTCCAGTTCATCGCGCTCGGCAACGGCCTGGCGCCAGTGTTCATCATCACGGCCGTGCGGGCGGCCCTGTTCTTCCCAGATCGCGTAAGCTCTTTTGCTGATCCATTCGTGACGTCGGCTGCTCATCTATCCAGTCCATTCTCTAAAAGCGTTATTCGGCAATTTTGTCCTGCAAAACCGGCGAACGGCGCTTGGCCGCCATGAGCAGGTCGAGCTCGATCGAAGAGGGCCCAAACCGGGTGAAGAGGCTCTCCGCCTGTTCCCCTCCCAGGCCATATTTGGAGGCGAATTCGTCAAGGCTATAGGGGCGGCCGCGCAGAATTCTGCTTCGGCGCTCCGGCTCACGGATTTGCGTCATTGGATTACCCCAGACTGATTTGCGAATTGTGAGAACAAAACAAATTACAGCGGCAAAAGTTCCGTGAATTTCCTGGGTTTTTTCCTCCGATCGTGCCGTTCGAAGGCATCTGGATCCGGCGGCATGGATTTTCCAGAACGGTGATCGATGAGAAAATTTCGACTAAAACATGCAAGAATATCAGCGTGTTATGGAATTAGCTTCCAAGATGGCCGATAAATGGGCTTTACCCCGGCGCGTTACTCTATAGAATCAATAGTGTTAATCGGTTCGCAGGGGCAGCAAATCGCTCGTTCCCCGCGTTGGCGCGACCGATACCGGAGGACTTTGGCTTCAACCCATCAAGAGGAGACAGACATGATGAATGCCCTGCCGCCACTTCATGACGGCCACGCGCCGTTTAACCTCCAGCAGCTGTTTCGCGAAGCGCTTTACGCCTTCGAGGAATGGGACAGCGAATTGACCGAGCCGATCGTCACGCACGAAGGACGGGTCATCCCCATCAGCTTCGTTTTCGAAGCCATGCGTACGTGCACCGACATCGTGCCGATGAATATCGTCGGCGCGGTCACCGAACGGCTGACCAAGCCGTGGGAAGGCGAAGGCCCGCTCGACCAGATGACTTTCTCGACGGCGGCGCGCGTCATGCGCGTGCTGGTGCGCAAGCGCCTTCTTGCCAACGGCACGGCCGATCTCGTCGCTGTTTCGGCCCACGCGGCCGAAGACCAGAGCCGCGACTGACAAAGTGAGGATCGCGGCCATGGCTGCGATCCTTTTCCGCTTGCCGGCGGAACCTCGCTCATTCCCAGCCGTTTAATTCGGCATGCACAGCCCGCCGCCAGAGACGGGCGAGGAATGAATGCCATGCTGAAATCCATCGTTCATGAACTCATCGGCACGCCCAGGCGCGAGCCTGAGCTTCCGCAATCGCTTGAGCAGTTCCGCGACAGGAAGCGGGTGCTGATCATCTTCGCCGACGCGCAGGACGACCGCGCCGACATTCAGGACGAATGGCTGCGCAAGGCGCATATGCGCCTCATCGAGGAGGACGTCGAGGTGTTCAGCATCGCCGGCGGCGGCGCGTTTGCGCTGTTCGACGACGACTGGGACCTCGATGCCGATGATATCCGGGAGCGGCTCCAAGGGCCGCCGTCCGGCGAATTCGGGCTGATCCTGATCGGGCGTGACGGACGGGTGAAGCTGCGCTCCAGCGAGCCGATGAGTGCGGAGGACATCTTCGCGGCCTTCGAGGTGCTGCCGAAGAAGACGCCGTGGTAATATTTGGGATGTCCGTTGAATCGATAGGGCGGGCAGCGAAGGCGGCACCCGCCCTTTTTCAGCTTTAAAGTTCGAAGGCTTCCTTGAGGCCGAGGCTCTTGCGTTCACGCAGGTCGAGGTCGGCCTCGATATGGGCGATGTGATGCAGCATCAGCCGGCAGGCGCGGTCGAGTTCGTCATTTTCGATCGCCGCAATGATGTCGCCGTGTTCGGAATGGCCGCAGCTCGATACGGTCGACTGGCCGTAGAGCGCGATCACCAACGACGAGCGGGCGACGAGCTCTTCCATGAAGCGCTGCATGATCGCATTGCCGGAGATTTCCGCCAGCCTCAGATGGAAATCGCCTGATGCCTTGATCTCGGCGCGCCGTGCCGTCTGGCCGCGCTCGCTCATCAGGCGGCCTTCTTCCAGCAGAAGCTGTTTCAGCTGGCTGATGTCACCGGGTGTCATTCGTGCCGCCGCCTCGCGCAATATGCCAGGTTCGACCAGGCGGCGGGCGGCAAAGATCTGCCGGGCCTCATCGGGCGAGGGGTAGGCGACGAAGGCCCCGCGGTTCTTTTCGACGCTGACGAGGCCTTCATAGGAGAGCGCCTGCAGTGCGGCGCGGGCTAGCGTGCGGCTGACGTTGAAGAGGTTGCCGACATCGTTTTCCGAAAGTTTGGTGCCCGGCGAAAGCCTGCGCTCGACGATTGCCTCGCGAATGGAATCACGGATCAGTTGTGCGCTGGTTTCGGCGGAGTCTTCGGCCTGCGTGGCCTTGGCAACGGATTTCATGAAAATCAATTTCCTGGTGATCGGCAAACCATATCCGGCTTCCCCGAAAAAGTTAAACGGAATTTGTGCTCGAAGCAGCGCGTAAATTGTATACGATCATTTGCATTAATCGCAGACAATAGCCTAAATCATGTGCAGACATCATTGCGCCTATAATTTGCCCACTCGCATCTCTAGCCGTGGACATCCCAGATTCATAAGGGTTTTGGCTCCGCCGCGGAGTTGGCACGGCAGATGCATCGTTTTGTCCGAACAGGGGAAGGCATGATGTCGAAAGCGGCAGAGATCGATATAGTATCCGTTTCGAAGGTCTATGGGGCGACGACCGCGGTCCAGGCGATCAGCTTGAAGATTCCGGCCGGCTCCTATTGCTGCTTCCTCGGGCCGTCGGGCTGCGGCAAGACCTCGACGCTGCGCATGATTGCCGGCCACGAAAGCATCTCGTCGGGCGATATCAGGCTCGGCAATGTCGTCGTCACCGATTTTCCGCCGGCCAGGCGCGGCACGGCGATGATGTTTCAGTCCTATGCGCTGTTCCCGCATCTCGATCTGATCGATAACGTCGCCTTCAGCCTGAAGATGAAAGGCGTCGACAAGGCCGAGCGGCGGGCCAAGGCGCTCGAGATGCTGAAGCTGATGCAGATGGAGCCTTATGCCGACAGGCGCCCGGCCCAGCTTTCCGGCGGCCAGCAGCAGCGTGTGGCGCTGGCGCGCGCGCTGATCACCGATCCGGAGGCGCTGCTGCTCGACGAGCCGCTGTCGGCGCTCGATCCGTTCCTGAAGATCCGCATGCGCGCCGAACTAAAGAAACTACAGAAGTCGCTCGGCATCACCTTCGTGCATGTCACCCACAGCCAGGAAGAGGCGATGGCGCTTGCCGATATCATCGTCATCATGAATGACGGCCGGATCGAGCAGGCGGCAGCCCCGCGCGAGGTCTTCGAGAAGCCGGCAACCGCCTTTGTCGCCCGCTTCATGGGCGATCACAACGTGCTGTCAGGCCGGGTGACCTCAAGCGAGAACGGCGTGCTCGTCATGACGGTGCCGGAGGGGCAGAGCTTTTCCGTGCGCGGGACGGGCAGGGCGGTCGGCGAGCCCGTCGATATCGGCATCCGCACCGACCGGGTGCGGCTGCAGGTGGCAACCGAATGGACGCTCGGCTTCGATGGCGTCGTCTCCAACATCGAATATCGCGGCTCCTCCGTGAAGATCACCGTTCTCGGCGCCGGCAGCGACGACTTCACGGTCATCGCCGACGACAGCGACTATTTCGCTCGGCCGGTTGCCGTCGGCGACACCGTTTCGCTCAGCTGGGCGCCTGAAGATGCAGTGCTTCTCGGCCGACCTTCCGCATAGACCATCACCATCAAGAACCATGAACCTTCCATATCAAGAAAAGGGGAACTGACATGACGACTGAGACAACATCGACCAAGGCGGAGAAGGGTCTCTCCCGCCGCACGCTGCTGAAGACGGGTGCTGCCGCCGTCGGCGCCATCGCCGGCTCCGGCGCCATCACCGGCTTTCCCACCATCTGGGCGAAGACCAACATCACGCTTCGCCAGTTCGGCACCGGCGTCTCCAACATCAATGCCATTGCCGAGAAGTGCAAAGCCGATCTCGGCATCACGCTGGAGATGACGGCGACCGATTCCGACGCCGCCGCCCAGCGCGCCGTCACCCAGCCCGACAGCTACGACATTGCCGACATCGAATACTGGATCGCCAAGAAGGTGTTTCCAACAGGCGCGCTGCAGCCGATGGACGTCAAGAAGCTGAAATATTACGACAAGATCGTGCCGCTGTTCATCAACGGCAAGCTGAAGGCAGATAGCGTGATTGCCCAGGGCACGGCGCCGCACACGGTCGGCTTCGTTGAGGCGCAAGGTTCCAAGAAGTTCGCCAAGGAGCCGACGCAGTGGATGACGATGGTTCCCACCATCTACAATGCCGATACGCTCGGCATCCGCCCCGACCTCACCGGCCGTCCGATCACCAGCTGGGCCGATATTCTCGATCCGGCTTTCAAGGGCAAGACCGCGATCCTCAACATCCCGTCGATCGGCATCATGGATGCGGCGATGATCATGGAAGCCGCCGGCAAGATCAAATATGCCGACAAGGGCAACATGACGAAGGACGAAATCGACAAGACGATCGACTTCCTGATCAAGACCAAGGGCGACGGCCAGTTCCGCGCTTTCTGGAAGAGCTTCGACGAAAGCGTCAACCTGATGGCCTCGGGCGAAGTCGTCATCCAGTCCATGTGGTCGCCGGCTGTCGCCGCCGTTCGCTCCAAGGGCATCGCCTGCACCTTCCAGCCACTCAAGGAAGGCTACCGCGCCTGGGGCGGCGGCCTCGGCCTTGCCTCGCACCTCAAGGGCGCGCAGCTCGATGCGGCTTACGAATACATCAACTGGTACACGTCAGGCTGGGTCGGCGGCTACCTCAACCGCCAGGGCTACTATTCCGCCTGCATGGAGACCGCCAAGAACTTCATGACGGCAGACGAATGGGGCTACTGGATCGAAGGCAAGGCTGCGACCGGTGACATTCTGTCTCCTGAAGGCAAGGTCATGGAGAAGGCCGGTGCGGTCCGCGACGGCGGTTCCTTCGAAGCCCGCATGGGCGCGGTTGCCTGCTGGAACTCCGTCATGGACGAGGACCGCTACATGGTCCGCCGCTGGAACGAGTTCATCGCGGCCTAAGGCGACTGCCATTTTTCCCCTCCCTAACCCTCCCCACAAGGGGAGGGAGTCCGGAGGCGGTGCGGCAGTGAAACTCCCTCCCCCTCGTGGGGAGGGTTGGGGAGGGGACTTCTCAGTCTCGCTGCCTGAAAGCAAGGTTCGCGGTGGCCCAGGCGCCGCCGCGATTCTCTTCTCCCCAGCAGGGGGCCGAAGGACGGGGCGAGACCAGTGGCTCGACCCAGGCAAAGGTGCCGGCAGGCGTCCCGCCCGACGTAATCAGAACGGAGAAAGCGAATATGGCCACCATCGCGGCGGAAACGGAAGAGGACGGCCATGGCGCGCGCGGCGGGCGTGGACTGAGGCTTTCCCCATCCGCGATCTCCTATCTCCAGGCGACGCCGCTGTTCGTCATCCTCGGCTTCTTCTTCCTGCTGCCGATTGCGATGATATCAGTCGTCAGCTTCTGGGACTATGATTTCGCCGGTCTCTATCCCGATTTTCTCACCATGAACTACACCGATACGCTCGGTTCGTGGGTGACATGGAAGACCTATCTCAACACGCTGAAATTCACCGCCATCGTCTGGTCGCTGACGCTCGTCATCGGATTCTGGGTTGCCTATTTCCTGGCCTTCCACATCCGCAGGACCTCGACGCAGATGATCCTCTTCCTCGTCTGCACCGTGCCGTTCATGACCTCGAACATTATCCGCATGATCTCGTGGATCCCGGTGCTCGGTCGCAACGGCCTTGTCAATTCGGCGCTGATCAAGATGGGCATCATTCCGCAGCCGATCGAATGGCTGCTCTATTCCGATTTCGCCGTCGTGCTCGCCATGGTGCATCTCTATACGCTGTTCATGGTGACGCCGATCTTCAACACGCTGATGCGCATCGACCGGTCGCTGTTCGAGGCGGCGCGCGATGCCGGCGCCTCGGGCTGGCAGGTGCTGTGGAACGTGGTCATTCCGCTCGCCAAACCCGGCATGGCGATCGGTACGATCTTCGTGGTGACACTCGTGATGGCCGACTTTTCGACGGTGCAGGTGATGTCCGGCGGCCAGAGCGCCTCGGTGGCGCTGATGATGAAGAACCAGATGTCGCTGCTGCAATATCCGGCGGCTGCGGCCAACGCCGTGGTGCTGCTCGCCGTCGTGCTTTTGATGGTCGCGGCCATTCTGCGCGTCGTCGACATCCGCAAGGAGCTTTGAGATGAACCACGAAAAACGCGGCCTCGAATTCTACCTGCTGGCGATCTTCTTCTTCATCTTCGTGCTGTTCCTCTACGGCCCGCTTTCGGCGATCCTGATCCTGTCCTTCCAGGGGCCGGATGGCGGCCTGACCTTCCCGATGAACGGCGTTTCCACGCACTGGTTCTTCAACCTGTTCGAGAAGCAGGCGGTCGGCGATTTCGGCGCTTCCTTCCGTCGTTCCTTCACTCTCGGGCTGATGGTGATGGTGGTGACGGTCGTCGTTTCGCTGCTCGCCGGCCTTGCCTTCCGCCGCCGTTTCCCAGGTTCGACCGCGCTGTTCTACGCCACCGTCGCAAGCCTTGTCGTGCCGTCGATCATCATCTCGCTCGGGATCGGCGTCGTCTTCCAGGAGGGAGGGCTGAAGCCCGCCTGGTATTCGTCGGCCTTCGGCGCGCATCTCACCTGGACGCTGCCCTTCGGCGTGCTGATCATGTTTGCCGTCTTCAACCGCTTTTCGCCGGCCTATGAAGAGGCGGCGCGCGACCTCGGCGCCAGCTCCTGGCAGACGTTCCGCCATGTCGTGCTGCCGATGATCGCGCCGAGCCTGATCGGCGTCGGCCTGTTCGGTTTCACGCTTTCCTATGACGAATTCGCGCGCACATTGATGACATCGGGCAGCTACAATACGCTGCCGCTCGAAATCTACGGCATGACGACCAACGTGACGACGCCGGTGCTCTATGCCCTCGGCACGGTGACGACGCTGTTTTCGTTCACCATCATTCTCATCGCGCTCGGCATCATGACGATGCTCAGCCGGCGGCAGGCAAAGATCAACTGATATGCGCATTCTCATCGTCAATCCGAACACCACGGCCTCCATGACTGAGAAGGCCGCGACCGCCGCGCGCGCGGTGGCAGCCGCCGGCACGGAGATCATCGCCGCCACCTCGCGCATGGGGCCGGTTTCCATCGAGGGACATTACGACGGCGCGCTGGCGATCCCCGGTCTGCTCTCAGAACTCAGGGAGCGGCAGGCGGTGGGCTATGACGCGGCTGTTATCGCCTGCTTCGACGATACCGGGCTCGAGGCGGCACGAAGCTTTGCCGATGTGCCGATCCTCGGGCTTTGCGAATCCGCCGTGGTCACGGCGGGCTTCCTGGCGCAGCGCTTCACCGTGGTGACGACGCTGGAGCGGTCACGGGTGCTGATCGACAATCTCGTACGCCGCTACGGCATGGGTGAGCGCGCCAAGGTGCGCGCCTCCGACATCCCGGTGCTGGAGCTGGAAGATGCGGCCTCGGGCGCGATCGGCAAGCTCAGGGCCGAGATCGAGCGGGCGCTTTCAGAAGACGGCGCCGAGGCGATCGTGCTCGGCTGCGCCGGCATGACCGATCTGGCGCGCGAGTTGCAGGAGATCTATGGCGTGCCTGTTGTCGACGGCGTCGCGGCCGCCGTCAAGCAGGCGGAAGCGCTGGTATCGCTCGGGCTTTCCACCAGCAAGCGCGGCTCCTATGCCTCGCCGCTGCCGAAACCTTTTACCGGCGCGATGAACCCCTTCTCGCCGGCTGGGCAGCTCGGCTGACCCATGGCCATTTCCTTCGACTTCACGCAGCTTTCGGAGCGCGAGCGTTACAAGCTGATGATCGGCACGATCATTCCGCGGCCGATCGCGCTGGTGACGACGGTCGATGAGCATGGCCGGATCAACGCCGCACCCTTCAGCTTCTTCAACTGCCTGTCGGCCGATCCGCCGATCCTGGCGATCGGGGTCGAGAACAATGCCGATATGTCGTTCAAGGACACCGGTCACAATATCCGCATGACCGAGGTCTTCACCGTCAACATCGTCTCCTTTGCCATCGCCGAGGCGATGCATGTCTGCGGCGCCAGATATCCGCGCGGCGTCGACGAGCTGAAGGAGGCGGGGTTGACCGCGATGCCGGGCGAGAAGGTGGCTTCGCCCTGGATCGCCGAGGCGCCGGCCGCCTTCGAATGCCGGCGGCATGTGACGCTGGAGCTCGGACGCTCGCGGCAGATCGTCATGGGCGAGATCGTTTATGCGCATTACCGCGACGGCGTCGTCGATCCGGAAAGGCTGCATGTCGATCCGGCCGCGGTCGATGCGATTGCGAGGCTCGGCGGCGACACCTGCGCCACCATCCGCGACCGTTTCGAGATGCTGACGCCGAAGCTCTGACGGGTGGGATAGGCCATAGGTCCAAGTTTTTGCTTTACTTTTTCGGCTCCCGCGCGAATGGTCTGCACGGATTATCGCGGCAGAGGAGCGCTTACCCATGACAATCGAGAACGATCTCAGCCGGATCGCGGAGCAGGAGAAGGCGCTGAGCTTCGACGCTTTCGACCTGACGACGGCATGGCAGCTCGGCAAGCTCCTGCAGGAACTCGCCACCGAGCGCGGCCTCGGCATTGCGATCGATGTGACCCTGCATTCGATGCCGGTCTTTTACGCGGCATTGCCCGGTGTTACGCCCGACAACGTCAACTGGGTCCGCCGCAAGCGCAACATGGTGCTGCGTTATTTCCGCAGCAGCTATGCCTCCGGCCTGAAGCTGCAGAAGGACGGCAAGACGGTTGAGGATAACGGGCTTGATGGCGCCGACTATGCGCCGCATGGCGGCAGTTTTCCGATCAACGTCAAGGGCACCGGCTGCATCGGCGCCGTCACCGTCTCCGGCCTGCCGCAGCGCGACGACCACAATCTCGCCGTCGAGGCGCTGGCGCTGATGCTGGCGAAGGATCTGGATACGCTGCGGCTTGCCCCACCGCTGTGATGCGGTTGCTCTGACATCGTCGCTTTCGCCGTAATTTTGACAGAAAAAAGCCATGAAAACTGCAAAATCGTGTCGCCGCTCCGGTGACGCGGGCTTGTCCTGCGGCTAAGCTGCGGTCATTGCACTCCTCATTTTACCCGGGACGCCATGATCCGCCTGTTCTTTGCGCTTGCCGCCACTGTCGGCTTCGGCCTTTTCCTTGTCTCCTGCAACACGCTGTCCAAGGAGGAATGTGTCGCCGCCGACTGGCGGGTGATCGGCGAGAGTGACGGGGCGGCGGGTTACGAGCCGCAACAGCGTTTCGCCGCACATGCGAAATCCTGCGAGCGGGTCAAGATCGTGCCCGACCAGACAATCTGGTTTCAGGGGTACCAGACCGGCCTGGTGCGCTACTGCACGCCGCTCAGCGGGCTTGCACGCGGCCAGGCGGGCAGCGGTTACGCCAATGTCTGCCCACCGGAAGCCGCGTCGGGCTTCCTGCGCGGCTTCAACCTCGGCAGCAAGCAGCACGGGCTGCAGGAGCGCCTGACCTCGATGCAGAACGATTATAGCTCCAAGGAGACTGAGATCGATGAGCTTTCCGACAAGCTGAAGGATGCCAAGGACGGCGACCGCTCGGAACTGCGCCGGCGGATCGAGGATCTGGAAGACGATATGCACGACATTCGCCGCGACCAGCGCGACGTGCAGGACGACCTCGACCGCGTCAACGAGGATGTCGAATGGTTCCAGCGCAACCCGAGCGCCGAACTGCCGGCGCCGGGCTACTGAACCTCAGAGCTTGCCGCCGGCCTCGGCGATGCCCTTCGTCAGGCTGCCGGTGGCCGGGAAGAGCGGGATGAGGCAGGCCTGCAGGGCGTGGTAGATGTCGCCCTTGCCGGGGAACAGCGAGTGCGAGGGCACGAGATCTTCCGTCAGTTCTTCGTGCCAGCCGCCGTTCTTGTGGTCGATGAAGGCGCGTTCGATCACGTTCCAGATCTTGCGGTAGCTCTCCTCGTGGAAATCGCTCGGCAGGTGCTCGTTGAGGAAGTGTGCGGCAGCCGCACCTTCGCAGGCCGGCCACCAGAGCTTGTTGCGCTTGGCGGGCTTGTCGTCCCAGTCGAGCGTGTAGAAGAAGCCGCCCCTGTCGTTGTCCCAGCCGAGCGCCATGGATTGGGCAAACAGCGCCTTGGCAGCATCCGGCATCCATTCGATGCGTTTACCGCCGAGCGCCCAGAGCTGCAGGATCAGGCGGGCCCATTCCAGCCAGTGGCCGGGCGTCGTGCCGGCCGGGCGGAACATTTCATTCGGGTGATAATAAGTCTTGTCGAGGGTCCATTCGGCGTCGAAATGCTCGGCAACGCGCCAGTCGACCGAACCGGCTGCCCGGCGGATGACGAGATCGGCGATGCTTTCGGCCTTGGTCAGATAGTGTTTGTCGCCGGTGGCTTCGAAGGCCGCCATCAGCGCTTCGGTTAGGTGCATGTTAGAGTTCTGGCCGCGATAGGCGCCGCCGTCGAGCGGCTGCCAGTCGGCGGTGAATTCCTCGGCGATCGCGCCGTGCTTGGCTTCCCAGAACTTGGTGGTCAGGATCTCGGTGATATCGTCGAGCATGCCGTCGGCCAGCGGATGGCCGATGGTTTTTGCGGAGGAGGCGGCGAGCAGCACGAAGGCATGGCCATAACCCTGCTTGTTGGAATCGACCGGACCGTCATTGTTAAGCGACCAGAAATAGCCGCCGTTTTTCCGGTCGCGATGGTGGTTCCAGAGATAGTCCATGCCGTGGTCGACGAGATCGCCAGCCCCCGGGCGGCCGAGCAGGGCGCCGATCGAGAAGCAGTGCACGGCGCGCGCCGCAATATGGATGCCGCGCACCTGGCCCTCGGCGTCGAGCGGCCTGCCTTGATCGTCGAGATCGTAGAAGCCGCCCTTGGGGTTGACGGAATTGTGCTGGAAGAAATCGAAGAGGCCGTTCGCCTGGTTGAGCAGCCAGCCGCGATGATAGGCGTGGGTCGTCCAGTTTCCAAGCACGGCGTTGCCGGTTGTGGGTGCCATGATGCTCCTCCGATTTCGTGCACAAACGTCGCAAACGCCTATATAGAGGTCGAGTGAACCTGTCATCGGCGAAGGTTTGCAAAGCACGAAATCACTAGCCATATATTGACATAAAGATATCTTTATGTGATTTGGAAGTCTGGTCTTACGACGTCAAGGAGCCCTCCCGTGTTTGACACCCTCTTTGGTCCGGAAACGGGCAAGCGTGACGGCAGCGAAGTTTTCGCGGCTTTGAAACAAGCCGCGAGCGAGCGCATCCTTGTCCTCGACGGCGCCATGGGTACGCAGATCCAAGGGCTCGGCTATGACGAAGACCAGTTCCGCGGCACGCGCTTCATCGGCTGCGCCTGTCACCAGAAGGGCAATAACGACCTTCTGATCCTGACCCAGCCGGATGCGATCGAAGAGATCCATTACAAATACGCCAAGGCCGGCGCCGATATTCTCGAGACCAACACCTTCTCCTCGACCCGCATCGCGCAGGCCGATTACGAGATGGAAGGCGCGGTCTACGACCTCAACAAGGAAGGCGCCGAGATCGTCCGCCGGGCAGCCCAGCGCGCCGAACGCGAGGACGGCCGCCGCCGCTTCGTTGCCGGCGCCATCGGGCCGACCAACCGCACCGCCTCGATCTCGCCCGACGTCAACAATCCCGGTTTCCGCGCCGTCACTTTCGACGATCTGCGCGACGCCTATGGCGAGCAGATCGACGGGCTGATCGACGGCGGCGCCGACATCATCCTCATCGAGACGATTTTCGACACGCTGAACGCCAAGGCGGCGATTTTCGCCTGCGAGGAGCGCTTCGCGGCCAAAGGCGTGCGCCTGCCGGTGATGATCTCCGGCACGATCACCGATCTTTCCGGCCGCACGCTCTCCGGCCAGACGCCGTCGGCCTTCTGGAACTCGGTGCGTCATGCCAACCCGTTCACGATCGGCCTCAACTGCGCGCTCGGCGCCAATGCGATGCGCCCGCATCTGCAGGAGCTTTCGGGCGTCGCTGACACCTTCATTTGCGCCTATCCGAATGCCGGCCTGCCGAACGAATTCGGCCAGTATGACGAAACGCCGGAGCTGATGGCGGCGCAGATCGACAGCTTCGCCCGCGAAGGCCTGGTCAATATCGTCGGTGGCTGCTGCGGTTCGACGCCGGAACATATCCGGGCGATTGCCGAGACCGTGGCGAAATACAAGCCGCGGCCGATCCCTGAGCATCGCCCCTTCATGTCGCTGTCGGGTCTCGAACCCTTCGAACTGACCAAGGACATTCCCTTCGTCAACGTCGGCGAGCGCACCAACGTCACCGGCTCGGCGAAGTTCCGCAAGCTGATCACCAATGCCGATTACACGGCAGCGCTCGATGTCGCCCGCGACCAGGTCGAGAACGGCGCGCAGGTGATCGACATCAACATGGACGAGGGCCTGATCGATTCCGAAAAGGCGATGGTCGAGTTCCTCAACCTGATCGCCGCCGAGCCTGACATTGCCCGTGTGCCCGTGATGATCGACTCGTCGAAATTCTCGATCATCGAATCCGGCCTGAAGCGCGTCCAGGGCAAGCCGATCGTCAACTCGATCTCGCTGAAGGAAGGCGAGGAAAATTTCCTCGCCCAGGCGCGGCTGCTGCACAATTATGGTGCCGCCGTCGTCGTCATGGCCTTCGACGAGACGGGACAGGCGGACAGCTATGAGCGCAAGGTGGAAATTTGCACGCGCGCCTACAAGCTGCTGACCGAGAAGATCGGCTTCCCGCCCGAGGACATCATCTTCGACCCGAACATCTTCGCGGTCGCGACCGGCATCGAAGAGCACAATAATTACGGCGTCGATTTCATCGAGGCGACGCGGACGATCCGTGAGCGCATGCCGCTCGTGCATATCTCCGGCGGCGTTTCCAACCTGTCCTTCTCGTTCCGCGGCAACGAGCCGGTGCGCGAAGCGATGCATGCCGTGTTCCTCTACCACGCCATCCAGGCGGGCATGGACATGGGCATCGTCAATGCCGGCCAGCTGGCGGTCTACGACAATATCGATCCCGAATTGCGCCAGGCCTGCGAGGACGTGGTGCTGAACCGCCGCCCCGAAGCCACCGAGCGGCTGCTCGAAGTGGCCGAGCGTTTCCGCGGCGCCGGCGCCAGGGAAGGCCGTGTCCAGGATCTCTCCTGGCGCGAATGGAGCGTCGAGAAGCGTCTCGAACATGCGCTGGTCAACGGCATCACCGAATATATCGAAGCCGATACCGAGGAGGCGCGCCAGCAGGCCGCCCGGCCGCTGCATGTCATCGAGGGCCCGCTGATGGCCGGCATGAACGTCGTCGGCGACCTCTTCGGCTCGGGCAAGATGTTCCTGCCGCAGGTGGTGAAGTCGGCGCGCGTCATGAAGCAGGCGGTCGCCGTGCTGCTGCCTTACATGGAAGAGGAAAAGCGCCTCAATGGCGGCGAAGAGCGCCAGTCGGCCGGCAAGATCCTGATGGCGACCGTCAAGGGCGATGTGCACGATATCGGCAAGAACATCGTCGGCGTCGTGCTGGCCTGCAACAATTACGAGATCGTCGACCTCGGCGTCATGGTGCCGGCGACGAAGATCCTCGAAACGGCGATCGCCGAAAAGGTCGATGTCATCGGTCTTTCGGGCCTGATCACGCCGTCGCTCGACGAGATGGTGCATGTCGCCGCCGAGATGGAGCGGCAGGGTTTCGAGATCCCATTGCTGATCGGCGGGGCGACGACCAGCCGCGTGCATACGGCCGTGAAGATCCATCCGGGCTACAACAAGGGGCAGACGGTCTACGTCACCGATGCCAGCCGCGCCGTCGGCGTCGTCTCCGCGCTGCTCTCGCCGGAAACGCGCCAGAGCTATGTTGATGATATCAGAGCCGAATATGCCAAGGTGGCGGCCGCCCATGCGCGCAGCGAAGCCGAGAAGGTGCGCCTGCCGCTACCGCGAGCCCGTGAGAATGCCCATAAGGTCGACTGGTCGGCCTACCAGCCGACCAAGCCGCAATTCTTCGGCACGCAGGTGTTCGAGGATTACGATCTCGCCGAGCTTGCCAGATACATCGACTGGACGCCGTTCTTCCAGACCTGGGAACTGCGCGGCCGTTACCCCGCCATTCTCGAGGACGAGAAGCAGGGCGAGGCGGCGCGTGCGCTCTGGGCCGATGCGCAGAGCATGCTGAAGAAGATCATCGACGAGAAGTGGTTCCGCCCGCGCGCCGTCATCGGCTTCTGGCCGGCCGGCGCCGTCGGCGACGATATCCGCCTGTTCACGGACGAAAGCCGCAAACAGGAACTCGAGACCTTCTATACGCTGCGCCAGCAGCTTTCGAAGCGGGACGGGCGACCGAACGTTGCGCTCTCCGACTTCGTCGCGCCTGTCACAAGCGGTGTAAAGGATTATGTCGGCGGCTTCGTGGTCACGGCCGGCATCGAGGAAATCGCCATCGCCGAGCGCTTCGAACGCGCCAACGACGATTATTCCTCGATCCTCGTCAAGGCGCTCGCCGACCGCTTCGCCGAAGCTTTTGCCGAGCGCATGCATGAGCAGGTGCGTCGCGACTATTGGGGTTATGCCAAGGACGAGACGCTCAGCAACGAGGATCTCATCACCGAAGCCTATGCCGGTATTCGCCCGGCGCCGGGTTATCCCGCACAGCCCGATCACACCGAAAAGGCAACACTCTTCAAGCTGCTCGACGCTGAAAAAGCGGCCGGTGTGAAGCTGACGGAGAGCTATGCGATGTGGCCGGGTTCCTCGGTCTCCGGCCTCTATATCGGCCACCCCGACTCCTACTATTTCGGCGTCGCCAAGGTGGAGCGGGACCAGGTGCAAGACTATGCCAAGCGCAAGGGCATGGAGGTTTCCGAAGTCGAACGCTGGCTCGGACCGGTGCTGAACTACGTGCCGCGCAAGGCGGATGAGGAAATCGACGACGCGGCCTGATGGCCGAGTCATCCTCGTCGCTTAAGGCGGCAAACTCAGAGATTGATTCAATGCGCGGAAAAGCCGGGAGGTGATTCACTTTCCGACTTTATGATATTGATGTGGCTTAACAATTCCCTCGATTTCACATCCTTTGAATTTGATGGCAGAATGCGAGGTGAAATGATATCATTAGCTAAGTTAGCTAATGAGGGCCGCGATGCAGGTTACGATCCATGCCGCAAAGACCAATCTGTCGAAATTGATCGACGCCGCTCTTTCCGGTGAGGAGGTGGTGATTGCCAAGGGGCGCAAACCTGTCGTGAAGATCATTCCGATTGTGCAGCCTTCCTTTAAAGTCGGCCTGCTCAAAGGGCAGGTTGTTGGACGTGGGCCGGACTTTTTCGAACCCATGGATGAGGGCGAACTTGCATCCTGGGAAGGGGCCGAGTGAATTCGCTTCTGCTCGACACCCATGCCTGGGCATGGTCGCTGACCGGCGACGAGCGGCTCTCGGCCAAGGCGATTGCTTTGATCGAAAAGGCGGAGATTATTCTCGTCAGTCCAATATCCCTGTTTGAAATTGGGCAGAAGGTTCGTCTTGGCAAATGGCCGGAGATGGAGCCTTTCATCGAGCGGCTCGCAGATCTGTTGCATGAACAGGGCGGCGTTACCGCCGCGCTGACGCCGGATATATGTTTGACCGCTGCTGTCATAGAGTGGCAGCATCGAGATCCCTTCGACCGGCTGCTTGCGGCAACCGCCATGCATAATGGTATACCAATCATCTCCGCCGACATGATCTTCGACGAACTTAGCGGACGCGACCTTTGGATTGCCCGCTTCTGGTAAGGTCTACGTGACCGCGATCGTCAGCTCCGCGACAAAGTCATAAGCGTCGCCGCGATAGAGCGAGCGGGTGAATTCCACGGCGCGGCCGGAGCCGAGGTAGGAAATGCGCTCGATCGACAGGCCGGCGGCGCCGACGGGGACGCCGAGAAGCTGGGCGTCGGCTTCCTTCATATTGGTCGCCGAAATGCGCTGCACGGCGCGCACGGGTCGGACCTGGAGGCGTTCGAGTTCGGCATAGAGCGAATTGGTGACCGCCGCCGGATCCGGCAGGAATTCGCCGGAGACGCTGGCATTTTCGATCGCCAGCGGCTGGTCGTCGGCGATGCGCAGACGGGAGAGGCGCGAAACCTTTACGTCGGCGGCGAGGCCGAGGATCATCATCTCGTCGGGCGAGGGGGTGTGGATGCCCTTATGCAGCCATTCGGAGCGCGAGGACATGCCGCGGCGCGCCATGTCTTCGGTGAAGGAGGTGAGCTGCGACAGGCGCTGCTCGACCTTGGAGACCGGCTTGGCGACGAAGGTGCCCGAGCCGTGGCGGCGCACCAGCAGGCCGTCGGCGACGAGTTCGTCGATCGCCTTGCGTACGGTGACCCGGCTGACGGCGGCAAGTTCGGCGATGTCGCGCTCCGGCGGCAGCGCGTCGCCATGGCCGAGGGTGCCTGTGCGCACGGCTTCTTCGAGCGTGCGGCGCAGCTTGACATAGAGCGGGCCGGTGCCGGCCGCCTGCAGGCGTTCCAGCGACAGGATTGTGGCGAGATCGTCGGTCATGCCGCACCTCTCTGCTGATCGTTCAGAAGCTTGACCGCAAGTTCCACCGCACCCTGCAGGGCATCTCCCTTCGGCTTGGCAAGCCGTGACCTGTAGCGTTCGGAAAGCCACGGCTCATAGGCTCCCGCAAGGCCACCGAGCAGGCAGATCGACGGGCATTCGGACCATAGCAGTGCTTCAAGGCTTTCGCCGATCGCCGTCGCCGCATCGGTGACGATGCCGGCCGCAACGGCATCACCCTTGGCGGCATGTTCGAAGACAACAGGCGCGTAACGGGCGAAATCCGTCGGCCGTGCCGAATGGGCGAATTCGACGATGCGCTCGGGGTCGTTGCCGTATTCCGCCATGACCGCCTCGGTCATCGGCGATGCCGGACGCACCTGGTCATGGGCGAGGAGCGAGCGTTCCATAAGGTCGCGGCCGAGGCGGGCGCCGCTCGCCTGGTCGCCGACGACGAAGCCCCAGCCGCCGATGCCATTCAGCCGGCCATCTCTACGGGCATTGTAGACCGAGCCGGTGCCGAAGGCGCCGACGATGCCGTCGGCATCGCCGAGCGCGCCTTGTAGCGCGATCAGCGCATCGGTGACGACGCGGCCTTCGGCAAAGGGCAGGGCCTTTTCGATTCGCTGGCCGTAATCCGTGACATTGGCGCCGGCGACACCGACGACTGATACAACGGAGGAAATCGCTTCAGCGTCGAGCCTCGCATCGCGCAGCGCATAGCGGGCGGATTCGACGATGTTGAAAAGAGAGTTTTCGAGATCTGACAGGATGTTGGCGGGGCCTGATCTGCCGCGACCGATGACATTGCCGCTCCTGTCCGCCACTGCGGCCCGGCAACTCGTTCCGCCGCCATCTATGCCGATTGCAAGCTCCGTCATCGGACCTCCGAATACGCCGTTCCCACATGTTTTGAATACAATACCAAAAAAATACCATTTACCAAGTGGGAATGATTGAGAAAATGTACCTTTTTATCATATTGATTTTGCTTGATAAAATTTTTTAATGAATTTTTGGCGGCGAAAAAGTTAAATTCGGCTGGACAATTGGTATTTTTTTGGCCTTAATTCGACAAAAGGGAACAGCATTTCGAAGCCCACGAAAACCGGCAGCACAGCCAAGCCGGAACCGCTTCGGGAATGATTGCCAGAATGCCGCCGGCCTGTCGGGGCGGTAGTGGAATTCAGGCGTCATCGGCTTTCCCATCATTTCGGCGCGTCCGGTGCAGGTCATCGGCAAGGCGCATAGTCCGGCCGCAGGCGATCCGCCTTTGCGTCCCATCGAGCTTTCGGGGTCGGCAGCCGCTGACGGCCCTCCAAGGGGCATTGGGGTGTTTCCTCAGACACGCCAACTGCTTGTTTCAGATCGAAAACGGCGCCTTCCGGCGCCTGAAAACAGGAGAGGGAAATGAAAAACACTGCTCTGAAAAGCTTCCTGCTTGCCTCAAGCCTACTGACGTCGGCAGGTCTCGTCCATGCCGCCGACGTCACGCTGACGGTCGAAAGCTGGCGTAACGACGACCTGCAAATCTGGCAGGAGAAGATCATCCCGGCTTTCGAAGCCAAGAACCCGGGTATCAAGATCGTCTTCTCGCCGACCGCGCCGACCGAATATAATGCTTCGCTGAACGCCAAGCTCGATGCCGGCTCCGCAGGCGATATCATCACCTGCCGTCCGTTCGACGCATCGCTCGAACTCTTCAACAAGAAGCAGCTCGTCGACATCACCAGCCTGCCCGGCATGGAGAACTTCTCTCCGGTCGCCAAGGCCGCCTGGTCGACCGACGACGGCAAGTCGACCTTCTGCGTGCCGATGGCTTCGGTCATCCATGGCTTCATCTACAACAAGGATGCCTTCGACAAGCTCGGTATTTCCATTCCGAAGACCGAAGACGAGTTCTTCGCAGCCCTCGACAAGATCAAGGCCGACGGCACCTATATTCCGCTCGCCATGGGCACGAAGGACCTCTGGGAAGCCGCCACCATGGGCTACCAGAACATCGGCCCGAACTACTGGAAGGGTGAGGAAGGCCGCGAGGCCCTGATATCAGGCAAGCAGAAGCTGACCGATGCCGACTGGGTCAAGCCCTATGAAGAGCTGGCCAAGTGGAAGCCCTATCTCGGCGACGGTTTCGAAGCCCAGACCTATTCGGACAGCCAGAACCTCTTCACGCTCGGCCGCGCCGCCATCTATCCGGCCGGTTCCTGGGAAATTGCGCTCTTCAACACGCAGGCGCAGTTCAAGATGGGCGCCTTCCCGCCGCCGGTTCCGAAGGCCGGTGACACCGGCTATATCTCCGACCATCCGGATATCGGCGTCGCTCTGAATGCCAAGAGCAAGCATGCCGAAGAAGCCAAGAAGTTCTTGAGCTGGGTCGCTTCGCCCGAGTTCGCCGACATCTACGCGAACTCCCTGCCGGGCTTCTTCAGCCTGAACTCCACCCCGGTCAAGATGTCCGATCCGCTGGCTCAGGAATTCGTTTCCTGGCGGGGCCCGTACAAGTCGACCGTGCGCTCGACCTACCAGATCTTGTCGCGCGGCACGCCGAACCTCGAAAACGAGACCTGGGTCGAATCGGCCAACGTGATCAACGGCACGGATACGCCGGCGGTTGCTGCCGAGAAGCTCCAGAAGGGCCTCGACAGCTGGTACAAGCCGGCCAAGTGAAGTGATCAGGGGCGGCGTTTGCAGCCCCTCATCCGGCCTGCCGGCCACCTTCTCCCCGCTTGCGGGGAGAGGGAGACTCGCAGCGACCTCCCAGCCCGACATGACATCCCAGCAGGGCGCGTTCCTTCTCGTATAGGGAGAGAAGGTGAGGGTGAGGCGCAACGTTATCCATCTGCGCTGCGCCTTGCGGCCAGGCGACTAGAACGGGCAAAGCCATGAGCCAAACCGACAACGCGGCCGATATCGTTCCGATCAAGCGCCCGGTGCGCTGGCACATTTTCGTCTTCATGCTGCCGGCCCTGATCGTCTATTCCGCGGTCATGGTGCTGCCACTCATCGAAACGCTCCGGCTTTCGCTCTACAATACGGTCGACGGGCAGCCGGCCTTCGTCGGACTGGCGAATTTCAAAGTGCTGTTCGGCGATCCGCGCTGGGCGCGCGATTTCTGGAATGCGCTCGTCAACAACCTGATCTTTTTTGCTATCCACATGTGTGTGCAGAACCCGATCGGCGTGGCGCTTGCCGGCCTGCTTTCGGTGCCGAAGCTGCGCGGTGTCGCCTTCTATCGCACGGCGATGTTTCTGCCGACGCTGCTCTCTTTCGTCATCGTCGGTTTCATCTGGAAACTCATCCTTTCGCCGATCTGGGGTGTCGCGCCCTGGATGCTCGATCTCATCGGCCTGAAATTCCTGTTCGCGCCCTGGCTTGGCCAGTCCGGCCCGGCGCTGATTGCTGTGTCGCTGATCTCCAACTGGCAATATATCGGCATTCCGATGATGCTGATCTATGCAGCGCTTCTCAGCATCCCCGAAGAGGTGATCGAGGCAGCCGAATGCGACGGCATCACCGGCTGGGCACAGTTCTGGAAGATCAAGCTGCCGCTCATCCTGCCGGCGATCGGCATCATCTCGATCCTGACCTTCGTCGGCAATTTCAACGCCTTCGACCTGATCTATACCGTGCAGGGGGCGCTTGCCGGGCCCGACATGTCAACCGACATTCTCGGCACGCTGCTCTACCGCACCTTCTTCGGTTTCCAGCTGCAGCTCGGCGACCGCTCGATGGGCGCGACGATCGCCACGGTGATGTTCCTCATCATCCTCGCCGGCGTCTCGCTTTATCTCTTCGTCATCCAGCGACGCATGCGTCGCTACCAGTTCTGAGGAGCGCGCATGTCCAAGGCACGCACATCTCCCATCCGCACCGGCCTCGTGCATCTGGCGCTGAGCGCCTATACGCTGGTCGCGCTGTTTCCGGTGTTTCTGACCATCGTCAACTCCTTCAAGGATCGCGCCTCGATCTTCCGCGAGCCGCTGATGATCCCGACGCCGTCGACCTTCAGCCTCGTCGGCTACCAGACGGTGCTGGGGCAGGGCGATTTCGCCACCTATTTCCAGAACAGCTTCATCGTCACGATCGTCTCGATCCTGCTGGTGCTGCTCTTCGGCGCCATGGCGGCCTTCGCGCTCTCGGAATATCGCTTCCGCGGCAATACGCTGCTCGGGCTCTATATGGCGATCGGCATCATGATCCCGATCCGTCTCGGCACGGTGGCGATCCTGCAGGGCATGGTCGCGGCCGGCCTCGTCAATACGCTGACGGCGCTGATCCTCGTCTATACCGCGCAGGGCATACCGCTGGCGATCTTCATCCTGTCGGAATTCATGCGCACGGTTTCGGACGATCTCAAGAATGCCGGGCGCATCGACGGGCTTTCCGAATATGCGATCTTCTTCCGCCTGGTTCTGCCGCTGGTGCGCCCCGCCATGGCGACGGTCGCCGTCTTCACCATGATCCCGATCTGGAACGATCTCTGGTTCCCGCTGATCCTGGCGCCTTCCGAGGCCACGAAGACGGTCACGCTCGGCTCGCAGATCTTCATCGGCCAGTTCGTCACCAACTGGAATGCGGTGCTGGCGGCGCTGTCGCTGGCGATCCTGCCGATCCTCGTCCTTTACGTCATCTTCTCGCGGCAACTGATCCGCGGCATCACGTCAGGAGCCGTCAAGTGACCGTAAAACCGATCCGTGTCCTCGTTGCCGGCCTCGGCAATATGGGCCGCAGCCATGCGCTCGCCTATCACAACAATCCAGGCTTCGAGATCGTCGGTCTCGTCAACCGCTCGACGCCGCAGCTCGAGCCCGCGCTGCAGGCCTATACGATCCATCCCGACTTCATGACGGCGCTCGCCGAGCTGAAGCCGGACCTCTGCTCGATCAATACCTATTCCGACAGCCATGCCGACTATGCCGTCGCCGCCTTCGAGGCCGGCTGCGACGTCTTCGTGGAGAAGCCGCTGGCGACCACGGTCGCCGATGCCGAGCGTGTCGTGGCGGCGGCTGAGAAGGCGGGGCGCAAGCTGGTGATCGGCTATATCCTTCGCCATCACCCTTCCTGGATGAAGCTGATCGAAGAGGCGCGCAAGCTCGGCCCGCCTTACGTCTTCCGCATGAACCTCAACCAGCAGTCCAGTGGCCCGACCTGGGCGACTCACAAGTCGCTGATGCGCACAACTTCGCCGATCGTCGATTGCGGCGTGCATTATGTCGACGTCATGTGTCAGATTACCGACGCCAGGGCCGTCGAGGTGCGCGGCATGGGGCTGCGCCTGTCCGACGAGATCGCCGCCGACATGTATAATTACGGTCACCTGCAGGTGCTTTTCGAGGATGGCTCGGTCGGCTGGTACGAGGCCGGCTGGGGGCCGATGATTTCTGAGACCGCCTTCTTCGTGAAGGATGTGATGTCGCCGAAGGGCGCGGTGTCGATCGTCATGGATCCGAACGCCAAGTCCGACGATATCGACACGCATACCAAGACGTCGGTGATCCGTCTGCACACGGCCGAGACCGGCCCGGACGGCAAGTTCATCCGGCCCGACCAGGATATGAGAATGACGGGCGAGCCCGGTCATCAGGCGCTCTGCGACCTGGAACAGGCCTTCATGCTGAGGGCGATCCGCGAGGATCTGAACCTCGATCGCCATATGGCGGATGCGGTGGCATCGCTGCGCATCTGCCTTGCCGCCGACGAGAGCGTGCGTACCGGCCAGCCGGTCAGATTATAAGGAATAACCAGTGGGATCGCTTCAACTCAAATCCATCCGCAAGACCTATGGCACGCATGAGGTGCTGAAAGGCATCGACCTCGAAGTCAAGGACGGCGAATTCGTCATCTTCGTCGGGCCGTCGGGCTGCGGGAAATCGACGCTGCTGCGCAGTATTGCGGGCCTTGAGGACGTCACCTCGGGCGCGGTGGTCATCAACGGCCGCGATGAGACGCTGACGCCACCGGCCAAGCGCGGCATCGCCATGGTGTTCCAGTCTTACGCGCTCTATCCGCACCTGACGGTCAAGGACAATATGGGGCTCGGTCTCAAGCAGGCCGGCACCGCCAAGGACGAGATCGACAAGCGTGTCGGCAAGGCATCCGGCATGCTTTCACTGGAACCCTATCTGGCGCGGCGGCCGGCCGAGCTCTCCGGCGGCCAGCGCCAGCGCGTCGCCATCGGCCGTGCCATCGTGCGCGAACCGGAACTCTTCCTGTTCGACGAACCGCTGTCGAACCTCGATGCGGCGCTGCGCGTCCAGACCCGCCTCGAGATCGCCCGGCTGCACCGCAGCCTGAAGGCAACGATGATCTATGTCACCCACGACCAGGTCGAGGCGATGACGCTTGCCGACAAGATCGTGGTGCTGAATGCCGGCGCGATCGAGCAGATCGGTTCGCCGATGGAGCTTTACAATCGTCCGGCCAATGTCTTCGTTGCCGGCTTCATCGGCTCGCCGCAGATGAATTTCATCGCGGCCGAGAAGGTCGGCGATCACAGCGCCAAGACGATCGGCGTGCGTCCCGAACACCTGACGTTGTCGCGCGAACAGGGGACTTGGGCTGCGAAGGTCGTGCATGTCGAGCATCTCGGCGCCGACACGATCATCTATCTGGAATCCGACCAATGCGGCCTGCTGACGGCGCGTCTTTTCGGAGAGCACCAGTATGAACCGGACGAGATCGTCTATGCGACCCCGGACCAGGCGCACGTGCATCGCTTCGATGTAGACGACCAGGCGATCCGCTAAGCGCATGACAGAACGAAAAAGCCCCGACAAGCCTGGCGGGGCTTTTCATTTCCCGTCGTGCACGGTTCGATCAGCCGAGCAAGGGCCGCATGAAACTGCGTTCATAGCTGACGATACTGCGGTTGTGTTTGTCGAGTTCAAACGCGGCCTGACATTCCGGATCGCTTGCCATGCGTGTGCGATAGTCCTCGTAGGCGGCAAGGCTCGGGAAGGAAAACAAGGCAACGGCAATGTTGTTGGCGCCTTCGGACGGCAGGAAATAACCGTGATGGGTGCCGCCCATCCTGTTGACGATCGGAATCCAGAGCCGGGCATATTCCTCGAATTCGGCAAGCTTGTGTGGATCGATCACATAACGCAGGTGGCAGGTAATCATTGACATATCCCATCGCGTAAAATGCCGGACGGAGGGCTACCCGGCTCGTTTGGTTCGCTCAACTTCTGGCACCGAGCTGGGAGAGTTCAAGTGCTTTGCGGTGATGGCTGCATCACGTTTGCTGACAGGTCGGACGACCTGAAATGAAAAAGGCGCCGTTTCGCGGCGCCTTTTGCCTCAGCAGTATTGGCGAAATCAGTCGCGGATGATCAGCAGGTCGGCTGCCATGAAGCGCAGCGTTACCGTTTCGCCGGCCTGCGGCGGGGTGGTGCCCGGGCTGTTGAACATGTCGAAGGAGATGACGTTGCCGCCGACATTCATGCGGGTGCGGATGACCGAACCCAGGAAGTGCGCCGAGACGACCTGACCGGTCAGCGCCGTGTCGCTTCTGGCGCTGTCGGAGAGCGAACCTGCTTCCGGGCGCAGCGCCAGCGAAATGGTCTCGCCGGCCTTGTGGGCTGCGACCGACTGCTTCAGCGTGACAGCCTGGTCGCCGATCTGGATGCGGTTCGTGTTGGGGTCGACGACCGTGGCCTCGATGAGGTTCAGCGTGCCGACGAAGGAAGCGACGAAGCGCGTCGCCGGCGTGTTGTAGATTTCGAAGGGCGAACCGATCTGGTCGGCCTTGCCGGCATTCATGACGACGATGCGGTCGGAGATCGAGAGCGCCTCTTCCTGATCGTGGGTGACGAAGACCGTTGTGATGCCGAGCTGCTGCTGGATCTGGCGGATTTCCTCGCGCAGCGACACGCGGATCTTGGCGTCGAGTGCGGAGAGCGGCTCGTCGAGCAATAATACCTGCGGCTTGACGGCAAGCGCGCGGGCAAGGGCGACACGCTGCTGTTGGCCGCCCGACATCTGGTAGGGGAAGCGGTCGGCCAGGTGATCGAGCTTGATCAGGCCGAGCATTTCCTTGACGCGGGCGTCGATTTCAGGCTTCGGGGCGCCGGCGACCTTGAGGCCGAAGGCGACATTGTCGTGGACCGTCATATTGGGGAACAGCGCGTAGGCCTGGAACACCATGCCGATATTGCGCTGGTTCGGTTTCAGCGAGCTCTGGTCCTTGCCGTTGATGGTCAGCGTGCCGCCGGTCGGTGTTTCGAAGCCGGCGATCATGCGCAGAACGGTCGTCTTGCCGCAGCCAGACGGTCCGAGGAAGGACACGAACTCGCCCTTCTCGATCGTCATGTTGAAGTTCTTGACGACCTGAACCGGGCCGAAGGATTTCTGAATGTTGGTCAGCGTGAGAAAAGACATGAGCCAGATACCTTAAGCCTTTGCCGGGGCGGCTTTGCCGAAGCGGGAAACGAGATTGAGCAGGCCCATGCTGAGCCAGGTGATCGAGAAGGCGATGACGGCGAGCGCCGAAGGCTCATAGGCCTTGTTGGCGCCGACCAGCTGCAGGTAGGGACCGAAGGCCGGACGGTTGAGCAGTGCGGCGAAGGTGAATTCGCCCATGACGATCGCGAGCGTGATGAAGGCGCCCGACAGCACGCCGCTCATGACGTTCGGGAAAATGCACTTGAACAGGATGGTCGTCCAGCGGGCGCCGAGGCTCTCGGCCGCTTCCGTCAGGGTGCGGACGTCGATGGCGCGCATGGCGGTATCGACGGCGCGGTACATGTAGGGCAGCGACAGCGTGATATAGGAGAAGACCAGTAGGATGTTGGTGCCGGTCGTCGAACCCGTCAGCGGCAGATAGGACGACGAGTTGTACATCCTGAGGTAACCGAAGACGATGACGATCGCCGGAATGACGAGCGGCAGCAGCGTAATGAACTCGACGACGGGGCGCATCTGCGGCAGGCGCAGCCGCACCCAATAGGCCGTCGGCACGACGAGCAGCATGCCGAAGACGATGGTCAGCAACGCCATCAGCATGGAATAGCCGAAGGTCTCGCGGAACTGAATGTCCGAGAAGACCGATTCATAGGCATCGAAGCTGTATTCTCCGCGGCGCATGCGCAGCGAAAACTCGATCGTGCCGATCAACGGAATGACGAAATAGGATGCGCCCAGAACGACGGCGATCCAGGCTCCGAGACGTTGAGCTTTCATTTCTGCCACCGTTCGGCGCGCATGCGCAGCATGAGGTAAAGGATGTTGGAGACGCCCGTGATGACGATCATGCCGAGCGCGATGGCGTAGCCAAGGTTGGCATTGTGCAGGACGTCGCCGCGGATCTGCGCATAGAGCAGGATCGGCACGATATTCAGCGAGCTGCCGGTCAACGCAAAGGCGGTGGCTATGGCGCCGAAGGCATTGGCGAAGAGCAGCAGCGTCGTGCCGAGCAGGCTCGGCCAGAGGATCGGCATTGCGACCATCGTCCAGTATTGGCGGTTGGTGGCGCCTAATATCTGCGAGGCTTCGCGCCATTCCTTCTTCATGCCATCAAGCGCCGGCGTCAGGATCAGCACCATCAGCGGGATCTGGAAATACATGTAGGTGATGGTGAGGCCGAAGAAGGACAGCAGGTTGAAACCGGTGCCGTAGAGATTGAAGCCGAACCATTCGCGGAGGAGGAATGTCACGAGGCCGGTGCGGCCGAGCGTTGCCAGAAAGGCGAAGGCAAGTGGCACGCCGGCGAAATTCGAGGCGACGCCGGAGAAGGTCAGCAGCGTCGAGCGCACGGAGGCGGGCAGGCCGCCGAGCACGACGGCCCAGGCGAGAAAGAAGCCGATCAGCGCGCCGCCAAGGGCGGAGGCGACCGAGACGCGGATACTGATCCAGTAAGCGCTTATGATCGATGGGGTAAAGAGATCGCCGATGTTCTTCAGCGTAAGGTCGCCCTCGGGCGTCAGGAATGCGCCCGCCACAAGATAAAGCGTGGGGATGATCAGGAACAGCAGGGAGAAAATGATGAAGGGTGCAATGCCCAGCCAGTCGATCACACGGTCTCGGTTGATCAAGGGGGCGCTGCTCACCATAGGCGTTGACACGGTGCTCATGGAAAAGCTCATCCTGGGGCGTCGGAGTGAGAAAGCCTCCCCGCCTTTTGGGCGGGGAGGCTGGATCGGAGATTACTTGACGGCGGCGCCGACGACGGAATCCCAGTTCTTGGTGATGGCTTCCTTGCCGGCAGCCTGTTCTTCGAGCGTCGGGAAGACAGCCTTTTCATAGGCTGCTGCCGGCGGCAGCTTGTCGAGCAGGTCCTTCGGGATCTTGTTCTTCTTGGCAAGATCGTTGAAGCGGATCGGGTGGCAATAGCCCTTCAGCCAGCCGAGCTGACCTTCGTCGGAATAGAGGTATTCCATCCAGAGCTTGGCAGCGTTCGGGTGCGGAGCGAAGGCGGAGATAGCCTGGACGTAGACGCCGGCAACGACGCCGGTCTTCGGAACGATGACCTCAAACGGAGGGTTGCCCTTCAGGCTTTGACCCCAGGAGAGAGCATTGTAGTCCCAGGCGACGATGATCGGCGTGGAGCCCTGTGCGAACGGAGCGGCCTTGCCGACGACCGGTACGAAGTTGCCGTTCTTGTTCAGTTCAGCGAAGAACTTCAGACCTTCTTCGCCTGCCTTGGCTGCGTTACCGCCGGAAGCGGAAAGACCAGCAGCGTAAACGCCCTGGACAGCCTGGTTGGCAGTGCGCGGGTCGCCCGCGAGGGCGACGGTGTTTGCGTAGTCGCTCTTCTTCAGATCGGCCCAGTCGGCCGGCGACTGCTTGACGAGATCCTTGTTCACGAGGAACGAGAGAACGCCGTAGTAGTCACCGTACCAGAAGCCATCGGCATCCTTTGCGGTGTCCGGGATCGAATCCCAGGTGGAGACCTTGTAAGGCTGGATCAGGCCGTCTTTCTTTGCAGAGGGGCCGAAGGAGAGGCCGACGTCGATGACGTCAGGAGCCTGCGGACCGGTGTTACCCTTGTTGGCCTTGATGGCTTCGACTTCGTCGCCCGAACCCGCATCGGGGTTCAGTTCGTTGACTTCGAGGCCATACTTGGCCTTGAAGCCGGCAATGACGTCGCCATAGCCGCACCAGTCGTGCGGAAGAGCGATCGTCGTGAGGGTGCCTTCCTTCTTGGCGGCAGCGATAAGTTCAGCGCTCGGCTCAGCAGCGGCAATCGCGGTCGAAGCCACGATCATCGCAGTAGAAAGTGAAAGCAGTCGAGAAATGTTAGAGATCACTGTTGTTCTCCTTCGGGTTTCAGTGTCTTGCGATGCTGTTAATGAGCTTGCATGAAGCTTGTGTGACACTTGGATGACGTTAATTTTGCCATGAATGGCAAGCGTTTGCGACGGATGGTTTATTTGCGACAGCGCCATCGGTTTTCGCGAAAAGCCGTCATTGTTTTTCCTTTGTTTTAGCCGCCCTCCTAACCCGGTTTGCGGAAAAGCTTGGTCTGCTCGAACAGGCCTTCCAGCGTCTTCATGCGCTCCTTCGTCTCGTCCCAGGTCGAATTCTGAACAGCCTCGATCAGCGCTTCGACGATGAAGAGGGTGACGACGGAAGAATCCCAGGCGGACGGCGCCTCGATGCGGACGCGGAAGGCATGCTTGGCGAGCTTGGCGGCAGGCGAGCCCCACTGGTCGGTGAACACCACGATTTCTGCGCCGCGCTTGCGGGCGGCGGTGGCAAGGCTCACCATCTCCTGTTCGTAGCGGCGGATATCGAAGATGATCAGGACGTCGCCGGCATTCATGTTGAGGACATATTGCGGCCAACTGCTGGAATTCGACGACAGCAGCGTCGTTGCCGGCCGGATCACCTGCATATGGGTGAAGAAGTACTCGGCGAGCGCGCCGGTGATGCGGCCGCCGGCGAAATAGAGGCCGCGCTTGCGGTCCGACAGCAGCGCGGCGACGTTGTCGAAGGTCGCGGTGTCGAGATCGGTTAACGTCTGGCGCAGGTTGCCCATGATGGCATCGGCGAAACGGTTGAGGATATGCGTGCCCGGCGCGTTCTGCGCCCAGCGATCGTGCTTGGCGATCGGGTTGGAGATCGTCGCCTCGACCTCCTGATGCAGATGCGCCTGAAAATCGGGATAGCCCTTGAAGCCGAGCTTCTGCACCATGCGCACGACGGTCGGCGTCGAGACGCCGGCATTTTCGGCGATGGTGGTGATGCTGCCGAGGCCGGAAACCGGATAATTGTCGAGAAGGCTTTCCGCCAATTGCTTCTCGGCGCGTGTCAGCACCCCAAGATGCGAGTGGATGACGTCCGAAACCGTCTTCGACGCAGTTGTCACTGACTTTGCTCCCCGGGATGGTCTAGCGCCACTTTCCCACCCAAAGTTAACAACGCTGTCATAATCCATGTCAACTGCTGTCATGAAAAGAAACTTTCAGCGGATGCTTGACAGCGGCCGAAAGCTGAAGAATTCTTTTCTTATAAATATTTTATTAAGGGATAGGAGTGGCGCCTTTGGTGCTGGCCCAGCCGAAAATCCTCAGCGAAGCCGACGGCGAATGCGTCGGGATCGAGCGTATTGGCGGCCGCAGCCCGGTGCTGCTCGTCTGCGAGCACGCTTCGAACACGCTTCCTGCCCGGTTCGGTGATCTCGGCCTGTCCAGCGAAGCGCTATCGAGCCATATCGCCTGGGATCCGGGGGCCTTAGCGGTTGCGCGCGGCATCTCCAAAGCGCTCGACGCCACACTTGTCTATCAGCGTTTCTCCCGGCTGATCTACGACTGCAACCGTCCTCCGAGTTCGCCAGGCGCCATGCCGGAGACGAGCGAGATCTACGCCATTCCGGGCAACAAGGATCTGACCGACAAAGAGCGCCTTGCACGCACGGACGCACTCTACGTGCCTTTCCACGATGCCATTCGCGGGCTGATCGGCGATCGCCGGGCGAGGGGGCAGGACAGTGTCATCGTGACGATGCACAGCTTCACGCCGGTCTATCACGGCCACCAGCGCGGCGTCGAACTCGGCATATTGCACGACGAGGATAGCCGGTTTGCCGACCGCATGCTCGACGCTGCGGCCGAGGCGCCGCTTTACCGGACGGAACGCAACGAGCCTTACGGGCCCAAGGATGGCGTGACCCACACGCTGATCCTGCACGGGCTTTCGAACGGCTTGCGCAATGTGATGATCGAGGTCCGCAACGACCTCATCGCAGACGATATCGGCCAAGGGGTCATGGCCGATTATCTAAAAGGGCTGCTCCAGCAAAGCCTGGACGCCTGAATAAAAAGAAGACCCGAGGGAGCAGTCTAACTGCGAACGTCCGCATGGCGCAAATGTCGCGGACAATTTGGCACTGAACCGGCACGCAATCCCGCGGCCGATCGTGAACAGGGGGAAGTCATGTCGGACTATACCGAACTTGATAAGAAGCAGGATGTGCACATCCTGCATTCCATGGGCTATGCCCAGGAACTCGAACGACGCATGAGCTCGTTCTCGAACTTCGCCGTCTCATTCTCCATCATCTGCATTCTTTCCGGTGGCATCAATTCGCTGGCGCAGGCGACCTCGGGCGCCGGCGGAGCCGCCATCGGTATCGGCTGGCCCGTGGGATGCTTCATCTCACTCGTCTTCGCCGTCGCCATGGCGCAGATCAGTTCGGCCTATCCGACGGCCGGCGGCCTCTATCACTGGGGTTCGATCCTCGGCAATCGCTTCACCGGCTGGCTGACCGCCTGGTTCAACCTGCTCGGTCTCGTCACCGTGCTCGGCGCCATCAATGTCGGTACCTATTATTTCTTCATGGGATCGTTCGGCACCAGCTATTTCGGGCTGACGGACACGACGTTGGTGCGCATCGTCTTCCTCGTCATCATCACCGGCGCGCAGGCGCTCGTGAACCATATGGGTATCGGGCTGACCGCGAAGCTGACCGACTTTTCAGGCTATTTGATCTTCGCGACCTCGATCGCGCTGGCGGCCGTCTGCCTGATTGCAGCGCCCTCTTACGAGATCAGCCGTCTCTTCACCTTTGCCAACTATTCCGGCGAAGCCGGCGGCAATGTCTGGCCATCCACTTCGGGCGCCTGGGTCTTCCTCGTCGGCCTGCTGCTGCCGATCTACACCATCACCGGCTACGATGCCTCGGCGCATACGTCGGAAGAAACCGTGAAGGCCGCGGAGTCGGTGCCGCGCGGCATGGTCGCGTCCGTCCTGTGGTCGGCGCTTTTCGGCTACATCATGCTGTGCGCCTTCGTCCTCATGCTGCCGAACATGGACGACGCTGCAAAACAGGGATGGAACGTGTTCTTTTGGGCGATGGACAGCCAGGTCAACCCGATCGTCAAGGACATTCTCTACCTCGCCATCCTGGTCAGCCAGTGGCTGTGCGGCCTTGCCACCGTCACCTCGGTCTCGCGCATGATCTTCGCCTTCTCGCGGGACGGCGGCTTGCCGGCATCGAAGGCGCTGTCGAAGGTCAGCCCGCAGTATCGCACGCCGGTGGCTGCGATCTGGACCGGCTCCATCCTGTCGGTGCTTTTTGTTTGGTTCACCTCACTCGATTTCATGAAAGTCGGTGACACGCCGGTTTACACGATCGTTGTCTCGTGCACGGTCATCTTCCTGTTCTTCTCCTTCGCGATCCCGATCACGCTCGGCCTCTTCGCCTGGGGCACATCGAAATGGGACAAGATGGGCCCGTGGAACCTCGGCGAAGGCGTCTTCAAGCTCTTTGCCGTGCTGACTGTGATCGCGATGATCCTGATCTTCATTCTCGGCATCCAGCCGCCGAACGGTGCTGCGCTTTACGTTACCGTTGGCTTCCTCTTGCTGACCGCGATCGTCTGGTTCGGTTTCGAAAGCCGGCGCTTCAAGGGTCCGCCGATCGGCGCCGATGTGGCAAAGCGCCAGGCCGAGATCGCGGCGGCCGAAGCGGCGGTCGGCGAGAGCGGCGAAAAGTAAGCATCGAGGCTTCCCTCTCAAATGGCGGGGCCGCATCCTGCGGCCCCATCACCGGTTCAACGAAAAGGCATCAGGCCATCATCCGGCCGAGCGCATGCGATTTCGTTGCCCCGATCTCTCAATTCCAAATTTCAGGCGGATCAATCATGAGCAGCAGCTACACAATCGACGATCTCAGGAAGGATGTTGCCGAAGGGCGCATCGATACGGTTCTAGCCTGCCAGGTGGATATGCAGGGCCGGCTGATGGGCAAGCGTTTCCAGGCGGAATATTTTGTCGAGAGCGCCTGGAAGGAAACGCATAGCTGCAACTATCTGCAAGCGACCGACATGGAGATGGAGACCGTCTCCGGCTACAAGGCGACGAGTTGGGAAAAGGGTTACGGCGACTACACGATGAAGCCGGATCTGGCGACGCTGCGTCGCATTCCCTGGCTCGAAGGCACCGCGCTCGTCCTCTGCGACGTGCTCGACCATCACACGCATGAGGAGGTCGCCCATTCGCCGCGCGCGATCTTGAAGAAGCAGGTAAAGCGCCTGGAAGACTTGGGCATGAAGGCCTACATGGCTTCCGAGCTCGAATTCTTCCTGTTCGACCAGAGCTACGAGGCGGCGCAGGCTTCCGGCTACCGCAACCTCAAGCTCGCCAGCGCCTATAACGAGGACTACCACATCTTCCAGACCACCAAGGAAGAAGAGGTTATGCGGGCGATCCGCACCGGGTTGCAGGGCGCCGGCATTCCGGTCGAGAACTCCAAGGGCGAGGCTTCGGCCGGCCAGGAGGAAATCAACGTGCGTTATGCCGATGCGCTCGCCATGGCCGACCGGCATGCGATCATCAAGAACGGCTGCAAGGAAATCGCCTGGTCGAAGGGCAAGGCCATCACCTTCCTTGCCAAGTGGAACTACAATGCCGCCGGCAGTTCCTCGCATATCCACCAGTCGCTCTGGAGCCTGGAGGAAAAGCCGCTGTTCTTCGACCATGCCGGCAAATACGGCATGTCGCCGCTGATGCACAATTACGTCGCCGGGCTTCTTTCCCATGCGAGCGAGATCACCTATTTCCTGGCGCCCTACATCAATTCCTACAAGCGCTTCATGGCCGGCACCTTTGCGCCGACAAAGGCGATCTGGAGCAAGGATAACCGCACCGCCGGCTATCGTCTCTGCGGCGAGGAGACCAAGGGAATCCGCATCGAATGCCGTGTCGGCGGCTCCGATCTCAATCCCTATCTCGCCTTCGCCGCGCTGCTCGCAGCCGGCATCGACGGGATCGAGAACAAGCTGGAACTCGAAGCTCCCTTCGTCGGCGATGCGTATGGCGGCAAGGATATTCGCGAAATCCCGCGCACGCTGCGCGCGGCGACGACCGCAATGACGGAATCGGCAATGCTGCGCAAGGCCTTCGGCGACGACGTGATCGACCATTACACCCGCGCTGCCGAATGGGAGCAGGAAGAATATGATCGCCGCATCACCGACTGGGAAGTAGCGCGCGGGTTTGAAAGAGCTTAATAGGCATTTGCGGTTTGCTTGCCCTTCACCCTAACCTCGCCGGGGTCGAGCCACTGGTCTCGACCCGTCCTACGGACCCCCGCTGACGGGGAGAGGGGATTTGCCGCACGGATCGCTTGAGAGTGCGGAAAAGGTGCGGCAAATCCCCTTCGCCCCGCGAGCGGGGAGAAGGTGCCGGCAGGCGGATGAGGGGCGGTCGCCCACCAAATTTTGAATAATACGAGGACAGGAAATCGATCATGGCAATGATCCAATGCATTTCACCGGTTGACGGCTCGGTCTATGCCGAGCGTCCGGCACTTTCGCTCGATGCCGCCAAAGATGTGGTGGCGCGTGCCCGCAAGGCGCAGAAGGCCTGGGCGAAACGGCCGCTCGAAGAGCGCGTGCAGTTGGTGCTGAAGGGTGCTGCGCGGCTGAACGAGATGTCCGACGTCGTCGTGCCTGAGCTTGCCTGGCAGATGGGCCGGCCGGTCAGGTATGGCGGCGAATACAAAGGCTTCAACGAGCGCTCCAACTATGTCGCCTCGATCGCGGCGGACGCGCTGGCGCCTCTCGTCGTCGAGGAGAGCGAGCGTTTCGAACGCCGCATCGAGCGCGAGGCGCATGGCGTCGTCTTCGTCGTAGCACCCTGGAACTATCCCTATATGACGGCGATCAACACGATCGCGCCGGCGCTGATGGCCGGCAATACAGTGGTGCTGAAACATGCGTCGCAGACGCTTGTTGTCGGCGAGCGGCTGGTGCAGGCCTTCATCGAGGCCGGCGTTCCCGAGGATGTGTTCCAGAACGTCTTCCTCGATCACGAGACGACGTCGGCCTTGATTGCCGTCGGCAGCTTCAATTTCGTCAACTTCACCGGATCGGTCGAAGGCGGGCGGTCGATGGAGCGGGCGGCTGCCGGCACCTTCACCGGCCTCGGCCTCGAACTTGGCGGCAAGGATCCGGGTTATGTCATGGAAGACGCCGATCTCGAGGCGGCCGTCGATACGCTGATGGACGGCGCGACCTACAATTCCGGCCAATGCTGCTGCGGCATCGAGCGCATCTATGTGCATGAATCGCTCTACGACGCCTTCGTCGAAAAATCGGTCGCATGGGTGTCGAACTACAAGCTCGGCAATCCGCTCGATCCCGAGACGTCGCTCGGGCCGATGGCGCACAAGCGCTTCGCCAAAGTGGTGCGCGAGCAGATCGCCGACGCGGTTTCCAAGGGCGCCAAGGCGCTTGTCGATCCCAAGCTTTTCCCTCAGGATGACGGCGGCGCCTATCTCGCACCGCAGGTTCTCGTCAATGTCGACCATTCCATGGCCTTCATGCGCGAAGAGACTTTCGGCCCGGCGGTCGGCATCATGAAGGTGAAGAGCGACGAAGAGGCACTCGCTTTGATGAACGACAGCCAGTACGGGCTCACCGCCTCGCTCTGGACCAAAGATGTCGAGCGGGCAGCGCGGCTTGGCCGCGAAATCGAAACCGGCACCGTTTTCATGAACCGCGCTGATTATCTTGATCCGGCGCTCTGCTGGACCGGTGTGAAGGAGACCGGCCGCGGCGGCTCGCTCTCGATCATCGGCTTCCAGAATCTGACGCGTCCGAAATCCTTCCATCTGAAGAAAGTCACAGCATGAGCAGCAGCAACATCACCGCAAACTGGAGCTATCCGACATCGGTCAAGCTCGGCCGGGGCCGCATCAAGGAACTGGCCGACGCCTGCAAGAGCCTGGGCATCAAAAAGCCGCTGCTCGTCACCGACCGCGGCCTTGCCTCGATGGCGATCACCAAGACCGCACTCGATATCCTCGAAGATGCCGGTCTCGGCCGGGCGATCTTCGCCGACGTCGATCCGAACCCGAACGAGAAGAACCTCGATGCCGGCGTCAAGGCTTTCAAGGACGGCGGCCATGACGGCGTCGTCGCCTTCGGCGGCGGCTCTGGCCTCGATCTCGGCAAGTGCGTCGCCTTCATGGCCGGCCAGACCCGGCCGGTCTGGGATTTCGAAGATATCGGCGACTGGTGGACGCGCGCGAGCCTTGAGGGCATCGCCCCGATCGTCGCCGTGCCGACGACGGCAGGCACCGGTTCGGAAGTCGGGCGCGCCAGCGTCATCACCAATTCCGAAACCCATGTGAAGAAGATCATCTTCCATCCGAAGTTCCTGCCCGGCGTCGTCATCTCCGACCCGGAACTAACGGTCGGCATGCCGAAGATCATCACGGCCGGCACGGGCATGGATGCCTTCGCTCATTGCCTGGAAGCCTATTCCTCACCCTTCTACCATCCGATGTCGGCCGGCATTGCGCTCGAAGGCATGCGCCTCGTCAAGGAATTCCTGCCGCGCGCCTATAGGGAAGGCACCGATCTCGAAGCCCGCGCCAATATGATGGCCGCTGCCGCCATGGGTGCGGTCGCTTTCCAGAAGGGGCTCGGCGCCATCCATGCGCTGTCGCACCCGATCGGCGCCGTCTACAACACCCATCACGGCATGACCAATGCGGTGGTGATGCCGGCGGTGCTGCGCTTCAACCGCAAGGCAATCGAGGAGAAGATCGGCCGCGCTGCCGCCTATCTCGGCATCTCAGGCGGTTTCGACGGATTCTACGACTACGTGCTGAAGCTCCGTTCCGAGCTCGGGGTGCCGGAAACGCTGTCGGCAATGGGAATCGCGGACGATCGCATCGATGAATTGTCGGCCATGGCGATCGAGGACCCGAGTGCGGGCGGCAATCCGGTCGCACTGACGCTCGAAAATACCAAGGCGCTTTTCAGGGATTGCTTCTGACGGCATAAGACCGGACTTGCAAATTGGCCTGGAAGACCTCGGTTTTCCAGGCTTTTTTGTACCGTCCGTATCCCAAATTTTAGGGATGTGAAAAATACCGGCTGCAATTTCGCCGCGCGTGTTTCGAATTTGTTAACCATGATTAGAAAGGATGGATTAACCGCACGATGCTCCGAGGGTGCGTAAAAGAGCAATTCCGGCTCGCACCATCTCCTTCCGAGGACCGAACATGCCTGTTATCACATTCGCAAATACCAAGGGCGGCGCCGGCAAGACGACGGCTGTCCTCCTGCTCGCAACCGAGCTTGCCCGCAAGGGCTATCGCGTCACCATTCTCGATGCCGATCCGCAGCACTGGATTTCACGTTGGCACGAGATATCGGGTCACGTGCCTAATGTTTCGGTGATCGATTTCGTGACCACCGCCTCGCTGCCGCAGCATATCAGCGAGAACAAGCACAATACCGACTATTTCATCGTCGACCTGCCGGGCGCCCGCAATCCGCTGCTCGCCACCGCCGTCGGTCTTTCCGACCATGTGCTGATCCCGATCCAGGGCTGTGCGATGGATGCGCGCGGCGGCGCGCAGGTGCTCGAACTGCTGCAGTATCTCGACGAGAAGGCCGGGATCAAGATCGGCCATTCGGTGGTGCTGACCCGCGTCAACTCGATGGTGACGACGCGGGCGCTGCAAGTCGTCAAGTCGCTGCTCAGCGAGCGGCATGTGCCGGTGCTTGATACCGCCATTATCGAACGCTCCGCTTTCCGCGACATCTTCGACTGTGGCGGCACGCTGCACACGATCGACTCGACGCGCGTCAGCAATCTCGATAAGGCGCGTGAAAACGCCACCTGTTTTGCCGAGGAGATGATGCGCAAGCTGCCGGTCAGGCTGACCGCATCGGCGCGGATGGCGACGGCGGCCTGACATATCCCGTATCCTCAAACGAGTGCGCCCGTTCGCCCGCGACGCATTTCGTTTTTAGGCGCTTGCCGTGCGGCGGCCATCATTGAGGGAATGAGCCAGAAGGCCGGAAAGACGCCTTTTGACTCCGGCCAATTCGTCCGACATACGATTGCGTTGCCGCGGCAGGCCTATATCGACCACTTCCAGAATGCGTCCCGGCCAGGGGCGCATCACGACGACGCGATCTGCCAGAAACGCGGCCTCTTCGATGTCGTGCGTGACCAGCAGCATCGTCGTGGTATTCACACGCCATAGATCGATTAGATGATCCTGGAGTTCGACACGCGTCATCGCATCGAGGGCCGAGAAAGGCTCGTCCAATAAAAGCACGGCCGGCTTCGTCACGAGCGCGCGCGCCAAGGCCACGCGTTGCGCCTGCCCGCCGGATAGTTCCTTGATCCAGCGCTTCTCGTAGCCGGCAAGGCCGATCTTCTCCAGAGCAGCCGATACCTGCTCTTCGCGTTCGCCGCTTGCCAGATGACGCAGGCCGAAACCGATATTGTCGGCGACCGTCAACCAGGGAAAGAGCCGAGGCTCCTGGAAGACGAGGTTCACGAGGGCGTCCGGCTCCGTCAGCCGCCGTCCCTCCAGGCTGATTTCGCCCTGGGTGGGCGCTTCCAAGCCCGACAACAGCCTCAGAAGAGTGCTCTTGCCGCAGCCCGATCCTCCAATGACTGCGATCAGCTCGCCCTTTCCGATGCTCAGGGAAAAATCCTGCAGCGCATGCGTTCCGTTGGGATAGATCTTGGATAGAGAACGGATATCGAGCATCAGATCCCGCTCGCATGGTTGTCGCGCCAGCGCAGAAACGGCGCGGTCGCAATTAGAAGCAGGCTGTCGGTCGCCTTGCCGACAATGGCAAAGATCAAGATAGCGGCGAGGATCTGATCCGGTTTTCCGAGCTGCTGCCCGTCCACCAGGAGATATCCCAGGCCCTCCGACGCGCCCATAAATTCCGCCGCGACGACAAACATCCAACCGAGACCCAAGCCGGCGCGCAGGGCAAGGATATAGTCGGGCAGAACTGCCGGCAGCAGGATCAGACGAATGAGCTCGAACCCGGAAAGCCGGAAGACGCGGCCGACCTCGACGATGCGCCTGTCGACGCCGACGACGGCGCCATAGACCCCGAGATAGACGGGAAAGAAGACGCCGACGCCGATCAAGGCGACTTTGGAGGCTTCGAAAATGCCGAACCACAGGATGAATAGCGGCACCCAGGCAATAGACGGAATGGCTCTGAGGGCCTGCAGGCTCGGATCGAGCAGGCGTGCGAGCAATTTGGAAGAGCCGGTCAGCGCCCCGAGCGCGGTTCCCGCCAGGGAGCCGAAGGCAAAACCGATCGCCACTCTGCGCAGTGTCGCACCGACATGGGTAGCCAGATCGCCGGATGCGGCCAGCGCATAGACCGTATAGAGAATCTTCGAGGGCGGAGGCATCAAGCGGCCGCCGACAAGCCCCGTGCGCACGAGGATCTCCCAGGCGGCAAACAATGCGATTGGAAACACGATCCCGACGATCGGGTGATCGAAAGGCGAGACCCGGCGCTGCCGGGTCTCCCTTTCTGTTTCGGTATTGCGCCATGACAGCGCGATGTCGACCAACGACATGGGAATGTGTTTCCTATCGCTTCATTGGCCGAGGGCGGCGGAGGCGAAGCTTGGATCGATCAGCGCGGAGACAACTGTTTTGACATCGACATCCGCCTTGATGACATCCGCCTTTTGCAGAGCAAGGCCTGCGGCTTCGATCGTCTGGCGCTGGGCGTCGCCGATCACGGAATAGCCGAGGTTCGTGCGCTCCAGCTGGCGCTCAATCACGGTATCGGGCAGTTTGGTGGCGGCAACGAGGGCGGCTTTGAGCTTGGCCGGATCTTTCAGAGCCTCAGTGCGGGCCTTCTCGTAGGAGGCAAGCACGCGTTTGACGATGTCAGGATGCGCGGCGGCAAACTCCTCGCGCACGTTGAGAACGCCCCAGCTGTTGTTCTCCGGCTTGCGATAAAACAGAACATCGCCATCTTCGATCTCGGCGGAGGCCATGATCGGATCGAGGCCCGCCCAAGCATCGACGTCACCGCGCTTCAGCGCAAGGCGGCCGTCCGCATGCTGGAGCAGAACAAGCGAAACATCTTTTTCGGTGAGGCCGGCATCGGCAAGCGCGCGTACCAGGAAAATGTGGGGATCGGTGCCGCGCGTCACGGCGATGGACTTGCCCTTGAGGTCCTCGACCTTGGCAATGCCGGTATCCTTGCGGGTTACGAGCGCGGTCCATTCCGGACGCGAATACACGTAGATGGATTTGATTGGATTGCCGTTGACGCGGCCGATCAATGCCGCCGCACCCGCGGTCGAGCCGAAGTCGAGGGAGCCGGCATTCAGGAATTCCAGGGCTTTGTTGGAGCCTGCGGACTGGACCCAGGTTATCTTGATCCCGTCCTTTTCGAATTCCTTTTCCAGGATGCCTTCATCCTTCAGAATGAGGCTGACCGGGTTATAGGTTGCCCAGTCCACGCGAATTTCCGAGACATCGGCAGCCTGTGCCGTGCCCATTGCAACCAAACCCGCGAACACGCTCAAAGCCAAGCGAACAAACGATTTCATACGACCTCCTAAATGTCAGGAGATGAAATCTACAGATTTGATAGCTTTTTGCGCGCTTTCAGGTTCCAAACTTTGAAAAAGGGAGAGCAAATTTGAACTGCCGCTGCGGCCGCCGCTAGATTGTTGTGTCAAAAAGCGGACGTGGCTTGGCTGTGTCAGGGGCAATCCGCCTGACGACGCGTTACTGCGGTCAGTCGACGAATTCGACCGTCACGCCCGGCTTAACCATCTTGGCCAGCTCGGTCGCATCCCAGTTGGTCAGGCGGATGCAGCCGTGGCTCTGGGTGCGGCCGATCTTAGAAGGCTCGGGCGTGCCATGGATGCCGTAGGTAGGCTTCGAAAGCGCCATCCAGACGGTGCCGACGGGGCCGTTCGGTCCGGGCGGGATGTTGAGGATCTTGTCGTTGGCACCCTGCTGGAAATTGATCTTCGGGTTATAGGTGTAACCGGGATTGAGGGCGACACGCTCGACATTCACCAAGCCCGACGGAGAGGGGGTGTCGGTGGAGCCGATCGATGCCGGATAGGCGGCGAGGAGATTGCCGGCGCCGTCATAGGCGAAGACCTGCTTGCGGCCCTTGTCGGCGATGATGCGGGCGACTTCACCGCTTTTCGGCTCGCCGGGATTGACGACCTTGATGACGGTGCCGGGAACGCTGAAATCGGCGCCGGGGTTCATCTCCTTGAGGAAAGCCTCATCCATGTGGAAGCGTTCGGCCAGCATTTCGGTGGTCGAGGTATAGGCTAGCGAGGGCAGCAGCGCCTTCTGCGAATAATCTTCCGGGATCTGGGCGACGAAGGGACCGGCGGCATCGGCCGGCGTGATCGTGTAGCTGACGACGGGCAGGCCGCCGTTCATGCGCAGCTCTTCCAGAATGGCATCGGTGTCGTTGGGATCGAGCTTCGACCCAGTCATCTGGTCATAGGCATAGATGCCCTTGGTGACGTTCGAGCCCATATGGCCGTCGATGACGCCGGGAGAGATGCCGGCGCGATCAAGGAAGACCTGCAGTGCGACGATCTCGGGCTTCGACTTGTTCTTCAGCGTGATGACGGGTTCATCGGGTGCTGCCTTCGGCGCGTCGGCAGGCGGGATCTGCTGGTCGGGATCGATCGAGGCGTAGTCGTCGTTCGGCTGCGGATTGCCGATGCTGTTATCCTCGGGATAGGGCTGGTCGCCGAGCGGCTGGCGT
This sequence comes from Rhizobium sp. BT04, assembly GCF_030053135.1. Lineage (NCBI taxonomy): Bacteria > Pseudomonadati > Pseudomonadota > Alphaproteobacteria > Hyphomicrobiales > Rhizobiaceae > Rhizobium > Rhizobium sp. BT04. The sequence continues at coordinate 1,520,558 of NZ_CP125652.1, read as the reverse complement.
TCGATCGCCGCATCGCGCGGAATGCCGCCGGTGACCGCACCGCGCTCGGAGTAACGCGTGTCGCCATAGGTATTGTCGTCGGCATAATAGGGATCGTTGCCGTTCTGGTCGGCATAGACATCGCGCGGGCCGGGCCGCGGCGGATAGTAGCCGCGGGCGCGCATCTCGGTGGCGACGACGTTGCCGTAGTCGTCGATCAGCACGCGGTTGCCGCTGCGGTCGCGGGCGTAAATATAGCCGCGCGGGACATAATCGAGGATTTCGCCGCTCGGCGTCACCAGCACGACATCGCTCTGGCGGCGGTCGCGGAACTGCTGTGCGCCCGCCTCCGGCGCTGCAGCCGCAATGGCCGCCAGCACGGCCGCAAGCGAAAATGCCGACTTCAAAAAGCGATTCACGTCTGAAAACCTCGAACAGTGACTGGCAGACACACACCTGCGAATTTTGACGCTAGTGTGGAATTTATGAAAGCGTGCTGAACAAAATATGAAAATCACTAAGATTTCCTTTTACTCATAAACGTTTGCGTCTCTGTGTCGGTTCCGCAAACTCCACACTTGCGGCAAAAACACCAGATGGCGGCGGCGCTAATTGACGAAAGACGGTGCGAAACCTAACGCTACGACGGCTATAATCTCTTGAGGAGACCGCGATGATCGAATTTGCCGCCGCAAGCGGGCCGCGCCTGATGCTCGATGAAACATCGGTGCTGGATATCGGCGGATGCATCATCGAAGGCATCGATATTGCGCCGAAGCGCGCCATTCCCGACGACGGCGATCCGCGAATCGATCATTCGCTCGAAGGCTTCCTCTTCACTTGCGGGCCGGACCATATCCGCCATCGCCAGCCGATCGCCGGCCGGGCCGACGGCAAGGTCTACCCGCTGCACGGATCGGCCTCCGGCCATGCGGCAAAGGTGCTGTGGACGAAATTCGAGAACGGCAATGCCGAATGCCGTGCCGATATCGACATCACCACCGTCGAGGGACTGCCGCAGCGCATCGAGCGGCTGTGGCGCATCGACGGGGCGACCGGCGAAGTGCGGCTCGATGACCGGGTGGTCAATACCAGCGACCAGACGGTGCCGACCTTCCTGATGTACCACATCAACACTGGCGGCAAATGGCTGGACGAGGGCACGCGGCTCGAAGGTCGGATGCTGGAGAATGGCGGTTTCCCCTGGGCGTTCGGCGAGGAGCCAGGCGGCATCTTCTGCGTTGCGGCGCCGGCGACGGAGGAGGGTTTCGCGGAGGTCCGCCTCGGACCAATCGCCGCAATCGGCGGCAGGACGCTGCGTGTGCGCTTCCGCGCCGACACGCTGCCTTATCTGCAGGTGTGGCGAAACCAGAAGGCGCCGGCCCATATCATCGGCATCGAGCCGGTTTCGCATCGCTGGATATCGCGCGACGAGCTTCAGGCCGCAGGTGAGTTCAATATGCTGGCGCCCGGCGAGAGCCGCAGCTATGCGCTGAGCTTTACCTTTCGGTGAGCGAAGTGTTGTTGACGCTGGCAGACCTCCGTCGTAGACCTTCAGCCCACGATTTTTGAGGAGACAAGACGATGGATATTCGCCAGATCGACGATGAATATTCGGTTTCGGGCCAGATCACGCTGGAGGAGCTCGACGAGATCAAGGCGCTCGGGTTCAAATCGATCGTCTGCCACCGCCCCGATCATGAGAGCCCTGATCAGACATCGTTCTCCGTCATCGAGGCGCGCGCCAAGGAGCTCGGTCTCGAGATCGCCCATGTGCCTGTCGGACCGATGGGCGTGACCGAGGAAGCGGTGCAGGGCATGGTCGATGCGCTCGACGAATTCCCGCGGCCGATGCTCGGCTATTGCCGCTCCGGCGCCCGCTCGACGGCGATCTACCAGAAGACCCACCATATCCGCAGCTAGGTCCCGTTCCGGCTGCCGATTTCCGGCGCTGCGCTGCAGCGCCATCACCTTCCATTCACTCAGGAGACTAGAATGAGCATTAAGCGTATCGACATCGGCTCGCGCATGAGCGGCGCCGTCATTCACGGCAACACGGTCTATCTCGCAGGCCAGGTCGGCGAGGGCGAAAGCGTCACTGATCAGTGCAAGTCCTCGCTTGCCGAAGTCGACCGCCTGCTGGCTGCATCAGGCAGCAGCAAGTCGAAGATCCTGCAGACGATCGTCTATCTCTCCGACATCGCCGATTTCGCCGAGATGAACGCCGTCTGGGAAGGCTGGATCGATCCGGCCAATCCGCCGGCCCGCGCCACCAGCGAAGCCAAGCTCGCTGCGCCGAAATACAAGGTCGAGTTCATCGTCACGGCTGCGATCGACTAAAAACCGTTCATTTTTAAACTGGTTGAAGCCGGTGAGTTCAGTTCACGAACTCACCGGCTTTTTGTTTGCGCGATTTCGGACAGCGTGCGTGTCGGCGTGATCGCTTCCGGATCGAGCTTCACTTCGATGATCGCGGGTTTGCCGCTGGCGCGCGCCCGCTCGAAGGCCGCGGCGAATTCTTCCGTCCTTTCCACCGTCTCGCCATGGCCGCCATAGGCGCGGGCAAGGGCTGCGAAATCGGGGTTGGTCAGATCGGTGCTGCTGACGCGGCCGGGATATTCGCGCTCCTGATGCATGCGGATGGTGCCGTAAATGCCGTTGTTGACGACGACCGCGATGATCGGCAGGCCATAGCGGATGGCGGTGGCGAATTCCTGGCCATGCATCAGGAAACAGCCGTCGCCGGCAAAGCAGATGACCTCGCGCTCGGGAAAGAGCCGCTTGGCGGCGACGGCGGCGGGCAGCCCGTAACCCATCGAGCCAGAGGTGGGGGCGGCTTGCGTGTTGAAGCGGCGGAAACGATGGAAGCGGTGCACCCAGGTGGCATAGTTGCCGGCGCCGTTGGTGAAGATCGTCTCTGGCCCGGTATTGGCCTCCAGCCACTCCATGATCGGCCCCATATGGACGGCGCCCGGACCTGTCGAAGGCGGCTTCGACCAGGCAAGATAGGCCTGGTGCATGCGCTCCGTGCGCTCCGCCCAGTGCGGCTCGGCCGGCGCTTCCAGATCGGCGAGCGCTTCAACGAAATCGACAGCTGCGGCGCAGATCGCAAGATCCGGACGGTAGATACGGCCGAGTTCGGACGCATCGGGATAGACGTGGACCAGCGATTGCTGGGGGTAGGGGATATCGATCAGTGTGTAGGACGAGGAGGGCATTTCCGACATGCGGCTGCCGAGCAGGATCAGCAGGTCGCTCTCCCTGATCTCCTTTGCCAGCGCCGGATTGATGCCGATGCCGACATCGCCGGCATAACAGGGATGCAGATGGTCGAACAGCATCTGCCGGCGGAACGAGCAGCCGACCGGCAATTTGAAACGTTCGGCGAAAATTGCAAAATCGGCGACGGCATCGGCATCCCAGCGCGTGCCGCCGAGGATCACCATCGGCCGCTCGGCTTTGAGCAGGCGCAGGTAGAAATCGTCGATCTGGCTGCGGCCGGGGTGGGCTTCGACGCCGACATAGCGCTTGGCGCGGGGCGCCTCGACTTCGTCGCGCAGCATGTCTTCCGGCAGCGTCAGCACCACAGGGCCGGGGCGGCCGGAGGTTGCGATCGCAAAGGCGCGGGTGACGAACTCGGGAATGCGGGCGGCATCGTCGATCTCGCCCACCCATTTGGCGAATTCGGTGAAGGCGCGGCGGAATTCGACCTCCTGGAAGGCCTCACGCTCGCGTGCTTCGCGCTGCACCTGGCCGATGAAGAGGATCATCGGGATCGAATCCTGCTTTGATATATGCAGGCCGGCGGAGGCATTGGTGGCGCCGGGGCCGCGGGTGACCATGCAGATGCCGGGTTCGCCGGTCAGCCTGCCCCAGCAATCCGCCATCATCGCCGCCCCGCCCTCCTGGCGGCAGACGAGGACGTCGATATCGCTGTCGCGCAGCGCGTCGAGGACGGCGAGGAAACTCTCGCCGGGCACGCAGGAAAGACGCTTGACGCCGTTCGCCTTCAACGCCTCGACGATCAGTTCTCCGCCGCTCTTCTTCATGACGATGCCTCCCTCTCGTACTCGGCGAGTTCTGCCAGAATTTCATCCCTGTGTTCGCCGAGGCGCGGGCTCGGCCTGGTGTAACGCAATGGCGTCTCGGACATGACGACCGGCGTCCTGACACCCGGGATCATCGTGCCTGCGGCATCCGCAAGGTCGATGCGCAGGCCGCGGGCCTGCACCTGCGGATCGGCGAACATTTCCTCGATCGTGTTGATCGCGCCTGATGGGACCGCATTCTCCTCGCAGGCCTTCAGAAGATCCGCCTTCTGCCATTTCAGCGTCTCGGTAGAGATGAGGCGGCGCACCTCGCCGCGATTGGCGACGCGGGCCCTGTTGGTGGAAAAGCGTTCGTCGCCTGACATCGCCACCAGGCCGAGGATGGCGCAGAGGCGGCGGAACTGGCCGTCGTTTCCGACCGCGAGGATGAGGTAACCGTCAGCCGCCGGCACGACCTCATAGGGCGAGATATTGGGATGGGCATTGCCGAGGCGGGTCGGTGCTGAGCCGGAGACCAGGTAGTTCATGTTCTGATTGGCGAGGACTGCCGATTGCACGTCGAGCAGGGCCATATCGATGAGCTGGCCTTCGCCTGTTTTCAGCGCGTGGATCAGGGCTGCCTCGATTGCCGAGACGGCATAAATGCCGGTGAAGATATCGGCGATCGCGACGCCCGCCTTCATCGGCTGGCCGTCAGGCTCGCCGGTGATCGACATGAAGCCGGATATGCCCTGGACGATATAGTCGTAGCCGGCGAGGCCGGCATAAGGGCCGGTCTGGCCGAAGCCGGTGATCGAGCAATAGACGAGCTTCGGGTTCACCTTCCGCAGGCTGTCGTAATCGAGTCCATATTTGACGAGGCCGCCGAGCTTGAAGTTCTCGATCACCACATCGGCGGTGGCGACGAGCCGGCGGACGAGATCCTGGCCTTCCTCGCTCTTTAGGTCGGCGGTGATGGAGCGTTTGCCGCGATTGGCGGCGTGATAATAGGCGGCCGAGAGATTTTCGCCATCGGCGCCTTCGACGAAGGGCGGCCCCCATTGGCGGGTATCGTCGCCGCCATCGGGATTTTCGACCTTGATGACGTCGGCGCCGAGATCGGCAAGCATCTGTCCTGCCCAGGGGCCGGCCAGCACGCGGGCAAGCTCGATCACTCGAATGCGGGCAAGCGGCGGCTTTTTCGTCACGGTTTCCGTCATATTCCTCCGGAAGGCGGTTACGGCGCCAGCGTCGCCTCAGATGTATCGGATACGGGTCTGGATGCAAAGCGGCGCTCGCGCCAGAGGATGTAGAAGCCCGACGCCATGATGATCATGATGCCGAGCCATTTGACCGCATTCGGAAAGTCGCCGAAGACCAGCCAGGCGAAGATTGTCGCCGATACGATCTCGAAATATTGCAGCGGCGCCAGCGTCGAGGCCGGTGCGGCGCGATAGGCATAAACCCCGAAGATACCAGCGATTGCGGCCGTGGCGCCGACGCCGGCGAGATAGAACCAGACATTGCCCTGCGGCATGACGGGATCGAGGAGGTCGGAACCGGTTCCCTCGCCGAAATAGAGCAGGATGGCGCAAAAGAGCAGGCCCCAGATGCCCATCTGGAACTGCATCGCCCAGGGGTCTTCCCTGTGCGAGAGGACGCGGGTCATCAGCACGAAGATTGCGATGCAGAGCGCGCTGAGGACGGGCAGAAGCGCGACATAGCCGACCTCCTCAAAACTCGGCTGGATGATCAGCATCGCTCCGAAGAAGCCGACGCCGCAGGCGGTATAGCGCCGCCAGCCGATTGTTTCCTTCAGGAAGATGCCGCCGAAGATCGTCACGATGATCGGCTCGACGAAGAAGATCGCAATCGCGTCGGCGACCGCCATGTATTTCAGGGTGGTAACGAAGGAGATCATCGAGACGGTGATGATCGCGCCGCGGATGGCATGGAACAGGCTCTGGCTCCAGGAGAAATCGGTAAAGCTGCGCCGCCACAGCACGATCGGCAGCATGCAGAGCGCCTGGATGGCGAAGCGGGCGGCGGTGACCTCGGCGGATGGAATGGTGACGACGGCAAGCTTGGAGAAGATATCGATGAGCGGCGAGACCATCACCGATAGAAACATCAGCGCAAGCCCTGTCGTCACTTCGGAGGGGGACGATACTGTACGGGAGGAGGAGCTGCTCATGATGGAATCCCTATGGCTCAGGCTCTTGCGGCGGCCCCGTCGCACCAGTCCGCAAAGGCCGCGGTCGCCGCATCCGCGCCGATCTCATTCAGCGTTTCGTGCCGCATGTCCTGATATATCTGAGTGCTGATACGAGAGAAGCCTTGGGCTTTCAAATGGTTTGACAGCCAGCGGATAGCTTTTCCACGCTCTGTGGCGGGATCCTCTCCGCCGCCGACCAGATGGATCGGCATATCACGGGGCACTCGGTCGAGATGGGATTTCTGCGGCGCGCGAAACGTCAGTTCGAAGAGATCGAGCCAGAGCGAGACCGAGGCATCGAAGCCGCAGAGCGGATCGGCGATATATTTATCGACTTCACCGGGTAGGCGCGACAACCAGTCGAACTCGGTGCGGCGGCCCGGGATCGCATTTCCCCAGGCGCCGAAGGTCAGCTTCGGCAACAGGCCGCTCGGCACGTCGGAGCCCTTCAGCATGCGCTCGGCAAGCAGGATTGCCTGGGCGGCGCGGCCGGCAAGGCCGACGGCGAAATTCGAATTCCAGACGGCGACGGCATCGAAATCGGCCGGCGCCGTGACGGATGCATTGAGGGCGATCAGGCCGCCCATCGAATGGCCGAAGAGGATCACCGGCAGGCCGGGATGGCGGGCGGCGGCATGGCCGCGCATGGCAAGGACGTCACCGATCACCTTTTCGACGCCACCTCGTTGGGCGAAGCGGCCGATCGGCGCGTCGGCTGCGGTGGTTTCGCCGTGCCCGCGATGATCATGGGCATAGACGTGATAGCCGCGCGCCGCCATCGTCTCGGCAAAGGCGCGATAGCGTTTCGAATGTTCGGCAAGACCGTGCGATATCAACAGGATGCCGCGGGCCGCGCCTGTGGCTTCGGCATGGTGATAGGCGAGCGACGCCCCGGGCACGGCGAGCCTCTGCGTTTCAGAAAACATGTCGGTCCTCCTTGCCGCAACAGACCAGATCACCGCCCAAAAGCAACATCGGTTCCGGGGTTATCCGATAACAAATTGCATTGCTGTTGCGATTCAGGGTTGCGGGCTTGCGATCTTCGTGCTTATTTGTTCCTGTATTGTTCTTTTTTGGGGGTTGAAATGAGCAGCATGCAGTTGCGTACCTTGACGTTCGCCGTGTCGATGGTTCTTGCCGGCGCCGCCGTGGCGCAGGAGGCCGGCGGGCGCACCCGTTTTATTCTTGCGGCAAGCTGGCAGCCCGCCTTTTGCCAGACGAACCAGAAGAAGGCAGAATGCGCCAGCCAGACCGGCGAGCGCCCCGATGCGACGAATTTTTCGCTGCACGGGCTCTGGCCGATGCGGCAGGATTATTGCGGCGTGAGTGCCGAGCAGAAGGCCGCCGACAAGGACGGCAACTGGACCACATTGCCGGAGGTCACGCTTTCGGCCGAGACGAAGGCGGCGCTCGCAAAAGCCATGCCCGGCACGCAATCCGGCCTGGAACGGCATGAATGGACAAAGCACGGCACCTGCACGAAAATGAGCGCCGAGGACTATTTCGGCGTCGGCGTGCATCTCCTCGGCGCACTCAACACGTCGGCCGTGCGCGATCTCTTTGCCGCCAATATCGGCAAGCCTGTTAAAGCCGAGGCGATCAAGGCGGCTTTCGACAAGAGCTTCGGGCCGGGTGCCGGTGACCGCGTCAAGATGAGCTGCCGGCGGGCGGGCAATGTCAAGATGGTCAGCGGGTTGACGATCGGGCTTTCGGAGGCCGCCGGAGCGGCGTCGGCGAAAAGTGCTGGCCTTGCCGATCTGATCCAGGGGGCGGGGAAAACCTCCTTCGGCTGCGACGAGGGCGTCGTCGACGCTGCGGGCTTTTGACCGGAAATCCTGAGTAAACCGGGTTTCGGCGTTGCCCGCAGGCGCTGTTTCGCCTACATAGCGGCACGATCGAAGTTTCCCGCCCGGAGCAGCGCAGCATGGCACGTCAGTTCATCTATCATATGTCCGGCCTCAACAAGGCCTATGGCAACAAGAAGATCCTGGAGAATATCCACCTCTCCTTCTACCCCGATGCCAAGATCGGTATCCTCGGACCGAATGGCGCCGGTAAATCCACCGTGCTGCGCATCATTGCCGGACAAGACAAGGAATATACCGGCGAAGCCTGGCTCGCCGAAGGAGCGACGGTCGGCTACCTCGAGCAGGAGCCGCACCTCGATCCCAGCAAGACGGTGTTCGAGAACGTCATGGAAGGCGTTGCCTCGAAGACGGCCGTGCTCGAGCGCTACAATGAACTGATGATGAACTATTCCGACGAGACGGCGGAAGAGGGCGCGAAGCTCCAGGACATCATCGACAGCCAGAACCTCTGGGATCTGGAAAGCCAGGTCGAGATGGCGATGGAAGCCTTGCGCTGCCCGCCGCGCGACGCCGATGTTACCAGCCTGTCCGGTGGTGAGCGCCGCCGGATCGCGCTCTGCCGCCTGCTGCTGTCGCAGCCGGACCTGCTGCTGCTCGACGAACCGACCAACCACCTGGACGCCGAGACGATTGCCTGGCTCGAAAAGCATCTGCGCGACTATCCGGGCGCTGTGATGATGATCACCCACGATCGCTACTTCCTCGACAACGTCACCGGATGGATCCTCGAACTCGACCGCGGCCGTGGCATTCCCTATGAAGGCAACTACTCGGCTTACCTGCTCGCCAAAGCCAAGCGCATGCAGCAGGAAAACCGGGAAGAGGCAGGCCGTCAAAAGGCGATCAGCCGCGAACAGGAATGGATCGCTTCCAGCCCGAAGGCCCGTCAGGCAAAATCCAAGGCGCGTATCAAGTCCTACGAGCAGCTGGTGGAGGCCGCCGAAAAGCAGCGTCCCGGCGACGCGCAGATCATCATCCCGGTCAGCGAGCGCCTGGGACAGGTGGTCATCGAGATGGAGGGCATCACCAAGGGCTTCGAGGGCCGCACGCTGATCAACGACCTGTCGATTAAGCTGCCGCCGGGCGGCATCGTCGGCATCATCGGCCCGAACGGCGCCGGCAAGACGACGCTGTTCAAGATGATCACCGGCCAGGAAAAACCGGACGCGGGATCCGTCCGCATCGGTGAGACGGTCCATCTCGGTTATGTCGACCAGAGCCGCGACGCACTTGACGGCAGCAAGACCGTTTGGGAGGAAATCTCAGGCGGCGCTGAGGTCATCAAGCTCGGCAAGTTCGATATGAACTCCAGGGCCTATTGCGGCGCCTTCAACTTCAAGGGCGGCGATCAGCAGCAGAAGGTCGGCAATCTCTCGGGCGGCCAGCGCAACCGCGTTCACCTTGCCAAGATGCTGAAGGCCGGCGGCAACGTTCTGCTGCTCGACGAACCGACCAACGACCTCGATACGGAAACGCTGGGTGCGCTCGAAAGCGCGCTGGAAGCGTTTGCCGGCTGCGCCATCATCATCAGCCACGATCGCATGTTCCTCGACCGTCTGGCGACGCACATTCTGGCTTTCGAAGGCGAGGGCCATGTGGAATGGTTCGAAGGCAACTTCGAGGATTATGAACAGGACAAGATCCGCCGCCTTGGCCCTGATGCCCTCAACCCGGGCAGCCAGGCGCATAAACGCCTGACGCGCTAATCGCATCTTCTGTCGTGTTGAAAGCCCCGGTTCGGCCGGGGCTTTTTCATGTCTGCGCTGTCGCAATTTGAGCAGGCAATTTCGCTGAAGTGCGAATTGCTGCTTGTCACCGCAATCCAAATCACATAAAGATATCTTTATATCTTGATTGGACCGAAGATGAGCGAACCCTTGAAGCTTGGACTGGATGCGCTGGTGGACGTCTTGAAGGCGGCCGGCGAGCCCACGCGCCTGCGTCTTCTGGCGCTTCTCGACGGCGGCGACCTGACGGTGACCGATCTTACCGAAATTCTCGGCCAATCCCAGCCCCGCATCTCCCGACATCTGAAGCTGCTTGGCGAGGCCGAGCTGATCGAACGCTATCAGGAGGGCGCCTGGGCCTATTTCCGCCTCAAGCAGGACGGCAAGGCGGCCATGCTGGTGCGGGCATTGCTGAAGCATGTCTCCGAGAACGATCCGACCATTCTTCGCGACGGCGAGCGGCTGTCGGCGGTCAAGCGCCAGCGGGCCGAGCGGGCACAGGCCTATTTCAGCCGCAACGCGGCGGAATGGGACGAGCTTCGCCGCCTGCATGCGGCCGACGAGGAAGTCGATGCCGCCGTCATCCGGCTGCTCGGCAGCCAGCCGATCGATTCGCTGCTCGATCTCGGCACCGGCACCGGCCGCATCCTCGAACTGCTTTCCGGGCTCTACCGCCGGGCGATCGGTGTCGATGCCAGCCGCGACATGCTGAGCGTGGCGCGCGCCAATCTCGACAAATCCCGCATCACCAAGGCCACCGTGCGCCATGCCGATATCCTGAACCTGCCGTTCGAGGGCCAGGATTTCGACCTGGTGACGATCCATCAGGTGCTGCATTTCTTCGACCAGCCGGAGATCGCCATCGCGGAAGCGGCGCGCATGCTGCGGCCGGGCGGCCGGCTCGTGGTCATCGACCTTGCGCCGCACACGCTCGAATATCTCCGCGACGAGCATGCGCATGTCCGTCTCGGTTTTTCGCACCAGGCGATATCCGACTGGCTGCACAGGGCCGGGCTCGACGTCGAGCAGGTGGTCGATCTTCATCCGGGTCAGCAAAGCGGGCAGGGGTTGACGGTCACCGTCTGGCTCGCGCGCGATCCCAGGCGCCTCATGGCTTCGCAGACGAGCGAAGGCGCCGAACCTACATTTGCCGGGAGAGTATGACATGGCTTTGAATAACGAGGTACGCGGCCGCAACATCGGGATTTCCTTCGAATTCTTCCCGCCGAAATCGGAGGAGATGGAAGGGCAGCTCTGGGATACCGTCAGCAAGCTGCAGGACTGGGCTCCGGATTTCGTGTCGGTGACCTACGGCGCTGGCGGCACCACCAAGGCGCCGACGCTCACCGCCGTAACACGGTTCCTGTCGCAGACGCCGCTTGCCACCGCCTCGCACCTGACCTGCGTCGGGGCGACTAAGGACGAGACGCATCAGATGATCGAGACCTTCCGTAAGGTCGGCGTGACGCATTTCGTGGCGCTGCGCGGCGATGCGCCCGGCGGCGCCGGCGCGCCCTACCAGCCGCATCCCGGCGGCTATGCCAATGCGGCGGAGTTGGTGGCCGGCCTCAAGGAGATCGGCGATTTCGAGATTTCGGTTTCCGCCTATCCGGAAAAACACCCGGAAAGCCGTGACACGGCTGCCGATATCGAGATGCTGAAGCGCAAGGCCGACAATGGCGCCGACCGGGCGTTGACGCAGTTCTTCTTCGACAACGACAATTTCGAGCGTTATCTGGAGCGGGTGCGCGCTGCCGGTATCTCGATCCCGATCGTGCCCGGCATCATGCCGATCCAGAATCTGACGCAGCTGAAGCGTTTCGCAGGCGCCTGCGGCACCATCATTCCGGCCTTCCTGGATGAGCGCTTCGCCGGCTTCGACGACAAGCCCGAGGAGCGGGCGAAGGTCGCAGCCGATGTCGCCGCCGAGCAGATCGAGGATCTCGTCCGGCGCGGCCTGAACGAGTTCCATCTCTATACGATGAACCGCGCGCCGCTGGTTTCCGCCGTGCTCGACAATCTCGGTCTCTCCCGCCGGGCGCCAAAGAGCGCGGGCGCGGCCGCCTGATCTTTCCACCTTAAAAGGGAAAAGCGCATGTCGGGCGGGGACATGCGCTTTTTCATTGGCGGATTGATCAGGGGAGTTCAGGTACTACCAGTCATTCCGTCTTCGTGTTGGCCGGCTCAGATGAAGAGCATGGACAAGACGAAAGCAAACGCTGCACTGACCAACAGAACATTCAAGGATTGCGTGAGTCCCATGTCTGTCTCCTCGCGTTAACCGGCCGATAATATGTCTGAAATATGTCGGTTGGGAAGAAGATTCTATGCTGCGCTGCAGAAGAGTGCGGTGGATAAGTCAAGTGGCATTTCGGCAAGTTTTTGAAATAAAACGATTATATTCCATAAATTTTTGTTCACAGATTTTAACATGCCGTTAAATTCGGCGACTGTGCATTTACCTATGCGCCCAAAACATGGCGAGCCCGCAACCGGTTGAAATTATAGGGAATCCGCAACCGGCTTTCAGGTGGTGCGGCTCAACAGGCGATAGATGCGGCCGTCAAGAATGACGAGGCCGAACCCGATCAGCGCCATACCGATAAATTCGCCGAGTGCGAGCCTTTCGCCGAGGAAAAGCGCGCCGAGAAGGATGGCGCTCGGCGGCACCAGCAGGGTGACGAGGGAGGCGTTAGTGGCGCCGGCGGCCGCCATGATGCGGAAATAGAGGATGTAGCCGAAGGCGGTCGACAGCAGCGCCAGCGCCAGAATGGCAAGCAGGACATCGAGCGACGGTGCGGCAAGCTTCCAGGGGCGATCTGACAGCAGCGACAGCGGCAGCGCAATCAGCGAGGAGGCGGTCAACTGGCCGGCAGCGGTGACCGGGGCGGGAACATTCCTGAAGCGTTTGCCGTAGGTGGCGGCGAAACCATAAGAGATGGCGGCAAGCACCGGCAGAAGCAGCGCCCAGAGCGGCGCCTCGCCACCGGCCGAGATGCCAGGTCCGATCAGCACGATCGTTCCGGCCAGGCCAACAAGGCAGCCGCCGATCTTTGCCGCGGACAGCTTCTCGTCGGAGGTGAAATAATTGGCGATGAGCACGGTCCATATCGGCGTCGTCGCATTCAGGATCGCCGCGAGGCCGGCGCCGATGCGGGTTTGGCCGAAGAAAATCAGCGCATGCGGCAGGGCATTGTTGATCAGGCCGAGGATGAGGAATTCGCGCCAGCGGCGCCAGAGGATCGAATAGAAGTCGAAACGGCCGGCGATATAGATATGCAGCGCCAGCGCTGCGAGCAGCAGCCTAAAAAAGACCAGCGTCAGCGGCGGCACGTGCTGGACGGCGATGCGGGCAAAGAAGAAGGAGCCGCCCCAGATCAGGCCGAGCAGGACCAGCAGGCCCCAGGTCCAGGCATTCATTCTGCTGTCCACGCCGATTCCTCCACCGCAAGCCGCATGCTCGCCGTATCGTCTTGTCGAAACCGGCGTCGGCTCCTGATCCCTATGTTGAGGGCAGGCCGCGGTCAGCGCCACCCGTTTCTTGCGAAGCGGGCGGCGGCGAGGTCTTCGCGGCGATCAGAGAGCGTTGAGCAGGGCAGGCGTCGCCCAGCCGTCAGCGGGGATGCCGAGGCGTTGCTGTTCCTTCTGGATCGCGACGCGTGTGCCGGAGCCGAGGATGCCGTCGATCTCGCCGACGTCATGGCCAAGCGACTGCAGCTTGGTCTGCAGCGTCTTCATCTGTTCGTTGGCGAGCCCTTGTTCCGGCATGCCCTTCAGATAGGTCGGGGCACCGGAAAGGCGCGTTCCGAAATAGGCGGCCGATGTCGTGTAGATGAACGACTTGTTCCATTCGAGATAGATCTTGAAATTGGGATAAGCGATGAAGGCCGGTCCCATGCGGCCCTGCGGCAGGACCAGGTCGCCTTCGAGGTTGCCGAAGGCGGTATTGCCGTCGCGCGGCTTCACGCCGAGCGCGAACCAATCGCTAGCCTTCATCGTGCCGCCGAGGCCGGATTTCTCCCAGGGCAGGTTATCGGGCAGGGTCACTTCCTGCAGCCAGGGCTGACCGCGCTCGAAGCCGAGATGCTGGATGAATTTTGCTGCCGTCAGGATGGCGTCCGGGCCGCTCTGCTTCAGGCGGACATGGCCGTCGCCATCGCCGTCCATGCCATAGGCGACGATGTCGCGCGGCAGCATCTGCACCTGGCCGATTTCGCCGGCCCAGGCGCCCGTATTGGTGGCGGGATCGAGGTCGCCGTGCTGTACCATTTCGACGAGAGCGATCAGCTGCGGGCGGAAGAGTTCCGGGCGGCGGCAGTCATGCGACAGCGTGACCAGAGCATTGCGGGTGTTGAAATCGCCCTGGACGGCGCCGAAATCGGTTTCCATCGCCCAGAAGGCGGTGATGACGCCGGGGGGGACACCGAATTCCTGTTCGGCGCGGGCAAAAACGTCGGCATATTGCTTCATCTTCTGGCGGCCGATGTCGAGGCGGGCCTGGCTGACGGTGCGCTGGGAGAATTCGAGGAAGGTCTGCTTGAAGACGCCCTGGGCACGGTCCCGGCTCAGCACCTTGGGGTCGATCTCGGCGCCGGCGAAGGCCTCGTCGGCGGCTGCCGCACTGGCGCCGGCCGCAACCGCATCTTTCTTGACGCCTGCGAGGAAGGCGGAGAGGTCGCCGCCGCAAGGGGCAGCCGGGGCTGCGTCCGGCGCCTGCTGGGCGGCCGCGGCGCCGGCCAGCGCGAGGGCAAACAGAAGGGCGAGTGCAGAGCGGCTTGCGAGCGAGCGGTGCATGGATGCGGTCCTTATATCAAACAGATAACCGTCGCTTTCACAGAGGAATGTGACGGAAGCAAGAAACATTGAAAGACGTTACTAAGAATTTCTATCCTTGGAAACGGCCGCGACCCAATTGTTCCAGTTCTTTGCGCTGCCGGCAAAGACATTGATATCGGTAGGACCGCTGATGCCGGGAATGACGCCGGTCGAGGTATATTGCCAGAAGGCCCAGCGGCGGTCGGAATAGGTCACTTCGGGGTGTTTTGCCACCGAACGGACCCAGAAATGATAATCCTGGAAGTAGCCCGCGAGATTGTCGCGATGGAAATCGACCGAGGTGTAGATGATCGGGCGCTTGCCGTAATAGGCCTCCAGCCGGTCCATGAAACGCTGCATTTCGGCGCGCACCGTTTCCGGGTCGGGACGATAGCGGCAGGTCTTCGATTCGGCGTTCCATTCCACGTCGAGCACCGGCGGCAGGCGCATGGCCTCCTTCGGCACGTTGCGGATGAACCAGTCGGCCTGCTGATCGGCCGAGGAGCAGAAATAGTAAAAGTGATAGGGGGCGTGCGGGATGCCGGCGGCGCGGGCTTCGCGCCAATATTCGTCGAAGCGCGGATCGACCCGGTCCTTGCCCTCGGTCGCCTTGATGAAGGCGAAGGCGACGCCGGAATTCCTGACCGTGGCCCAGTCGATATCGCCCTGCCACTTGGAGATATCGATACCGTGGATCTGGTTCTGCTCCGGATGCTTGGGGCCGAAATCCTGCGGATCGGTATCCTTAAAGCGTGTCTTCGGCTTGATCGACGCCGTTTCAAGATAGTCATGACCGGAGGAGGTGCAGCCGGCCAGCAAGATGGCCAGGGGCAAAACGCAAAACAAAAGCCGGCGCATGGGCGTCCCGTCGTAACTCGAATGATCTTTTTGCCCCACAGCTTGACCTTCGGAAATGACGAGTCAGCAGAGGATAACCCTCTTTTCACCATATCAACGTAAAAAATCGGTTAGTTTCAAGCGAATTATGAGCGCTTGCTGATAATGGCCGCCCGCCAGGTATAACCGCCGCCAACGGTATCGAACAACAATCTCGCGTTGTTTTCATGGGCTTGCGCCTCCAGAACCTCGCGCAGATCGGGGCGCGGGGTGACGTGGAATTTCGCAAGCCAGGACTGCAGCATGCGCCGGAACCAGCCAGGCAGGCCTTCCTGCTGGCCGAAATCGACGATGTGCAGCTGACCGCCGGGATTGAGTGCTGCGATCGATGCATCGACGGCCCGCTCCCAGTCCGGGATCATCGACAGGGCGTAGGAAATCAGGATGCGGTCGAAGCCGCTGACGCCGAATTCGCGCGGCGTGAACGCCGTGGCGTCGGCGACGCGGAAGTCCGGGATCGTCGCCTTGGTGGCGAAGGTCTTGCGCGCCGAAATCAACATCTCCTGGGAAATGTCGAGGCCGAACAGCTTGGCGGTCGGGAAATGCCGGTGGGCGAAAGCCATGTTGCGCCCCGTGCCGCAGCCGACTTCGAGCAGGGTACCGTCTTCGGGCACGTCGAGATTACGGATCGTGCTGTCGCGGCCGAGAAGGTAATATTTGCGGGTCAGGTCGTAGATATGGCGCTGGTAGCGGTACATGCCATCCATCAGGCTGGCATGTTCGTCGCTGTTGCCTGCCGTCTCGGTGCCGACCTTGCTCACGCCTTTTTCCCGTAAATGTGGAAGCCGCCATAGATCGCCGAGCGATCGAGCGCCGTCAGTTCACGCGACTTGTCCTCGAAGTAATCCCACTGGTCGCGGATCGAAGGAGAGAGGCGCCCCTCGATGATGCTCTTTTCGGCGGCGGTGCGGAAGATCACGCGCGCGCCTTCGCGCGCCGTGCGGGTGATTTCCCGCCAGACGTCGTTCAGCTGCTCGTCCGTCATCCAGTCCTGCGCGTCGAGCAGGATGTAGCGGTCGCGTGAGGCGGCCGGCTCGCGCGCCAGAAGCTCGGTGAAGCTTGCATGGTGGACGTTGACGCGGTCGACATTGGCGCGGATCAATTCGTAATGCTCCGACTTCAGATAGGTCGGCAGCGGGCCTTCCTCTTCGGTGCCGTAGCGGCGACCGAAGGCCTGCCAGGCGAAATAATTGTCGCGCATCGGGAAATGACAGGCGAGCTTTTCCAGGCGATGCTTCAGCACCGGCGCGATCGAATGATCGGCGGCGAGGCTTGCAAGCTCGTCATATTGCTGTGGCGGGATGCCGAGGCCGAACAGTGAGCTCTTGCGGCCGGTGATCCAACGCACGACCGGCTTTTCGAACAGTGGCGCGATCTGCTCTTCGAAGAACTGGCGCTGTTCGCGAATAGTGCGGGTCTTGGTCATTTCGCGCAGCTTGACGCCGTGCAGGCGGGCAAGAAGATGGGCTGCGCCGATGAAGCGGCCGAGCAGGCCGGTTTCATAGATATTACGGTCGAAGACCGTGACGCGGCGGCGGCCGAACTTGCGGCCGTTCCAGTAGCTGCGGGTCGTCTCGTCGAGCTTGGCGGCGAGGTGCCGGTCGAAGGCGCGGCTGTTCGACTTCTCGTTCGGCATCGCCAGGAAACGGACGAGATCGGCATGATCGGGGAGATGCTTGAAGGCGGCGAGCTTCAGGCGGTTCAGCGCGATATGGTGCGGGTTGAGATCGACGACGTCGATCGAGGCCGGCGCCTTGGAGAGATAGGCGAGCATGTTGCAGCCGCCGGAGCCGATGGTGACGATGCGATGGTTCGGCTTCAGCTCCATCGCCTGCATGTCGAGATCAGGATCTTCCCAGATCTGCGGATAGACGAGGCCGGAGAAGAGAAGGCCGAAGAGGCGCTCGGAAAAGCCGTCCTTCGAAAAAGCCTTGTGGCGGAGAAGGGCGTCCTTGAGTTTCCGGTTCTTGCGGAAGCCGGCATCCGGTGCAAATTCTGACATGAGTCTGTCACCTTTTTAGCGTTCAGGGCGTGTAGCGCGCCACTGCTACAGTTTGATGACGTGGGCTGTGGGCGCCCGCTCGCGCGGCTGCGGCTTTCATGAAGGGTGATCCCGATCACTTCTTCAGGAAGTGATCGGCATGGTGCGCCTTCTTCGCACCGGCCCCTTTCCGGCGGGTGCGATTCCTGCTTTTCTCCCGGCATGGAGGAATGCCATGCGATTTGTCCTGCGTATTCTGAAGGCGCTTGCTCTCCTTATCGTCCTCGTCGTCATCGGCGCCGCCGGCTGGCTCTTCGTCCAGCCGCCGGAATTGCTGCGGGTCGGCGACGGCTATGCCGCGAAGATCGTCTGCTCCAACGTCTTCATTGCCGGCCGCGAGGCCG
Source organism: Rhizobium sp. BT04 (assembly GCF_030053135.1). Taxonomy (NCBI): domain Bacteria; kingdom Pseudomonadati; phylum Pseudomonadota; class Alphaproteobacteria; order Hyphomicrobiales; family Rhizobiaceae; genus Rhizobium; species Rhizobium sp. BT04. The sequence continues at coordinate 1,502,644 of NZ_CP125652.1, read as the reverse complement.
GGGATGTGCTCCATGACGACGTCCAGGCGCCCGGAAATCCGCTGCTGCGGCTGGTGCGCGTCAGCGTCGACCGCGACAACGATCGCGTGACGGCGCGCTTCATGGGGCTGTTTGCGCCGAGTTATGCGCTCTATCGCAGCGCTTTCGGCTGCACCAGCGTGCCGGACGGCAATTTCGAGGCGGCGGCGAATGCGGTGCCTTTCGAAGCGCCGGCCAGAGTGGAGGCGAACGACGCGGTGTGGCCGCAAGGTGAGGGCGCCGGCGATCAGCCGGATGCGAAGATCGCCGCGCTGCTTGCTGATGCCCGACTTGCCGGCCCGGCCATGCGGGCGATCGTGGTGGTGCGCAATGGCCGCATCGTCGCCGAGGCCTATGGACCCGGATTCTCGGCAAGGACGCCGCTGATCGGCTGGTCGATGACGAAGACGGTGAATGCCGCAATTCTCGGCCGGCTGATGCTCGACGGCAAGATCTCCTTCGACGATGATCATCTGCTGGCGCAGTGGAAGAACGATGCGCGTGCCGGGATCAAGGTCTCCGATCTGCTCGGCATGGAGAGCGGCCTTGCCTTCAACGAGGATTATGGCGACGTCGCCGATGTGACGCGCATGCTCTATCTCGACCCCGACATGGTATCGTTGCCGGCCAACGCACCGATGGAGGCCGCACCCGGCCAGCGTTTCCGCTATTCGAGCGGCACGGCGGTACTCTTGTCGCGCATCTGGATGGACAGGGTCGGCAATCCGCAGGCGGCCTTTTCCTATCCGCACGACGCGCTGTTTTCACCGCTCGGCATGACCAGCGCCGTGTTCGAACTCGATGCGCGCGGCACCTTTGCCGGAAGCTCCTATCTCTATGCGACGGCGCATGACTGGGCTCGCTTCGGGCAGTTCCTGCTGCAGGATGGCGTCTGGAACGGCCAGCGGTTGCTGCCGGAAGGTTTCGTCGGCGCCATGCGCACGCCGACGGCGGCGTCGAATGGGAGCTATACGCAGGGCCAGGCCTGGCTCTCCCCCGGCGGCTCAAGCGCCAAGTTCGGGCTGCCGGAGGATACATTCTGGCTGACGGGTCATGACGGGCAGAGCATGGCGATCGTGCCTTCCGCCAATCTGGTCGTCATCAGGCTCGGGCTGACGCCGGGCTGGCTCGGCTATCAGCCGCAGACGCTTCTGAAGGCGATCCTGGCGGCCTTGCCACCGGGGGAACCGCAACAGCAGGCCGGATCACAATAGCCAAGCCCAGCCGCAGCCATAGGCTGCGACCGCCTTTCAGCCGTCATTCTATTCAGGAATTGCCGATTTCAATAATTGCCTTGGGCGATGTCGCTCATGCCCTTGCGCTTGGCGTCGTAATAATAGCCGCGCGCATAGAGGCGGACGGCATCGTCTTCCTTGTTGTCGGAGACGAGCCAGGCGCCACGCAAATATTTGGCGGCATATTTGATGTTGGTTTCCGCATCGAAGAGACCGCCCGGGGCGCCGTCATAACCCATCGACTTGGCGGTATTGTATTTGATCTGCATGAGGCCGAAATAGCCGCGCTTGTTGTAGGCCTTCGGATTGTAGCGGCTCTCGCGATGGACGATGCGGTGGAGCAGCGTCTCGGGAATTTCGTAGACCTTCGAATATTTTTGAATGAGCTTGGTGACGAAGCTTTTTTCGACCGTCGGCGCATCGTCTTTGTCGTCGTCGCTGAACATCGGCGGCGCCGTCGGCGGATCGATCGGCCCGGATTCGTCGAAACCGTAGTCCATGCTGGCACGCGGCGTGGTGTCGACGGCCGCAAGTGCTGCAAGCGCGCTGTTCTGCGGTGTCGCGGCAAAGGCAAGCTGGGTCGTCGGTTGTGCCGGGGTTCCCGGACGCGGCGTCGGCACGACGGACTGGATCGCCGTCATCTCGGGCGTCAGCGGGATTTGCGCATAGGCTGCCGGCTGCATGCCTGCCTGCATGGCGAGATCGGCAGACTGAGAGGCTGCTACGGTCGGCATCGCCGTTGCGGTCAGGGAGGGGGATGCCTGGGGAATGGTGGCGCCGCCTACGGCTGCGCCTTCGGCTGTCGGGATCGCCGCGAGTGTGGCGTCTTCGCCGGGTTTCGGCATCGGCACGACGGTCTGGGCAGCTGTCAGCTCGGCCTGGGACGTGTATTCGACGCTCGTGCATCCCGTCATCACGCCGCAGAGTATCGTCGAAACGACAAGACTGCGTTTCAGGCCGGACAATCCGATCGCTACCATTCCGCCACTTTCGTGAAATCGCGCCGCCCCGGCAGCGTATAAAAGTTACTAAAAACCTTAAGCCCTGCCCGACCCATTAACCTATTCGTGGCATTCCGGCAACCACGGAATATTTCTAGGCTGCAATACGGCGATACCCGGCAGTGACGGCGCCTGCGGCGATCAGCAAGGTGCCGCCGGTGCGGTTTACGGCGCGCTGGATGCTCGCCTTGCGAATCAGTCCGCGCGCGGTATGGGCGAGAAATGCGTAGGTGGAAGCGTTAAGGATCGCCAGCACGAGGAAGGTCGCTTCCATGATCGCCATCTGGCCGACGAAGGGCAGGGCCGGATTGAGGAACTGCGGCACGAAGGCGACGAAGAAGATGATGCTCTTGGGATTGAGGGCGGTGACGACATAGGCGTGGAGGAAGATCTTGAGCGACTTTTCCTCCGGCAGATTGTCGTTGTCGGCGACCGGTTCCCCGATCACAGGAGCCCGCCAGAGCTTGATTCCCAGCCAGATCAGGTAGGCGCCGCCGATCCACTTCAAGACGGTGAAGAGGGTGGCGGAGGCGGCCAGGACGGCGCCGAGTCCGAAGAGAGACGCCGTCATCGCGGTGAAGTCACCAAGCGCCACGCCGCTGACAGTCGCAAACGCAGTCCTGCGTCCATGACCGAGCGCATAGGAGACGACGAGCAGTATCGTCGGCCCCGGTATGGCCAGCATGATGGCGGATGCGGCCGCAAAAGCGAGCCAGGCTTCAAATGACATGGTGTCTCCTCCTATTCCTCAGGAACAAGCAAAGACATCATATTAACCATCCGTCAATCACGCTTCTTTGTATTTCTGGCCTATATTGTCCATGACTTCGGCAAACCATCCCGTAGAAAGGTCAAAAGCCTTGCCGCCCTTGATGCGCGGGAATTCTATAGTGCGCAATTTACCGTTTTGCGCTTCATCATGGCCGGTGACGCCGGAGACTTTGTTGAGCGCGCTTTCGACGGCGAGATCGACCATGCTCTGGATCAGCCTGAGATCGTCGCCGTTGGCAGGCGCCGAGCGGGCGAAATAGCCTGATTTCTGCACGAGGGAACGCTCGGCGTTCAACAGGCTGGCGAACTGCTTCTGGAACCAGGCGCCGACATTGATCGTGTCGATCTTCACATGGCCGAAGGCGTCGCGCTTGACGGTCTCGCCGGCGGCTTCACGCTCGGCGACGATGGCGTCGAGGCAGGCGCCTTCCGAGACGAAGACCGTGGCGTGGCCGTTGCGGTCCATGCTTTCCTTGAGACGGGCGGCCTCGGCGTCGAGGTCGAAGGCCATCTCAGGCAGGTAGACGGCGTCGATGCTCTTCAGATGCGCGTCCATCATCAGGCCGTCGACATACTGGTTGCGGCTGGTGCGCTGGAGATAGGCGCGGGCGGTGGCGGCCGTCAGCCAGCCGCAATGGCGGCCCATGACCTCGTGGATGACCAGGGTGCGCGGGGCGGCCGTCTGTTCGTTGCCGACATTGTCGAAGAAATGCGCGCCGACTTCGGCGGCCGTCCAGGCGCCGAGCGACTGGCGGATCGGCACGACGTCGTTGTCGACGGTCTTCGGCAGCCCGACGACGGTGAGGTTGTAACCGTTGGCAGCGAGGTAGGCGGCAAGGTCGGCGGCCGTGGTGTTGGTGTCGTCGCCGCCGATCGTGTGGAGAATGGTGATGCCGTCATTGGCGAGGCGTTCGGCGGCGACCCTGAGCGGGTTCTCGCCTTCCTTGACCAGGCCGCGCTTGACGCAGTCGGCAGCATTGGTGAGCTTGACGCGGCTGTTGCCGATCGGCGAGCCGCCATAACGATGCAGCAGCGGCGCCTTTTCGCGCATCTCGCGGGTGATGTCGATGCTGTCGCCGGTGAGCACGCCCTGGTAGCCGGACTTGTACGCGACGATATCGAGGTCGGGTGCCACGTCGCTGTAGCGTTCGATGAGGCCGCCGACGGCGGAGGAAAGACAGGGCGCCAGGCCTCCGGCGGTCAGCATTGCGACTTTCTGCTTGGCCATGATCCCTCCTATGGCGTTTCGGTGCGGCGGTATCGGCGAACGCGCTTCGCATCACATTTGATTCACGCGACGCGCTTAGCCCTTTGTTTTTATGCATGTCGTTATTCCGGAACCGCTGCACCCTTCCGGGCGACATGCATGAGCGCATGGATGCGGCAGGGAAAGGGACCTGTAAAGTAAAGAATTTACGAAAAGCGCGCCTTTCTGCCGCGTGGTGACTGGAAGAGCTGATATAATCGTTTCAAGCCGGTTATGACTGTCGAGAACTGTTGTGGAAATTGCCGGCGGCTTGCGCTCCGGAGCCAACCTATTGGACAGATGTCGGTCATCTCGGCGGCGCCGAGTCTTGCTCTCATGCGGGTCCAAGCGAGCGTGATGACCCTTTGCTGCGGTGCGACAATTACCAAATCGTGAAAACTGTGTTCGGCCCTACGACCAATAGTCGCCTTGCAAAGGCTGCGATTCTTTGGTCAAGCTGTTCTCTATAAGTTGACAAGTATGTGTGAGATTTTCGATGTCCTTCTGGGAAAAACTGTTGAATGCCATTGGCAATACCGCGGGCAATGCGCTCTCCGCGGTGGTCGAGGCTATCCGAACGGTTTTCGAAGGCGATCCCGAGACCCGGCGCAAGGTGGCTTTCTCTGTGGCGATCATCGCACTGTCGGCCAAGATGGCCAAGGCCGACGGCATCGTCAGCGAGAAGGAGGTCGAAGCCTTCCGCGAAATCTTCGAATTCCCTGAGGATCAAGCGAAGAACGTCGCCAGGCTGTACAATCTGGCACGCCAGGATGTGGCCGGCTACGAAGCCTATGCCGAACGGCTCTCGGCGCTTTGCGTCACCTGCGCGGCCAATTGCACGGTGCTGGAAGACGTGCTCGATGGCCTCTTCCATATCGCCAAGGCCGACGGGTTGATCCACGAGAAGGAACTGAATTTCCTGCGCCATATCGGCGAGATCTTCGAGATGAGCGAAACCCGCTTCGAGCAGATCGCCGCCCGCCACGTCTCATCCGGCGGCGATCCTTACAAGGTGCTCGGCGTCTCGCCTTCGGATGATTTCCCGACGATCCGCCGCCGTTACCATGGCCTCGTGAGCGAACATCATCCCGATCGGCTGATCTCACGCGGCGTGCCGAAGGAATTCCATGTGATCGCCAATGAACGCATGGCGGCGTTGAACGCCGCCTATGCGGCGATCGAGAAGGAACGCCGCGCCGCATGACCTCTTTCGAGGCCGACTTCAGGAGCGCCCGCGTGCAGCCTTCGCCGAACCACGGCGAGCGGACGGATGGGCGCCGCCCGGACATGATCCTGCTGCACTATACCGGTATGCCGACGGCGGATGGCGCGCTCGACTGGCTCTGTCGCGTCGAGAGCCAGGTTTCCAGCCATTATTTCGTGCATGAGAACGGTGAGGTGGTGCAGCTCGTGCCGGAAACGCGCCGTGCCTGGCACGCCGGAAAGAGCAGCTGGCGCGGCGAAACGGATATCAATTCGCTGTCGATCGGTATCGAGATCGCCAATTCCGGCCATCCGGGCGGGCTTCCCGATTATCCGGAAAAGCAGATCGGCGCGGTGATTGAATTGTGTCGCGACTGTGTCAAACGTTGGTCGATCGCGCCGGAACGGGTGCTTGGGCATTCCGATGTCGCGCCGATCCGTAAGGTCGATCCGGGCGAAAAATTCCCGTGGGCCGAGCTCCACCGGGCGGGCGTCGGGCACTGGGTCGAGCCGGCAAGGATCACCGGCGGGCGCTTCTTCCAGCGTGGCGATGCCGGCCAACCTGTCGAAGCCCTACAGTCGATGCTGTCGCTCTATGGTTATGGCACTGAGATCACAGGCCAATTTTCCGAAAAGACGGCGGGTGACGTGGAAGCTTTCCAGCGCCATTTCCGGCCCGAACGGGTTGACGGAATCGCCGATTTCTCGACGATCGACACGCTGCACCGGCTGCTGTCGGCGCTGCCGCGTTATTCCTGATCGGAAGAGCCAGGTATCAGGGCGGATTTCTCGCGACCGGCGGGAAAACCGTCTCGCCACATCATTTCCCTATTATCTCCTCATTGCGATGGTCTAAGGACGCCCGCTGAACAGCGCTCACAGCTTTTTCAAGTGTAACGATGGGCGCCAAATGAAACGATAAGAATTGCTGCGGAATGCGATCAGTCCTTGATCGCGTATGACCGGATGACGGCGAGGCGCGCAGTCATGCAATTCTTTGGGTCGGAGTGAAGAGACTATATGAAGAATTTTATTGTTGGCGCTGCGGCGTGCTTCGGCATGCTGCTGGCAGGGTATAACTTTGCCTCGGCGAATGATGACTGGGGTATCAGGGCGCAAACCATTTCGCTGAAGACCGTCGATCGCCAGAGCGGCTATGCTATGCCGGACTTCTCCACCGCCGTTCCCTATGCCGCGCTGATCAATAAATATGCCGCCGAATACAATGTGCCTGTCGCACTCGCCCAGGCCGTCATTCGCGTCGAGAGCAATTTCAATCCGAAAGCACGCGGCAGCGCCGGCGAAGTGGGCCTGATGCAGATCAAGCCGGCAACGGCCAGGATGATGGGATATTCCGGCACACGCAAGGGCCTATTCGATCCCGACACAAACATCAAATACGGCATGAAATATCTGGCCGCCGCCCATCAGCTCGGTGGCGGGCAGACTTGCAACACCATCCTCAAATACAATGCCGGCCATGCCGCAACGCGGATGAACCCGGTGTCGAAGACCTATTGCGGCAAGGTCCTGGCGATGCTCGACTGAGTACAGTGACGCGCGTCCGGGCAAGATGCCGTTGCGGCAATTTTGTGATATGAATCAGCCTGCTTGCCATGATATCCCGGCTTGAAACGAGGTGGACCACCTCGCAATGAGGTGGGATATGGCAGTCGATTTCAGGTTCATCGTTATCGGGCGCGGCATGATGGGCGCGGCGGCTGCGCGGCATCTCTCCTCGATGGCCGACGGCATTGCGCTGATCGGCCCGCGCGAGCCGGAGGAGCGCAAGGCCCATGATGGCGTCTTCGCCAGCCATTATGACGAAGCGCGCATCACCCGCACCTTCGACGGCAATCTGGCCTGGGGAACCTTCGCCGCCCGTGCGCTCGACCGTTACCGTGAGATCGAGGCAAGGAGCGGCATTTCCTTTTATTCCGAGGTTGGCTGCCTCTTTGCCGGTCCGACGCCAAAGGATGAGCAGGACTATATCAACCGGGCGCTGACGATCAGCCGGACGCTCGGCAGCGATATCGAGACCATCGTGCCGTCGGAACTTCGCCAACGTTTTTCCTATCTTGCCGTCGATCCTGATTTCACGGGATATTTCGAGCGCAAGCGCGCCGGCCACATCAACCCGCGGGCGCTGGTGCGGGCGCAGGCGTGGCTTGCCGAACTGGGCGGCGTCTCGCTGATCGAGGCAACCGCGACGTCCGTGCGCGACGCGGGTTCGCATGTCGAAGTGACGGCCGGCGGCAGAAGCTACAGCGCCGAGCGCGTACTGGTCGCGGCCGGCGGCTTCAGCAATTTTCATAGCCTGCTGCCGCGTCCCATCGATACCAGGGTGATGGGGCGCACGGTCGTCTTTTACGAAATGGGCGAGCGTGAGATGGCGATCTTCGGCGATATGCCGTCGACCATCGTGCTCGGCGATCGGGAAGAGGACCACATCTATATTCTGCCGCCGGTGCGTTATCCCGACGGCAAGACCTATCTAAAACTCGGCGGCGATACCGAGGCGCTTTCCTTCCAGAAGCTGGAGGATGCCGGCGCGTGGTTCCGTTCCGACGGCAGTGCGGCCGAACGCGATCACCTCTCGCGCATCGCCCTGCAGCTGATGCCGGAGCTTGCCGGCTGCCCGGTTACTTCAGGCCCATGTGTGGCGAATTTCACGCCGACCGGCTACCCCTATGTCGGCTTCACGCAGTCGCCGCGCATCGGCGTGCTCACCGGCGGTAATTTCGTGGCAGCCAAATCTTCCGACGAACTCGGGCGCCTCGGCGCCGTGCTTCTGGCGGAAGGACGGCTCTTGGATGAGGATTTCGGCCGCGCGCTGACGCCGGTCTTCGCTTGAGAGGGATAACATGGCAGTCGATTTCAAATATATCGTCGTCGGCCGCGGGCTGATGGGAGCCGCCGCCGCGCGGCATCTGGCGCGGCAGACCGATGGCGTGGCGGTGATCGGCCCGGATGAGCCTGATGATCGCAAGGCGCATCAGGGCGTCTTCGCCAGCCATTACGACGAGGGGCGCATCACCCGCACCATCGATCCCGACCGCAACTGGGCGCTGCTCGCCAACCGCTCGATCGGCCGTTATGACGAGCTCGCCCGCGACAGCGGCATCGACTTCTACCGCGAGGTTGGCTGCGTCGTCGTCGCGCCGGATGGAAGCGACTATCTCGAAAACACCCGGAAGGCGGCTATTTCGCTCGGCGTCGAAACCAGCCTTCTCGATGAGGCAGGGCTGAAGGCCGCCTTTCCTTTCTTCGCCTTTCCTGACGGCGGCGCCGGCGTCTTCGAGGCGAAGGGGGCCGGGCATATCAGCCCGCGCAAGCTGGTCAAGGCACAGTCGCTGCTGGCCGAAAAGGCGGGTGCGGCGGTTATCCGTGACTATGTCGTCTCAATCGGCAGCGAGGGCGGGTCGGCGGTCGTCAAGACATCGGGAGGTCAGAGCTATCGCGCTGAAAAGGTGCTGCTGGCGGCGGGCGGATTTTCCATTGCGGAGAATCTGTTGCCGCGGCCTGTTGCCATGACGGTTTATGCCCGGACCGTGACGCTGTTCGAGGTCAGCAAGGCCGATGCGGCGCGCCTGGCCGGGATGCCGTCACTGATTTTCAAAACACCTGACATTCATATCTATCTGCTGCCACCGATCCGTTATCCCGACAGCAAATTCTACCTGAAGATCGGCGGCGACCCGGACGATCTGGTCCTCCGCGACGAGGCGGCGATGCGCGCCTGGTTCAAGACCGAGGGGCGCGACAGCGTACGCGCGCATCTCACCCGCATCGTCGAAGGTCTCGTGCCCGACACGGTGCCGCTCTCGATCTCGACGGCGGCCTGCATCGTGTCGGAGACGGAAAGCGGCTACCCGATGATCGGTTATACCTCATCGCCAGAAATCGCCGTGTTGACGGGCTGTGCCGGCACATCCGCCAAGAGCTCGGATGAAATCGGCCGGCTCGGAGCCGAGCTGCTTTTGTCAGGCGGAATCAGCGCGCAGGGCTACTCCACGGATTTCACACCGCAATTTCGCTAAGCCATATCATTTATTTCGATAGCAATTGCCATCTCTCTCGTTTATGGGAGCCCTGCCAGTTGGCTGGGCAGCCGCGCTTTACCAATGCCGAAAGGCGGTAGGGTGAGGAAAGTCCGGGCTCCACGGAAACACGGTGCCGGATAACGTCCGGCGAGGGCGACCTCAGGGAAAGTGCCACAGAAAGCAAACCGCCTGTCATGACAGGTAAGGGTGAAAGGGTGGGGTAAGAGCCCACCGCATCTCCGGCAACGGAAATGGCACGGTAAACCCCACCGGGAGCAAGACCGAATAGGGATGACGCGGCGAGCCGAAAGGCTCTCCGGCTGGTTTCCAGGCCAGTCATCCGGGTGGGTTGCGTGAGGCAGCGTGCGAGCGCTGTCCCAGAGGAATGGCTGCCACGTTCCGGTTCACGCCGGAGCCATACAGAACCCGGCTTACAGGCCAACTGGCGATTAACATTTGTGGCGCGATCAGCCGCCGAATCGCGGGATAATTTCCATATAAGCCGCTGAAACAAAATGTTTTCAAGGAGATGCTGATGCATCCCTTCGGGCGGAAATTCGTTTTTGTGAAAGTGCCGTCGTTACGCCTCGTGCGAGTGGTGATCCTAACCCTTTGTTAAACTTAACGGCTTATAAATTTTTGATCATGCGTCCATTGCAAACTGGGCGTATCCCATTGACGCCCATATGGTCCCATGCTATCCCAAATGTGCACTGCACCGGGGCAATCACCTGCCCGTTCATCGCAAAGCAAAGGCGTCTTCCGCTCCGGAAGCGTCGGAGGGGTTTTTGCTCATCCGGCTTGCGAAGCTGTGCCTGATATCGGGAGTTTCGGGCGACTTTTGGTCCGGATCCCTGCGGGAACGGATGTTTCGTGTGATGAGCCGCTTCCTTTCGAACGCGACCAACAGGATCGATGCCAAGGGCAGGGTTTCCGTGCCTTCGGCATTTCGTTCCGTGCTGGCGCAGCGCAACGTTCAGGAGCTTTATTGCTTTCAGGACTTTGTGTTTCCGGCGATCAGCGTCGGCGGTCCGGATCTTCTCGAAAGATTCGAACGGCAGATTGCAGCGGAGGATCCGTTTTCGCCGGATGCGAACGAGATGTCGCTTCTCATTCATGGGGGCGGGGTCTTCATGAAGCTCGACGCCGAGGGGCGGCTGATGGTCACGGATTTCATTCGCGGCTTTACCGGCATCTCGGACGAAGTGACCTTCGTCGGTCGGGCGGATCATTTTCAGCTCTGGCAGCCGCAGGCTTTTGTGGCCGCGCAGGCGCAGGCACGAGGGGAGCGCAAGCTGGCGGGCAAGCGTTCCTGAAAGAGCGAGGGAACGGAATGGCGGCGAATCCTGGCGGAGGTTCAACTGATGCCGGTGGCGGACCGGTTCGTCACATTCCGGTTCTTCTCGACGAAGTGCTTTCAGCGCTGGCGCCCGCACCCGGCAAGCTCATCCTTGACGGCACATTCGGTGCGGGCGGCTACAGCTCGGCCATCCTCGCGGCCGGCGCCGAGGTGATCGCGCTCGACCGCGACCCCAGCGCGATTGCCGCTGGCCAGGCAATGGTCGCCGCCCATGGCGGCCGTCTCAAGCTCGTTCATTCGCAATTCTCACATCTCGCCGATCATGCGCCGCAAGGGGGACTTGACGGCGTCGTGCTCGATATCGGCGTTTCCTCCATGCAGATCGATGAGGCCGAGCGCGGATTCTCCTTCCAGAAGAACGGGCCGCTCGACATGCGCATGTCGGCGACAGGCGTTTCGGCCGCCGATGTCGTCAATCGTGCCAAGGTCGCCGACCTCATCCGCATCTTTCATTTCCTTGGCGAGGAAAGCCAGTCGCCGCGCATCGCGCATGCGATCGAGAAGCGTCGAGAGGAAAAGCCGTTCGAAACGACGCGCGATCTTGCCGGTCTCATCGAGCTCGTCACCCCGCGCAAGATGAAGGACAAGATCCATCCGGCAACGCGCGTTTTCCAGGCCTTGCGGATTTTCGTCAACGACGAGCTCGGTGAACTCGCGCAGGCGCTGTTTGCGGCGGAAGCGGTGCTGAAGCCGGGCGGCCGGCTCGTCGTCGTCACCTTTCATTCGCTCGAAGACCGCATCGTCAAGAAATTCTTCTCCGACCGTGCCGGCAAGGCGTCGGGGTCGCGGCATCTGCCGGTCGCGCATGAGCGGGCGGCAACGTTTGCGGCTGTGGGCAAGTCGATGGTTTCGGCAAGCGAGGCGGAGGCGGAGATCAATCCGCGCGCCCGCTCCGCCAAGCTGCGCGCCGGTCAGAGAACGGATGCCGCCGCCGAAGCTGCGGATATGTCGCTCTTCGGCTTTCCTAATCTCGCCAGTCTCGGAAAGCTTGGAGGTTGATATGCTGAAAACGTTCGATCTCGTGCTTATCGGCGTTATGACGGCCACCGCCGCCGTCACTTACACGATCAAGCATCGCGCCGAATTGAAGCTCGAGGAGGTTCATCGCCTCGAAGCCGAGATCAAGCTCGAGGAGGACACGATCGACCTTCTCAAGGCCGACTGGGCGCTGCAATCGCAGCCAAACCGTCTGGAACGGCTGGTCAAGGCCTATGATGACGAACTGCAGCTGCAGCCGACGGAATCGACGGCGCTGGTGCATGCCAAGGAATTGCCGATGTTGAAATCCGAGGTTCCCGTGCCCGATGTGACTGAGGCCAAAGCCAACGGTGCGGCCGGGGCGGGCGCCAAGGGTGCGACTGTGGCCAGCGCCAAAGGCGCGACCGAGGCCAGCGCCAAAGGCGCGACCGGCAAGGGGCAGCCCGTTCCGACGCCCGCGCCGCGCGGCGCAGTGGAGCCGCACGGCGCAGTGACGCTCGATGGCGGGGCGGAGGATGAGGCAGACGAGATCGAAACGGGGTCGGTGGAATAATGTCGTTTCTTTCCCGCATCATGGTTTTGAAGAGCCAGGCGCATTTTTCCGCCGGCGTTTATAACCGTTTCGGCGGTCCCTCCGCCGGCCTGGCGATCGAGGGGTCGCGCAAGAAAAAATCGGGGCAGGCAAAAAGCCGCGTCGGCCTGCTGATCCTCGGCTTCATGGGGGTTTACGTCATCATCGGCGGCCGCCTCGTCGAATATGCGATGAAGGATCAGGAAGTCGTCTCCAGCATCCTGCCGCCCGATCGGCTGATGGCCTCGCGCCCCGACATTCTCGACCGCAACGGCGAAGTGCTGGCGACCGACATCCGCACCGTCTCGCTGTTTGCCGAGCCCAACAAGATCGTCGATGCCGACGAGGCGGTCGAGAAGCTTTCAACGGTGCTGCCCGAACTCGATGTGAGGGACACCTATAAGAAGCTTTCGGTCAAGACCTCGCATTTCGCCTGGTTGCGCCGGCAGCTGACGCCGAAGCAGCAGAGCCAGATCCTGGCGCTCGGCATTCCCGGCATCGGCTTCCGGCCGGAGAAGCGCCGCTTCTATCCGGGCGGCTCGACTGCCGCGCACATCCTCGGCTACGTCAATATCGACAACCGCGGCGTCGCCGGAATGGAGAAATATATCGACGATCAGGGACTTGCCGACCTCGCTTCGGTCGGCATGACCAGCGACCAGCCGCTCGAGCCGGTGCGGCTTTCGATTGACCTGCGCGTGCAGAATATCGTCCGGGATGCGGTCGTCAACGCCGTGAACAACTTCCAGTCCAAGGGGGCGGGTGCCGCTGTTATCGACGTGCATACGGGAGAGGTGCTGGCGATGGCGTCGGCGCCGGATTTCGATCCGAACGAGCCGCAGGAAGGCGCCAAGGACGGTTGGCTCAACCGAATGACCAACGGCACGTTCGAAATGGGCTCGACCTTCAAGACCTTTTCACTGGCGATGGCGCTCGACACCGGCAAAGTGAAGATGACCGACAGTTTCGATGCCAGCAAATCGATCTATATCGGCGGCTTCACCATCCACGATTTTCATGGACAGCGCCGCTGGCTGACCGTTCCCGAGATTTTCCAGTATTCTTCGAATATCGGCACGGCGCGCGTCATAGACATCGTCGGCATCGACGCGCAGAAGGACTATCTGACCAAGTTCGGCCTGTTGACGAAGATGCAGACCGAGTTGCCCGAAGTGAAGATGCCGAGCCAGCCGCGCGTCTGGAAGAAGATCAATTCGATCACGATCTCCTTCGGCCATGGTGTCTCGACGACGGCGCTGCAGACAGGGGTGGCGGCGGCCGCTCTCGTCAATGGCGGCAAGCTGATCGAGCCGACATTCCTACCGCGCACGCGCGAACAGGCCGATGAGATCGCCACGCAGGTGATCAAGAAGACGACCAGCGACGAGATCCGCTATCTGCTTGACTTCAACGGGTACAAGGGTTCCGGGCGTGTTGCCCGCGTGCCGGGCTTTGCCGTCGGCAGCAAGACCGGGACGGCCGACAAGGTGGTGAACGGGCGGTATTCGGCGACACTGAACTTCAATTCCTTCATTGCCGCATTCCCCATCAACGATCCCAAATATGCGGTGATCACCTTCTGCGACGAGCCGAAGACCGGCGAAAAGCAATATGGCGGAACGATCTCCGCCGGTACCGCCGGCCCGATTGCCCGTGAGATCATCCGCCGCGCGGCCCCCATTCTCGGCATCGAGCCGAAATTCGGGGAGGGCCGATCGGCCTTGCTGGTGTCTTATTGAGTGTGAATGAATATCGACGCCGATTCGCGAGGGGTGAACCGGCTTCAACAGAGAAAAGTGCGTGCGATGAAATTGCGAGACCTGGCCGGAGATCAGTTTCCGGAACTTGAAGCACAGCTCGAAGGCCCGGCAGGCTTGCTTGATATTTCAGGCCTGTCTTCGGATAGCCGCCATGTGGCGCCGGGTTATGCCTTCGTCGCGGTCGCCGGCACCAAGGCTGATGGCGCGGGCTTCATTGCGGATGCCGCCGGCCGCGGTGCTGCGGTGGCGGTCGCCTCCCAAGCCATCGATGCCTCCATTCCGGTTCTTGCGGTCAAAGAGCCGCGGCGTTTCCTTTCCATCGCCGCTTCGCGCTTCCACGGCAGGCAGCCCGATACGATGGTTGCCGTCACCGGCACGGCGGGCAAAACCTCCGTCGCCTCCTTCGTCCGGCAGATCTGGGCGCATGCGGGGCATGCGGCGGCGATGATCGGCACGACGGGTGTCGTCTCGCCGACGCGCAACGAATATGGCGCGCTGACGACGCCCGATCCGGTGTCGCTGCACAAGCTGCTGGCCGAACTCGCCGACGAAGGTGTCACGCATGCGGCGATGGAGGCCTCCAGCCATGGCCTCGACCAGTGCCGGCTCGATGGCGTCAAGCTTGCGGCCGCCGCCTTCACCAATCTCGGCCGCGATCACATGGATTATCATCCCACGATCGAAGACTATATGGCCGCCAAGATGCGGCTTTTCGATACGCTGTTGCCGAAGGGGTCGCCGGCGGTGATTTTTGCCGACGATCCGTGGTCGGCGCAGGCAATCAAGGCCGCGACCGATGCCGGTCACGACGTCCGCACCGTCGGGCGCAAGGGCGATTACCTCTCCTTGAAACGCGTCGAGCACTTCCGCCACAAGCAGATGGCGGAGATCCATATCGGCGGCGAGATCTTCGAGGTGGATATTCCGCTGGCGGGGGATTTCCAGGTCGCCAACGCCCTTGTTGCGGCAGGGCTTGCGATGTCGACCGGCGTGGCCGCTAGGGTTGCGATGGCCGCACTCGAGAAGCTCGTCGGCGCCTCCGGCCGTCTCGAACTGGTCGGCCATACGAAAGACGGCGCGCTCGCTTATGTCGACTACGCCCACAAGCCGGATGCGCTGGAAAATGTGCTGGGCTCGGTCAGGCCTTTCACGACAGGCCGCGTTATCGTCGTTTTCGGCTGCGGCGGCGACCGCGATCGCGGCAAGCGGCCGATCATGGGCGAAATCGCCTGCCGGCTTGCCGATGTCGTGATCGTCACCGACGACAATCCGCGTTCGGAGGAACCGGCCTCGATCCGCGCCGAGATCATGGCGGCAGCAAGCTGCGCCTCGGAAATTGCCGATCGCGCCGCGGCGATCCGCGAAGCTGTCGGCATGCTGAGATCCGGCGATACGCTGATCGTTGCCGGCAAGGGGCATGAGGAAGGACAGACGATCGGCGGCATCACGCTGCCGTTCTCCGATCATGCGGAGGTGCGCAAGGCCTTGGAGGAACTGAAATCTTGAGCTGGCTCTGGACGACCGAAGACATGATCGCAGCGATGGCGGGGCGCCCCTTCGGCACTCTGCCCGAAGGCATCACCGGCATTTCCATCGACAGCCGCTCGATTGCTCCGGGCGAGGCCTTCTTCGCGATCAAGGGCGACCGTGTCGACGGTCACGACTACGCATCGATGGCGACGGCAAACGGCGCCTCCCTTCTCGTCGTCAGCGAGGCGAGGCTTCCCGCCATGGGCCGCCTGACGGTGCCGATGATCGTCGTCGAAGACGTGCTCGCCGCCCTCGGCCGGCTCGGCCTTGCCTCGCGCGAGCGCTCGCGGGCTCGGATCATTGCGGTGACGGGTTCTGTGGGAAAGACGACCACCAAGGAAATGCTGCGGCATGTATTGTCGCCGTCGGGCAAGGTGCATGCCTCTGTCGCCTCCTTCAACAATCATTGGGGCGTGCCGCTGACGCTGGCGCGCATGCCTGAGGATACGGATTACGGTGTCTTCGAAGTCGGTATGAACCATCCAGGCGAGATCCGGCCGCTGGTGGCGATGATCCGTCCCGACGTCGCCGTCATCACCACGATCGCGCCGGCGCATCTCGGCAATTTCAAGAACATCAAGGAAATCGCCGCCGCCAAGGCGGAGATCTTCGAGGGGCTGGAGCCGGGCGGCCATGTCGTGCTCAATCGCGACAACGACCAGTTCAATTTCCTCGACCGCACGGCGCAGTCGCTCGGCATCGAACATATCCACTCCTTCGGCCAGCATGCCAAGGCCGAATTCCGGCTGGCGGAATTCAACGGCTCGGACGAGAATTCGACGTTGTGGCTGACGATCGGCGGCGAGACGCTGGAGGTCGCGATCGGCGCCCCCGGCCGCCATATCGCCGAGAATGCTCTGGCAGCGCTCGGCGTCGTCAGGATCGTCGGCGCCGACATGGAAAAGGCGATCGACGCGCTTGGGACGCTGAAGCCGGAAAAGGGCAGGGGCAAACGCCACCGGCTTTCGATCGGCAGCGGCAGCTTCACACTGATCGACGAGAGCTACAATGCCAATCCGGCTTCGATGCGCGCGGCGATCGCGCTGCTGGCGGCCTCAGAGCCGACCGGCCGCGGACGCCGTATCGCCGTGCTCGGCGACATGCTGGAGATGGGCGAGTATGCGCAGAAGGTTCATGGCGATCTCGCCGTGCCGCTGCTTGCGGCCGGCATCGAATATGTCTGGCTCGCAGGAGCAGAGATGGCTGCGCTCAAGGAATCGTTGCCGGAAAGCGTCCATGTCGAATATCGCGAAAACACCGGCGAATTGACGGACTATGTATTGAACTCGGTCGTACCAGGCGACGTGTTCATGGTGAAATCGTCTCTGGGCATCGGTTTCGGCAAGATCGTCGCCGCGCTCCTTGACAAGTTCCCACCATTTTCCGACACGCAACGCGAACTTTGATCGGGTAAACAAGGGGCCCTGAATGCTGATCTGGCTTGTCGAACTGTCGGAATATTTCAAATTTCTGAACCTGTTCAGATATATTACCTTCCGCACAGGGGCCGCGCTCTTCACCTCAGCACTGATCGTGTTCCTGTTCGGGCCGACGATCATCAATTCGCTGCGCATCCGGCAGGGCAAGGGCCAGCCGATCCGCGCCGACGGGCCGCAGACGCATTTCAAGAAGGCCGGCACGCCGACCATGGGCGGGCTGATGATCCTCGCGGGCATCGTCGGTGCATCACTGCTCTGGGCCGATCTCTCCAACGTCTATGTCGTGGCCACTCTGCTGGTGACGCTCGGCTTCGGCGCAATCGGCTTCTATGACGATTATCTCAAGGTCACGAAGCAGAGCCATATGGGCTTTTCCGGCAAGGCGCGTCTCGGCATCGAATTCGTCATCGCCGGCATCGCCGTCTATTTCATGATGCGCACCGCCCTTGCCTCGGGCGTTGCCGGCTCGACCTTCGGTTCTTCGATCGCCTTTCCGTTCTTCAAGGACTTCATGATCAATATCGGCATCATGTTCGTCGTCTTCGGCGGCTTCGTCATCGTCGGCGCCGGCAATGCCGTCAATCTGACGGACGGTCTCGACGGACTTGCCATCGTGCCTGTGATGATCGCCGCCGCCTCCTTCGGCGTCATCGCCTATCTCGCCGGCAACGTGGTGTTTGCAAACTACCTGCAGATCAATTTCGTGCCCGGCACCGGCGAACTCGCCGTCGTGCTCGGCGCCGTCATCGGCGCCGGACTCGGCTTTCTCTGGTTCAACGCGCCGCCGGCTGCCATCTTCATGGGCGACACCGGGTCGCTGGCGCTCGGCGGCACGATCGGCACCGTCGCCGTCGCAACCAAGCACGAGATCGTCATGGCGATCATCGGCGGCCTTTTCGTCATGGAGACGCTCTCGGTCATCATCCAGGTCGGCTTCTTCAAGATGACCGGCCGGCGTGTCTTCCTGATGGCGCCGATCCATCATCACTTCGAGAAGAAGGGCTGGACCGAGAGCCAGGTGGTGATCCGCTTCTGGATCATCGCCGTCGGCCTTGCCATGCTCGGCCTGTCGACGCTGAAGCTGCGGTGAGGCGGCGATGATCCCGATCACGACGCTCAAGGACAGGAAGGTCGCGCTCTTCGGCCTCGGCGGCTCCGGCTTGGCCACCGCGCGGGCGCTGGTTTCAGGCGGCGCCGAGGTGACCGCCTGGGACGACAATCCCGACAGCGTCGCCAAGGCTTCCGCCGAAGGCATCAGGACGGAAGACCTGCATCACATCGATTGGGGCCAGCAGGCTCTGTTCGTGCTGTCGCCCGGCGTGCCGCTCACTCATCCGAAGCCGCACTGGACCGTCGATCTCGCGCGCGCCGCCGGCGTCGATATCGTCGGCGACGTCGAGCTCTTCGTG
Organism: Rhizobium sp. BT04; assembly: GCF_030053135.1. NCBI lineage: Bacteria > Pseudomonadati > Pseudomonadota > Alphaproteobacteria > Hyphomicrobiales > Rhizobiaceae > Rhizobium > Rhizobium sp. BT04. Next base: position 1,484,080 of record NZ_CP125652.1, on the reverse strand, counting down.
CGCGAGCGCCGCGCCCATGCGCCGGATTGCCCCTTCATCGCCATAACAGGCACCAACGGCAAGTCGACCACGACGGCGTTGATCGCCCATATCCTGAAATCATCAGGCTACGACACGCAGCTCGGCGGCAATATCGGCACGGCGGTGCTGACGCTCGATCCGCCGAAGGCTGAGCGTTACTATGTCGTCGAATGCTCTTCCTACCAGATCGATCTGGCGCCGACGCTGAACCCGTCCGCCGGCATCCTGCTCAACCTGACGCCCGATCATCTCGACCGTCACGGCACGATGCAGCATTATGCCGACGTCAAGGAGCGGCTGGTCGCCGGCAGCGCTGTCGCGATCGTCGGCATCGACGACAGCCATTCGGCGCTGATTGCCGACCGCGTCGAGCGGGCGGGCGTCACGGTGGTTCGCATCTCGCGCCGCAACGTGGTGGCATCAGGCATCTATGCCGAAGGGACCAAACTTGTTCAGGCCGCCGGCGGCGCCATGCTGCCCTTCGCCGATCTCGACGGCATCCAGACGCTGCGCGGCAGCCATAATGCCCAGAACGCCGCAGCCGCCGTTGCCGCCTGCCTCGCTGTCGGGGTTTCCGCCGACGACATCCGCGCCGGCCTTGCCTCGTTTCCCGGCCTCAAACACCGCATGCAGCCGGTCGGACAGCGTGGCCGCGTCGTTTTCGTCAATGATTCCAAAGCAACCAATGCGGATGCCGCAGCACCGGCTCTTTCGAGCTATGATCGCATCTACTGGATTGCCGGCGGCCTGCCGAAATCAGGCGGCATCACGACGCTTGCGCCCTATTTTCCGCGCATCGCCAAGGCCTATCTGATCGGCGAGGCAGCGGCGGAATTTGCAGCGACGCTCGGCGAGGCCGTGCCTTACGAAATCTCGGGCACGCTGGAGCGCGCGGTCGTGCATGCGGCAGCCGACGCCGAGTGCGACGAGAGCGGCTCTTCGGCCGTCATGTTATCACCGGCTTGCGCAAGCTTCGACCAGTATAAGAATTTCGAAGTCAGGGGCGATGCCTTCGTCAGCCACGTGGCGGCCCTTGACGGAATGACGATGCTGATCGGTTCGGCTACAGGAGAGAAATGACATGGTAAGCCGCGCGGAACGTGGGCCTCTGGCCGATTGGTTCTGGACCATCGACCGCTTCTTCCTGGCGATGTTCATCTTCCTGATGGGCATCGGCTTCATGCTGTCGTTTGCTGCGTCTCCAGCCGTTGCCGAGCGCATCGGGCTTGAGCCCTTCCACTTCGTCAAACGCCACGCAGCCTTCATGATCCCTTCGATCACCGTCATGCTCGGGCTGTCGTTCCTGACGCCGCGCCAGGTGCGGCGAACCGCGATCCTGCTTTTGATCATCTCGCTTGCGATGATGGTGCTGGTGCTGTTCGTCGGCCAGGAGGTCAAGGGCGGCAGGCGCTGGATCTGGATCGCCGGCCTTTCCATCCAGCCGTCGGAATTCATGAAGCCCGCCTTCGTCGTGGTCTGCGCCTGGCTGTTTGCCGAACATGCGCGCCAGCCGGAGATTCCCGGCAATCTCTTCGCCATCATCCTCTTTGCCATCGTCGCCGCTCTTCTCGTCGCGCAGCCGGACCTCGGCCAGACCATCTTGACGACGGCCGTCTGGGGCGGGATGTTCTTCATGGCCGGCATGCCGTGGATCTGGATCATGCTGCTCGGCATCGGCGGCGCCGGCGGCCTGCTCAGCGCCTATTACGTCTTCCCGCACGTGGCGCTGCGAATAGACAAGTTCATGACCGGCGAGGGCGACACGTTCCAGATCGACACTGCGCGCGAGGCAATCATCCGCGGCAGCTGGTTCGGCCAGGGACCGGGCGAGGGCATCGTCAAGCGCATTATTCCGGATGCGCATACCGATTTCATCTTCTCGGTCGCGGCCGAGGAGTTCGGCATCGTCTTCTGCATGGCGCTGGTTGCGCTGTTCACCGTGCTGGTGCTGCGTGGCCTCTCGCATGCCTATCGCGAGCGCAACGACTTCAACCGCTTCGCGGTCGCCGGCCTGGTGCTGCAGATGGGCATCCAGTCGATCATCAATATCGGCGTCAACCTCGAATTGCTGCCGGCAAAGGGCATGACGCTGCCGCTGATTTCCTACGGCGGCTCGTCCATGGTGGCGATCTGCGTCACCGCCGGCTTCATTCTGGCGCTGACGCGCCATCGGCCGGAAAAACGTGCGCAGGACCGGAGCCTTTTCCGCGTCCCGCACGGCATGCCGGCGGAGTAAAGGACCATGAGCAAAGGCATCGTGCTGCTTGCCGCCGGGGGAACCGGCGGCCACGTGTTTCCAGCGGAGGCGCTCGCCTTCAAGCTGAAGGAGCGCGGCTATTCGGTGCATCTCGTCACTGACAGCCGGGCGGAGCGTTATGCCGGCAAGTTCCCGGCCGAGGAAATCCATGTCGTGCCGTCGGCGACGATCGGTTCGAAGAACCCGGTTGCCGTCGCCCGCTCGCTGTGGACGCTCTGGAGCGGCATGCGGGCGGCGAAGAAACTGGTCCAGCGGCTGAAACCCGCCATCGTCGTCGGTTTCGGCGGTTATCCCACCGTGCCGCCGCTGCTTGCCGCCACCCGGCTCGGCGTGCCCTCGATGATCCATGAGCAGAATGCCGTGATGGGCCGCGCCAACAAGGCCTTGGCGAGCCGCGTGCAAGGCATTGCCGGCGGTTTCCTGCCGGAAGGCGGCGCCGCTTTTCCCGAGAAGACGGTAACGACGGGCAACCCGGTTCGCCCGGCGATCATCGCAGCCGCCGAGGTGCCTTACACGCCGTCGCATCCCGGTGAAGCCTTCAATCTCGTCGTCTTCGGCGGCAGCCAGGGCGCGCAATATTTCTCCAAGGCGCTGCCGACGGCGATCAGTCTGCTCGACGATGCGCTTCGCCTGCGCCTGCGCATCACCCAGCAGGTGCGTCCCGAGGATATGGAAATGGTCGGCGGCTGTGTCGCCAAACTGGAGATGGGCGCCGATATCGCCCCCTTCTTCACCGACATGGCCGAGCGGCTGGCGAAAGCTCACCTTGTCATCTGCCGTTCCGGCGCCTCGACGGTTTCGGAAATTTCCGTCATCGGCCGGCCGGCAGTGCTCGTGCCTTACCCCCACGCTCTCGATCACGACCAGGCGGCCAATGCGGCGGCACTGGCGGCCACCGGCGGGGCCAAGGTGATCGCCCAGTCGGAGCTTTCGCCGGAGAAGATCGCAGCGATCCTGACGGCCGTCATGAACGACCCGGAAAAGCTTGCACATATGGCAGCGGCTGCGAAACTCGCCGGGAAACCCGATGCCGCGAACTTGCTTGCCGACATGGTTGAGGCTATTGCCGCCAAACGGACAATAGCGGAATTCAAGAGGACACGCGCATGAAACTGCCGAAGGCGATCGGTCTCGTCCATTTCATCGGCATTGGCGGCATCGGCATGAGCGGTATCGCCGAGGTGTTGCACAATCTCGGCCACAAGGTGCAGGGATCGGACCAGGCCGACAGCGCCAATGTCCAGCGCCTGCGCGACAAGGGCATCGAGGTGTTCGTCGGCCACCGGGCGGAAAACCTGGGTGATGCCGAAGTCGTCGTTGTCTCGACGGCGATCAAGAAGAGCAATCCGGAGCTGATCGCCGCGCGCGAAAAGTTGCTGCCGGTGGTGCGCCGCGCCGAGATGCTCGCCGAGCTGATGCGCTTCCGCAATGCAATCGCCATCGGCGGTACGCATGGCAAGACGACGACCACTTCGCTGGTCGCCACACTGCTCGAAGCCGGCGGGCTTGACCCGACCGTCATCAACGGCGGCATCATCAACGCCTACGGCACCAATGCCCGAATGGGCGAGGGCGAGTGGATGGTGGTCGAGGCCGACGAATCGGACGGTACCTTCCTGAAGCTTCCGGCTGATGTCGCCGTCATCACCAATATCGACCCCGAGCATCTCGACCATTATGGCAATTTCGATGCGGTGCGCGCCGCCTTCCGGCAGTTCGTTGAGAACGTGCCGTTCTACGGCTTCGGCGTCATGTGCCTCGACCATCCCGAAGTGCAGTCGCTGGTCGGCCGCATCGAGGATCGCAAGATCATCACCTACGGCGAGAACCCGCAGGCCGACGTACGCTTCACCAATGTGCGCATCGACGGCACGCGCTCGATCTTCGATGTCGAAATCCGCCGCCGCCGCACCGGCCAGGTGATCGAGCTCAAAGGGCTGGTCATGCCGATGCCCGGCCGCCATAATATTTCCAACGCGACGGCGGCGATCGCCGTTGCCAACCGGCTCGGCATATCGAATGCAGATATCGCCAAAGGGCTTGCCTCCTTCGGCGGCGTCAAGCGTCGTTTCACGCTGACCGGCGAATGGAACGGGGTGCAGATCTTCGACGATTACGGCCACCACCCCGTCGAGATCAAGGCGGTGCTGCGCGCTGCCCGCGAAGCCTGCAAGGGCCGGATCATCGCGGTCCATCAGCCGCACCGCTATAGCCGCCTTGCCAGCCTGTTCGAGGAATTCGCCGCCTGCTTCAACGATGCCGACAGCATTTTCCTGGCGCCGGTCTATGCGGCGGGCGAAGATCCGATCGAAGGCATCGATTCCGTCTCACTCGTCTCGCGGATCAAATCCGGCGGCCATCGCGACGCCCGTTTTCTCACCTCGGCGGAACTTCTGCCGCAGATGGTCGCGGAGGTTGCAAAGCCTGGTGATTTCGTGGTTCTGTTGGGGGCTGGGAGCATCACATCCTGGGCAGCGGCGCTGCCCAAGCAACTGGAAGGCCTATCGGGAAAGTCCGCATGAAACAGGTGAATGGGGAAAAGCTTCTCGCGTCTCTCGGAGACGGTGTAAAGGATATCCGCGGCCGTATCACGCCGGATGCCCCCATGGACCGTGTTACCTGGTTCAGGGCCGGCGGCCTGGCCGAGCTGATGTTCCAGCCACATGACATCGACGATCTCGTCGCCTTCCTGAAGATCTTGCCGGAAGAGGTGCCGCTGACGGTGGTCGGCGTCGGCTCCAACATCCTGGTGCGCGACGGCGGGATTCCCGGCGTCGTGCTGCGCCTGTCGGCCAAGGGGTTCGGCTTCGTCGAGCTTGCCGGCGAAAACCGCATCCTGGCCGGTACCATCTGCCCCGATAAACATGTGGCGGCGATGGCGATGGATAACGGCATCGGCGGCTTTCATTTCTTCTACGGTATTCCGGGCAGCATCGGCGGCGCGGCGCGCATGAATGCCGGGGCGAACGGCGTAGAGACGCGCGAGCGGTTGATCGAGGTCAACGCGGTCGACCGCCAGGGCAACAAGCATGTGCTTTCCAATGCCGAGATGGGCTATTCCTACCGGCATTCCGCAGCACCCGCCGACCTGATCTTCACCTCGGTGCTGTTCGAGGGTTATCCGGAAGAGCGCGCCCAGATCCGCGCCGAGATGGATGCCGTTCGCAATCACCGCGAGACGGTGCAGCCGATTCGCGAAAAGACCGGCGGCTCGACCTTCAAGAATCCGGCGGGCCATTCGGCCTGGAAGCTGATCGACGAGGCAGACTGCCGCGGCCTCGTCATCGGCGGTGCGCAGATGTCGTCGCTTCACTGCAACTTCATGATCAACATGGGGCAGGCGACCGGCTACGATCTCGAATATCTCGGCGAACAGGTGCGCCGCGAGGTCTTCGAAAAAGAGGGCATCAAGCTCGAATGGGAAATCAAGCGCCTCGGCGTCTTCATGCCAGGCCGCGAAGTGCGCCCGTTCCACGGCGTCACAAGCGAATAAAGTTTACTTCACGGCCAGCTTCAGACCTTCGCGCGGCGTGACGATGGGCGACCAGCCGAGAACGTCGCGCGCTTGGGATATGTCGACCTGGAGGGAGCCACAAAGACGTTGGTAGACAGCGTCCTTTCCCGTGACTCTCGCGCCCATCTGCAACAAGGCGGGGGGGAAGGGGAGCAGGATCGGTTTGACACCCAGCCCCGCGGCAATCCCTTCAATAAGCCCTGGCGTCGAAAGATCTTCTCCATCACCTGCGAGAAGGGTCTCGCCGGCTGCCCCGGGATGCTTCATCCCGGTGATGATCAGATCGACGAGATTTGGAAGCGCGACCAGTGTTCGGCGGTTCTTCAACGACCCGAAAGGGAGCGGTATCTTCTTCCGGACAAGTCCGACGAGCAGAGCAAAGTTGCCCCTCGCACCGGGTCCATAGACGAGCGGCGGGCGAATGACGACGACCTCCATGCCTGTTCGGGCGGCGATTTCATGTAGCCCGATTTCAGTTTCCAGCTTCGAGATGCCATAGGGATCGATCGGCATTGGCGTATCGTCGTGCCGGAAGGGCCTATCGTTCTCCTCGCCATTGACCTTGATGCTGCTGGTGAAGACGAACCTTTTTACATCAGCGCGGGCGGCCTGCTCGGCGAGGTTCAACGTGGCGGCGGTGTTGATCCGACGAAATTCCGCAAGAGGATCGGCTGCGCGGTCGTTCATGATGTGAACACGAGCGGCGAGATGGACGATGACATCAATACCCTCGAGAGCTGCTGTCCAATCGGTTTCGCTTGTTATCTCGATGGGGAAATGCCGCATAGATGCCGGGAAGCTGGCGGTTGCAGATCGCGTCGTCACCGCAAGCTCGCATATCCGTTCTCTATGCAGTCTTTCGACGAGAGGCCTACCGACAAAGCCGGCTGCGCCGGTAATGAGGCATCGCATGATCTGTCCCCCGTTCTACCGTGAGTGCTCCGGTTAACCGGAAGTGCTCACGGCATCAATCAAAAAGCCGCGACGTTAGGGCGCCGTGCGTCCTTTCGGACGCACAAAGGACGCTCTAGCACTTTGAATCTACGCATCGGCCCGAAAGTCGATTCCGATTTTCGGGCCGATGCGCTAGCCGTCTCGGCTTATTGTTCATTTCTCGCGGCCCGACAGCCGACACAGCTCAGTGGAGAGACCGCAATATGGGGCAGAACACCGGTCCCCCAGTCGGCAGCACAGCATGAGGCAAAATGGAGGTAGTCTGGAAATCACCGCCTACTTCCCAGCCCCTTCTTCAGTGAGCGGTATAGGCCCCGTCCACCAAATAGTGCGCCCCAGTGATGAAACTGGCCTGCTCGGACAAGAGGAAACACACAAGAGCCGCGACCTCTTCCGGTTTTCCACGCCTGCCCATTGGTTGAAGCGATGCCATGCGACGCGAACTCGCCGCTTCAAGGTGCTCTGACAAAAGTGGCGTTTCGATCCAGCCGGGACCGACGGCATTTATGCGGATACCCAATCGCGCATACTCCATCGCAGCGACTTTCGTCAGTCCAACAACCCCGTGCTTGGCTGCGGTGTAGGCCGCCGCGGTGGGTAATCCAACGGACCCGAGAGTGGAAGTCATATTCACGATTGCGCCGCCACCCAACTTAAGCATCGCGCCAATTTCGGACTTCATGCTATAGAAAACGCTGTTCAGATTGACGTTCATCACCTCGTGCCAACGATCGAGCGGATAGTCTGCGACCGCTGCGCGCACCCCATCGATTCCCGCATTGTTGACCGCCAGATCCAAGCCGCCACATGTCTCGACGGTAAAATCGACAAGTCTCTGCACACTCCCACTGTCACTGACATCAACGACAAATTCACGGGCGAGGCTTCCCTCTGATCTGATTGCGGCGGCAATTGTACGTGCTGCGTGAGCATTGATATCGGCGACAACAACCTCGGCACCCTCCTCAGCGAGTTGTCGGGAAACGGTGGCACCAATTCCGGAACCTGCGCCCGTCACAATCGCGATTTTTCCCTCCAGGCAAAGCTTCATCGTCTCTGTCCTTATTGCTATGCTAATATTCGATCGGCGCGTTTATTGATGCAAGGGGTTTCCCGGATTAATAGAAGCGCATGGTATTGCGCAGCTTCGGATGTTGCCAGTGTTGCGACCTCATCCTCCACAGCGTTGAGTGTCTTTGTCAAAAGATGTCGCACTCTAATTTGGAATGAACGGGATCGACGGAATTACTTGGCAGGTGGGAATGGACAAACACCATATTACACGCCGGGGGCTCGTGCTGGGGAGCTTGGCTCTGATGCTTTCTGCATGTACTTCAGGCGATGGGCCGCCGCTGGGCTACCGGTTTGGGTTTGCGATGGATCCTGATTTCGATCCCCGCTATCGACGACGAGAGGTTGCGTATACGGGGAGTGAACCGCCCGGAACGATCGTCGTCGATACGGCGAGCCGCTACCTTTACTTCGTGGAGGCTGGCGGACAGGCGACTCGCTATGGCGTTGCGGTCGGAGAGGAAGGGCTGAGTTTCAAGGGCGAGGCCACCATCGGCTATAAGGCAGAGTGGCCTTCGTGGAAACCCACCAGTGACATGATTCAGCGCAAGCCCCGGCTGGCCCAATATGCCGATGGAATACCGGGAGGACCACTCAACCCTCTCGGTGCAGCGGCCCTCTACCTCTACCAAGGCGGACAAGATACCCTGTTCCGGTTGCACGGAACGAATGCCCCCTGGTCGATAGGCCGTGCAGTTTCGAATGGGTGTATTCGTTTGACGAACGCAAACATCCTCGACCTTTACTCTCGTGCACGCGTAGGCACGCGCGTGGTTGTCATCTGACGGCGTTTACCATTTGCAATCGCTGGGTTGGTCATAACAATACGTATCTGCTAATGTAGATTCGTTGCATGTTGCATCATGTCTGCCCTATCCAGGGTGCTGATTGTCGCTAAACTGTAAGGTGTAGCCCTCAAAAAGCTATCCCATGATGAGGAGAGAGGACTTCCTGATGAGCAGAATTCTAATCGTAATCGTTGCAATGTTTGCGGTGGCCAATCTGAGTGCTTGCGGGTCGATTGGCAAAGGCAAGGGGAAAGCCCCACCGCCGGCAGAAGCAGTCTACAAGTAGCATATCGCGTTTGATATTTAGGAAGGGTCACATAGACCCTTCCGCTTCTTACACCATAAACCCCAGGCTTGCGCTCCTTCGCAACTCACAGCGCACGAGTGGCATTGCTGACGTCGGGCTCCCATTCGTCAGGGCCTGCATATGGAGCTTAGTGATGGCGCTTGGAAGAGGCGGTAGGTCGCTAGTTGTTATGTTGGCGGTCGTGGCATCGTCATGCCAGACAGAAGACAAAAGGCCTTTACCGCATTATACGTCGACTGGCAGAGGTGTAGCTCCAACCAATGCGGCTGAAAACAAATCAAATCGGTATTTCATCGAATTCCGCTCACGCTATGCGCTGACCTACGGCCACACCTATGTCGTTTTTGGGCGGGCGGATAAAAGCGGAAATATGATCAATCCCGAAGTCGCAGGGCTTGCCCCAGCTTCTCCCGATGCCGCCCAGTATGTAATCGGCCACTTCATACCGGTTCCGGCCACGACCGGAGCTACGGATGGTGACCTGGAAGAGCAGTACAGGTCGGCAAGCTGGCGTGTGATGCTGAGTGATAGTGAATATAACGACACAGTTGCGTATATACGCAAACTGCAGGCAACCTCTCATCTCTGGGAGGCATCGGTATATAACTGCAATGCCTTTGTGGCGGATATCGCACGGCACATGGGTTATAAGGCGCCCGGCATTTGGCTAAGGCCGCAACAATTCATTGCAACCCTGCGGGAGATGAATACAGGTTGATTGCGTGCGGGCATCCAAGATACGCGTTGGCGATCACGGAAGGCGGATCATGGAAAGGTTCTGGTGACTTGATTTGAACTTATCAGCAGCCGTCGTCGGCGAGGTCGTCTGGGTTCTCGGAATTGTTGCATGGTACATCATTCGATACCCTTTTGAGCGCCGCGCAAAGCGAGTGCCTGTTATCAGCAACCGCCGCACCGGTTCTGAGGTGGTCGGGCTTGCGGCAGCTCTCGCCGGACTTGCGATCGTGCCGGGATTCTACGTCGCGACCGGCATTCCTGAAGCCGCCGACTATACACCTCATTTGTGGGCCGTCGTGATCGGGGCAATATTCTTCTGCGCCGCAATGTGGGTCTTTCGAAGAACCCACAAGCAATTAGGACGAAACTGGTCGATTACGCTGGAGATCCGCCAGCAGCACGAATTGATATGCGCTGGCCCGTACTCCCTTGTCCGCCACCCCATGTACACGTCGTTCCTTCTGATGGGGCTCTCACAAGCGTTTCTGCTGTCGAACTGGGTGGCAGGCACGGCGGGCCTGATCGGCTTCGCCGTTCTATTCTTCCTGAGGGTGGACAAGGAAGAACGTATGATGTTGGAAGTTTTCGGCCCGCAATACCGCGCATATATGGCGAAAACCAAGCGCATCATCCCTTATCTTTACTAGAGGTGGCAAGATGAGAGGACGAACGATCAAGCTCTCGGCATCGCGACGACTTGTCGGAGATCTGATGAGATTCTCGATCGGGGTACCGCGTGTGACGGTCCAGCGGCAAATGAACCTTCGGCCCCTCCTCGATGCCAGAGACGGACCGGATGCCCGGCCGTCCTGGACCGTGCTTTTCTTGAAGGGATACGCCCTGCTTTCTCAAGAAATTCCCGAATTGCGGCGCGCTTATATCAAGTTTCCATGGCCGCAGCTCTATGAATATCCGGCCAGTGTGGCCTCTATTGCCCATGAGCGCGAGCATGAGGGAGAGAGGGTCGTTCTGCTGAGCATCATCAAAGGTCCCGAGCAACGCTCCATTTCCCAGCTGGAAACGCTGATCCGCGCAGCGAGGTCACTTCCGGTTCTGGAGATTAAAGAGTTTCGGCGCTCTCTGAAGCTTGCTCGCGCACCTGCCCCTGTGAGGTGGCTGCTCATGTGGCTCGGGCTCAATATCGGGCGGAAGCGTGCGCGCTATTTCGGCACGTTCCAATTGTCCGTCTATTCGGGCCTTGGAGCGGAGTCCCTCAACCCCCTTACCCCACTGACCACACTTCTCAACTACGGTCCAATCGGCAAGGATGGATCGGTTGCTGTCCGCATCCACTACGACCACAGGGTCATGGATGGAGCGAATGTCGCTCGGGCATTGGAACGGTTCGAAAGGATCTTGAACGGCGAGGTCGCGGACGAAGTAACACGCATCGCCCAGAGCGGTACCCCTGCCATCATGTCGGCGGCAGGGACATCGAAATGACGTCGCGCAGTGAGCCCCGTTTGGCTGTCGTCGTGGTTGGTGCTTCCCGTGGCATTGGACGAGCAATCGCAAAGGTTGCGGCACGTGAACGCAATGTCGTCGTACTCGTCGCGCGTTCGCCTGAGGGCCTCGCCGCGGCGGCGGTCGACGTACAGCAGGCCGGCGGGGAGGCGTTCACGCTGCAGCTGGATCTCTTTGCGGCCGATGCGTCGGCGCGCCTTGAGGCTTTTCTAATCGCCAACGATTTGGTCTGCGGCGTCTTGGTCAACAGTGCCGGGTATGGTCTGCGAGGCGCAGCAACGTTACTCCCCGTCAAAGATCAGATGGGGATTATCGATGTCAATATACGCGCCCTGACCGACATGACCCTTCGCTTCCTGCCTGGAATGCTGGCGCGCGGACGTGGCGGAGTGATCAATCTCGGCTCCATAGCGGGTCTCGTTCCCGGGCCGTACATGGCATTGTATTACGCAAGCAAGGGTTTTGTGCGCTCTTTTTCGGACGCGCTCCATCAGGAAGTGCGCCGTTTTGGCGTTACCGTGACATGTGTGGCGCCAGGACCGGTATCCACCGAATTCCTTGAAAAGGCCGGCGCCAACCGGGCGGCTCTCTTCAAGATATTGCCCAAGCTGGACGCTGAATATGTCGCTGAGCGGGCCTGGAGCGGTTTCAACTCAGGCCGTCGCCGCGTCGTTCCCGGCATTTCAGCCAAGTTGTTTACTCTTGTCGCCGCATTCTTGCCGACCGCAGTTATTCTCCCCCTGATCGGCCGCCTGCAGCGCAGGAGCAAAGATCCATGTCCTTGCGGTTCAGGGAAAAGCCTCAAGGAATGTTGCGGTAGCCGCTCCCCGGCACGGAGCAACCTGCAGAAATAATGGCTGTCGACGAGGGTGAAGCCGACCGATGATGCCGGCCACGCAGAGATCCTATAACCGAGCCCGCCCTTTTCCAGGGGTGTCGTGCCCCAGGAGAGCGTGAAGACTGTCATGAGGTAGAACAACACGAAGGTCGCGACGGCAATGAAGGTGCCGAGGATCAGGCTCCGCAGATGACCGCGAAAGACGACTTCGATCGGCACGGCGACGCGCTCGTGCTTTTCGACGGCTTTGCGGAATTCCGGCGTCTCGGCGATCTTCAGACGGACATAGAGGCCGACGGCGACGAGGGCGAGGCTGGCGATGAAGGGAATGCGCCATCCGTAGTCGAGGAAATCCTCGTTGCTCATCGTTTCCGCCAGGATGAGGAAGAAGCCGGAGGAAAGGATGAAGCCGATCGGCGCGCCGAGCTGCGGGAACATGGCGTACCAGCTGCGCTTGCCGGGGGGAGCATTTTCGGTGGCGAGCAGGACGGCGCCGCCCCCTTCGCCGCCGAGGCCGAGGCCCTGACCGAAGCGGCAAAGCGCCAGCAATAGCGGCGCGGCGATGCCGATCGCATCATAGCCCGGCAGCATGCCGATCAGGACGGTCGAAAGCCCCATCGTCATCAGCGCGGCGGCGAGCGTCGCCTTGCGGCCGATGCGATCGCCGAAATGACCGAACACCACGGCGCCGATGGGGCGGGCGAAGAAGGCGATCGAGAAGGTGACCAGCGACTGCAGCGTTGCGGCGTTCGAATCGCTTGCCGGGAAGAAGAGATGCGGAAAGACGAGGACGGCTGCCGTCGCGTAGACGTAGAAGTCGAAGAATTCGATGGTCAGTATTTTTATGAATCGCATTGAGGCTGGCAGGTCTTAACGCAATTTCAGGTCTGAGAAACGTCTCCTCGCGCCGCATCCGCCGCATCTCCACCCGTTTCGCGATCCTTGCGTGAAGCTTGCCGCAGCAATGTCCGCGCGCTTGACCGGAATCGAATTGTAACGGATTCATTTAAACTCTTGGTTGAGGTTAAGGGGCGCGCATGCAAAAAAGTCTAGTTGCCGAGTTTCTCGGCACGTTCTGGCTGGTCTTCGGCGGATGCGGCAGTGCCGTGCTCGCGGCTGCCTATCCCGAGCTCGGGATAGGATTTACGGGTGTGGCCCTTGCGTTCGGCCTGACCGTGCTCACCATGGCCTATGCCGTGGGCGGCATTTCCGGCGGTCATTTCAACCCGGCCGTCTCCCTCGGTCTGACGGTTGCCGGACGGTTTCCTGCGGCGCGCCTCGTTCCCTATATCGTCGTCCAGGTCGTCGGCGCCATCGCCGCGGCCGCGCTGCTCTATCTCATTGCCAGCGGCAAGGCGGGTTTCGAACTCGGCGGCTTTGCCGCCAACGGCTATGGCGATCATTCGCCGGGCGGTTATTTTCTGCTTTCGGCGCTGCTGATCGAAGTGCTGCTGACCATGTTCTTCCTGATCATCATCCTGGGATCGACCGGCAGCCGGGTGCCTGCCGGCTTCGCGCCGCTTGCAATCGGCCTCGGGCTGACACTGATCCATCTCATTTCCATCCCTGTGACGAATACCTCGGTCAATCCGGCGCGTTCCACCGGCCAGGCGCTTTTCGTCGGCGGCTGGGCATTGCAGCAGCTCTGGCTGTTCTGGATTGCACCGCTTGCGGGCGGGGCGCTCGGCGGACTCGTGTGGAAATTCCTCGACGACGCAGACTGACAACAAGATATCGACCTATCCCATTGGGCCCGCGCGGTTTTTCGGCGCGGGCTTTTCTGAGTCAATGGATCGGCAGGCACCTTCGCCCCTGCAGTCCGAAGAAGCGAAAGTTAAAAAATCAAGGACGCGGCAAGAGGCAGTTAACGAAAGTAAACACTTCATTAACCATAATGGTGCTCTAATGTTTGCAGGTCGGACAAAGGCCGGAAACGGCGCCGACAGCTTGGCGCAAGCGTCGATTTCGAGAATGGAAGTTATTTTTGGGGGTGTTGATGAGTCGCAAGCATGTCGCTGTCCTGATGGGCGGGTTTTCCTCGGAACGGCCGGTCAGCCTTTCCTCGGGAAAGGCTTGCGCAGAGGCCCTCGAAGCGGAAGGCTTCGAAGTGACGTGCATTGACGTGGCGCGCGACGTTTCCGAGAGGCTCGCCGCGCTGAAGCCGGATGTGGTCTTCAATGCACTTCATGGGCCCTTCGGTGAGGACGGCACGATCCAGGGGATCCTCGAATATCTCGAAATCCCCTATACGCACTCGGGCGTGCTTGCCTCGGCCCTGGCGATGGACAAGGACAAGGCGAAGCTCGTTGCTGCAGCTGCCGGCATTCCGGTCGCCGAATCACAGGTCATCAATCGTTTCGCTTTTCCCTCGGCGCATCCGATGAGGCCGCCCTATGTAGTGAAGCCGGTGCGTGAGGGCTCAAGCTTCGGCGTCGTCATCGTCACGGAAGATCAGGCGCATCCGCCGCAGGTCGTCAGCTCCCCCGAGTGGCATTACGGCGAGGAGGTGCTCGTCGAGCGCTATGTTTACGGCCGCGAACTCACCTGCGGCGTCATGGGCGAGACTGCGCTCGGCGTCACCGAGGTGGTGCCGCAGGGCCACAATTTTTATGATTACGACTCCAAGTATGCGGCGGGCGGTTCAAAACACGTCATCCCGGCGAAAATTTCACCGAATATTTACCAAAAAATACAAACATTGGCCCTAAGGGCGCATCAGGCAATCGGTTGTCGCGGCGTCAGTCGGTCCGACTTTCGTTACGACGATCGTTTCTCCGAAGACGGCGAAATCATCTGGCTGGAGGTCAATACCCAGCCCGGCATGACTCCAACCTCGCTTGTGCCCGAAATGGCCGGTCATGCCGGCTATTCCTTTGGTGAGTTTCTCCGGTGGATGGTGGAGGACGCGTCTTGTTTGCGTTGACGGTCAAGAAGATAGGGCGTCCCAGCCGTCATGCCGCGCTTCCGATGATGGAAGCCGAAGAGCGGTTCGTGCTGCCGCGTCCGTTGCGCCGCGTCACCCGCTTCCTGATCAGCCTTGGCAGCGGCCGCATCTACATCCCCGCCCATACGGGCACGGTTTCGGCGCTTGCCTTTCTGGCTGCGACTGGGCTCTACGGCATGTCGCTCGGCGGCCACACGGAAGCCGTCGCGCAGGCGACGACAACGGCGGCGGGCTTTGCGATCGAGGACGTGAAGGTCTCCGGCAATTCGGAGACCTCCGAAATTGAAATCCTGCAGCTGATTGGCCTCGATGGCACGACCTCGCTGGTCGCCCTCGACGTCGATGCCGCCCGCCGGAAGATTGCGCATCTCCCCTGGGTCGAAAGCGTCGAGGTTCGCAAGGTCTATCCGAAGACGATCGAGGTGAAGCTCAAGGAGCGTCAGGCCTATGCCATCTGGCAGCACGGGCAGGAGCTTTCGCTGATCGAAAAGAACGGCAGCGTCATTGCGCCGCTGCGCGACAACAAGTTTTCGGCGCTGCCGCTGGTGGTCGGCCGTGATGCGGAAACGGCGGCGGCGTCACTCGACGACGCCTTCTCCAAGTGGCCCGACGTGAAGGCCCGGGTGAAGGCCTATGTCTGGATATCCGGCCGCCGCTGGGACCTGCACATGGATAACGGCGTCGTCGTCAAGCTGCCGGAAGACGGTATCGACCAGGCGCTGGCGACGCTTTCGAAGTTCGACAAGGAGCACCAGCTCCTGGAGCGGGACATTGCTGCGGTGGATCTCAGGCTGTCCGACAGAACCGCGATCCAGCTGACGCCGGAAGCGGCGGTCCGCCGGCAGACGGCTGTGACGGAGCGTACCAAGGAATTGAAGAAGGCGGGGCAGAATATATGAGCTTGTTCGGTTCATCCCATTTCGGATTGCCGCGCCTGAAGCCGCTTTCGTCGAAGCGGTCGCATGTCGTTTCGGTGCTCGACATCGGCTCGACCAAGGTCGTCTGCATGATCGGCCGGCTGACGCCGCGCGAGGAAAGCCAGATCCTGCCGGGCCGAACGCACAATATCGAGATCATCGGTATCGGCCACCAGCGATCCCGCGGCATCAAGACCGGCGTCATTGCCGATCTCGACGCGCTGGAAGGCGTCATTCGGCTGGCCGTCGACGCGGCCGAACGCATGGCCGGGCTGACCGTCGAGAGCCTGATCGTCAATCTGACGGCCGGCCGTCTCGGCAGCGACATCTATACCGCGACGATTGATCTCGGCGGCCAGGAAGTCGAGCTCAACGATCTCAAGAAGGTGCTGTCGGCAGCCTGCCAGCAGTCGCTGCGGCAGGACCGTTCGGTGCTGCATTCGCTGGCGACGGGTTTCTCGCTCGACGGCGAGCGCGGCATCCGCGATCCGCTGGCAATGTACGGCGATGCGCTCGGCGTCGACATGCATGTCGTCACGGCGGAGCGCTCGGCGCTGAAGAACCTCGAACTCAGCGTCAACCGCGCGCATCTGTCGGTCGAGGGCATTGTTGCGACGCCCTACGCATCCGGCCTTGCGGCGCTCGTCGACGACGAGGTCGAGCTCGGCTGCGCGGCGATCGACATGGGCGGCGGCACGACGACGATCTCGGTCTTTGCCGAAGGCAAGCTCGTTCATACCGATGCCGTCGGCCTCGGCGGCCATCACGTGACCACTGATCTGGCGCGCGGCCTTTCGACCCGCATCGAGGATGCCGAGCGGCTGAAGGTCGTGCATGCGACAGCGCTTTCGAATTCCTCCGACGAGCGCGAACTGATCTCGATCCCGCCGATCGGCGAGGATGATCGCGACCAGCCGTCGCAGGTGCCGCGGGCGCTGGTTTCGCGCATCGTTTCGGCCCGAATCGAAGAGACGATGGAACTGATCCGCGACCGCATCCAGCGCTCCGGCTTCAGCCCGATCGTCGGCAAGCGCGTCGTGCTGACCGGCGGCGCCAGCCAGCTGACCGGCCTTGCCGATGTGGCGCGGCGTATCCTTGCCCGCAATGTCCGCATCGGCCGCCCGATGGGCGTCTCGGGATTGCCGACGGCGGCCAAGGGCCCGGCCTTTTCGACGGCCGTCGGCCTGATGATCTATCCGCAGGTTGCGGACATGGAGACACATGCGTCACAGAGCGGTCTGCTCATGTCGCTTGGAGGAAATAACAGCCGCATAGCCCGGATGGGCCAGTGGCTGAAGGAAAGCTTCTGAAATTGAGTGATTGGCCGGCGTGGCGATGCGGCCAGAGAGAGAAGGAACAGGTACCATGACCATCAAGCTGCAAAAGCCTGACATCACAGAGCTGAAGCCGCGCATCACCGTATTCGGCGTTGGCGGCGGTGGCGGCAACGCCGTCAACAACATGATCACCGCCGGTCTCCAGGGCGTCGACTTCGTCGTCGCCAACACGGATGCGCAGGCGCTGACGATGACGAAGGCCGAGCGCATCATCCAGCTCGGCGTCAATGTCACCGAAGGCCTCGGCGCAGGTTCGCAGCCGGAAGTCGGTCGCGCGGCAGCCGAAGAATGCATCGATGAGATCGTCGATCACCTGAACGGCACGCATATGTGCTTCGTCACCGCCGGCATGGGCGGCGGCACCGGCACCGGCGCTGCGCCCGTCGTCGCGCAGGCCGCCCGCAACAAGGGCATCCTGACGGTCGGCGTCGTCACCAAGCCGTTCCATTTCGAAGGCGGGCGCCGCATGCGCCTGGCCGAGATGGGCATCCAGGAACTGCAGAAGTCTGTCGATACGCTGATCGTCATTCCGAACCAGAACCTCTTCCGCATTGCCAACGACAAGACGACCTTCGCCGATGCCTTCGCGATGGCCGACCAGGTTCTCTATTCGGGCGTTGCCTGCATCACCGACCTGATGGTGAAGGAAGGTCTCATCAATCTCGACTTCGCCGACGTCCGCTCGGTGATGCGCGAAATGGGCCGCGCGATGATGGGCACCGGCGAAGCCTCGGGCTCCGGCCGCGCGCTGCAGGCCGCCGAGGCTGCAATCGCCAACCCGCTGCTCGACGAGACTTCGATGAAGGGCGCTCAAGGGTTGCTGATCTCCATCACCGGCGGTCGCGACCTCACCCTCTTCGAAGTCGACGAAGCCGCGACCCGCATCCGCGAAGAAGTCGATCCCGACGCCAACATCATCCTCGGCGCCACCTTCGACGAATCGCTTGAAGGCATCATCCGCGTCTCGGTCGTCGCCACCGGCATCGATCGGGCGATGAACGAAGCCGCCGAGCGCAACTTCCAGCCGGCCGCAAAGCCTGCTATCCGTCCTTCCGCGGCTGTTGCTCCGGCAGCGGCCGCAGTTCAGCCTGCGCCCGTGATGCAGGCACCGAAGGCCATGGATCCGATCGCGCAGACCATCCGCGCAGCCGAGATGGAACGCGAGCTTGAAATCCCGGCCCCGCGTGCTGCTGCACCACTGCAGCAGCCGGTGGCACAGCAGGAAACCTTCCGTCCGCAGAGCAAGATCTTCGCGCCTGCACCGGAAGCTCCGATCATCCGTCAGGCACCGGTGCAGCAGCAGGCTCCCGCGCCCGTCATGAGCCAGCCGGTCATGAGCCAACCGGTCGTCAGCCAGCCCGTCCAGCAGCAGCCGGTCCGGCAGGAGCCGATCATCCGCCAGGCGCCCGAACCGATGCGCATGCCGAAGGTCGAGGATTTCCCGCCGGTCGTTCAGGCCGAACTCGACCACCGCACGCAGCCGGCCTCCGCGCATGCGGGGGAAGAGCGCGGTCCGATGGGCCTGCTGAAGCGAATCACCAATTCGCTCGGCCGTCGCGACGACGACGCGGTTGCCGCCGACATGACGGCAGCACCGCCGGCCGCTTCGCAGCAGCGCCGTCCGCTGTCGCCGGAGGCAAGCCTCTACGCACCACGTCGCGGCAACCTCGACGACCAGGGCCGGGCGGTTCCGCAGGCCCGGATGACGCAGGAAGACGACCAGCTGGAAATCCCGGCATTCCTGCGCCGCCAGTCGAATTGAGGGGCTGCTTCAGCACCGTTCATGCCCGGGATCAAGGTCCCGGGCATTGCTGTTTTTCAGTTTGTGATTCGCGAGCGATTTCAATCGCCTGACTTCGTAACAAAGCGAAAGAAACAGTGATTTGGATTGGAGCGCCGGCGCACGTAAGTATTGTGCAAGGAAACTGCACTACGAGACCTTTCGACAGGCTCCTTGTGCAGAATGAATGATGACCGTGCCGATCGGACAGACCGCCGGTGCGGAAGATAAAGGCAGAATTTATGGCAATTGGCTTGCTGGGTTTTCAAACGACGGTATCGCGTCCCGTGACGCTCACGGGCACGGGAGTTCATTCGGGCGCAGAAGTCTCGATCACCCTGAACCCAGCCGAATCGGACACCGGCGTCGTTTTCCAGCGCCTGCATGACAATGGCGACATCACCGAACTCAAGGCCGTCTCCTCGCAGGTCGGCAATACCGACCTCTGCACCGTGCTCGGCTTCTCGCCCGCCCATTCGGTCGCGACGATCGAACATGTCATGGCCGCCATCTATGCGCTCGGCCTCGACAATGTGGTGATCGAGGTGCAGGGCGCCGAAATGCCGATCATGGACGGCAGTTCGTTGCCCTTCGTCGAGGCGATCGAGCAGGTCGGTCTCGTCTCGCTCGGCGTCAAGCGCCGCTATATCCGTATCACCAAACCGGTGCGCATCGAGCAGGGCGGCTCCTGGAGCGAATTCCGTCCCTATGACGGTACGCGCTTCGAAGTCGAGATCGATTTCGACTGCCCGCTGATCGGTCGGCAGAAGTGGGCCGGAGACATGAGCGCTTCCGTCTTCAAGACCGAGCTTTCCCGCGCCCGCACCTTCGGTTTCATGCGCGATGTCGAGCGTCTCTGGGCCTCTGGCCACGCGCTCGGCTCCTCGCTCGAAAACTCCGTCGTCATTTCGGACGACAACACCGTCATCAATATCGAGGGGCTGCGTTACGCCAAGGACGAGTTCGTCCGTCACAAGACGCTCGATGCCGTCGGCGATCTGTCGCTTGCCGGCGCCCAGTTCATCGGCTGCTACCGCTCCTATCGCGGCGGCCACAAGATGAATGCCAATGCGCTGAAGGCGCTGCTCGCCGATCCCTCGGCCTACGAGGTCGTGGAGACGTCGACGCCGCGCCAGCGCGTCGCTGCCCGCGAACTGATCGCAGTCAGCGCTTCGGAATTCGCTCCCTGGTCGGCATGACCTCCAGCCTATTCTCAAGACCAGGCCGCCTCTTTCCCGGAGGCGGTTTTTTTATGTCGGCCCCAGTCTGCGACGATAGGTGTTTTATCGCAGTTGCTTAGCTGCCACAGATTGGAGAGAAGAGGAAAAGCCGGTCATTCTGGCAGCTGCTGCCACAAAAATGCGTTAATGCCTTATCATTGCGTTGCTCTTGATACACATTTGTGGCTAGAAACGCCAGCGAGGCGTGGCTGCCGTGGAGCGAGCGGCGGCAGTGGGGTTCTTTCGAATGGGTTATGCAGGATCTGAAGGTATGATGAAGACAGCGCGTGCTTTGTTCGCATCGCTTCTGGTGCTCAGCGCAGGCGCCTCGATATCCGGTTGCCAGTCGGATCCCGATATCGACATCACCAAGCTCGGCCTCGAAACCGATCCGCCTGACGTGCTCTACACCCAGGGCCTTGCCAATATGAAGGCCGGCAACATGGCGGAAGCAGCGCGCAAGTTCGACGCGATCGACCGCGAGAACCCGTTCTCCGAATGGGCGCGCAAGGCGCTTGTGATGAGCACCTTCGTCAAGTACCGCCAGGGCCGCCTGGACGATGCGCTTGCATCAGGCAACCGCTACATGTCGCAATATCCGAAGTCCCAGGATGCCGCCTATGTGCAGTATCTCATCGGTCTCACCTATTCCAAGCAGATCGTCGACGTGACGCAGGACCAGCGCGCCTCGGCCAAGACGATCGAGGCGATGCAGGCCGTCATCGACAATTATCCGAACTCCGAATATGTCGACGACGCGCAGGCCAAAATCCGCTTCGCGCGCGACCAGCTCGCCGGCAAGGAAATGCAGATCGGCCGCTACTACATGGAGCGGAAGGAATATCTCGCCGCGATCTCGCGCTTCCGCATCGTCGTCGAGAAATATCCGAACACGAACCAGATCGAAGAGGCCTTGGCACGTCTCGTCGAGGCTTATTACGCGATGGGCATCGTCGACGAGGCCCAAACGGCGGCCGCCGTCCTCGGTCACAATTATCCCGACAGCCAGTGGTATGCCGATTCCTACAAGCTGCTGCAGACCGGTGGCGCCGAGCCGCGGGAAAACAAGGGCTCGTGGATCGCTGCGGCAGGCAAGAAACTCCTTCTCGGTTCATAAGTCCAATGCTGATCCAGCTTTCGATCCGCGATATCGTCCTGATCGAGCGGCTGGATCTTGCCTTCGAGACCGGACTTTCCGTGCTGACGGGCGAGACCGGGGCGGGCAAATCCATCCTGCTCGACAGCCTGTCGCTGGCGCTCGGCGGGCGCGGAGACGGTGATCTGGTGCGCCACGGCGAGGACAAGGGTCAGGTGACGGCGGTGTTCGACGTCGGCATGGACCACGGCGCTCGCGCGCTCCTGCGTGAAAACGGCATCGACGACGAAGGCGACCTGATCTTCCGCCGCCAGCAATCGGCGGACGGGCGCACCAAGGCCTATGTCAACGACCAGCCGGTCAGCGTGCAGCTGATGCGCCAAGCCGGTCAGATGCTGGTCGAAATCCACGGCCAGCACGACGATCGCGCCCTTGTCGACACCAATGCCCACCGCACTCTGCTCGATGCCTTCGCCGGCCTTGCCGACGAGGTTTCGGAGGTCTCTCGGCTCTATCGCCTGTGGCGCGACAGCGAGCGGACGCTGAAGAAGCACCGCGAGAAGGTGGAAAGTGCGGCCCGCGAAGCCGACTACCTGCGTTCATCCGTCGAGGAGCTCGAGAAGCTCTCGCCGCAGGATGGCGAGGAGGACGAACTCGCTGACCGCAGACAGAAAATGATGAAGGCCGAGCGAATTGCCGGTGATATCGCCGAGGCCTCCGAATTCCTGAACGGCAATGCCTCGCCGGTGCCCCACATAGCCTCGCTGGTGCGCCGCCTGGAGCGCAAGAGCCATGAGGCGCCGGGATTGCTCGAAGACACTGTGATGCTGCTTGATGCCGCGCTCGACCAGCTTTCCAATGCGCAGATGGAAGTCGAGGCAGCACTGCGGAAGACCGAATATGATCCGAGAGAACTGGAACGGGTGGAGGAGCGGCTTTTTGCGCTCAGGGCCGCCTCGCGCAAATATTCCGTGCCCGTCACCGAACTGCCGGCGCTTGCCGTCCGCATGATCGCCGATCTTGCAGATCTCGACGCGGGCGAGGAGAGGCTTGCGCGGCTTGAAGCCGAGGTCGGCCTGGCGCGGGAAAATTACGATGCGGCGGCGCGTTCGCTCTCCGACAAGCGCCATCACGCCGGCACCGCGCTAGCTGCGGCCGTCATGACCGAGCTGCCGGCGCTGAAGCTCGAACGCGCCCGTTTCATGGTCGAGATCACCACGGATGCGCAGGAGGCGCTCGCCGAAGGCATCGACGTCGTCGAGTTCCATGTCCAGACCAATCCGGGCACGCGGCCGGGCTCGATCATGAAGGTTGCTTCCGGCGGCGAACTGTCGCGTTTCCTGCTGGCGCTGAAGGTGGCGCTCGCCGATCGCGGATCGGCCCCGACGCTCGTCTTCGATGAAATCGATACCGGCGTCGGCGGCGCGGTGGCCGATGCGATCGGCCAGCGGCTAAAGCGGCTGTCGGAGCGGGTGCAGGTGCTTTCGGTCACGCATGCGCCGCAGGTGGCGGCCCGGGCGGCGACGCATCTGTTGATTTCCAAGGGACCGGCGGCCGAGGGATCCGAAAAGATCGCCACGCGCGTGGCGACGATGGCGCACAAGGATCGCACCGAAGAGATCGCCCGCATGCTGGCCGGGGCTTCGGTAACCGAAGAGGCGAGGGCGGCGGCGAAGCGGCTGCTGGCCGGCAACGGTTGATCGCAATTGAGCTGTCGGTCAGGCCGACGGCGGTGACGAGCGTCTCGCTTTGCGCTATCGGTAACATTCCGATCCGCGACGATCCGTTGCCATGCGCCTTTTCCATTTCAGCGATGATCCCGACATTGCGGTGTTCGAACCGCGCCCGGTTCGCGTGCCGTCGATGCGCCCAACGGGCCGGGAATGGCTGAACGGTCCGCTCGTTTGGGCGATCGATGGCGACCATGACTTCATGTATCTCTTTCCCCGTGACTGCCCGCGGATCTTGATCTGGGCGATCCCCGAGACGCCGGAGACGGAGCGTTGGCGCTGGCTCGGCGATTGCCGGGCCGCTGCTTATGTCGAGCGTCATTGGGTGGAAAGGCTGGAAGCGGAGACGATCCATCGCTACGAGTTGCCTGTCGAGGGTTTCGAAGATCTCGGCGATGCAGGCATGTGGGTGGCCCGAAAGACAGTGGCGCCGCTAGAACATATTGCCATGTCACAGCTCGATCGGGAATTTGCCCCGCGTGGCGTGGAGCTCAGAGCGGTCGACAGCCTGTGGCCGCTGAAGAGCCTCTGGGACACCGGCCTCCATGTCAGCGGCATCCGGCTGCGCAATGCGCACGATTGGGAATAGGCCGATAGGCCAATCTTCTCGATAGGGCATGCGCGGCCTCTCTTTTCATCCGGTGATTTTGCTCTAAAAACAATGCAGATTTCTGGCCAGATTCTCTGGAGTGCTGTTCCATGTCCACCGAAGGTTCCGCCGTCGACGCGTTGACGATCGAAGAGGCTGCCGCCGAGCTCGAACGGCTGGCAAGGGAGATCGCGCATCACGATGCGCTCTACCACGGCAAGGACCAGCCGGAGATTTCGGATGCCGATTACGACGCGCTGAAGCGCCGCAACGATGCGCTGGAAGCGCGGTTTCCCGAGCTTATCCGTGAGGACAGCCCGTCGCGGCGTGTCGGTGCCGCGCCTGCCGTCACCTTCTCGCCGGTCGTCCATGCGCGGCCGATGCTGTCGCTCGACAACACCTTCTCGCAGGAGGACGTGCAGGATTTCGTCGCCGGCGTCTATCGTTTCCTCGGCCGTCTGCCGGATCAGTCGATCGCCTTTACCGCCGAGCCGAAGATCGACGGTCTGTCGATGTCGATCCGTTACGAGAACGGCAGGCTGATGACGGCTGCGACGCGCGGCGACGGCACGACGGGGGAGAATGTCACCGCCAACATCCGCACCATCGCCGAGATCCCCAACGAGCTGCCGAAGGGCGTGCCCGCGGTCGTGGAGATCCGCGGCGAGGTCTATATGGCCAAAAGCGACTTCCTGGCGCTGAACCGGCAGATGGAGGCGGAAGGCAAGCAGACCTATGTCAACCCGCGCAATACGGCCGCCGGCTCGCTGCGCCAGCTCGACGCCAAGGTGACGGCGAGCCGCAAGCTGAAATTTTTCGCCTATGCCTGGGGCGAGATGTCTGACATGCCCGCCGACACACAGTTCGCCATGGTGCAGACCTTCAAGGATTGGGGTTTTCCGGTCAATCCGCTGATGAAGCGGTTGAACTCGGTCGCCGATATCCTGGCGCATTATGACGAGATTGGCCTCGAGCGTCCGGATCTCGACTACGACATCGACGGCGTCGTCTACAAAGTCGACAGTCTCGAACTGCAGCAGCGCCTCGGCTTCCGCTCGCGTTCGCCGCGCTGGGCAACCGCGCATAAGTTCCCGGCAGAGCAGGCCTTCACCGAGGTCGAGAAGATCGAGATCCAGGTTGGCCGCACCGGAGCGTTGACGCCGGTGGCGCGGCTGAAGCCGATCACGGTCGGCGGCGTCGTCGTCACCAATGCGACGCTGCACAACGAGGATTACATCAAGGGTATCGGCAATAGTGGTGAGCGCATCCGGCCGGAGGACCACGATATCCGCGAAGGCGATACCGTCATCGTCCAGCGCGCCGGCGACGTCATTCCGCAGATCCTTGACGTGGTGATGGAAAAACGCGCCGCCGACGCCGGCTCATACGAGTTTCCGAAGACATGCCCGGTCTGCGGTTCGCATGCGGTGCGCGAGGTCAACGAGAAGACCGGCAAGATGGATTCGGTGCGCCGCTGCACCGGCGGCTTCATCTGCCGGGCGCAGGCGACCGAGCATCTGAAGCACTTCGTCTCGCGCAACGCCTTCGATATCGAGGGGCTGGGCTCGAAGCAGATCGACTTCTTCTTCGAAAATGAGGATCCGTCGCTGCAGATCCGCACCGCGCCCGATATCTTCACGCTGGAGAAGCGCCAGCAGCAATCGCTGACCAAGCTGGAGAATATCGACGGCTTCGGCAAGGTCAGCGTCGGCAAGCTCTATGCGGCGATCAACGAACGGCGCAGCATTGCGCTCCACCGCTTCATCTACGCGCTCGGCATCCGCCATGTTGGCGAGACCACGGCGAAGCTGCTGGCGCGCTCCTATGGCACCTATGCGGCCTTCGAAGCCGGGATGCGGGAGGCCGAGACGCTTGCCGGTGATGCGTGGAACGATCTCAACGCCATCGACGGCATTGGCGAGGTTGTCGCGCGTGCCATGGTCGAATTCTACAAGGAGCCGCGCAATGTCGAGGTGATCACCCGGCTGCTCGCCTCGGTGACGCCTGAGGAGGCCGAACAGCCGGTGACGGCAGGCAGCCCGGTCGCCGGCAAGACCGTGGTGTTCACCGGCTCGCTGGAAAAATTCACCCGCGACGAGGCGAAGGCGAGGGCCGAAAGCCTCGGCGCCAAGGTGGCGGGATCGGTCTCGAAAAAGACCGACATCGTCGTTGCCGGCCCCGGCGCCGGCTCCAAGCTCGACAAGGCGCGCGAGCTCGGCGTGCAGACGATGGATGAGGACGAGTGGCTGGCGCTGATCAGCGGGTGAGGGGCTGACGGCGGACCGCCAGCCTCCCGCTCGCTCATAGTCTGAGCCGCGCCATCGTATAGGCGTCGACATACTCCCCTGATCGAAAGCCGAAGGCCTTCATCAGGCCTTCCTGTTCGAAGCCGAATTTCCGGTAGAGGCCGATGGCGACATCGTTGTCGGTATAGACGGTCAGTTCCAGTCGTTTGATATCGAGCCAGTCATCGGCGGCGTCGACCATCGCGCCGAGCAGGATGCGTCCGAAGCCGCGGCCGGTGAAGTCGTCATGCACACCCATGCCGATGCTGGCGACGTGCTGCCGGCGGCCGGAAAGGCGATTGAGACCGCCATTGCCGACGATCTTGCCATTTTGGGTGACGACGAGGTTAAGCGCGCCGGGAGAGGGATTTTCCATGTGCTTGCGAACCTCCTCGACCCGCTGGTAGGGCGGCCGCAAGGTGCCGGCCCGGTAGCCTGGAAGATTTATGAGATCGGTGATTTCCTCCGCATCGGAAAGGCGGACGGCGCGCACGAGGACGCCATCCGGCAGGCGCGCTCGGCCGCGAGCTTCGTTCTCTTCGTTTTCAGACATGGGATGCCCTCCTTGGGTTTCAGGAGGAGAGCTGGTTTCCGAAAACCCTGCTCGCCTCGGCAGGGTTTTCGGGATGATCGGACGGCTAGTGACGCACCATCGCTCCCGCGTACCCTGGAAGGGTCGTGGCGATATGATGCATGGTTGATGTCACTGAGTTGATCATGCATAAAAGCTTCCCCATTTGCGTGCAGATGTCAACAGGCCGGAATTTGCCTTTGCATGCGGCTATGATTATTTCGGTAGGGGCAGACGATTCGGATATTTGCCCTTGAAGACCATCGCCATCGATTTCGAGACAGCCAATGAGCAGCGCGGCAGCGCTTGTTCGGTTGGGCTTGCCTGGATCGAGGAGGGCAGGGTCACGCGTGTCGAGGAACGGCTGATCCGGCCGCGGGAGATGCGCTTTTCCGGGATGAACATTGCGATCCACGGCATCCGGCCGGAGCATGTCGAGGATGCGCCGGAGTTTCCCGAGGTGATGGACGAATTCCACGAGGATATCAGCGGCGCGACGATGATCGCGCATAATGCCGCCTTCGATTTCAGCGTCTGGCGGGCGAGCCTCGATCACTATCGGCAATCCTATCCGGAACTCACCTATCTCTGCAGCCTGAAGATGGCGCAGCGGATCTGGCCGCACTTCCTCTCACACCGGCTGAACCTGATTGCCGAGCATCTCGGCTTGCGTTTCGTGCACCACAACGCCGCCGAGGATGCCGCTGTCTGCGCGGCCGCGGCGATCGAGATGGCGAAGGCGGTCAAGGCCAATGCTGTTCACGCCATACCGGCGATGATCGGTATGAGGCCCGGACGGCTGACGGCGCGGGCCCATGAGCCCTGCACCTGCCGGAAAGGCTGATCGCTTCTCCGGGGCGCCATTTCTTGCAAAGCCTCAGGGCGCACTTATCTAGAATGCGGATCACTCAGGGAGCCGCCATGTCCAAGCTGCGCAATCTTTTCCTCGCCGCCTTTTCCTTCGCCGCCCTTTCCGCCGGCGCCGCCTCGGCCGAAGTTGTCGGCAAGGTCGGGGTCGACTGGATCGGCAACGACATCATCGTCGAGGCGGTCTCCGATCCAGAGGTCAAGGGCGTCACCTGCCATGTCACCTATTTCGACCGAAGCCTGATCGACCGGTTCAAAAACGGCAACTGGTTCGAAGACCCGTCCAACAATTCCATCGCCTGCCGGCAGACGGGGCCGATCGAGATCGGCAATATCGACCTGTCCAAGGATGGCAGCGAAGTGTTCCGGCAAGGTATGTCGTTGATCTGGAAGACGCTGGTCGTCAACCGCATCTACGATAAGACCAACGACACGCTGATCTATCTCGCCCATTCGCGCGAACTGACGGATGGCTCGGCGAAGATGTCGATTTCGACGATTCCGCTCTATGGGCAGAACGTTGTGTGGAAGAATGGGAAGCCGTAGGGGCGGGAGGACGGGATTTTTCGCTTTTGGATAAGGACCCCGCCCCAAACCCCTCCCCACAAGGGGGAGGGGCTTAACTTGCCGCACCGGTTTTCCAGATCTTCGACCTTTTAGGAGAAGCGAGGTGGGCGCTCCGGGTTAGTCCCTCCCCTTGTGGGAGGGGTTTTCCCAAAGGCTGATCCGATGCCGGCTTTACTCTCCACACAGAACAAAAAAGGCCCGAACGAGCC
Source organism: Rhizobium sp. BT04 (assembly GCF_030053135.1). NCBI lineage: Bacteria > Pseudomonadati > Pseudomonadota > Alphaproteobacteria > Hyphomicrobiales > Rhizobiaceae > Rhizobium > Rhizobium sp. BT04. The sequence continues at coordinate 1,456,016 of NZ_CP125652.1, read as the reverse complement.
GGGCCTTCGAACTCCATTTTCCAATACGGCTCAAGCAGCCTGATTCAGCTCGTCGGCGATAACGGTGTCGAGGTTCAGGAAGCAGACCATGGTCTTTTCGAGCGCAACGATGCCGCGGCAGAAGGCGCGCTGGGCTTCTGGGATGATTTCCGGCGGCGGCTGCAGGTCTTCGCTCTTGATGGTCATCATGTCGGAAACCTGTTCGACCAGCAGGCCGACCAGCTTGCCGGCGATGTCGGTGACGATGATCGCCGAGCGCTCGGAGGGCTCGGTCATCTTCATGCCGAGGCGGCAGGCCATGTCGATGACGGGGATCACCGCGCCGCGCAGGTTGATGAGGCCCAGCACGTAGGGCGGGGTATGCGGCATCGGCGTCACCGGCGCCCAGCCGCGGATTTCGCGGATGGCCATGATGTCGATGCAAAATTCCTGATCGCCCAGATGGAACGAAACGATTTCGAGATAAGCACCGGACTGCTTGATGGCATTGTTGTTGTTCATGATCAGAATTCTTCCCAGTTGTCCCCAGTGGGAGCGGCGATGCGGAACCGCCGTTAAATATAGACGTGACCGCTTAAGTCTTTCCTAACGATATGTATTTTCGGATTTCCCGTCGCTCCAAAGGCAAGCTATTCAAACACCTGGCATTTTTGATCCGTGCAGATTCCTGAGGCCGGATTTCGTTGCTGTGGCGGTTTCTATCGGTGAGACAATTAATCACGGGTCAGAAAACATATTGTTGAATTGCGCGCCTTCGGTCGAGACTATAATCACGCCGGCAGGGGCGGGCGGCACATCCGCCTGGATCGAGGATCATGCCAATGAAGACATTCCGCATCGCCGTCTGGGCAAGTGTTCTGATACTTGCCGGGCTGCTTGGCGCGTTCAAGCTGTACCCGATGAAATCAAGGGACGTGGTGGCCGAACCGCCCTTCGGCGTGCCCTTCACGCTGGTCTCCCAAAGCGGACAGCCGATCACCGAAGAGGCGCTGCGCGGCAAGCCGACGGCGCTGTTCTTCGGCTTCACGCATTGCCCGGAAGTCTGCCCGACCACGCTTTTCGAGCTGAATGGCTGGATGGAGAAGGTCGATCCCAAAGGTGACAAGCTGCAGGCCTATTTCGTGACCGTCGATCCGGAGCGCGACACGCCCGAGATCATGAACGCGTATGTTTCCAACGTTTCCAAGCGGATCACCGGCATTTCAGGCGCGCCTGACAAAATCGCCGAGGTCATCAAGGGTTTCCGCGTCTACGCCAAGAAGGTGCCGGTCGACGAGAAGGATCCGAACGGCGACTATACGATGGATCACACCGCCTCGGTGTTCCTGCTCGATTCGGCCGGGCGGTTTTCCGGAACGATCGCCTATGGCGAAAACCCGGACACGGCGGTAAAGAAGCTGGAGAATCTCGTCAACAAGGGATGAGGGCTTGCGCATGACAGGGCGTCGGCTCGATCGGTGGCGGGCAACGGAAACGGGAAAGACCGCCTATCGTGAGTGAAATCCGCCTTTACGTGACGACGACCGAAAGCAAGGCCGAAGAGATCCTCGACCTACTGAGCGCGGTCTTCGGCGAAGAAGACTTCGCCATCGGCACCACCGAGATCGACGAGAAGAAGGATATCTGGGAAGCCTCCGTCTACATGATGGCCGAGGACGAGGCGGAGGTACGCTCCCGCATCGAGACGGCGTTGAAGACTGCCTTTCCCGATGCTCAGTTGCTGCGGGAGGTCATTCCCGACGTCGATTGGGTGGGGAAATCGCTGGAGGGGCTGAAGCCCGTCAGGGCAGGGCGCTTTCTGGTGCACGGCTCGCACGACCGCGATAAGGTCCGCCCCGGCGATATCGCCATCGAAATCGATGCCGGCCAGGCCTTCGGCACCGGCCATCACGGAACTACGGCAGGCTGCCTCGAGGTGATCGACGCCGTGGTGCGCTCGCGCCGCGTCCGCAATGCGCTCGATCTCGGCACCGGCAGCGGTGTGCTGGCGATTGCGGTCCGCAAGCTGAAGAACATTCCGGTGCTTGCCACCGACATCGATCCGATCGCGACCAAGGTCGCGGCAGAAAACGTGCGCCGCAATGGCATTGCCTCGGGCATTGTCACCCGAACCGCGCCGGGTTTCCATTCGACGGCCTTCTCCGAGCATGGCCCCTTCGATCTCGTCATCGCCAATATTCTTGCCCGGCCGCTGATCCGCATGGCGCCGAAGCTCGCGACGCATCTGGCACCCGGTGGATCGGTGATTCTTTCAGGCATCCTCGCCGCACAGCGCTGGAAAGTGATTGCCGCCTATAGCGGCGCGCGGCTTCGCCATGTCAGGACGATCTGGCGCAATGGCTGGGTGACGATCCACTTCGATCGGCCTTGACTTCTTTTGGAGTAGGGAGGCAGGAGGCTTGTCCTGCACCGCACGCCTTATTTGAGGTGGGACGTCTCCTCCACCTCACCTCATCCTGTACCTGTCATAGGAAGTCATCCACCGCGCGTCCGCGCGGTGGATGACTCCGTGACCCTGAAGAGAGTTTCCCGCGCCCAAGGACCTTGGCGCACTGGATCCCTGTGACGAGCACAGGGATGAGGGTGGGGAAAGGTCTGCGCGCCTATGGAAACGAAGCCGCTCCTTGCGCTGCCTGAAGACAAGAAAGCCTTTCCCAAAATAACAAAAAAGGCGGCGCCGAGGGCACCGCCTTGGACCGGTCTATCCGGTCAATGCCCGCGAGCTCAAGGGGAGGAGGCTCGAGCGGGCTCTACTGCATTCCAATAGGCCGGTCCGGGAGGGAGGAGACGGACCGGCTTTCAGACTCAGAACGCGTAGCTGGGGGCGCCCTTGTGGCGTGCGGCACGCTGGCCGGCGCCGAGCAGCTTGAGGCTGTCCTCATTCTGCGGGCGGCGGGCGCCGATCACGTGACGTACGGTCTGGCGTTCGCCAGCCTGCACCGGGCTGCTATATGCGAAGCGCGAGAGAGAGGCGGTCATTTCAAGAATTCCTTGTTTGCAGGTTCATCGCGAACCGTTCGATGGCGTCTATATAGCTATTCTGAAATGCGGAGGCAGAGGGTTTCGCTCATGGGAGCCATGCGGCTAATGCATAAAGCGTGCCAAATTAACTTTTGGCGTCACAGTTCTGTCAAAATCTTGAGCGGCCCCAGGGGTTTCGACTCGTTTCGTCGCTTTTTCTCCCCATCGGTTGAAATTTCGCTAACATGGTCGGCATCCCATTCACCGGATTCGTCTCAACCATTCGGGTTTTCCAGCATGTTCCAATCTTTCGAGGTCACCTCCACGCCGCATTTCGGCAGGGATCGCGTATCGGCGCTGCGCGCTGCTTTCGATTCGCTCGGCATTGACGCCTTCCTCGTGCCGCGCGCCGACGAGTTCAATGGCGAATATGTTCCGGCATGTTCGGAGCGCTTGGCATGGCTGACGGGCTTCACCGGTTCGGCCGGCATTGCGCTGATCCTGCGCACGCAGGCAATCGTCTTCGTCGACGGGCGCTATGTGACGCAGCTTGCCGAACAGGTCGACGGCTCGGTCTTTACAGGCGGCGACCTCGTCAACGAGCCGCCGCATCTCTGGCTGGCCGCAAACGGTGCCAGGGGCCTACGGCTCGGCATCGATCCCTGGCTGCATGCGGGTGCCGAGGTGCGCCGTCTTGAAAGGGCGGTTGCGGAAATCGGCGGGACGCTGGTATTCCTGCCGCACAATCCGCTCGACAGGCTCTGGAGCGACCGGCCGGCCGAACCGCTCGGTGCGGTCAGCATCCAGAACGTCGCGCAGGCCGGCGTGCTGGCGAGCGACAAAATCGCGACTGTTGCCGCCGACCTTTCGAAGAAGGACCTCGCAGCGGTGCTGATCGCCGATCCCTCCTCGGTCGCCTGGATCTTCAACATCCGTGGCGCCGACGTGCCGCACACGCCGCATCCGCTGGCGCGCGCCATCATCCATGCCGATGGGCGGGCGGAACTCTTCCTCGACAAGCGCAAGACCGGCATCGAGCCGGAAGCCTATCTCGGGCAGATCTGCACGCAGTTGCCGCCCTCGGCGCTGGAGGAGAGACTGGCTGCGGTTTCCAGGGACGGCGGCCGCATATTGATCGACCCCGATATCGCCTCCTATGCGCTGGCGGAGATCATCCGTAAGGCGGGCGGCGAAGTGGTGGAGGGCGCCGACCCCGCCAAGCTGCCGCGCGCGGTGAAGAACGACGTCGAAATCAACGGCTCGGCCGCGGCGCATCTGCAGGACGGCGCGGCGATGGTGGAATTCCTCTATTGGCTGTCGCAGGAAAAACCCGGCACAGTGAGCGAAATCGCCGCCGCCGAACGTCTCGAAGCGACGCGCGCCCGCGTCGGTGAGAGCATGCAGAACCCGCTGAAGGACATATCCTTCGACACGATTTCGGGTGCGGGCGAACACGCGGCGATCATGCATTACCGGGTGACGACCGAGACCAACCGGATGATCGAGGCCGGGGAACTCTTCCTGATCGATTCCGGCGCGCAATATATCAACGGCACGACCGACATCACCCGCACCGTCGGCATCGGCGCTGTCTCCGAGGAGCATCGGCGCTTCTTCACGCTGGTGTTGAAGGGGATGATTGAGATCAGCACGGCGCGTTTCCCGAAGGGCACGCGCGGCTGCGACCTCGATCCGCTGGCGCGCATCGCGCTGTGGCGGGCAGGGGCCGATTTCGCCCATGGCACCGGCCACGGCGTCGGCTCTTATCTCTCCGTGCACGAAGGGCCGCAGCGCATCTCCAGGCTTTCGACGCAGGAATTGCTGCCCGGCATGATCCTCTCGAACGAACCCGGCTACTACCGGCCCGGCAGCTTCGGCATCCGCATCGAGAATCTGGTCTATGTGCGCGGCGCCGAGGAGATCGAGGGCGGTGACGCGGCGATGCTCGGCTTCGAGACGCTGACCTTCTGCCCGATCGACCGCAGCCTCGTCATTCCGGAGCTTCTGACCCATGACGAGCTGCACTGGTTCAACGACTATCACCATCGCACATGCGAGGCGCTGATGCCGCTGATCCACGACCACGACGTGAGGGCGTGGCTCGAAAACGCGACGCTGCCGCTGGAATATTGAAAAGGGCGTCGACGAGCCGGCACCGTCGCGCTCAGGCGCCGATCGTGTGGCGCCAGGTCATGACGACGATCCAGGCTGCGACCAGCATCCATGTATGCGAAACGCGCAGGCCGACGAAGAGGGCGACGATCAGCGCCAGTTTCGATTCCCAGCCGCCGATAAAGAAGGCGGGGGCGACCAGCGTCGTCAGCACGGCGGCCGGCACGGCATTCAGCGCCGCCTCCATGCGCGGCGGAATGCTCTTCATCCGGGTGATGAGGATGTAGCCGCCGATGCGGGTGGCGAAGGTGGCGACTGCCGCGGCAATGATGACGAGCGCCATGTGAAGATCGAATTCCATGGCTCAGACCTCGTGCACTTCGGATTGCAGGGCGCCGGCTTCGAGATCAGGCGCTTGCGGCGGCAATGGCAGCAGGGCGGCAAGCACGATGCCGGCGGCCGCACCCAGGCTGACATGCCAGGGCGAGCCGACATAGCGATAGGCGAGCACGGAGGCCACGGCGCTGACGAGCGCCACGGGCAGAAAACTGTCGCGCTTGCGGAAACCAAGGACGATGCCGAGGAAATAGGCCGGCAGCAGGATATCCAGGCCGATCGCCTTGGGATCGCCGATGAAACCGCCGAGCAAACCGCCGGCGACGCTGGTCAGTATCCAGGGGACGTAGATGATAATGGCGAAGCCGAAATACCAAGCGAAGCTCACCGGCAGGCCGGACTCGCCGCGTTTCACCGCTGCGGCAAATTGCGGATCGACGAGCAGGAAGAAGGTGAAGAATTTCTGGACCGGCGTGAACTGGCCGATATAGCGGGCCATCGCCGCCGAATAGAGCACATGGCGGAAATTGACGGCGAGGATCGACAGCACGATCAGCCAGGCATGGACATTATGGCCGAAGAGTTCGATGCCGACCATCTGGCTGGCGCCGGCATAGACGGTGGCGCTCATGAAGGCGGCCTCGGAGAGCGACATGCCGTTTTCGACGGCGAGCGCTCCGAACAGGGCGCCAAAGGGCGCCGATGCCAGCGCAACGGCAAAGCCGCCCCGCAAACCTTCAACAAAGTCGGCGCGATTCATGCGATCTTGTCCAGTTGGAATTCAGGTTTCCCTTATGGTCTATGGCTTGCAACGGCAATTGAATTTCCTTGATTGACCAATCGATTTCGCTGAACCATCAAAATCCCGAGCGCATTCGGCCAAGAGGAAACCATGAAGAAGATCGAATTTTCCAAGGAAGCGAAGGCGGCGATCGTTTCAAGCATCCGCCGCTATTTCGAGGCGGAGCTCGACCAGCCGATTGGCGCGCTGCCGGCGGAGTTCCTGCTCGATTTCTTCGCAGACGAGATCGGCGCCCATTATTACAATCAGGGTCTTCGCGATGCGCATGCCGCCCTTCTCAGGAAGATGGAGGACCTGGCGGAAGACATCTATCTGTTGGAGCGCGAGGAGAAGAACAAGGGCACTGCTGCATAGGTTACAGCATTCCCTGCGACGGGACGTAGAATTTGATTCATGCAATGCGCTTTAAGTCATTGTTTTCGTGAATCAGCCGGCCAGGACCTCAGCGCTATCGACGATCGCGATGCCGTGCGCCCGCATCTCCTCAATCGCGGCGGCGACGCCTTCGGGGGTGATGCCGCGGCTTGCATCCTTGATGAAGCGTACGCGGACATCGGGCATCATCTCCAATGCGTCGAGCGCGGAGAACTTGACGCAATAATCGGTCGCCAGCCCACAGATATCGAGATCGGTGACGCCCTGGTCGGTGAGGAAATCGGACAGGCCTGTCGAGGCATCGCGGTCATTGTCGCGGAAGGCCGAATAGCTGTCGATATGGGGATGCTCGCCCTTCTGCTGGATCAGGTCGATCTCTTCGGATTTGAGCGCGGGATGCAATTCGGCATCAAGCGTTCCCTGAACGCAGTGGTCGGGCCACATCATTTGCGGCTTGCCCGAGAGTTCGCCGATCTCGAAGGGAACGGCACCCGGATGGGCAGAGGCGAAGCTGCCATGGCCAGGCGGATGCCAGTCCTGCGAGGCGACGATCAGGTCGTATTTGCCGCTGTCGATCAGGCTGTTGGCGATGGGAACCACTTTGTCGCCATCCGGCACCGGCAGATTGCCGCCCGGGCAAAAGCCATTCTGAATATCGACGAGCAGCAGCGCTTTCATCAAGGCCAATCCCTTCGCTTATTTCAGTGTAAGACGCCAAGCACATTGAACGCATCAACTAGTGAATTTCCGGGAGCGCACATGCAAGTGCTAATTCTGGCGCCAGCGGTAGCAAGCGGCTGAAAAAGCATATCCTAATGCAATCATTGAGAGAATCCGGAGGTTCTCGTGTTGAAATGGACGGCAATGATGCGGGGTCGCGGGTAGATGCCAGCCGGCAGAGGCGGCGATCGCAGTCAAACTCGGCTGCCCGACAAGGCGCTTTTCGCAGATCGATGGATCGAGGCTCCCCCGGCGGAGCCTCATCTCAGCCGGTCAGGCCGCAGCCACGTCGTCGGTTGCCGTATCGGCCGCCACAGCGGAAGAGCCGTAGGTATTGTGGTAGGCCTGAAGGGCCGTCTGCATATCGCTCAACACCTTGGTGAGGAGCGGATCGCTGTCGCCTGACGTTTTGATGCTGCTCGTATCGGCGGCGAGGAATTCGGACTCGGTCAACTTGCCGTCGCCATTCGTATCCATCGAGGCGAAGACGCCCTTGGAAGAGTCGCCGCTCTGATCGCTGCCCTCACTCTGATCATCGCTGCCGTCGGTCTTCTGCAGGGACAGCATCAGCGATAGGATGTCGGCGGTGATCTTCTTGACGATATCGCTGCTCTTGTCGTCGCTGTCGCCGGTCGAGGCCGTGCTTGCTGTCGGGGACTGCGAAGCGGCGGCGAGTTCGTCCGGCGAAATCACGCCGTCGCCATTTTTGTCGAGGCTGGAAAGCGGAGACTGGTACTGGGTCAATGTGCTGCCGAGAGATGAAACACTGGTCACTTGAACCTCCTTCGAAAAGTTCGTCGTGAAACCCGCCTTTCATGGGTGGGCAGCCTCCGGGCTAAGCTGATTTGCGGAAAGCGTCAAAGCGACGTTTTGACAGGGAAGAAGTGCGATTGACGAGGCGGGGCAACGCACGTTAACCTTTCGGTTACCAAAATCATTTCATTGAAAATATTGGATTTTATGAACGCCGGTATGTTCTGGCGCGCGCGAATTATGCCGTTTATCGGATGAGATCGCGCCGGCGCGGCTGGCGGAACGAGCGGCGGCGGATGCGGCCTGCTTCGTGCTGCTGCGGCATTTCGTCCATCTGCTCGGCAGGCGATGCCGGATCGATCTTGCTCGCGGCCGCGATTTCTGCCTTTCTTGCCTCAGAAGCGGGAAGAGAAGCAATGTCCGAGCCCGGGCCAGACGAAAAGATCGATGCGACGTTCCGCAACGGATCGCTGACGGCGACCGGGATCATTCTCGGTTTTTCCCTCAACTTCATCAGTCTTTGGGTCTCCAATCCCAATGACTGGAGCCGCATCGACCTGCTGCCGATGTCCTTCCTGACCGTCGGCATCGTCATTCAGGTGAAGGTGTTTGCCGATCTTTTGGCGCGCGACTCGCTGCTTGCCGTCAAATATGATCGATCGCGGCGGCTCTTCCTGATCGGATTGAGCATCGTCGCCGCGGGAATGGGCATCGCTCTGATGAATGATATTCTTGGTCTCGGAAGCATGCGGATGCTCGGGTGAAGGTTTAGGAGGCGAGGCCTGCATGCCGGCCGCCTGATATCACACGCGCTCGACGAACCCGTCCAAGACGCGCTTCTGCCCCGCACGGTCGAACTCGATCGTCAGCTTGTTACCTTCGATGCCGGTGATGTTGCCGTTGCCGAATTTCAGGTGGAACACGCGGTCGCCGAGGGTGAACCTCGACGGTTCCGACGAGGTCGATTTCGCCACCAGCTCGCCTTCGATCGTGCGCCCTTTCGGGCCGCTTTCGCCGTAGCCGATGCGTTCGACCGCATGGCCGGAGCGGCTGCCCCAATTGTCGCGGGTGGCGTCGGTCTTGTTGGCCTGGGCGCGTTTCCAGCCGGGCGTGGAATAGGAATTGGCGAAGGGTTCGGCCTTGTCGAAGCGCGACTGGCCGTAGCCGCCGCGGCCGTAACCGCCGTAGCTCTGCTCCATCTCGGCGACCTCGACATGAGTTTCCGGCAGTTCGTCGAGGAAACGCGAGGGCAGGGTCGATTGCCAGAGGCCGTGGATGCGGCGGTTGGAGACGAACCAGATGTGGCAGCGATGCTTGGCGCGGGTGATGCCGACATAGGCGAGGCGGCGTTCTTCCTCCAGGCCGGCGCGGCCGCTCTCATCCAGCGAGCGCTGGTGCGGGAAGAGGCCTTCTTCCCAGCCGGGTAGGAAGACGGTGTCGAATTCCAGGCCCTTGGCCGAGTGCAGCGTCATGATCGAAACGGCGTCGAGGTTCTCGTTAGTCTCGGCATCCATGACGAGGGAGACGTGTTCGAGGAAGCCGCGCATCGACTCGAAGCTTTCCATCGAGCGGATGAGTTCCTTCAAGTTTTCGAGGCGGCCGGGGGCTTCGGCGCTCTTGTCGTTCTTCCACATGTCGGTATAGCCGGACTCTTCGAGGATCTGCTCGGCAAGTTCGGTATGGGGTGTGTTTTCAAGCAGTTCCTGCCATCGGCGGAAAGATTGTATCACATCGAAGAGGGCTTTGCGCGCCTTCGGCTTCAGCTCGTCGGTTTCGATGATGTCGGCGGCGGCGGCAAGCATAGGGATATCGCGGGCGCGCGCATAGTCGTGCAGCGCGCGCACCGTCGTATCGCCGAGGCCGCGCTTCGGCGTGTTGATGATGCGTTCGAAGGCGAGATCGTCGGAGGCTTGAGCGACCAGCCGGAAATAGGCCATAGCATCGCGGATTTCCAAGCGCTCGTAGAAGCGCGGGCCGCCGATGACGCGGTAATTGAGCCCGAGGGTGACGAAGCGGTCTTCGAACTCGCGCATCTGGAAGGAGGCGCGCACGAGGATCGCCATGTCGTTCAAGAGATGCTTGTTCCGCTGGAGTTGCTCGATCTCCTCGCCGATGGCGCGCGCTTCCTCCTCCGAATCCCAGGAGGCGTGGACCTGCACCTTGACGTCGTCGGGATCGGAGCGATCGGTGAACAGCGTCTTGCCAAGCCGGCCTTCATTATGGGCGATCAGATGGGCGGCAGCGCCGAGGATATGTTCGGTCGAGCGGTAGTTGCGCTCGAGCTTGATAACCTTGGCGCCGGGGAAGTCCTTCTCGAAGCGCAGGATATTGTCGACCTCGGCGCCGCGCCAGCCATAGATCGACTGGTCGTCGTCACCGACACAGCAGACGTTCTGCGGCTCGCCCTTGGCGCGCTGGGCCAGCAGCCTCAGCCACATATATTGGGCGGTGTTGGTGTCCTGGTACTCGTCGACGAGGATATAGCGGAAGCGGCCGTGATATTCCTTCAGGAGATCCGGATTCTTGCGGAAGATCGCGATCGGATGCATCAGCAGGTCGCCGAAGTCGCAGGCGTTCAGTGTCGTCAGGCGCGCCTGATAGGCAAAATAGAGATCGCGGCCGCGGCCATTGGCAAAGGCGCGGGCGTCGCCCTCGGGAATATCGGCGGGGCCGAGCCCCTTGTTTTTCCAGGTGTCGATCATGCCGGCGAACTGCTTGGCTGGCCAGCGCTTGTCGTCGAGGCCTTCGGCCTGGATCAGCTGCTTGATCAGGCGGACGACGTCGTCGGTATCGAGAATGGTGAAATCGGAACGCAGCCCGACGAGTTCGCCGTGGCGGCGCAGCAGCTTGACGCCGATCGAGTGGAAAGTGCCGAGCCAGGGCATGCCTTCGACGGCGCCGCCGACGAGCAGCGCGATGCGCTCCTTCATCTCGCGGGCCGCCTTGTTGGTGAAGGTGACGGCGAGAATCTGCGAGGGAAAGGCGCGGCCTGTATTGAGGATATGGGCGATGCGGGTGGTCAGCACCCGCGTCTTGCCCGTGCCGGCGCCGGCAAGCACGAGCACCGGGCCTTCCAGCGTTTCGACGGCTTCGGTCTGTTCCGGGTTCAGCCCGGCGAGATAATCCGGCCGCTTGCCGCCGTCACGGGCCGCCATGGCGCGCGCAGCAATGCCGCCACCGGCGGGCGCTCTTCCGGCGGGGGGGGCAGGAGGCTGCGGCTTGCGCGCCATCTCGCCCGGCTCTTCGTCGAAAAAGGGAATATCGTCGAAACTATTGCTCATGGCGCGTAATGTAGTGATTCGGGAAGGAAAGACCAGAAAAGATGTTCTGCTTTCATTCCCGAACTGCCGCAATCCCAAGGGGTTTCCCCAGGCTCGGAAGTCGCGGCTGTGACGTCCATAGAGCGGAGGCGGCTGAAAAAACCTGATGCAGCCTGTCGGAGCCGATCCACGTCGGCCGTCCTTGGATCATGGGACAACGTCCGGATCAACCATCAACAAGGAGGCTGTTCATGCCGAAGGTCGTTTCAAATCTGTGGTTTGCGGAGGAAGCCCGCGAAGCCGTCGCATTCTACGTGTCGATCATTCCGAATTCCAAGATCGACCGCACCACTATATTGCCGGCGGAAACGCCGAGCGGGCCTCCCGGCAGCGTCGAGCTGATCGAGTTCACGCTTGGCGACCAGGCCTTCCTGGCGATGAAGGCCGGCCCGCTCGACAGCTTCAACCATTCCTTCTCGATCGCGATTCTTGTGGAAAACCAGGCCGAGATCGATCGGATATGGGGGGCATTCCTCGCCAATGGCGGCGCGCCGGAGGCCTGCGGCTGGCTTAGGGATCGCTGGGGTCTTTCCTGGCAGATCGTTCCGCGTATTCTTTCCGAAATGATCGCCGACAGCGACCGTGAACGGGCGAAGCGCGTGACCGAGGTGATGCTCGGCATGGTCAAGATCGATGTCGCTGCGCTGGAAAAGGCGTTCAATGGCTGAATCGGGTCGGCGGGCGCACGAATTGGCGGCGGCCGGGATGTGCCCGATTCCATCTGTCAGGGGCGGATCGGCACATGCTGTCCAGCATCGACTTTGCGCAGATTTGGTTGCCAATCGTCGATTTTTCGAGAGTTCGAATCACGGGCGACATTGCACACCCTTTTCATCTTTCTGTCACGTCGCGAAATGTGCTGATACCGCAATGGTGCTTTTTTCAACTATCATGAGAAACAGTTTCGTAGAGTAAAAATAACCGGTGCATGCACGTTTTTGTGCGTTGCAAGAAACGGCCGGTGAGCGTCGAATATACCTGCGAAATTATTGATTCTTAGGAACGTCGTAGCCATCTCGATGGTTATAGACTTTGAGCCTGCGGCATAACCTTACTGGAGGGCCCATGCTGAACGGATCCGTATTTGATGCGTTTACGCGCAGTTACGAAGCGCGCCGCGAAACCGATATGTCGGTGCAGGAGTATCTCGATCTCTGCAAAAAAGACCCGATCGCCTATGCCAATGCGACGGAGCGCCTGCTCGCCGCGATAGGCGAGCCGCAGATGGTCGACACCGCGAGGGATGCGCGCCTCGGCCGCATCTTCATGAACAGGACCATTCGGATCTATCCGGCCTTTGCCGGCTTCCACGGCATGGAAGAGACGATTGAACGCATCGTTTCCTTCTTCCGTCATGCCGCGCAGGGGCTGGAGGAGCGCAAGCAGATCCTCTACCTGCTCGGCCCGGTCGGTGGCGGCAAGTCGTCGCTGGCGGAGCGGTTGAAGCTCTTGATGGAAGTTCATCCGATCTATGTGCTGAAGGCGGGCGACGAGATCAGCCCCGTTTTCGAAAGTCCGCTCAACCTCTTCGATCCTGAGACGATGGGGTCGCTGCTCCAGGAGCAATACGGCATCCCGCTGCGGCGCCTGAACGGGCTGATGAGCCCCTGGTGCCTGAAGCGGCTCGACGACTTTGGCGGCGATATTTCCCGCTTCCGTGTCGTCAGAGTTCAGCCTTCGCGGTTGCGCCAGATCGCCATCGCCAAGACCGAGCCCGGAGACGAGAACAATCAGGATATCTCGTCGCTGGTCGGCAAGGTCGACATCCGCAAGCTGGAAACCTATTCCCAGAACGATCCCGATGCCTACAGCTATTCCGGTGGGCTCAACCGCGCCAACCAGGGCATCCTCGAATTCGTCGAGATGTTCAAGGCGCCGATCAAGATGCTGCATCCGCTGCTGACCGCGACGCAGGAGGGGAACTATATCGGCTCCGAGAATATCGGCGCCATACCCTTCTCGGGCATCGTGCTGGCGCATTCGAACGAAGCGGAATGGCAGACCTTCAAGGCCAACAAGAACAACGAGGCCTTCATCGACCGTATCTGCGTGATCAAGGTGCCCTATTGCCTGCGCGTGACGGAAGAGCAGAAGATCTACGAGAAGCTGATCGAGGGATCGGAACTCGCCAATGCGCCATGCGCCCCGGCGACGCTCGAAATGCTTGCCCGCTTCTCCGTGCTTTCACGCCTGCGCAAGCACGAGAATTCGACGTTCTTCTCGAAGATGCGCACCTATGACGGCGAGAGCCTGAAAGAAACCGATCCGCGCGCCCGCAGCGTTCAGGAATACCGGGATGCTGCCGGTATCGACGAGGGCATGGACGGCATATCGACCCGCTTCGCCTTCAAGGTGCTCGCTTCCACCTTCAACCACGACACCACGGATATCGGCGCCGATCCGGTTCACCTGATGTATGTGCTGGAGCAGTCGATCCGCCGCGAGCAGTTTTCCGACGACGTCGAGAAGCGCTATCTGGAATTCATCAAGGCCGATCTTGCGCCGCGTTACGCAGAGTTCATTGGCAATGAGATCCAGAAGGCCTATCTTGAATCCTATGCGGACTACGGACAGAATCTGTTCGACCGCTACGTCGATTATGCCGATGCCTGGATCGAAGATGTGGACTTCAAGGATCCCGATACCGGTCAGCTTCTCGACCGCGAGCTCCTCAATCAGGAACTGACGAAAATCGAAAAGCCGGCGGGAATCGCCAATCCGAAGGATTTCCGCAACGAAATCGTCAAGTTCTGCTTGAGATCGCGGGCAGCCAACGGCGGAAAGAATCCGTCATGGACCAGCTACGAGAAAATCCGGGAAGTCATCGAAAAGCGGATGTTTTCGCAGGTCGAGGATCTTTTGCCGGTCATTTCCTTCGGGTCGAAAAAGGATTCCGAAACGGAAAAGAAGCACAGCGAATTCGTCTCGCGCATGGCCGCGCGGGGTTACACCGAGAGGCAGGTTCGACGCCTTGTGGAATGGTACATGCGCGTCAAACAGGCAAGTTAATGCGGAGCCATTATGCACATTGTCGACCGGCGGCTAAATCCGCGCGGTAAAAGTCTGGAAAATCGGCAGCGGTTCCTTCGACGCATGAAGGGCGCCGTGCAGCAGGCGGTGAAACGCTCGCTGCAAAACCGCAACATCCGCGACGTGCTCGACGGCGGGGAGATCAGCCTGCCGATCGATGGAATGGCCGAACCGAACTTGCGACGGGGCGGCGGCGGCATCCGCGATCACATCCTGCCTGGAAACAGGGCCTTCGTCGAAGGCGACATCCTTCCTCGCCCGCCGGGGAGCCGGGGCGGGAAACCCAAGGATGCGGGCGAAGGCGACGGTGAGGACGGCTTCCGTTTCGTGCTGACGCGCGAAGAATTCCTAGACGTGTTCCTCGACGATCTGGAACTGCCGGACCTTGCCAAGCGGCGGCTAGCCGAAACCGAGGAGGAAACGCCGTTCCGGGCCGGCTATTCCGTCTCCGGATCGCCGTCCAACATTGCCGTCGGTCGCACGACGAAGCTCGCGATGATGCGCCGTGTTGCGCTTCACCGCCCGCGCCGCGAAGAGATCGAAGCGCTGCAGCGGCAGATCGAGGAATGCGAGGACGACGAGAGCCGCCTGCTGCTTGAGGCAAAACTCAAATCCCTGACGGATAAAAGCCGACGCATTCCCTATATCGATCCGCTCGACGTCAGATATCGCCGTTTCGAAAACGAGCCGAAGCCCGTGGCAAAGGCTGTGATGTTCTGCCTGATGGACGTGTCCGGCTCCATGTCGGAACACATGAAGGACCTGGCGAAGCGGTTCTACCTGCTGCTCTATCTCTTCCTGTCGAAGCGCTACAAGAAAGTGGAGATCGTCTTCATCCGCCATACCGACAGGGCCGAGGAGGTCGACGAGGAAACTTTCTTCTACGGTCCTGCAACGGGCGGCACATTGGTATCCAGCGCCCTTGCTGCGATGCGGGCGATCATCGCGGCGCGTTTCGATCCGGCTGAGTGGAACATCTATGGCGCCCAGGCCTCGGACGGCGACAACGCCCATTCGGACGGAAACCTGACCGGCCAGCTGGTGCGCGAGATTTTGCCGCTGTGCCAGTATTTCGCCTATATCGAGGTCGGGGAAGAAGGCGGCGATTCCTCGGTATCCCGTTCGCCTCTCTGGATGCTCTATGACGGGATCCGGTCCGAACCGCTGCCGCTCTCGATACGCAAGGTCTGCCGGCGAAGCGAGATATTTCCGGTTTTCCACGATCTCTTCCAGAAACGTGAAGCCCAGTCGAAGGTAACGCCATGACCACGATGCTGAGGTCGAAAGAGCTGCTTCTGTTCGAAGGTGCCGATTGGGACTTTTCAACGCTGCAGCGGATCCACGACGCCTGCGAGGCAATCGCGCTCGGTGAACTCGGCCTCGACGTCTACCCGAACCAGATCGAAGTCATCACCTCCGAACAGATGCTGGATGCCTATTCCTCCACAGGCATGCCGCTCTTCTACCGCCATTGGTCCTTCGGCAAGCACTTTGCCCATCACGAAGCCTTCTACCGCCGCGGCATGCGCGACCTTGCCTATGAGATCGTCATCAACAGCTCGCCCTGCATCTCCTACCTGATGGAGGAGAATACGGCGACGATGCAGACGCTCGTCATCGCACATGCGGCTTTCGGCCATAACCACTTTTTCAAGAACAACTATCTCTTCAAGCTCTGGACCGACGCGGAAGGCATCCTCGATTACCTCGATTTCGCCAAGGGTTATATCTCACGCTGCGAGGAACGTTATGGAGAGGTGGCCGTCGAGCGCACGCTCGACGCGGCGCATGCGCTGATGTCGCACGGGGTGCATCGATATGCCGGCAAGAACACGCTCGACCTGCGCCAGGAGGAGAAGCGGCTACAAGAGCGCCGCGCCCACGAAGAGCAGATGTTCAACGATCTGTGGCGCACGGTTCCCGTCGGCAAGGCCAAGAAGGCGGGCGACATCGGTCTCGAAAAGCGCCGCGCCGCCCTCGGCCTTCCGCAGGATAACATCCTGTATTTTCTCGAGAAGACGGCGCCGCGGCTGCAGCCGTGGCAGCGCGAAATCCTTCGCATCGTCCGGCATGTCGCGCAATATTTCCATCCCCAGCGGCAGACCAAAGTGATGAATGAGGGAACCGCCACGTTCGTCCACTACCAGATCATGAACCGGCTGCACGAACGCGGACAGATTAGCGACGGCAACTTCCTCGAATTCCTGAAGTCGCATGCCAATGTCGTGTTCCAGCCGAATTACGACGACCGCCGCTTCTCGGGCTTCAATCCCTATGCGCTCGGTTTTGCAATGATGCAGGACATCGAGAGGATCGTGAAGACACCGACGGAAGAGGATCGCGCGTGGTTCCCCGATATCGCCGGACGCGGCGATGCGATGGGTGTCCTGCGTGACGTCTGGGCCAATTACCGGGACGAAAGTTTCATCAGCCAGTTCCTGAGCCCCAACCTGATCCGGCAGCTGCGGCTGTTCCATCTCTACGACGATCCGGAACAGACCGAGGGAGTGCTCGTTTCGGCGATTCACAACGAGCGCGGCTATCTCCGCATTCGCCGCCAGCTCTCTCGCGAATACGATATCGGCTGGACCGATCCGGCAATCGATATCGTCGATGTCGACCTTGCCGGGGACCGGCGTCTGTTGCTGCAGCACATCGTCGTGAATGGCTGCTATCTCCAGGAAGACGATACGAAGCTTGTCCTGCAACATCTCGCCGATCTCTGGGGCTACGACGTCTTGCTTCAGGAAATCGACAGTTCCAGCACGGTGGCGAGAGAACACACGGCGAGCCCGCGCAAGATCGTGCAGTGATCCAGCGTTTTTCTTGAAGTGTAGGATTTGGAAGGCTCGGGAGCCGATGGCGGGCCGGGGAAGGTCTTGCTTGCTTCCTGCTGGCGGTATGTATCATGATAGCTATCGCAATGCGGAGGCTATCGTGGCATCGAAAACGGCCAAGATTTTTACGACCGGCCGCAGCCAGGCGGTGCGGCTCCCTGCGGAGTTCCGCTTCGAGGAGAGCGAGGTGTTCGTTCGTCGCGATCCGAAGACCGGCGATGTCATATTATCGCGCAAGCCGGATTCATGGGATGGCCTTTTCGAACTCCATGGGAGAGATCAGGTTCCGGACGATTTCATGGGGCCGGCCGATCGCAGCCAGCCTTCGCAGGATCATGATCCTGCGAAGGCTGGAGGGACGGCGTGGATGCTCGACACCAATATCGCCAGCCATGTCATCAAAGGCGATCGGCCGGAGATCCTTAAAAGGCTGGCGGCGCTTCCGATGGACGAGATCGTCATCTCATCGGTCACGGAAGGGGAGTTGCTCTACGGTCTTGCCAAGCGTGGCTATCCGAAGGCGCTATCCGAGCGGGTCAGGCAATTCCTCCTCAGGGTCGATGTTCTCCCCTGGGATCACGACGTCACGCGAGCCTATGGCGATCTGCGCGCTGCTTGCGAAGCCAAAGGCGTGGCTCTGGCGTCCCTCGAGATGATGATTGCCGCCCACGCCGTCGCGACTGCCGCAACCCTCGTTACACGCGACCAGGCTTTTGCCCGCGTTTCGGAGCCTTTGAAGCTCGATGACTGGGCGAATGAAGGAAGTTGAATCGTCCCGGCCGCCTCGCATACCCGGAAAACGCGGGTCGACGATCAGCAATTATCGGTGGCAACGAACACAAAGGCTTAGTAACTTACCGCCGTTGCAAGCGCCTACGATCTCCTATCGACCAGTTTCAACCTTTGCAGCGATCTTTCCGGGACCGATAGCGCGGAGACGAGAGACCATGAGTGACACGCGGCGCAAGCTGACGACGATCTTCTGTGCTGACGTGCAGGACTATACCCGGCTGATGGGGGCTGACGAGGAGGGGACGCTTGCGGCGCTGAAGCGCTGCCGGGAGGCGATGGGGCGGCTGATCGAAAGCCATGGCGGCCGCGTCATCAATACCTGGGGCGATGGGCTGATCGCCGATTTCCCGAGCGTGGTCGAAGCGGTGCGCGCGGCCGTCGACACCCAGAACGAACTGGCGGGCTTCAACGCCCGCCGCCCGGCCGACGGGCGCATGCTCTTTCGCATCGGCATCAATCTCGGCGACGTGATCGTCGAAGGCGACGATCTTTATGGCGACGGCGTCAATATTGCGGCACGGTTGCAGGCCTCGGCTGCGGCCGGCGGCATCGTCATATCCAGCACCGTTTACGACCAGGTCCGCAATAAGGTGGCGGTCGGTTTCGAGTTTCTCGGGCCGCTGATGGTGAAGAACGTCGATGAAGGCGTGCCGAGCTATGCGGTGAAGATCGGCGATGCCAGGGACGAGACGCCGCCTGCCGGAGGATACGGTCCGACGCGACCGCAGCCGCAGCCGCAGCCGCAGCCGCAGCCGATTATGCCGGGCGATATGGCCGAGGCAAGGCAGGCACCGGGCGGACGCAAGCTGTACGGCGTGCTCGGCGTCGTCGCCGCGGTTCTAATCGGCATCAATCTTCTATCGTGGCAGGGCGTTTTCTGGGCGCGCTTTCCGGTGCTTGCGCTTGCTGTCGTTGCGGCGCTCGCCTGGAACCGCGACCAGAGCCGGTTCAACCGCAAGATCACCTTGCTGGCGATCCTGGCGCTCGGCCTTGTCGGTATCAACCTTTTGACCTGGACGGGGCAGTTCTGGGCGGTATGGCCGATCCTCGGGATTGCGGCCGTCATGGGCCTGCGATGGTCGATGCGCCGATAGGCATCCAACCCGCATCGTCAGAGATTTGCCACCGCATCTCGCCCGAAAGCGGCGGCGTGAGTGTCCGTTCAAGCAAAAGTGCGCGACCGGGTTATTTCCATTCTTTGCTGATATTACAAATCGGTAATGCCGGCTGCTTATGCTTGCCGGTAAGCTGTAAACGCGCGATATTGTCGCATCAGACGGGGAATCTTGATCCCGCAGCGCCTCTTTCGACCGACCCTGGTCCAACCTCGAGTCCCTCCGGAGACGTGCATGGCCTTCTGGAAGCAGTTTATACTTTCGCTCATCGTCATTATTGCCGGCTTTGCCGCGTGGGTTTTTTTTGTGCCCGGCGCCGGCGATACGATGCGCGATGCAGGTATTCCAGACGGCATCGTTTCCAGAATCGCGCCGAAGGCTGAGGAGACGGCGGATGCCGACACGCCCACCCGGGCGCAAGGGCAGCAGCGTGGCGAGGGGCAGGGCCAAGGATCGGGACAGGGGCAGAACCGCCGCAATGGCGGCGGGCGCAACGGCGCCATTCTCGTCGCGACGCAGGCCGTGGTCCAGGGCGTCGTCAACGACCGACTGAACGCCATCGGCACGGGTGATGCGATCCGTTCGGTCGCGGTGACGGCGCAGGCATCGGGCACGATCCGCGAAATCCTCATCAAGTCGGGCGACAAGGTGAAGGCCGGCCAGGTGCTCGCCAAGCTCGACAGCGAGGAGCAGGTAATCGCTCGCGGCCAGGCGGATGTGGCGGTCAAGGCCGCCGTCGAGAAATCCAATCTCTATCACAACATCAAGTCCAGCGTGTCGCGCATGGACGTGTTCGATTCCGAGATCGCCGAGCAGGGGGCGCGGCTGCAGCTACAGGCGGCCGAGCTCAATCTCGCACGGCGCAACATTATCGCGCCGATCGACGGCATCGTCGGCATCGTGCCGGTCAACATCGGCGACAACGTCACGACAAGCATTCCGATCGTCACGCTCGACGATCGGTCGGAAATCCTCGTCGACTTCTGGGTGCCGGAGCGCTTCGCCAATACGGTGTCGGTCGGCCAGCCGGTCGAGGCGATGTCGGTGGCAAAGCCCGGACAGGTGTTTTCGGGCATGGTCGAGGCCGTCGATAACCGCATCGACGCGGCAAGCCGCACGCTTCGCCTGCGCGCCAAGATCGACAACAGCTCGGATGAGTTGCGCGCCGGCATGTCCTTCAGCGTCAGCATGAAATTTCCCGGCGATAAATATCCGGCCGTCGATCCGGTTTCCGTGCAGTGGGATTCTCAAGGGTCCTTCGTCTGGCTGGTCGACGACGACAAGTCGCGCAAGGTGCGGGTCAGCGTCGTGCAGCGCAACCCGGATTTCGTGCTCGTCAAAGCCGATCTCAAGGACGGCGACAAGATCGTGACGCAGGGCCTGCAGCGTGTGCGTGAGGGCGGGGCGGTGCGGGTGAGCGCCGATGTCGCCGCGAATGCGGGGGTCGCTACCCAATGAGCGTGACCGAGATTCATCAGGACAGAGCCTCGAGCAAGCAGAGTTTTACCGCGCTTTTCGTTCGCCGGCCGATCCTGGCGCTGGTGTTCAACACGCTGATGGTCGTCGCCGGCCTTGCGGCTTATGTCGGCGTTGAAGTGCGCGAACTGCCTGATGTCGACCGTCCCGTCGTCACCGTGCGCACCAGCTTCGACGGTGCGTCGCCGCAGACGATCGACCAGGAACTGACCAAGGTCATCGAGGGTGCTGTCGCCCGCGTCAGCGGCCTGAAGTCGATCTCGTCGACCTCGTCCTTCGGCCAGAGCAGGGTGACGCTGGAATTCTCGGATGCAATCGATCTCGCGGTTGCCGCCAACGACGTGCGCGACGCAATCGGCCGCATCACCCAGAACCTGCCCGACGAGGCGGATGCGCCGCAGATCGTCAAGGCGGATTCGGATTCCTCGGCGATCATGCGCCTTGCCGTCACCTCCACCAAGCTCAACATGGACGACCTGACGCAGCTGGTCGAGAACGAGGTGATCGATCGTCTCGCCTCCGTCGACGGTGTCGCCGACGTCGAGGAATATGGCGACCAGGAGAAGGTCTTCCGCGTCGATGTCGACCAGGGCGCGCTGGCGAGCCGCGGGCTGACCATCGGCGATCTGACGAAGGCGCTCGACAATGCCGCACTCGACGTGCCGGCGGGATCGCTGAAGAGCAATACGCAGGACATCGTGGTGCGCGCCACCGCCAACCTGCAGACGCCGGCAGATTTTTCCAACGTCATGCTGCAGGATCGCGTCCGGCTCGGCGACGTCGCGACGGTGACGCTCGGGCCGCGAGACGGCGAAACGGCGCTGCGCTCCAACGGCAAGCCGGGCATCGGCCTCGGCATCATCCGCCAGGCGCAATCGAACACGCTGAACATCTCGACCGGCATCAAGGCCGCCGTCGACCAGCTGTCGAAGACACTGCCGGAGGGAACGACGATCGCGATCACCAGCGACGATGCCGTCTTCATCCAGGGGGCGATCCACGAGGTGGTGCTGGCCCTGGTGCTTGCCGCCGTCATCGTCACCGCCGTCATCTATCTCTTCCTCCGCGACTGGCGGGCGACGCTGATCCCGGCGGTCAGCATGCCGGTGGCGCTGATCGGCACGCTGGCGGCGATCTACATGGTCGGCTTCTCGATCAACATCCTGACGCTGCTGGCGATCGTGCTGGCGACCGGCCTCGTCGTCGACGACGCGATCGTGGTGCTCGAAAACATCGTGCGGCGGCGCGCCGAGGGCATGGGGCCGCGCGCGGCCGCGGTGCTCGGCACGCGCGAGGTGTTCTTCGCCGTTATCGCCACGACCGCGACTCTGGCGGCCGTCTTCATTCCGCTCTCCTTCCTGCCGGGGCAGGTCGGCGGCCTCTTCCGCGAATTCGGCTTCGTGCTTGCCTTTTCGGTCGGGCTGTCGTCGCTCGTGGCGCTGACGCTCTGCCCAATGCTCGCCTCGCGCATGCTGACGAAGCCGATGCTCGAGGATCACGGCGTACTCGGCCGCTTCGGCGGGGCGCTTGCCGATCTCTATAAATGGGCGCTGCATGGCTGTCTCAACGCGCCCTTCGTCGTCATCCTGTTTTCGGTGATCTTCGCCGGTGCGGCTGTTATCGCCTTTTCCACCGTCAAGAGCGAGCTGACGCCGGAAGAAGACCGATCGATGGTGATGATGCGGCTGACGACGCCGCAGGGATCGAGCCTCGAATATACCCGCGACAAGATGCAACTCGTCGAGGAATATCTGCAGCCGCTCGTCAATAGCGGCGACATCCGCAACGTCTTCTCGATCTCCGGCCAGGGCGGCTCCTTGAATAGCGGTTTCATGGTGCTGACGCTTGCCCCCTGGGGAGAGCGGCACAGGACGCAGGCGGAGATCGTCGGCGACATCAATCAGGCGGCCGCCAAGGTGCCGGCACTGCGCGGCAACGCCATCTCCTCCAACAGCCTGCGCATCCGCGGTGCCGGCAGCGGTGTGCAGATGGCGCTGATCGGCAATGATCACGAGGCGCTGACGGCGGCGGCGGCCAAGCTGGTTCAGGCGCTCGACGCCACCGGCCAGTACGACACGCCGCGCCTGACCAACGAGCCCAGCCAGGCGCAGGTGTCGGTGGCGATCGACCGCGAGCGCGCTTCCGATCTCGGCATCGACATCACCGGGCTTTCGACGGCGATCCAGTCGCTGCTCGAAGGGCGCTCGGTGGTCGACGTCTTTGTCGACGGCGAATCCTATCCCGTGCTTCTGACCTCGACGACGCGGCCGATCGACGACCCGACCGACCTCGAGAACGTGTTCCTGAAGACCGGCGACGGCAAGATCGTGCCGATGTCGGTCATCGCCACGATGAAGGAAGGCTCGGTCGCGCCGCAGCTCAACCGCGAGCAGCAGCTTGCTTCCGTGGCGATCACCGCCGGCCTGAAGAATGGCATGTCGCTCGGCGACGCCGTCAAACAGGTGACGGAACTTGCCGCGCCGCTGCTGCCGGCGGGATCGCGCCTGTTGCCACTGGCGGAAGCGGCAACGCTTGAAGAGAATTCGAGCGGTATGGCGCTGACCTTCGGCTTTGCCATCGTCATCATCTTCCTGGTGCTGGCCGCGCAGTTCGAAAGCGTGCTGTCCTCGCTGATCATCATGTCGACAGTGCCGCTTGGTCTTGCCTGCGCTGTCTTCGCGCTTGTGATCACCGGCTCCAGCCTCAATATCTACAGCCAGATCGGCCTCGTGCTTCTCGTCGGCGTCATGGCGAAGAACGGCATCCTGATCGTCGAATTCGCCAATCAGCTGCGCGACCGGGGCGAGGACGTGCGCTCCTCGATCGAGAAGGCCTGCGCGCTGCGCCTTCGCCCTGTCATGATGACGATGATCGCCACCATCCTCGGCGGCGTGCCGCTGGTCTTTGCCCATGGTGCGGGCGCGGAAGCGCGCGTCGCGCTCGGTTGGGTGATCGTCGGCGGTCTCGGCTTTGCGACGTTGGTGACGCTGTTCATCACGCCGGTCGCCTATCTGCTGCTCGCCCGCTTCGCCAAGCCGCATGCCCACGAGGAAGCGCGCCTGCACGAGGAGATGGCGGTCGCTACCCGGCCGCGCACGGCCCCCGACGAGGAGCAGCTGCAGGCTGCCGAATAAGGCTTTTATCCGATTTTGCAACGCCGCCCGACTTCGTCCGGCGGCGTTTCTTATGGTGTATGAAACCTTGAAAAATACGATGAATTACTTCTGGAGTTTAGCCGCTTGTTAAGCATAAACGGCAATGATCGTTGCAGACACCGACTGGTCTTCGTCGTTTCTTGAGGGCCACAGCGCTGGAGCGCCAGCGACCCCGGACATGAGCGTCCGCGCGGCACGGTTCATTTTTGTACAGTTTGCGTCTGTTGTGTTTTTGGAGTCTGGTTCCTGTGAGTATCTATCAGCGCGTTTCCGTGGACGCGGCGCTTCATGTGCTGCGCGATATCAATCGGAACATGGCGGTCACGCAAAACCACATCACGACCGGTTTGCGTGTCGCAAAAGCCAGCGACAATGGCGTCTATTGGTCGGTCGCCACCACTGCGCGAACCGACAACAAGGCGGTATCGGCGGTTCAGGATGCGCTCGGCATGGCCGCGGCGACGATGGGAACGGCCTATACCGGCGTTCAGAACGTCATCGACGTCGTCTCCGAGATCAAGGCCAAGCTGGTTGCCGCGACCGAAGACGGGGTCGACAAGAACAAGATCAACGAAGAGATCAGCCAGCTGCAGGAGCAGCTGCGCAGCGTGTCGGAATCGGCGACCTTCAACAGCGACAATTGGGTGATCCTCAACAACGACGCGACGCCGACGCAGCCGCGCCAGATCCCGGCCTCCTTCATCCGCAACGCCGATGGCACGGTCTCTGTGGGCATGCTGAGCTACCACATCGACACGACCCCGGTCGGCGCCACGTCCTCCAAGGATGCGCGTTACCTGATCGACGATCGCGCGACCGGTACGGGCGAATACGGCGTGCTGACCTCGGACCATTTCGCCACCGAACTCGGCGCCTCGCAGAACTACGTGCTGATGACGAGTAAGAACGGCACGACCACGGGCCAAGTGGTGATCTCGCTCTCGTCAAGCACGACGGAGGGCCAGGTCAGCGAAATGATCAGCGTCGTCGACGCCGCGCTGTCGCAGCTGACGACGGTCGGCTCGGCCTTCGGCGCATTGGAAAAGCGCATCAACCTGCAGAACGACTTCGCCACCAAGCTGCACGACAACAACACCGCCGGCATCGGCCGGCTCGTCGATGCCGACATGGAGGAGGAGTCCAGCAAGCTCAAAGCGTTGCAGACGCAGCAGCAGCTCGGGCTGCAATCGCTGAACATCGCCAATGCGACCTACGACACGGTCAGGCAGCTGTTCCAGAATTTCTAATTGTTGTGCCTTGCTGCTGTGTCTTCCGTTTGGCGAGCCGCAACCTCTCTCCGGCCCTATCCTGAGGTGCCCCGCAAGGGCCTCGAAGGACGGGGCCGGCCACCGGCGCTCAGGCGATATCGGCATGTAGCCCGCAGTCACCAGTCATCCCCTCGTGGTTCGAGACGGCCGCGTTGTCACTGCAATCGATTCACCGGATCGATTGCTCCGCTCCTCACCATGACGACTTATCGTTGTGCTTGCTGCCCATAAGCTTGGTCGAGTTGCCAAAACTGGTGATATCTGCGCATTCCCGCAACATGGCTTCTGTTTCGGCGCCTGAAATTCCCCTATCAAGAGTGCATCTTCATTTTCTTGCCGCAATCCTTGCCATTTGCTCGCATCAGCTTTGAACGGAGACCGTCCTGTCCATGATCAAGAAATTCGTACTTCTGGCTGTTGCCGCAAGCTATCTCAGCGCCTGCACGACGACCGATCCCTATACCGGTGAACAGAAGGTTTCCAATACGGCGGGTGGTGCGGCACTTGGCGCCCTCGGCGGTGCTCTCGTCGGCGTGGCTGTCGGCGGCGGCGGCCACGGCAAGCGCAATGCAGCGCTGATCGGCGCCGGCGTCGGCGCACTCGCCGGTGGTGCGATCGGCAATTACATGGATCAGCAGGAATCCGAGCTTCGCGCCCAGCTCGAAGGCACCGGCATTTCGGTGACCCGCAACGGCGACAACATCATCCTCAACATGCCCTCGAATATTACCTTCGACGTCGACCAGGATGCGGTGAAGCCGGGCTTCTATCCGACGCTGAATTCGGTGGCGATCGTGCTGCGCAAGTTCAATCGCACGCTGATCGACGTCAATGGCCATACGGATTCGACCGGCAGCCTGCAGCACAATCAGGATCTGTCGCAGCGCCGCGCGCTTTCGGTTGCCGATTATCTCGGCGGTCAGGGCATCGACCAGCGCCGCGTCTCCGCCGTCGGCTTCGGCCCGTCGCAGCCGGTTGCCTCCAATGCGAGCGAGGCCGGCCGCGCGCAGAACCGCCGCGTCGAGATCCAGATCGCTCCGATCACGCAGGGCTGATCCTAGGCATTTCAAGACAACAGGAAGGCCGGGTCATTACCCGGCCTCTATTTGTTGACAGAGCTTGTTCTTCACGTGACGTCATCCTCGGCCTTGTGCTGCGTTGTGCTGCCTGGTGCCGAGGATCTGCTGCACCAACTGCAGATGCTCGGGACAAGCCCGAGCATGACGTAAGAGTCCGAGTTCGTCGGCATTCTGAGGCCGGGTTATTGCCCGGCCCAACGTTACGTCAGTGCTGCAACGTTGCGCCCTTGGTGATCTTGTCGACGATTCTCTTTTCGGCGCGTAGCGCAATGCCGACGACCTTGGCGTCTTCGGGCGCATATTCGGCAAAGACGGCGCGGTTGGCGGTGTCGTGGCCGGTTGCAAACATCTCCTCGATGAACAGCGAAGCGGTGACAGCGCGCTCCAGCGCGCGGCGGTGGATGGCCGACATCGTCGCATCGTCGGCGGAAAGCACGATGATCGGCTGGATCGACAGCGGATTGTAGAGATTGCCGACGCGGTCCTTGTAGGGTTCGCCGATGATTTCGGGATGGCCGCCGGCGACGCCGGTCATCAGGAAGGCGGTGACGTTCAGCTTCTGCCAACCGGCAAGATTGTTTCGCAGGACGACGGCAATTTTGGTATCAAACATCGGATGGTCTTTCACCTCTCAACGGGACATGGAGTTTGAGCCAGGATCTACATCTGCAGGTCTTCGAAGGTCTTGAACGTTTGTGCGTGGTGCGATCCGGCAACGGCATCATGACGGCGCCGGCCTTTCCCGGCATCGAGCGCATCGGGGCGCAGTTCTCGGGCAATGCCTTCGAACCGCACCGGCATGATACCTATGCGCTCGGCGTGACGCTGAAGGGCGTGCAGACCTTCCGCTATCGCGGCGAGCGGCGTTTCAGCCTGCCCGGGCAGGTGATCGTGCTGCATCCCGATGAGGAGCACGATGGCGGGGCGGGGACCGAGGACGGTCTGCAATACCGGATGCTCTATCTCGAGCCGTCGCTGCTTCTCGAATGCCTGGAGGCGGACGGTGTCGGCCTGCCTTTCGTCGAAGATCCCGTGATCGGCGATCCGGCGCTGGCGGGTGTGCTGCTTGCCGCACTCGGCGAACTCGATCGCGAGCTGGACGAACTTTTCGTCGACGATTTTGTTAGCCAGGTGACCGGCGGGCTGTCACGGCATGCGCACCTGCCGCGCCGGTCTCTCGGAGGCGTCGCCTGGCGGCAGGCGCGGGCGGCGCGGGATTATCTCGAAGCGCACGCAACGCGGGCGGTGCGTTCCCTGGAACTGGAGGCGGTGACGGGGCTCGATCGTTTCGCGCTGTCGCGGCACTTTCGGGCGGCCTTCGCCACCAGCCCGCACCGCTACCTCCTGATGCGGCGACTGCAGCAGGCACGGGCGATGATCGGCGCGGGCGAGGGGATTTCGGACGCGGCGGCGGCCACCGGCTTTGCCGACCAGAGCCACCTCAACCGGCATTTCAAGAAGGCCTACGGCATGACGCCAGGCCAGTGGGTAGCGTTGGCGCACAACGCCGGATGTGCGGCGTTTTAGGCCGGGTTCTCCGCAAGGCCGGACCGGCGGGCGATGAAGCGGGCGAGCGTCGGGCCGATCATCAGAATGACAAGAAAGCGGCCGGTCTGCATCGCCATGACGAAGGGTACGTCGACATCGCTGGAGGCGGCGATGATGGCGACGGAATCAGCGCCGCCGGGGCTGGTCGCGAGATAGGCCGTCAGCGGATCGATGCCAGCGAAGACATGCAGTGCTGCCGCCATGCAGCCGCAGAGCGCCATCAGCAACACGATGCAGGCGGACACCCGCGGCAGGGCGCGCGCCACGTGCTTGAGGATCGAGCGGGTGAAACGCAGGCCGATGCTCCAGCCGACAAGCGCATAGGCGATGGCTAGCAGCCACATCGGCAGCTCGATCTTCAAGAGGCCCGTGCCCTGCAGGAAGGCGCCGAGAAAGAGCGGCACGATGATCGTGCCGCCCTGGACGCGCAGGCGCCGGACGCCATAGGCACAAATGGCCGCAAAGGCCATGGTCGCCGTAAAGGCCGGCCAGTCTACTTCGGGGAAGAGGATGAGTGGCGGCGGCGCGGCGCCGTCGGCGGCCACCCAAAGGCGCGAGATCACCGAGGCGCCGACAGCGACGAAGACGACGCGCAGATATTGCATGAAGGCGACGAGGCGGGCATCGGCGCCATAGGCCTCCGACATGATGACCATGGCCGAAGCACCGCCCGGCGAAGAGCCCCAAACGGCGGTCGTTCCCGGCAGAACCTGCCAGCGCGTCAGCAGCCAGCCGAGGCCGGTGGCGACGGCGATGACCGAGAAGATGAACAGCAGGAAGAGCGGCGCGTCCTTCGCCATGGTGCCGAGAATGTCGGGAGTGATGGTGCGCGCCATCATCAGGCCGACGAGGACCTGGCCGAACTGCAGCGGCCAGCTGGGAATGCGAAGCTTTCCCTTGCCGACCGTCAGCGCCAGCAGGATGGCCGCAGCCATCGGCCCGATCAGCAGCGAGGCGGGCAGAGCGAAAAGTTCGAGGAAGACAACAAGCGCTATAGAAAGCGCCAGCAGCAGCGCCCATTTCGGCAGGCCGGCATCGCGCAGCAGGCGGCGTGCGTCGCTGAATGACATGATCCCCGTATCTTTCCCGGCCGGTGCCAAGCCCTGAGGCTGAAGATGGGAGGAAGCTCCGGCATGACTAGGAGAGGCCGGCTGCAAGGGCCGGCCGGCGCGGGTTTTGTATAGGTAGGTGCGAGGCGCAGGGTCAATTGCAAAATCTGACGTCGTAGCGCCCGGGAATGCGAATTTGATTCAAACGGTCGCTTTAAGTCATTGTATCTATTAGAGACGCACGTGGCTGACGAGGAAATCGAGCAGGGCGCGCACGCGCGCCGGCAGCGGGCCGCCCTGGCCCATATGGAGGGCGTAGAATTCTTCGCGATCACCGGGATTGGCCTCTTCGAGCACCGGCACGAGGCGGCCTGCATCGATGTCGGCGCGCACGGTGAAGGCCGCGAGGCGGGCAAGTCCGGCGCCGGATAGTGCGAGATGCCGCATGGCTTCGCCGTCTCCCACCTGGACGCCAGGGGTGATCGGGATCGTCACCGTTTCGCAGTCTTCGCGCAGCGGCCAGCCTTCGACGGCCCGGGCATAGGAAAAGCCGATGCGGCAATGGCGGCGTAGATCGGCCACCGCCAGCGGTTCGCCGTGACGCTTGAGATAATCCGGCGACGCGACGATGATCTTGCCGGTGGCGCCGAGCTTGCGGGCGATCAGGCTGGAACTCTTCAACGGGCCGGTGCGGATCGCGACGTCGGCGCGCTCCTCCATCAGGTCGACGATCCTGTCGGTATGAGAAATATCCAGCGTCACGGCGGGATGAAGCGCCATGAAGGCCGGCACGAGCGGCGCCAGCACATGGTTGCCGAAGGAGCCGCTGGTGTTGATGCGGATGCGGCCGGCGGCTTCTTCGCCGGTCGAGGCGTGGCGTTCGGCCTCGGCGATATCGGCCAGGATGGCGATGCTGCGCTCATAGAAGGCGCAGCCTTCCGGCGTCAGCTGCAACCTGCGGGTCGAGCGGTTGACGAGGCGGGCGCCGAGGCGCGTCTCCAGCCGGGCGACGAGTTTGCTGACCGCCGACGGCGTCATGCGCCGGGCGCTTGCGGCAGCCGAAAAGCCGCCGCGCTCGACGACGCTGACGAAAACTTCCATTTCGCCGGAGCGGTTGATGTCCTGACGGCTCATGATGAATTCAGGTCACAGATGAAGTGCTGACAGGCAATCTATATCACCAGGCAACCAAGGTCTATCTGATGGGAAACCGAAGGAGACAAATCCATGGAATACAGAAATCTCGGTGCATCCGGCCTCAGGGTGCCGGTTTTAAGCTTCGGCGCCGGCACATTCGGCGGCAGCGGCCCGCTATTCGGCGCCTGGGGCAATACCGATGCCGAAGAGGCGCGGCGGCTGGTCGACATCTGCCTGGAAGCGGGCGTCAATCTGTTCGATACGGCCGACGTCTATTCGGGCGGCGCTTCCGAGGAGGTGCTCGGCCAGGCGATCCGCGGCCGGCGCGATGCCGTGCTGATCTCGACGAAGACGGCGCTGCCGATGGGCGAGGGGCCGCAGGATTGGGGAGCGTCGCGGGCGCGGCTGATCCGCGCCATCGAGGCTGCCTTGCGCCGGCTCGGAACCGACTATATCGACCTCCTGCAACTTCATGCTTTCGATGCCTCGACGCCGGTGGAAGAAGTGCTGTCGACGCTCGCCGGGCTCGTTACGGCAGGCAAGATCCGCTATGTCGGCGTTTCCAATTTCGCCGGCTGGGAGCTGATGAAGTCGCTCGCCGCGGCCGAGCGCCGGGGCTATCCGCGTTACGTCGCCCATCAGGTCTATTATTCGCTGGCGGGGCGCGATTACGAGTGGGAGCTGATGCCGCTCGGCGCCGACCAGGGTGTCGGCGCCCTCGTCTGGAGCCCGCTTGCCTGGGGACGGCTGACCGGCAAGATCCGCCGCGGCCAGCCGCTGCCGGAGGCAAGCCGGCTGCACCAGACGGCGCAATACGGTCCGCCTGTCGACGATGAGAAGCTGTTTGACATTGTCGAGGTGCTGGACGCCATCGCAACCGAGACCGGCCGGACGGTGCCGCAGATCGCCATCAACTGGCTGCTCGGCCGGCCGACGGTATCGAGCGTCATCATCGGCGCCCGCAACGAGGCGCAGCTCAGGCAGAATCTTGGCGCGGTCGGCTGGAGCCTGTCGAAGGATGAGATCGAGAGGCTCGACGCCGTCAGCACTGTGACGGCGCCCTATCCCTATTTCCCCTATCGGCGGCAGGAGGGTTTTGCGCGGCTCAACCCGCCGATCGTCTGAGGTGCCGGGGACGGCGGAGCTGTGTATAGCGACCGGTTTACAACAAAGGGGGAATGAAATCTTCTGCCAATCTTAACTGGACAGCCGCTTTGACTTGCCGCATACCCAGCCTGCTGCATAATTCCTTAAACCGGAATCGATTTAAGGATGAAATTATCCAGCAATTTTAAAGTTCTACAGCGTCCTTTGCGCGTCTGAAAGGATACGCGGCGCTGTAGCCTGCGGGACATGATGTGGTTTCTGCGGAATGGCAGGGAGATCGAAGGGATGGCGCTGAAGGACGCAAAGGCCGGCACACGCAACGAGGCGGGTATCACTGCCGTGCTCGGCATTCTCAAGCAGAGCTTCGGCGAGTGCTTCCAGACCGGCCAGTCCTTCCGCGAACAGCATGCCCACACGACCACCTATATCCCGCCGCAGCTGCCGGACGGGGTGCTCTTTGCCGAGAGCGCCGAGGACGTGAAGGCGGCGGTCAAGGCCTGCGCTGCCCACAAGGTGCCGGTGATCGGCTTCGGTGTCGGCACCTCGCTGGAGGGCCAGGTCAATGCGCCGAACGGCGGCATCGCAATCGATTTCAGCCGCATGAACCGGGTGCTCGAGGTCAATCCAGAAGATCTCGACTGCACCGTTGAGCCGGGTGTCACACGCGAGGCGCTGAACATCCATCTGCGCGATACCGGCCTGTTCTTCCCGATCGATCCCGGCGCCAATGCTTCGATCGGCGGCATGGCCTCGACGCGGGCCTCCGGGACCAATGCCGTGCGCTATGGGACGATGAAGGACAATGTCCTTGGCCTCACCGTGGTTACCGCCAACAGCGAGGAGATCCGCACGGCCCGGCGCGCCCGCAAATCCTCGGCCGGCTACGATCTGACCCGGCTCTTCGTCGGCGCCGAGGGCACACTTGGCATTCTGACCTCGGTGACGCTGCGCCTACAGGCGATCCCGCAGAAGATCGCCGGCGGGGCCTGCGCCTTTCCTAGCATCAAGGCCGCTTGCGATGCCGTCATCATGACGATCCAGATGGGCATTCCGGTGGCGCGCATCGAACTGCTCGATACGGTGCAGATGCGGGCCTGCAATGCCTATTCCAAGCTTTCCTACGCCGAAAGCCCAACGCTCTTCGTCGAATTCCACGGCACCGACGAGACGGTGCCGCTACAATCGGCAGCCTTTGGCGAGATCGCGGCGGAATGTGGCGGCGGCGAATTCCTCTGGACCGCCAATGCCGAGGAGCGGACGAGGCTGTGGAAGGCGCGCCACGATGCCTATTGGGCCGCAAGGGCGCTGGCGCCCGGGCTTGCCGCACTTTCGACTGATGTGTGTGTTCCGATATCGAGGCTTGCCGATTGCGTTTCCGAAACGCAGGCGGATATCGAGGCGCACGGGCTGCTGGGACCGATCGTCGGCCATGCCGGCGACGGGAACTTCCATGTGCTGCTGTTGTTCGACGACAAACGCGCCGAAGACATCGCCATGGCCGAGAGCTTCGTGCAGCGGCTCAACCGGCGGGCGCTCGACATGGACGGGACATGCACCGGCGAACACGGGATCGGGCAAGGCAAGATGGCGTTTCTGGAACAGGAGCTCGGGGGCGCCGTGGATTTGATGCGACAGGTGAAACAGGCGCTCGATCCGGACGATATCTTCAATCCCGGCAAGATTTTCCACCGTGGCTGAAAGCGGAATATTCTCATGAAGTTGGGCCTTGCCCCCGGCATGAATAGCGCTAGAACAGGATTCGGATTTAGGCTGGTCGGGCATAAATCCGAATCCTGTTCTCAATTAAAGAGTTAGAGCATGATGTCGTCCGAAAACCCCGCACACTTTTCGGCATCATGTTCTAGTGTCGGCAACAGAATCCCGAATGGAGACTCCTTGCATTGGTAGGCCGGTTCCTCGTCTTTCTGGGGGGAGTGATCGTCGTAGTGCTGTTTATGGCACTGCTTGCGCCGCTATTCATCGACTGGACGGACTTCCGCAAGAATTTCGAGGATCAGGCGAGCCGTATCATCGGTAAGAAAGTCACCGTCTTCGGCACGGTGGATGCGCGCCTGCTGCCGTTTCCGTCGGTGACGCTGCATGACGTTCGCGTCGGCCAGGAAGCGGACGGCACGCCGATCGTCAAGGTCGAGCAATTCTCCATGGATGCGGAGCTCGCGCCCTTCCTGTCGGGTGAGGCGCTGATCTTCGACATGCGCGTCGTCAATCCGAAGGTGCGCCTGAGATTGCTCAAGGACGGCACGCTCGACTGGATGCGCGGCAGCCGCGCCGAAATACCGGCGAAAACCGTCGTTCTCGAAAACGTGCATGTCAATGGCGGCGAAGTCGAGTTCATCGACGACCAGTCGGGCCGCTCACGCCGCATCACTGGCCTCAATGCGGAAATGTCGGCCAAGTCGCTGGCCGGCCCCTGGCGCATCGAGGGCGATGCGGCGCTCGACGGCGAGCATGGCAGCTTCTCGATCTCCAGCAGCCAGCCGGACGAGAAGGGCGTGCTGCGCATGCGCACGAAGCTTTCGCCGGACAAGCACCCCGTCAGCGTCGATCTCGACGGCGAGCTGAAGCTCGTCGACAGCAAGCCGAACTATCAGGGCCAGCTTTCGGCCGCGATCGAGACCCGCAACAGCGCCAGGCCCGCCAACAAGAACGAGCAGCCGCCCCGCGTCAAGGGCCGCTTCGAGCTCACCAACGAGCGCATCCGGATTCCCGAATACCGGATGGAGATCGGCCCGACCGACGATCCCTATGTCATAACGGGAGAAGCGACGCTCGATACCGGCAATGCGCCGGAATTCCTGTTGACTGCCGACGGGCAGCAGATCGACGTCAACCGCCTCGGCAATCAGGGCGCGGCCGGCAAGACGACGCGCGATCCGGCGGTTTCGGCACGCCAGCGGCTGAGTTCACTGATCGATGTCATCGGACAGGTGCCGATCCCGCAGGTGCCGGGCAAGGCGAGCGTCAAGCTGCCGGCGATCGTCGCCGGCGATACGACGCTGCGCGACGTCCAGCTGGAGTTGGAGCCGGCCGGTACCGGCTGGATGATCGACAGTGCTACCGGTACGCTGCCGGGACGCACCCAGGTCGAAGGCAAGGGTAAGCTCCTGCTCAAGGGCGAGCCCTCGTTCAATGGCCAGATCGTGGTAGCCTCCAGCCAGCCGACCGGGCTTGCCTCCTGGCTTGCCGGCTCGGTCGATCCCGCCATCCGCCAATTGCGGCAGGCCGGTTTTTCCGCCAATGTCAGCCTGACGCATGAATTGCAGCGTTTCGAAAATCTCGAGATTGCCATCGGACCGGCGACGCTGAAGGGCCGGCTGGAGCGGCAGGCGATCTCCGGCCAGACCCCGACCCTGTCGGTGGCGCTGAACGGCGATACGCTCGATCTCGACGCGCTGCAGGCGCTGAGCGGGCTTATGACCGGGCAGGATGCCGGCGACAACGTGCTCGACCACAAGATCGCCGCCCAGCTCAAGGCAGACAAATTCACGGCCTTCGGCGTCGAGGCCGAGAATGTCGAGACCACCTTCACTATCGCCGATGGGGCGCTGGCCGTCGACCGGCTGTCGATCAAGAATATCGCAGGCGCCGAACTGACGGCAACGGGCAGGGCGGAAGGCTCGCTGCTCGACTACAAGGGTGCGGGTGAGATCACCTTCAAATCGGCCGATCCCGGCGGCTTTTTCACCATGCTGCGCGAGCATCTGCCGCATCATCCGGTGCTCGATCGGCTGGTGCGCAATGCGGGTTGGTACGGCAATACGGCGCTGCGCGGCGCATTGACGCTCGGCGGCGACGAGGGCAATGCGTTGACGGTGACGCTTGCCGGCGTGTCGAACGGCAGCCGCGTCAATCTCGATTACCGCATGTCCGACCTCCTGGCGCTGACCGGTAACGGTACCACGAGCCTCGAGGCGACGCTCGAAAATGCCGTGCCATCAATCCTGTTCGGCCAGGCCGGGCTCGACCCGCTGCCGGTCGATGTCGGCGCCAACGGCCGCCTGACGCTGAAGGTAAAGGCATCGGACAACGATCCCGCCGATGCTGCGTTGACCTTTGCCACCGACCGGACCTCGTTCACCGCCAATGGCAAGGTCGATGTCCGGCCGGAGACTTTCATGAACGGCAAGATCGCGCTTTCGCTCGACAGTGCCGATATCGACCCCTATCTCATCATGAACGGGATCGCCCTGCCGCAGACGGGAACCGGGCTGCCGTTCGGTCTGCAGGTCAATGCCCGCGTCGATAGCGACAAGATCGTCTTTTCCGATCTCAAGGGCCATGCCGCCGACAACGACTTTTCAGGCGCACTGAGCTTCGACCGGAAGGCTGCGAAAACGACCGCCAGCGGCGAGCTGACACTCTCCAAGGCGGATGCCGGCTGGCTTGGCGAGGCGGTGTTCGGCCAGATCGTCGATCCCGCCAATGGCGCGCTGACGACGGCGCCCCTCGGGCTGCCGGTCTTCAAGGACCTTGACGTCAACGTGAAACTGACGGCCAAGCAGTTCTGGCCCGGCCTGCCGGAAACGGCGGTGTCCGACTTCACCAGCAACGTCGCCTATAAGGGCGACGAGCTGCAGCTCAACGATATGGCCGGCAACTGGGACGGCGGAAAGCTCTCCGGCAATCTGCTGTTCACCAATGCCGACGGCACCGGTTTCCTGCAGACGAAGCTTGCGCTTGCCGATTCCGATCTTGCCGGCGTCGTCTGGCTGCGTGACGGCGCACCGATTGCCAACGGCAAGTTCGGCCTGTCGCTTTCGATGGAGGCTTCGGGCAAGACGGTCGGCGAAATCGCCAGCTCGCTTAACGGTTCTGGCGAACTGAGGCTCGGCGATACCAGCATACGCGGGCTGAACCTTGCCATCCTTGCGCCGCTGCTTGCCGCGACCGATACGATGCAGGAGCAGATCAACGCCGGCAAGGTGCATCCGATCGTCGAGACACTGCTCAGCAATGGCGAGGCGAAGCTGCCGCCGCTCGGCATCCCGTTCAATATCACCGACGGGACACTGCGCGTGCAGAATGTCACCGTCGCCAACGATCTCGCCCGCATCACCGCCGATGCGCAGATCGTGCTGCCGGAGGAGCGGATCAGCGCCACGCTGGGCGTTGGGCTCAATCCCCGCACGGAGGCGCTTTCCGGCGCCGAACCGGCGCTCAGGCTGAATTTTTCCGGCATGCTGCCGTCGCCCGGCAAGACGATGGATGTGACCGATATCACCAGCTATCTGTCGCTGCGCGCCTTCGAGCGCGAGCGGCGGCGCGTCGAGCGGCTGCAGGCGATCGTGCTCGAAAAGCAGCGGCTGCGCCGCGAGGTGTCGCTCTACCGGTTCAACGACGCCGAGCGAGTCAAGGCGGCCGAAATCGAGCGACAACGACAGGCGGAGGAAGAGCGGCTGCGCGCATTGGCGCAGGCAGCGGCCGAACAAAAGGCCGCGGCCGAGGCGGAAGCCAAGGCGAAGGCTGAAGCGCAAGCGAGAGCCGCCGCGGAAGCAGAGGCGGCGCGGCGCGCCGAGCAGGCCCAGCCGGGCCAACTCAACTTCGACCAGTTGCCGGGTGTTCAGGCGCAATAAGCCAGGCGGCTGTCAAGACCGGCCGTCGGCCTTTACCCAGGCGAGGACATGGAGCCGCAGAGCCGAGGACAGGTTGCTGTCGGCAGGACGGTGGTCGTCGATTTCGGAAATCAGGGTGGCAAGCGGCATCGAACGGCCTGCGGCGATCGTCTTCAACTCGTCCCAGAACTCATCCTCCAGCGAGAAACTGGTGCGATGGCCGTGCAGTGTCGCCGAATGCTTGCGGATCATGAAGGACTGTTTCGCGTTTCGATCGGACTCAAAGATCGATTCAAGGCGACCGTGCAAGTGGTTGATCGCAGACTCCATTCCGGCTCTTCAAGCAGTCGGCGAAACCCTCACGCGCCGTCGTCATCCGTCTCGATCCGGCCGTCGCGATGAGCCTTGTCGGCCTTGTCGTTCAGGCTGCGGGTCAGCTGCTTTTCAGCCTTGGTGCGGCCGAAGGAAATGCGGTTCTGCTCGGCCTGCTTCTCCTTTTCGGAGCGGGCCTGCTTTTTGCGGAACTGGCGCAGATTGATGATTTCGGCGCTCATGCGGTTGCCTGAATTCCCTATGAAAAAGGGAGGCTTGCCCTCCCCTTCAAATCACTGCTTCTTGCGGAAGGAGTCGAGCGAGACGACCGAGCCCGGCTTCTTCTCTTCGCCGTCGGCGGGTTTTGCGCCCGCTGCGTCATCGGGCTTTGCGGCCGCATCGACAGGATAGGCGGTGATTTCACCGGACGGCAGCTCTTCGCCATCGGCGAGCGGCACGTCGAATTCGAGCTCGAAATTGACCGAGGGATCGTAGAAGCCGCGGATCGCATTGAACGGGATCACCAGCTTTTCCGGAACGTCCGAGAAGGAAAGGCCGATCTCGAAATGCGTTTCGGTGATCTTCAGGTCCCAGAACTGATGCTGAATGACGATGGTCATCTGCTCGGGATATTTCGACTTCAGATGCTGGGAGATGCGCACGCCGGCAGCACCCGTGAGGAAGGTGATGAAGAAGTGATGATCGCCGGGCAGACGGCCCGTCGCTCCGACTTCCGCCAAAACCTTGCGGATGACGCCGCGAAGTGCATCCTGTGCCAGAATGTCGTAGCGGATATGATCCTGCCCCATGCTTTTCCT
This sequence comes from Rhizobium sp. BT04, assembly GCF_030053135.1. Lineage (NCBI taxonomy): Bacteria > Pseudomonadati > Pseudomonadota > Alphaproteobacteria > Hyphomicrobiales > Rhizobiaceae > Rhizobium > Rhizobium sp. BT04. The sequence goes on along the minus strand of NZ_CP125652.1, from coordinate 1,418,341 downwards.
GTCTTTCGTCGGTTCGGAAGTCTTTTCACACGGTTATATGCCACGTCCGGGCGCCTTGGGAAAGACCGGAGCCGAGTCACGTTTTTCAGCAGCATACATGATTTCGGCGGCAGGGAGAAGGTGAAGGCTTCTGTTGCCAGGTGCCTTCGGACCCCGCCTAGAGGTGCGAACCACTAGGACTTTGATTGAAGTGTCACACCGCGATTAAGCAGCGAGACGAGCTTCCGCATAGTTGTCGTTTGCAACTACAATTTTAGCCCGATAACGGCGGTACAATGCCGAGCAAAAAGACGATCTTTACACCCTTGTCGATCCTGTTTCGCCCCCATCAAAAGCCGGCCTTTAAGGCCGCCGGTTTTTGGTGGAGGCGCCGGGTACCGCCCCCGGGTCCAATAGGTTTATTACACCGCTCATTTATCGCCATAGCCGGCCCGAAAGCCGGCAAGGCTGATATAGTGGTTTCCTCAGCCCAAGGAAAGGGCAAACGTCATAAAAGCGTTATGCGCACCATCAGAAACATTGGGAAAATGCCTGCCGGTGATTGGTTTCCTGTGGCTGGAGGCTTAAATTAGCCGAAACGGAATCAGCGCGACATGAAGCAATATCTCGATCTCCTCGCCCATGTGATGGAAAAGGGCTCCGACCGGGGCGACCGCACCGGCACCGGCACGCGCTCGGTCTTCGGCTATCAGATGCGCTTCGACCTCCAAGAAGGCTTTCCCGTGCTGACCACGAAAAAGCTGCATCTGCGCTCGATCATTCACGAGCTTTTGTGGTTCCTGAAGGGCGAGACGAATATCCGCTATCTCAAGGAAAACGGCGTTTCGATCTGGGACGAATGGGCCGATGAAAACGGCGATCTCGGGCCGGTCTACGGCGCCCAGTGGCGTTCCTGGCCGGCACCGGACGGGGGCCATATCGACCAGATCGCCAATCTCGTCAAAGGCATCGTCAACAATCCGAATTCGCGCCGCCATATCGTCTCGGCCTGGAATCCGGCCGAAGTGGACGAGATGGCGCTGCCGCCCTGTCATTGCCTGTTCCAGTTCTACGTGGCCGACGGCAAGCTCTCCTGCCAACTCTATCAGCGCTCGGCCGACATCTTCCTCGGCGTGCCGTTCAACATCGCTTCCTATGCGCTACTGACGATGATGGTGGCGGAGGTGACCGGGCTGAAGCCTGGCGATTTCGTCCACACGCTGGGCGATGCCCACCTCTATCACAACCATTTCGACCAGGCGAAGCTGCAGCTGGCACGCCGGCCGAAGCCGCTGCCCTTCATGCGCATCAACCCGGATGTGAAGGACATTTTCGGCTTCACCTTCGACGATTTCGAGCTGATCGGCTACGAGGCCGATGCCAGTATCAAAGCGCCGATCGCCGTCTGATCCGGGACATTTCATGGCCAACATCCGCAGGACCATCATCGCCGCCGTTGCCCGCAACGGCATCATCGGCCGCGACGGCGACATGCCCTGGCGGCTTTCGAGCGATCTCAAGCGCTTCAAGGCGCTGACATTGGGCAAGCCTGTCGTGATGGGCCGCAAGACCTACGACTCGATTGGCAAGCCGCTGCCGGGGCGGCCGAACGTCGTCATCTCCAGGCAAGCGACGATAGACCACCCGGATGTGCAGATGGCGCATTCGCTGCCCGAGGCGATGACGGCGGCCGAAAGGCTAGCGCGCGAAACCGGCGTCGACGAGATCTGCATTATCGGCGGCGGGCAGGTCTATACGCAGGCGATCGGCCTTGCCGACCGGATGTGCATCACGCATGTCGAGGCCGATCTCGATGGGGACGCTTCGTTCCCGGCGATCGATCCAGACATCTGGCGGGCAGGGGAGTCTATCGCGGTTCCGGCCGGCGAGAAGGACACCTATCCCACGCGCTTCGTCGTCTATGAACGCCGACACGCCTGAAAATGAACTATTTTCCAATTAAATTGACCAAGTTTCTCACGTTGCGTTGAAAGCCGATGCGGCGATACCTATAACGGTCACCAACGCATCCACCGGTCAGCCCCCACGGTTCCGGATGTGTGGAAGACTTAACGAACAACGAGGTTTTGATGCCCTGGAGCAATCAGAATGGCGGCGGCGGCCCTTGGGGCGGCGGCGGCGGTAATAATCAGGGACCATGGGGCCAGGGGCCGAACCGCCCGCGCGGCGGCAAGGGCGGACCGCCCGACCTGGAAGACATTATCCGGCGCGGACAGGACCAACTGCGCAATATCGTTCCCGGCGGTTTTAACGGCGGCGTGGCGGTGATCGTCGCGGCGATTGTCGCCGTCTTCTGGCTGATCCAGTGCGTCTACGTGGTGCAGCCGGATGAGCGGGGCGTCGAACTGCGGTTCGGCAAACCGAAGGAAGAGATCTCGATGCCCGGCCTGCATTTCCATTTCTGGCCGATGGAAAGCGTCGAGACGGTCAAGGTGACCGTGCAACAGCTGAATATCGGAGCGACCTCGGCATCGTCTTCGAACGGCCTGATGCTTTCAAGCGACAAGAGCGTCATCAATGTGCAGTTCGCCGTCTTCTACACGGTCAGTGACCCGAAGGCCTATCTCTTCAACGTCGAAAATCCGGCAGAGACCCTGCAGCAGGTTTCCGACAGCGCGATGCGCGAGATCGTCGGGCGGCGTCCGGCGCAGGACGCCTTCCGCAGCAATCGCCAGCCGATCGAAGTTGATGTGCTCAACATCCTACAGGACACGATGAACCGCTATGGAGCAGGTGTGACCGTCACCGGCGTGACGATCCAGAACGTGGCGCCGCCGCGGGAAGTCGCCGATGCCTTCGAAGAAGTGCAGCGTGCCGGCCGGGACCGCGACAGCACGATTGAAGAGGCCAATCGCTACACCAACCAGAAACTCGGTCAGGCGCGCGGCGATGCGGCGCGAATCCGTGAAGATGCAGCCGCCTACAAGGACCGTGTCGTGAAGGAAGCGGAAGGCGAAGCGCAGCGCTTCACTGCGATCAATGACGAATATTTCAAGGCGCCGGAGGTGACCCGCAAGCGGTTGTACCTCGAAACGATGGAGCAGGTGCTGAAGAACTCGAAGAAGGTCATCATCGACGAGAAGCAGGGCGTGTTGCCCTATCTGCCGCTCAACGAGCTCGGCAAGCCCGCGCAGCAGGGAGGCTGATCCATGACGTCGAACAGACTTCCCATCATTCTCCTCATCCTCGCCATCGTGCTGGTCGGGCTCTATTCGTCCATCTTCGTGGTGAATGCACGCGAGCAGGCCATCGTCGTCCGCTTCGGGCAGATCCAGACGGTCAAGACCGAACCCGGCATTTATTTCAAGCTGCCTTTCGGCTTCATGGATGCCGACCGCGTTCAACTGGTCGAAAAGCAGGCGCTGAGGCTCGATCTCGACAATATCCGCGTTCAGGTCCAGGACGGCCAGACCTTCGACGTCGATGCTTTCGTGATCTACAACATCTCGGATGTTCGCCGCTTCCGCGAAACGGTATCGGGCGACCGCGAGGCCGCGGAAGCGCGGTTGAGAGCGCAGCTTGATTCATCGCTTCGCCGCGTCTACGGCCTGCGTGACTACAATGCGGCGCTTTCGGAAGAGCGTGTCGCGATGATGCTGGAGATTCGCGACGATCTGCGCACAGATGCCGAAAATCTCGGTCTGCATATCGATGACGTTCGCATCCGCCGCACCGACCTTTCGCCCGAGGTTGCGCCAAACACCTATAATGCCATGCGTTCGGAACGCCTTGCCGAGGCCGAGCGCATCCGTGCCGAGGGCAATGAGGAAGGCCAGCGGCGTCGAGCCGTCGCCGACCGTCAGGTTGTGGAGCTGACCGCAGGGGCGCAACGCGATGCGGAGATCCTTCGAGGCCAGGGCGACGCGGAACGCAACCGCGTCTTCGCCGAAGTCTTCAGCAAGGATCCGGCCTTCTTCGAGTTCTATCGCTCGATGGCGGCCTATTCCTCCGCTCTCTCGTCGCAGGACACGACACTGGTGCTTTCGCCGAATTCGGAATTCTTCCGCTATTTCGACAATGCTGCCGGCACCCTGCAGCCGTCGCCCGCAAATCCGGCCGCACCGGCTGCGGCTGTTCCCGCAGCCCCCGCCCAGCCGGCGAACTGACCGTAACGGATATCAATCGCATGCCCAATCATGGAAGGGCCGGCCCGAGTGCCGGCCCTTTTTTCGCGGGATGCCCTTTTTTCGTGGGATGATTGAGATGATCCGGCTTTTGCGAGGCCAAGTCACATTGCACGGGGATTTCGCGAAAAGGTGATTTCGCCCTCCATCATTCCGCCTTATGCTGGTGCTCAATGTGCGCATTTACCCCTTATGAGGAAGCTTGATGGCCCCCACGAATCGCTCGCCCTTCAGACGAACGCTCGCGCTTATGGCCAGCGCTGCAATTCTTGCGCATGCCGGCATGAACGGGGTAGCCTTTGCTCAAATCGCGCCTCAGACGACCGCTCCCGGGGTTGTTGCACCTGTTCCGGCTACTCCCGCACCCACGCAGCCCACACCCGCCGCACCACAGCAGACCGCGCCGATCCAGGCTGTCGCGCCCAACAACGGTCCGGCTTCGGTTGCCGATCTCGCCGAGGGACTGCTCGACGCCGTGGTCAACATCTCGACCTCGCAGAATGTGAAGGACGACGAGGGCGCAGGCCCGGCGCCCCGCGCGCCCGACGGCTCGCCGTTCCAGGAATTCTTCAACGATTTCTTCAACAAGCAGCAGGGCAACAAGGGCGGCAACCACAATGTCAGCTCGCTCGGCTCCGGCTTTGTCATTGATCCCACCGGTTATATCGTCACCAACAACCACGTGATCGAAGGCGCCGACGACATCGAGATCAATTTCGCCAATGGTTCGAAGCTCAAGGCGAAGCTGATCGGCACGGATACGAAAACCGATCTTTCGGTCCTGAAGGTCGAGCCGAAGGCGCCGCTGAAATTCGTGAAATTCGGCGATTCCAGCACGATGCGCATTGGCGACTGGGTGATGGCGATCGGCAATCCGTTCGGCTTCGGCGGTTCGGTGACGGTCGGCATCATTTCCGGGCGCGGCCGCAACATCAATGCCGGCCCCTACGACAACTTCATCCAGACGGATGCGGCGATCAACAAGGGCAATTCCGGCGGCCCGCTCTTCAACATGAAGGGTGAGGTGATCGGCATCAACACGGCGATCATTTCGCCGAGCGGCGGCTCGATCGGCATTGGTTTCTCGGTGCCTTCGGAGCTTGCCTCCGGCGTCGTCGACCAGTTGCGTGAATATGGCGAGACGCGGCGCGGCTGGCTCGGCGTGCGTATCCAGCCGGTGACTGACGATATCGCCGACAGCCTCGGGCTCGACAGCGCCAAGGGCGCGCTGGTGGCCGGCGTCATCAAGGGCGGACCGGTCGACGACGGCTCGATCAAGGCGGGCGACGTCATCCTCAAATTCGATGGCAAGACCGTCAGCGAAATGCGCGACCTGCCGCGCGTCGTGGCGGAAAGCACGGTCGGTAAGGAAGTCGACGTGGTGGTGCTGCGCGACGGCAAGGAGCAGACCGTCAAGGTGAAGCTTGGCCGGCTGGAGGACAGCGATCAGGCGGCTGCATCCGGCGATGGTTCGCAGGATGACGGTGTGATCACGCCGGATCCCGGCGAGGACAACGACATGGATCAGCCCGACAGCGGCGATCAGGCCCAGCCCGCACCTGATGCACCCGACCAGCACAAGGGCCAGGTGGCGCCGGATGCGGCCACGCCGAAGAACGTGCTCGGGCTGTCGCTGTCGCTGTTGAGCGCCGAGACGCGCAAGGCTTTCGGCATCGCCGAGAGCGTCGACGGCGTCGTCGTGACAGAGGTGACGCCCGGCTCGGCCTCGGCCGAAAAGGGGCTGAAGCCCGGCGACGTGATCGTCGAGGTGGCGCAGGAGTTCATGAAGTCGCCGGATGCGGTCGCCGCCAAGGTGCAGGCGCTGAAACAGGAAGGCCGCCGCAACGCCCAACTGATGATCGCATCGGCGAATGGCGATCTGCGATTTGTGGCTGTGCCGATGGAATAGGGGAGCTACGGCGGTAGTGAATTAGCCGCCGTAGTCTCCAACTCTCCTCATTCCCTTCCTCGGGCTTTGCCCGAGGGATGTCACAGGAATCCAGTGCGCCCAAGTCCTTGGGCCCAGAAGACTCTTCTCTCCTGACATAAGTCACTCACCGCGCGGACGCGCGGTGAGTGGATTCCTGTGACGAGCACAGGAATGAGGGCGGAGAGAGTGTGCCGGGCGGCCTTTCGAAACGAGGCCTTTGGCGTAGCGGTCCGGAGGTGACAGGCCATTTGCCGGGTTTACGGAGGTTGCCCTTCCGCGCGAGCCACCAGCGATCATCCCCGATTTCAGGAATGTCGCCGGTATCGCCGTCAAGGCGTCACGAAATCCGTCTTCCGGTAGCCCTGGATATAGAGCAGGGCGGTCAAGTCGCTGTGGTTGATGCGCATCTCAGCCTCGGCGGCGACGGCGGGCTTGGCGTGGAGGGCGACGCCGGAGCCGGCGAGGTGCAGCATGCCGAGGTCGTTGGCGCCGTCGCCGACGGCGATCGCTTCTTCCGGCGAAATGCCGAGGCGAGCCGAAATTTCGTTCAGCGCATCGACCTTCGCCTGCTTGCCGAGGATCGGTTCGGCGACGAAGCCAGAGAGAATGCCGCCGTCTTCGAGCAGGGTGTTGGCGCGGTTCTCATCAAAGCCGAGGGTGGCGGCGATGCGGCTGGTGAAGATGGTGAAGCCGCCGGAGACGAGGGCGGTGTAATGGCCTCTCGACTTCATGGTGGCGATCAGCTCCGGGCCGCCCGCAGTCAGTGTGATGCGCTTGGCGATCACTTCGTCGACGACCGATAGCGGCAGCCCCTTCAGCAGGGCGACACGCTCACGCAGGGCAGGCTCGAAGGCGATCTCGCCATTCATGGCGCGGGCGGTGATGGTCGCGACCTTCTCCTTCAGGCCGACTTCGGCAGCCAATTCGTCGATGCATTCCTGGCCGATCATCGTCGAATCCATGTCGGCGATCAGCAGCTTCTTGCGGCGGGTCTCCTGCTCCTGGATGACGAGGTCGATCGGCGCGCTTGCTATGACAGCAAGGATATTGGCCTCGGCCGCCTGCGCATCCGTGCCGTCGCGCAGCGCGATGTCGCAGGCGATGCCGTCGGCCAGCCAATAGAGGCCGGAAGCCTTGACCGCCCCGGCCGCCTGTTCGGCGATCTTGGGTGACAGCACGGGATTTGACGGATTGGCAACAAGCGTGGCAACGAGGGCCATGATGGAAAACCTTCTGAGCACAGTGAACGCGATCCTGATAACCGGGCCGACCGCCAGCGGCAAGTCCGCGCTCGCCGTCGAATTGGCCAAGCGCCATGGCGGTGCGGTCGTCAACGCCGACAGCATGCAGGTCTACGACACGCTGCGGATACTGACAGCGCGTCCGTCGGAAGAGGAGATGCAGGGCGTGCCGCATCACCTCTACGGCCACGTGCCGGCGGGTACGGCCTATTCCACCGGCGCCTGGCTGCGCGATGTCTCGGTGCTGTTGCCGATGCTCAAGGCTGAAGGGCGGCTGCCGGTCGTCGTCGGCGGCACGGGGCTCTATTTCAAAGCGCTGATCGGCGGCCTCTCCGATATGCCCGAGATACCGGAGGCGCTGCGGGAGGAACTCAGGGCGCGGCTGCTCAAGGAGGGGGCGGACGGGCTCTATGCGGAGCTGACTGAAGCCGATCCCGCCACGGCGGCAAGCCTCAACCGCCAGGACGGACAGCGCATCGTTCGGGCGCTTGAAGTGGTGAAGGCGACGGGGCGGTCGATCGCCGACTTCCAGGGCCGGGCGGGAGCGGTGGCGATCGATGCTGCCGAGGCTCGCAAGATCGTCGTGCTGCCGGACCGGGCGGTGCTCCATCAGCGCATCAACGGGCGTTTCGAAAAGATGCTGCAGCAAGGCGCGGAAGATGAGGTGAGGGCGCTGCTGGCGCGCGACCTGCCGGCCGAGGCGCCTGTGATGAAGGCAATCGGCGTGGCGCAGATCGCGGCCATGCTGAAGGGCGAGATGGAGCGCGACGAGGTGCTGGAGAAGGGCGCTGCGGCGACGCGGCAATATGCCAAACGGCAAATGACCTGGTTCCGCAACCAGATGGACGATAGCTGGGAACGGCTGGTGGTTTAGGCATCAGGCCCGGCGCGGGCTTTCGCTCCAGACATCTGCAAGCTCAGCAGTTTGACGAGTTCGCCGACCGCCGCCTGCAGCTGGTCCGGCAGAAATCCGCCGAAACCCAGCATCAGGCCCGGGCGCGCCGGCTGCGCGGCATACATCGGGGAGATCGCCCGCACGGCGAGGCCGGCCGACAGGGCGCGTGCTGCGAGTTGCAGGTCGTCGACCTCCTCGGGCAGCCACAGAAGAATATGCATGCCCTGGTCGCTCGGCTGAACGTGGCAGCTCTCCGGCAAGGCTCGTTCGAGCGCTGAGAGCAGGACAGCGCGGCGTTCGGCGTAGAGACCGCGGATGCGCCGGATATGCGCTTCGAAATAACCTTCCCGCATATAGGCCGCCAGAACGTGCTGTTCTGTGATTGGCGAATGCCGGTCGAGAATGGCGCGGGCGCCGGCAAAGGCTTCTGCGAGCGGCGGAGGGGCGATGATGTAGCCGAGGCGCAGGGAGGGAAAGAGCACTTTGCTGAAGGTGCCGAGATAGACGACGCGTGACGGACACAACCCTTGCATCGAGGGAAACGGGTGTCCGGCATAACGCAGTTCGCTGTCGTAATCGTCCTCGACGATCCAGGCGCGATTCTGGTCTGCCCAGGCGATCAAGGCATTGCGCCTGGCCATGCTGAGCGGCATGCCGATCGGATATTGATGCGAAGGGGTGACGAATGCGGCGCGCGCCTGCGGACATAGCTCGAGGCCGCGTTCCACGTTCATTCCCTGTGCATCGACCGGCAGGCGGTGCGTCCGGACGCCGAGATCGTCAAGCACGGCGGTCAGGCCGGGATAGGCCGGGTCCTCGGCCCATACCGGATCGTCACGCGAGAGAAGGACCCGGCCCGCCATATAGAGGCCTTGCTGGGTGCCTGATGTGACGATGACCTGTTCCGGCTCGCAATGAACGGCCCGCGCGCGCCTGATGTGATCGGCAATGGCAAGCCTGAGCTCGAGCAGACCCATCGGGTCGTGGTAACCCGAAGGTGCGGCCTGTCGCGACGCGCGCACGCGGTTGCCGAGACGGCGCCAGTTGTCGTCGGGCGCAATGCCACAAGCCGGGACAGCGATGGCGAAGGGAATGGGCGGGTGCGGGGTGAGCGCACGGGCGATGGCGATCAGCCGGGCGGCCTGGGAAGGCAGATCGACAGCATCCGCGCTTGGCGGCACTGCCGCCGCCGGCGGGGGCGCAGGCATTGCGTCGATCAGATCGGCGGCAACACGGGTTCCGGCTCCGACCCGCGCTTCGAGATAGCCTTCAGCGGTCAACTGATCGAATACCTCGACAACGGTGCCGCGCGCGATCTTAAGCGAAGCCGCAAGGCTGCGCGTCGAAGGAAGGCGTTCGCCTGGCCTCAGCTCACTGCAGGCGATTGCGTTCCGCAGGGCCTGCGCAAGCTGGCGGCCGACATTGGCCGTTCGGTCGATCGCGTTCAGCGATGGTATCCCGATGATGCTGCGCCGTTTGGACATCGCAAAATGGTCTATTGAAATTCTTCAAAATGGCGCTTCATGATGGGCCAATTTTCGAGGAAAAGGAAGTGGATCGGCGGCTTCCAGATGGCGCATTCTTCGTCTTCGTCTTCGTCTTCGTCTTCGTCTTCGTCTTCGTCTTCGTCTTCGGGATCGTGCCGTGCGCGGGCGCAAACTTTTGGAAACACGCAAATGCAGGATCTTCTTGTCGTCTATATCGCCTACGCAATCGCTGCAGGCAGTCCCGGACCAAGCAATATGGCGATCATGAACGTGGCGATGCGACAAGGGCGTCGACCGGCGCTCGTCCTTGCTGCCGGGGTCATAACGATGTCGACATGCTGGGGGCTGGTCGCTGTCACCGGCATTTCCACACTCCTGGTCCGCTATGCCCATGCGCTGCTGTTCCTCAAAGTCGCAGGCGGGCTTTACCTCCTCTGGCTCGCCTGGAGGGCGGCCCGCTCGGCAACCGCCCCGGACGGGCCGGCAGGTGAGGTCGTCCGGCCTGCCGCGCAACTCGGCGCGCTCTATCGTCGCGGTATTCTGATGCATCTCGGCAACCCGAAGGCGGTTCTGGCCTGGGTCGCGATCATGTCGCTCGGCCTCAAGCCCGGCGCTTCGCCCGAAATGGCGGTCACGGCGTTCGGCGGCTGCGTGCTTCTCGGGATCTCGATATTTGCCGGCTATGCCGTGCTCTTCTCGACGGCCCCGATGGTGCGCGGCTACGCCCGTGCGCGGCGGTGGATCGAGGGAAGCCTCGCCGTCTTCTTCGCTGGCGCCGGATCGCGCTTGCTGTTCTCACATTGACCGATTTTTCAGGATCGCATCATGTCTGTCGCTTCTCCGTTTCATGGTCTTTCGGCCTTTCCGCCCACGCCCGCCGATAGCGATGGCCGGGTCGACACGGAAGCTCTCGGCCGCCTGCTGGAACGCCTGTGCGATGCAGGTGTCGCGTCGATAGGCCTTCTCGGCAGCACCGGCATCTATGCCTTTCTCACACGTGAGGAACGGCGGCGAGCCATCGAGGCTGCGGTCGAATGCGTTCACGGTCGTATTCCCCTCGTCGTCGGCGTCGGAGCTCTGAGGACAGACCAGGCCCAGAACCTTGCGAGAGACGCCGAGGCCGCTGGCGCCGATGCGTTTCTGCTCGCACCGGTCTCCTATACGCCGCTGACCCAGGAGGAAGCCTACGAACATTTCCTCGCGGTCACCGAGGCGGCGAAGCTGCCACTTTGCATCTATAACAATCCCGGCACGACCCACTTCACCTTCAGCCGGGAGCTTCTGCAGCGCCTGTCCGACATCGAGACGATCAAGGCGGTGAAGATGCCTCTGCCTGTTGACGGCGATCTCGCGGGTGAGCTTGCGGCATTGCGTGAGAAGACCGACCTTGCGATCGGTTACAGCGGCGATTGGGGTGCGGCCGAAGCGCTGCTTGCAGGCGCCGACGCCTGGTACAGCGTCATCGGCGGCTTGTTTCCGCGTGTTACCCTTGCTCTGACTAAGGCTGCGATTGCCGGCGACAGCGGTGAGGCGCAACGGCTCGATACTCTCCTGCAGCCGCTGTGGAAAACGTTCAAGGAGTTCGGAAGCCTTCGCGTGGTCTATGCCCTGGTCGGTCGTCTTTCGCTTGCCCAGGCAGAACTCCCGCGGCCGTTGTTGCCGCTCGGGCCGATGGACCGGCGGCGTGTGCTCAACGCCGTCGAGCCTCTGATCGCGCTGGAGAGCGAGTGGAAAGTTCAATCCTTGTTATAGAGGCTGCTCAGCGGTTTTTTCAGGATGCTTTCGCGCAGCGACGTGCCGGGCTCGCGGCGGGTGATCGCAGGCTGGTCCGTCGGCGATGCCGGTCGGGGAAAGACCGGTTCCTCGCGGCGCATCTCGCGGCGCAGCGCATCCAACCGGGGATCGATCGAGGGGGAGACGCCGGGATCCAGCCGCGGTGTCTGCGGCAGCAGTTCGCGCCGGTAGGATTCGAGCGACGCGGACGACGGTGCAGGCGGCGCGTAGGGCTTGGCGTCCAGATCCTCGTCGGCGGCATCAGCCTCGTCGGAGCTTGTGACGGACGACGCGTAGCTCTGCTGGAAATTCGAGATGTCTGGTCCGACGGTTACCGCCCGCATGCGGGTGACGATCTTGCGCAGGTCGACCGTATCCGGATCTTCCTCGCTGTGTTTGTTATTGGCGCTGCTCGCCTTCGGCAGCAGGTTTTCGTCGACGCGGGAAAAGCGCATGCGCATCGGCACGCTGATCGCCTCGCCGAAAGCGATCGCCTCGCCGTTGCCGATCGAGGAGATGAAGCTCGTCGTCGAGATCGACGAATTCGGGATGGCCGAGCGGATGATTTCCTGGTCGCGGTCATTGGCAAGGCGCATGGCAAACAGCGTCGAACACTGCGACAGGATCGTCTGGTCGAGCTCACCCGGCCGTTGCGTGATGATGCCGAGCGAGACGCCGTATTTGCGGCCCTCCTTGGCGATGCGGGCGATTGCCTGGCGTGTCGGCACGAAGCCGAGGCTCGGATCGGAGGGGATGTAGCGGTGAGCTTCCTCGCAGACGACCAGCATGTGGATGGCGCCGTCGCTCCACAGCGCCACTTCGAAGGCCATGCGGCAGAGCACTGAGGCGACCGAATTGACGACCTCGGAGGGAATGCCGGCAAGCTGGAAGGTGCAGATCGGCCTGCCGTCGCCGGGGATGCGGAAGATCTGCGCGATGGTTTCGGTGATCGTGTCGCTGATCGTGTTGTTGGAGAACATGAAGTGATAGCGCGGATCATTGATCGCGGCGATGAGGCGCATCTTCAGCGATCGCAGGAAGGGCTTTTCCGAGCGGCCTTCCAGGCGGCCGATGCGCTCGTCGATCAGCGCCAGCAGATCGGCCATGCGGTAGGGAACCGGCGTATCGGCAGTGATCGAGCTCTTTTCCGTCGTGCGGCGCACCAGCGAATTGTCGCTGCCGCGGAAGGCGCGCTTGGCCTCCGGCAGGATATCACGCAGCATGTCGAGTTCTTCGGGCACCGGTGGGCGGCCGCGGAAGACGACCTCGGCAAATTCCTCCAGCCGCATCAACCAGAAGGGCAGGTCGAGCGTATCCGTGTCGATGGTGACGGCATGCTTGGGAAAGGCAGCGGCGAATTCGTTGTGCGGATCGAGGATCAGCACGCGCAGCTTCGGGTTCGCCGCGATCGCCTTGTGCAGCAGCAGCGACACGGCCGTCGACTTGCCGACGCCGGTCGAACCGACGACGGCGAAATGCTTGGAGAGCATCGAGGGGATATGGATCGCCGCATCGATGCTTTCGTCCTGCGTCAGCTTGCCGATTACGGCTGTCGTGCCCTCTCCGGCATCGTAGATGCGGATCAGGTCGGCGGCGCGAATGCGGTGGGCGATGGCGCCGAGATAGGGATAGCGTGAGATGCCGGTCGAGAATTCCTCGGTGCCGTCCTCATCGACGCGGACTTCGCCGAGAAGCTCGGTCTCGATCCTGAACGTATTATCCTCGCCTTCGCCCCAGGCATGGCTGCCGGTGTTCATCTGATAGACGAGGGCGACGACGCGATTGCGGCCGACGCTGATCGAAATCAGCCGGCCGACGGACCAGAGTTCGGTGAGATCGGTGCCGCCCTGTTCGGCGACGGCGGCAATCGTCGCCCTGGAGCCGCTGCATGCAACGACGCGGCCGAGAAAGCGATTCCCCGGCGCATGGCCATCGCGGCGATCATGCTCGCCTGCCTTGCCAGACGTGCGCGAGTCGTTGTTGAGCAAAGGGCTACTCCATGCGGTAGCGTATAAGAATAAAGTCGATCCTTTAACAAATCCTTCATCCTATGGATTTTCGGGTGCGCGAGGCTGGGGCAGTTTTTTATTGCGGCATGCGTTGACGCTGCGAAATTTTCTGTCTATCACTTCCGACCATGAAAATCGCAACGGCTCTTATCGTGGTGGGAAAGCGCATGGGCAGGATGGTGTAACCATCCGGCGATAGCCACCCATGCGCTAGATGACAGGCTCCTCCGGGGCCTTTTTTTATGCCCGAAAACAGGGCTTCCGGCCACAAACGCAATCCCAGCATCAAACGGAACAGACAGATGAGCACGGACAATCAGGCGGCAGGCAATCGGATGACAGGAGCGGAGATCGTTCTCAAGGCGCTGAAGGACAATGGCGTCGAACATATCTTCGGCTATCCCGGCGGCGCGGTCCTGCCGATCTATGACGAGATCTTCCAGCAGGACGACATCAAGCACATCCTCGTCCGTCACGAGCAGGGGGCAGGCCATGCGGCCGAAGGCTACGCCCGCTCCACCGGCAAGGTCGGCGTCATGCTGGTCACCTCGGGTCCGGGCGCCACCAATGCGGTCACGCCGCTGCAGGACGCGCTGATGGATTCGATCCCGCTCGTCTGCCTGACCGGCCAGGTTCCGACCTCGCTGATCGGCTCCGACGCCTTCCAGGAATGCGATACGGTCGGCATCACCCGGCCCTGCACCAAGCACAACTGGCTGGTCAAGGATGTCAACGAACTCGCCGCCGTCATTCACGAAGCCTTCCGCATCGCCCAGTCCGGCCGTCCGGGTCCCGTCGTCGTCGATATTCCGAAGGACGTGCAGTTTGCGACCGGCACCTATACGCCGCCCGCCGACTATCCGGTCCAGAAGAGCTACCAGCCGAAGATCCAGGGCGACCTCAACCAGATCCATGCGGCGATCGAGCTGATGGCGAGCGCGCGCCGTCCCGTCATCTATTCCGGCGGCGGTGTCGTCAATTCCGGCCCCGAGGCCTCCAAGCTGCTGCGCGAGCTGGTCGAGCTCACCGATTTCCCGATCACTTCGACGCTGATGGGCCTCGGCGCCTATCCGGCGTCGGGCAAGAACTGGCTGAAGATGCTCGGCATGCACGGCTCCTACGAGGCCAACATGGCGATGCATGACTGCGACGTCATGGTCTGCATCGGCGCCCGCTTCGACGACCGCATCACCGGCCGTCTCAACGCCTTTTCGCCGAACTCGAAAAAGATCCACATCGATATCGATCCGTCTTCGATCAACAAGAACGTCCGTGTCGATATCGGCATCCGCGGCGACGTCGGCCATGTCCTCGAAGACATGGTTCGCCTGTGGCGGGCGCTGCCGAGGAAGCCGGAGAAAAACCGCCTCGAGGATTGGTGGAGCGACATCGCCCGCTGGCGGGCGCGCAACTCCTTCGCCTATACGAAGAACAGCGACGTCATCATGCCGCAATATGCGCTGGAACGGCTGTTTGCGCATACCAAGGACCGCGACACCTACATCACGACCGAGGTCGGGCAGCACCAGATGTGGGCGGCGCAGTTCTTCGGCTTCGAACAGCCGAACCGCTGGATGACCTCGGGCGGCCTCGGCACGATGGGCTACGGCCTGCCGGCAGCACTCGGCGTCCAGATTGCCCATCCCGATAGTCTCGTCATCGATATTGCCGGCGACGCCTCGATCCAGATGTGCATCCAGGAAATGTCGACGGCGATCCAGTACGATGCGCCGATCAAGATCTTCATCATGAACAACCAGTACATGGGCATGGTGCGCCAGTGGCAGCAGTTGCTGCACGGCAACCGCCTGTCGCACTCCTATACTGAGGCGATGCCGGATTTCGTCAAGCTGGCGGAAGCCTATGGCGCGGTCGGGCTGCGTTGCGACAAGCCGGACGAGCTCGACGATGCCATCGTCGAGATGATCGAGGTCAAGAAGCCGGTCATTTTCGATTGCCGCGTCGCCAATCTCGCCAACTGCTTCCCGATGATTCCCTCGGGCAAGGCTCACAACGAAATGCTGCTGCCTGACGAGGCCACTGATGAAGCTGTCGCCAATGCGATTGACGCCAAGGGCCGCGCGCTCGTTTGACATTTTAATTTGCGCATAATCCTTTCTGAAGATCGCTTCCGATTTTCGGGGGGTATGCAGCAGGGAAGAGGAAACTCAAGACCATGAACGCACATCTACAGCCCACGGGCTCCGCCTATTTCATCTCGCCGGAAACGACGGCGGTCGAAAGCCACACGCTTTCGGTTCTCGTCGACAACGAGCCGGGCGTTCTTGCCCGGGTCATCGGCCTGTTTTCCGGGCGCGGCTACAATATCGAGAGCCTGACGGTTTCCGAGACCGAGCACCAGGCGCATCTTTCCCGCATCACCATCGTCACCCGCGGCACGCCACACGTGCTGGAGCAGATCAAGGCCCAGCTCGAGCGCATCGTGCCTGTGCACCGCGTCGTCGATCTCACGGTGCGGGCCCGCGAACTCGGCCAGGACCGTCCGATCGAGCGCGAAGTGGCGCTGGTCAAGGTGATCGGCGAGGGCGAAATGCGCGCCGAGACGCTGCGCCTTGCCGACGCCTTTCATGCCAAGGTGGTGGACGCGACGGTCGGCCACTTCATCCTGGAGATCACCGGCAAGTCTTCGAAGATCGACCAGTTCGTGGCGATCATGAAGCCGCTCGGCCTCATCGAGGTCTGCCGCACTGGTATTGCGGCGATGAACCGTGGCGCGCAGGGGATGTGAGTCTGCCGCTGCTGTCTGGTTGGTGCCGATAGCTGCCCCTCACCCTAACCCAACCGGGGTCGAGCCACTCGTCTCGCCCCCGTCCTTCGGACACCCGTAAACCGGGCGAGGGGACGTGCCATACAAGAGTTCGACAGGGATCAGGAGGGTTGCCACGTGTCCCCTTCGCCCCGCTTGCCGGGAGAAGGTGCCGGCAGGCGGATGAAGGGGCATGGCGTCTGATCACAGCATCTCCAGCGACCTTTTGCCTGTCGGCGGTGGGAAGGCCGCGTCGAGCGCCCTCCAGTCCTCGTCGGTAATGTCGAGCGACACGCAGTCGCGGTTTTCGCGAACGCGCTCGACATTTGATGTCTTCGGTATGACGAAGACGCTGTCGCGTTCCAGCAGGAAGGCGAGCGCCACTTGTGCGGGTGTCGCCTGATTGGCCTTGGCGATGCGAATCAGCTCGGGATGGTGCAGGATGCGGCCCTGTTCGATCGGCGAATAGGCCATGATCGGAATGTTGCGGCTCTGGCACCAGGGCAACAGATCGAATTCGACGCCGCGGCGGGAAAGATTGTAGAGCACCTGGTTGGCGGCGACATTGGCGCCGTCAGGCACGCGGAGCAGTTCCTGCATGTCGTCGGTATCGAAGTTGGAGACGCCCCAGGCGCCGATTTTGCCCGCTGCCTTCAGCGTCTCGAAAGCTTCGACCGTCTCGGCGAGCGGATAGTTGCCGCGCCAGTGCAATAGGTAGAGATCGATGCGGTCGGTACCGAGTCGTTCGAGACTGTTTTCGCAAGCTTCGATCGTGCCTTTCAGGCTGGCGTTCCAGGGATAGACCTTGCTGACGATGAAGACCTCGTCGCGCCGCCCTTTGATCGCCTGACCGACGATCTCCTCGGCGCCGCCGTCGCCATACATTTCGGCGCTGTCGATTAGCGTCATGCCGAGATCGATGCCGGCCTTCAGGCTTTCGATCTCGGCCTTTGCATAGCCGGCAGCCTCGCCCATGGCCCAGGTTCCCTGGCCGAGTGCCGGCACTTCCGCGCCGTTCGGGAATTTGACTGTAGGGATCGGATCATCTTGCATGATTTTTTCCATTTTGCAGGAGATTGCGCGGCGTTCTTATCTTTCAAGTGGTCCTGTCACCATGACAATAATGTAATGGCATCAAGATTTTAGGGCAGTTATGCTGACGTAAATAAAGCAGGCCAAGGAAATGCTGACTTTGGAGGTCGCATGCCGCCGGATACGTTTTTAGCTCTCTTTCTCTTCGCCTTCACGACGTCGATCACGCCGGGGCCGAACAATATGATGCTCTTCGCCTCGGGCGTGAATTTCGGCTTCCGCAGGACGATCCCGCATATGCTCGGCATCGGCGCCGGCTTCTTCACGCTGCTCATCGCCGTCGGCCTCGGGCTCGGCGCGCTGCTGCACACCGTGCCCGTGGTCTACACGGCGCTGAAATTCGCCGGCGGCGCCTATCTCGTGTGGATCGCCTGGAAGATTGCCTCCTCGCGTTCTCTCAGCGAAGGCAAGAGCGGCGCAGCGCCGATGTCCTTTCTCGCGGCGGCGGCTTTCCAGTGGGTCAATCCGAAAGCCTGGGTGATGGCGGTCACGGCGATGGCGACCTATACCAATCCCGAACTCTATCTCATCAGCGTGCTGATCGTCGGGCTGGCTTTCGCGATCGTCAACGTGCCGAGCGTTTCGACCTGGGCGGGCTTCGGCTCGGCGCTTCGGGAATGGCTTTCCGATCCGGTGCGGCTGAAACGGTTCAACATCAGCATGGCTGTGCTTTTGGTGGCGAGTCTCTGGCCGATGCTAAAATAGAGCGATCGCCGGTTTCGTCAGCATCAGCCAGAGAATGCCGACGACAGCGAAAAAGGCTGGAAAGCCGCAGGCGAACCAGATGCGGTAGAGGCTGAAATAGACGGGCGGCAGAGCGCTCCCCGCCATTGTTGCGACGCGAGCGAGATTACGCAGCCGGATCTGGATCCAAACGACCGGCAGCCAGAACAGGCCGGTGACGACATAAAGCAGCAGCGACAGCGCAATCCAGCCTTCCCAAAGATCCCATCCGATCGAGCGGGCGAGCAGTGTGCCAGTCACCGGCTGGAAAATGGCTGCCGTCGCGGTGAAGATCGTATCGGCAATGACGACGGTGCCGGCGACATGGGCAATCAGTCTGGGATCGCGCGTGCGGTGCGCCATCACCATGAAGAAGGCAATGCCGGCGCCGGTGCCGAAGAGCACGGTCGCGCCGATGACATGGGCAAGCAGCAGCCATTCCTCAAGCATCAGCGTTCGTCCTGGGTGGCAAGTGCGGTGAGCGTCAACAGGATGGACGGCAGCACCTTGACGAGGGGCCCGAGCGGATCGAGCCAGAGCACGGGTTCGAGCAGGCTGGCGCCGGCGAGATAGGCGAGCGACACGCCAAGCATGCCGAGAAGGGCGCGTTTCGCCAGGGGACGGACAAGCACGGCGGCGCCGAGCGCGATGTCGATGAGGCAGGTCGCAAGCGTCGTCGTCGTTGCCGCCGCCTCCGGCATGAACGGCAGGAAGTGGGCGGATGTCTTCTCCAGCGACAGCAGCGGGATCAGGCCGGAGAGCAGCCAGAAGGCGGAGAGGCCCGATATGACGAGCGGCTTCAGGAGATAGAGCCGGCCAAACCAGAGATCCTGGACGCCCGAGGGGTTGGCTGCGAGCGTTTCCGCCGCCGATGTGGCGGCAAGCCCGCTTTCTCGTCTGACGCTTCGTATGCCCTCCTGCATGACGGTCATCGCCGTTGAGCGTAGCGGCGAACGCCAGCCGAGCAGGCCCGCCATATCGGCCAGCCGCGTCACGGGCTTTGCAAGCCACGGGGCAAGAGAAAGGACGCGGACGGTCGGCAGGCCCAGCCATTGCCGGTGAAGACGGACGAGATCGGCGAGCGTAAGCACCTCGTGGGCGGAAAGAACGATATCCCCGCGGAGATCGCCTGCGACCGCCCGCGACACGGCTTCCGCCACGTCGTCCACGGAAAGTGTTTCGACCGGGCTTTCGGCATGGACGAGCGGCAGCGCCAGCGGGAAGGCGGCAAGTGCGCGCAAGAGCGACGAGCCGCCATGGGCATTGCGGCCGAGAACGAGGGCGGGGCGCAGGATGAGATGAGGCAGGCCGCTTGCCGCCAGCGCTTCGTCGGCCCGCCGCTTGGTGGCGAGAAAGGGCAGGTCACCTGCCGGGCCCGCCGTCCTTGCCGATATCTGCACGATCAGAGGCTGCGATGAGCGTTTGGCGGCGGTGTAAAGCGCCAGCATCGCCTGGGCCTGGGTGGCCGCCAGATCGTCCGATAGACCGTCCTGCAGGGCGCCGGCACAATTGACGACGACATGCTGGTCCTTGAGGATATCGTCCCAATCCTCAGGTTTCGTCATACGGGAGAGATCGGCCTGGCGCCAGCCGATCGCAGGCTGCTTCAGCCGTGCACGCGCCGGATTGCGCCCGAGGCCGGTCACGGCGTGGCCGTCGGCCACCAGCCGGGCCGCGACGATGGAGCCTATGAAGCCGGTAGCGCCGAGAATCAGGATGTTCATGGCAGGAGATTAGCGGAAAAGTTTGAAGGGGATAGGAGGGCTTGGCGGGCGCGTTGTGTGTGATAGAAAGAGGGGAGAAGTTTGCGCTGCTTTCCACGGGCGATGCTTTGAGAAGGGCGAGGCCTTGCCACGATTCTGCTTCTCCCCAGCGGGGAGAAGATGCCGGAAGGTAGATGAGGGGGCGAGCGGCGAAGCCGTGAGTGCACGAAGCGTAAGCGAAGGGGCAACGATGACGGGCGTGCCGTGCGGCGAGCCGCGGATCTCGCTTACTTTTCCGTCAGAGAGTGTTGAGAGCCGCTTATCTGCCGTACCGGGAGGACATTGCCTTGCACGATCATGACCACCACGACGACGAACATCATCACCATCACGACAACCACTATTCCGACATGCAGGCGCGCGTGAAGGCGCTGGAGACGTTGCTGACGGAGAAGGGCTTGATTGATCCGGCGGCGATCGATGTGATCGTCGAGACCTATGAGACCAAGGTGGGGCCGAGAAACGGCGCGCATGTCGTTGCCAGGGCCTGGAGCGATGCCGATTTCGCCGAGTGGCTGAAGCGCGACGCGACGGCGGCGATATCAAGTCTCGGTTACACCGGCCGGCAGGGCGAACATATGCGCGCCGTCTTCAATACATCTGAGACCCACAATCTCATCGTCTGCACGCTCTGCTCCTGTTATCCCTGGTCGGTGCTCGGGCTGCCGCCGGTCTGGTACAAGGCGCCGGCCTATCGTTCGCGCGCCGTCATCGATCCGCGCGGCGTGCTTGCCGAATTCGGGCTGACGCTGCCCGAGGAGAAGAAGATCCGCGTCTGGGATTCGACGGCGGAGCTGCGTTATCTCGTGATCCCCGAGCGGCCGGCGGGGACAGAAGGGATGGACGAAGCCGCACTTGCCGGGCTCGTCAGCCGCGATGCGATGATCGGCGCGGCGATCGCAGGCAGCTCGAAGATTTCAGCTGCCGGCAGCCCGGAGGCTCTGCCATGAACGGACCGCATGATCTCGGCGGCCAGATGGGCTTCGGGCCTGTCGCGCCCGAAAAGGACGAGCCCTGTTTCCATGCCGAATGGGAAAAGCGGGCGCTCGGCATCACGCTTTCCTGTGGCGCTTTCGGCGCCTGGACGATCGATGAAAGTCGCCACGCGCGTGAGAATATCCCGCCGGCCGATTACCTCGCCGCCAGCTATTACGAGATCTGGATCCGCGGCATCTACAAGCTGCTCGAGCGGCATGGTTTTGCGACGCGCGAGGAACTCTCGTCCGGGCGGAAGCTGCAAGGTGGCGCCGTGCCGAAGCGGGTGCTGAAGGCGGACATGGTGCCTGCCGCTCTGGCAAAGGGTGGGCCTTGCGATCGTCCTGTTGACACCGCGGCGCTCTTCGCGGTCGGCGAACGCGTGAAGACCAAGAATTTCAATCCGGTGACCCATACGCGGCTGCCGCGTTATGCCCGCGCCAAGACCGGCAAGGTCGAGGCGGTGCAGGGTTCGTTTGTCTTTCCCGACGATAATGCGCATGGCAAGGGCGAGAACCCGCAATGGCTCTATACCGTTGTCTTCGACGGCGGCGAGATCTGGGGCGAGGGCGCGGACCCGTCGCTGACGGTCTCCATCGATGCGTGGGAGAGCTATCTTGAGCCTGTGTGAAACCCCCTCGCAGCTCTCGCAATCACCGGGCCTGCCGAAGTCGCCGGCGGGTGATCCCGTCTTCCCGGAACCCTGGGCTGCCGAAGCCTTCGCCATGACAGTGCATCTGCACGAAAAGGGTGTCTTCACCTGGAGCGAATGGGCTGCGGCGCTTTCGACGGCGTTGCACAGGCCTGGCCGGGCCGAAGACGGCAGCGACTATTTCGACTGCTGGGTGGAGGCGCTTTCGGATCTGCTCGTCAGTCGCGGCGTGGCGGATGCCTCCGCCATCCTCGCCCTGCAGAAAAGCTGGCAGCGGGCCGCCGAGGCGACGCCGCATGGCAAGCCGATCGAGCTTGGCAACGATCCGCTGCGCTGATCGCTCACGACGGGAATTGCCGATAGCACTCCTCGGCCACCCCTCGCAGCGTCTCGCGCGAGATTTCGCCGGTGACGGCGTAGCCGAGTTCGCCGTCGATCCAGTAAAAGGTTTCGAGATTGCCCGACGAGGCGAAGCGGAAGCTCGTGGTGCGGTTTTCCCTATTGCGGCCGACCATGACGGTCAGGCGCTCGCCGGACTGGTTTTCGTACATGAACATCGCCCCCGGCCTGCCGTCGACCGGCAGCAGGCGGCCTCCGACCAGCTTGAAGCCGAGCGGCTGCAGGTTCGGGATCTTGAGGTTTTCGATCGCCAGTCGCTTGCCGAGCCAGGTGGCAAGATGCGCCTCCTCATCGGCGAAGACCTCGACGGGGTGGCGGACCTCGGCAGCATAGACGGTGAAGGCGGTCTCGGCCTGCTTCGGCAGGGTTTCGGAGCTGGCAAGCTGCAGCTCCGGCTCTTCCAGAAGTGCGGTGCCATAATGGCCGCTGACGGCGCCGAGCGCGAAGACGAGGAGAGCCGCGGCGGCAACCGCCCAGCCTTTTGCGGTTGGCGAGACCGCGCGCGGGGGCGCGACGAGCAAGGCATCGGTTTCCTTGGCCTTCTCGTAACCGGCAAAAAGGGAGCGGATGCTTGTGTTCTGCGCCTGCCATTCGGCGACCATCTCCGCCTCGTCGGGATTGTCGGCAAGATAAGCCTCGATGCGGGCACGCGCCGATTCCGGCAGCTGGCCGTCGGCATAGGCGTGGAGATCGGCTTCGGTGACGATCGGGTTGGCTTCGTTCATTTCGGTCTCCGAAGCGTAATGACGTTGTCGGCCTTCAGCCGCTCCGTGACGCGCTGGCGGGCGCGCGACAGGCGGGACATGACGGTGCCGATCGGGATATCGAGGGCTGCGGCAACTTCGCCGTAAGTGTATCCCTCAATGACCACGAGCATCAGCACGGCGCGGTGCTCCTCCGAGAGGCTGTTCAGCGCGTCGTCGAGCCGCGCGCGCTCCAGCGGATCGGCCGGCGGTTCGGGTGCGGCGATATCCTCCGCGGCGACGAGTTCAACGAGGCCGTCGCGCGCCTTGCCGCGCCGGCCGTTGCGGTAGAGATTGGTCATGATGGTCAGGACCCAGCCGCGGAGGTTGAGGCCGCGCCATTGGCCGCGGCGCGCCAGCACCTTTTCGACGCAATCCTGGAGCAGGTCCTCGCCATCGGCATCCGAACGCGTCAGGCTGCGCGAATAGCGCCTGAGCGCGGGCAGGAGGGCCAGGATCTGGCCCTCGAAACTTTCGGGTGCGGGTGTTTTCACGCCAGCCGCTCTCTTGTGATCAAGGCTCCTGCGATCAAGGTTTGGCGAGATCCCAGTTGCCGCCGACGCCGTCGCCGGTGATGTCGCCGGACTTCTTGTCCTTGACCCAGTAGTAGAGCGGCATGCCGTTCTTGGCCCATTGCTTCGTGCCATCCTTACGGTCGATGATCGAATATGCACCATCGGCCTTGGCATCGGAAGCCGCCATCAGCGGCGGCCAGTTCTTGGCGCAATCGTCGTTGCAGTTGGAAACGCCCTTGGCATCCTTTTTGAAGGTGTAGAGGGTCATGCCGTTTTCGCCGGCAAGCACCTTGCCCTTGGCGGATTCGACTTCCTTGACGGGAGGGGCGGCGAAAGCAGCGGTCGCGGCGAGGGCGGCTGCCGCTACGACGGACAGGAATTTCACGGATGTCATGATGTCTCTCCTCAGGTTGGGCACGCAATGCTGCGATACCTGAGATGAGACACGGGCGGAGGCGATTTTATTCCCGTCACAGAGAAAGTTTTGTCGCGGCAACGGTGCGTTGCGGCAAGTACACCGATCAGCCCTCATGGCGAGGAGGCCCGCAGGGCCGTCTCGAACCACGAGAGCGGGTGGCGGGGCGCGTGCCTGCTGCATGCAGATTTGCCGGGTCCAGCGCCAGTGGCCAGCCCCGTCCTTCGGGGCGCCTCAGGATGAGGCCGGAGAGAGGACGAGCGCTAATTTTGCAAATCATTTACATCCACTCGATTTGTGGATATCATATATCCTTAATTTCATTCCCAGAACCAGCCATCATGTGAGTTGCTGAATGATCCTGAAAAGCCAGGTCGAGTGGGCGCTGCACTGCTGTGCCATTCTCGCGGGCCTGCCCGAGGGCAGGTATCTCTCCACCAAGGCGCTCGCAGAGCTTCATGGCCTGCCGAAGGAATATCTTTCCAAGGCGCTGCAGAGCCTTTCGCAAGCGTCGCTCGTCGAGACCACGCTTGGCCCGAGCGGCGGCTACAGGCTTGCGAGGGGGGCTTCGGAGATCAATTTTCTCGACATCGTCGAGGCGGTCGAGGGAAAGGCGCGCAGCTTCACCTGCACAAATATTCGTGAGAACAATCCATGCCGGCCAGCCGGATATTGCGACAGCAAGCCTTGCGCGGTCGCGCGCGTCATGTGGGAAGCCGACGAGGCTTGGCGGAATACGCTGCGGCGCGTCCAGCTTGCGGATCTCGTCGGCACCTTGTCGGAGGAGGTCCCGGCCGACATTTGGCAAAGTACGTTCCAATGGGTCCTCAAGCGCGCCGGCTGATTTCGCCTTTTGGTTTGCGCAATTCCGGACGCAAACCGCTGCACACTTTTTGCTAGGAAGGTCTAGGCCCTGAAGATGGTCCTGATGGTTTTCAGAATGGCGCGCGCGTTGTGGCCGTGTTCCGGGGGCAGGGCGCCGCCGTCGCGGAAGCGCTCGGCGCGACCGGCGAGGTCTTCGGCGATTTCTTCAGCCAGCGCCGGACGCTCATTCAGCAGCGGCGCGAAGGCCTCCTGATTGATTTCATAGGTGATCACAGGGGTCAGAGCCTCCAGGGTGCAGACTTCCTGCATGCCCGCCAGCAGGCCGGTCTCTCCGAAAAAATCACCCGGCGCCAGCCGTCCGCGCTCTTCCTCGCCGTGCCGCGCCGCGATGATGCCGGCCCGCACCATCATCAGTGAGGGAAGCATTTCGCCCTCCCGCACGATGACATCGCCCTTGCGGAATTCTCGCACAGCGGTGGTCTCGGCGAGCTTGCGCTTTTCATCTGATGTCAGCGTCGCAAAGATCGGAATGGCCTCGATCAGCGCAATCGGCGTCACGCTGGGCGGTTGCGCGGTCTCTTCGGACGGCAGATCAGCCGTCAGGATTGTCGCGGACGCCGGAACGGCGATAAGCAGGCCGGCCGATTTGCAGTGGCGATAGACGAGATCCAGCACCTCGTTTCGCGCCGGCACACGCTGGCTGGGGCTCTTCACCCGGAACTGCAGCTCGACCTCAAGCGCGGTGGCATCGAGCCCCTTCAGCGCCACGACCGGCGGCGGCTCGCGCACGATCGAATTGCAGCTTGCAAGCGCCGTTACCATGATGCGCCGGACCGATGCCGGCATCCGCGTCGGGGCGATGCGGATGGTGAGGGTCAAAAGATGGCTCTCGTCCGGCCGGCTGATATTGGTCAGGCCGAGCTTTGCCAGAAAACTGTTCGGCAGGACGACGATATTGTTGGCGCTGGTCAGGATGTGCGCCGCGCGCCAGTTGCTTTCGACGACCCGTCCCTCCGTACCGTCGCTGAGAAGGATCCAGTCGCCGATGACATAGGGCCGGCCGAGGGTCAGCGCGATGCCGGAGAAGACGTCGGCGAGCGTGTTCTGGAGCGCGAGACCGAGAATGATGGCGACCACGCCCGAGGTCGCAACGAGGGTGCCGATCGGCACGCCGAAGACGAAGGCAAGGATCGAGAGCGCCATGCCGATATAGACGACGCCGATGACGAGATCCTGGAGGAGGCGGGCCTCCCGCGGGCTGCCCTCCAGCACCAGATACAGCCTGATGAAACCGATGACGGCCCATGCCAGGTGAACCCACCAGAGCGATTTTGCGAGAACGACGAGTAAGGCCTGCGGATCTTCCGATTGATATTCCTGAAACCGGTGGGGTTCGATGCCGCTGCCGACGAGGATCAGCGTCATCACACCAAAGAACAGGATCTGCACCACCAGTCGCGTCGTCGGCCGCTGGCGGGAAAGCAGATGCCAGACGATGATGCCGGCGAAGCCGACTGTTATGAGCGATATCAGAGGCTTGCCGAAGAACACGTCGTAGATCATCTCTCTTTGTCTCCGGAAGGGGCGGGCGGCACATGATTCAGCATCTCGGCCGCCCGCGCAAGCATCGGAGCTTCGCGCGAACGGCAGCAGTGAACTGTCAGTTCTGGAGCGGATAGGTCAGCTCTTTCTGGTCGGTGTCGACGACGAAAACGGCGAGCAGACGGGCGGGCTCAGTCTCGCTGCCATTGGCGCTGACGCCATGGCGGTCGCCCGGCATTTCGGAGAAGTTCTCCCCGGCCTTATAGACCTTGACCGGGCCGTCATTGACCTGGCTGCGGATCGACCCTTCGAGCACCGTGGCGTAGATGAAGGCGGAGTCCGGATGGGTGTGGCCTTCGGAGAAGCCGCCGGGTCCGTATTCGACCAGCACGCCCTTGATGCTCTTGCCCGGCACGTTCGGTAGCTCGTGCTGATAGACGAGCGTTACCTTGGCGGACTTGCTGCTGTCGTGGGCGCTGGCGCCGGTGACGGCCAGAAAGGCGAGAGCGGCGGCGACGACTGATTTTCTGATCATGGGAATCTCCATGTTGCTGGGGTGGAGAGGACGCGCTCAAGCCGCCGCGTCCTGAGAGCAAGCCAGTCACTTCGGCTGGGCGGACTTTGCGAACCACTCTTCGAAGGTTATCGATCCGAGCCGTGGGTTGCCGTCGGAGACGAGCGACCGGTCGTTCAGCCTTGCGCCGAAATATCTCGCCTCGACATCGGCCTCGACGGTCCTCGGGTCTTTCATGGCCTTCAGATACCGGGCCACGAGTTCGCTGAGACGAGCCCGTTCCGGGCCTGATATCTCGACCGTCGCGTTGGCAGGCGGTGCGAGCGCCACCTCAGCCATGGCGTCGGCGACGTCGTCGGAGGCGATCGGCTGCACATAGGCCGGCGACAGAATGACCGTCTGGCCGACGGTGCCGGATTGGGCGATACCGTTCAGGAATTCCATGAACTGCGTCGAATGCACGATCGTATAGGGAATGCCCGACGCCTTGATCAGCTTTTCCTGGGCGAGCTTGCCGCGGAAATAGCCGCTCTCCTGCAGGCGCTCGGTGCCGACGACGGAGAGCGCGATATGGTGCTTCACGCCGGCAACTTTTTCGGCGGCGAGAAGATTGCGGCCCGAAGTCTCGAAGAATTCGAGCACCGCCTTGTCCTCGAAGGACGGCGAATTGGCAAGGTCGAGCACGACTTCGGCGCCTGCGAGCGCCTCTGCCAGCCCTTCTCCGGTGATCGTGTTGACGCCGGAGTTGGGCGAGGCGGCAATCACTTCATGGCCGCGCTTGCGCAGGCGTTCGACAGTCTTCGAACCGATGAGGCCGGTTCCGCCGATGACAACGATTTTCATAACAGATCTCCGTTCGCTGCCGGGGTACGGCGGCGTCAAAGTTGAATCTTCTCAATGAATTGCGAGGATCAGTTCAGGCCGGCTTTGTCGAGGCCGTAAGCCTTATCGGCTGAGCCGGGGACAGTCTTGAAGCCGACATTGACGCGGTTCCAGGCGTTGATCGCCATGACGACGAAGGTCAGGTCGGAGATTTCCTTTTCGGAAAGCTGGCCGCGAACCCGTTCGTAGATCTCATCGGGAATGCCGCCTTCGGCCAGCTTTGTCAGGGCTTCCGTCCAGGCAAGGGCGGCACGCTCGCGGGGGATGAACAGGTTCGATTCCCGCCAGATGGCGACGTGATGGAGCCGCAATTCGCTCTCGCCGAAGATCTTCGCCTGCTTCACGTGCATGTCGAGGCAAAAGCCGCATCCGTTGATCTGCGAAGCGCGGATCTCGATGAGGGCCTGAAGCTTGTCGTCGATTACGCTGCTCTTTAACGCCATGCTGAATTCCATGAACTTCTTGAAAAGCTCGGGGGACTGCTGGGCGTAGTTCAATCTCTGGCTCATGTCATCTCTCCTCTAATTAAGGATATTTGATATCCTTATGGATAAAAAATATCCTTAATTGCTGGACTGTAAAGCCCTTCCAGCTTAGTCTGGCTGCATAAAGCCTATGCGCAAAAGTATGAGGGGTGGGGATGGATATCGTTTCGGCATTGCGGACTTTCCTGCGCGTCGTGGAGACGGGTTCGTTTTCGGCAGCGGCGCACGATCTCGAGGTGACGCAGCCGGCGGTCTCGCGGCAGGTCGCCGCCCTCGAAGGCCATTTCAACACGCGCCTCCTGCATCGCACCACGAGCGGCCTGTCGCTGACGGCGGAGGGGGAACGGATGCTGCCGATGGCGCTCCGGATACTCGAAGCGGTGGAGGAACTCGGCGATGCCGCCGGATCGAACGGAGCCACGGCTTCCGGAAAAGTCAGGCTCAGCGTTCCGGCGCCGCTCGGCCTCTATCTCAGCGAAAGGCTCGGTGATCTTCTCGCCTTGCATCCGAAACTCTCGGTGGAACTGCTGTTCAGGGAGCAGAGCTCGGATATGATCGAGGAGCGCCTGGACCTCGAAGTGCGCCTCGGCCCGGTCGCCGACAGCAGCCTTGTCTGCCGGCGGATCGGCTGGACGACCGCCTTCCTCGTCGCATCGCCCGCCTACCTCGCGCGCAAGGCACCGCCGCGGACGCCGAAGGACATCAGGGACCATGAATGCCTCTGTTACAACAGGGCGGGCGAGGCCAATGCATGGTCTTTCTCGAACGGCTCGGAGGATATATCCGTCAGGATCTCGCCGCGGCTGACCGCCTGCAACGCCGTCGCCATTCACAGGGCAGCGCTTGCCGGTGCGGGTCTGGCGGTGCTCTCCCACATCATTGCCGTGCCTGATATCGTCGCCGGCCGGCTGATCCCTGTGATGGAGGATTTCCAGCCGAGCCGCCTGCCGATCACCGTCGTCTATCCCTCGAGGCGCAACATGCCGTTGCGCGTCAAAACGGTCCTGGACTTCTTGAGCGATGCCATCGGACAAGACCCATCGATGGGCACAAGCGGCATGGACCGGCGGTGGGAGCTATGATTGCCCCGCCGAGCGGTTCGCACCCGGGATCTTGCCGTCGTCGGCGATGCCGCATCAGTTTCCGCCTTGCCTAACGCCCGCGAATCCTGCCAAGTCGTGCAATCATGCAATTTGCGCCGCAACAAGACGAAGCCCTCAAGGCTGTTTCGAAATGGCTGAATGAAGGGCGCTCGCCGCTCTTTCGCCTGTTCGGCTATGCCGGAACGGGAAAGACGACGCTTGCCAAGCATTTTGCCGAGAATGTCGACGGCGACGTGCTGTTTGCCGCCTTCACCGGGAAGGCCGCGCAGGTGCTGCGCTCACGCGGCGCCTCCAATGCCAAGACGATCCACTCGCTGATCTACCGGCCGCGCGGCGAGGAGGCGGTGGAGGACGAGGAAACCGGCAAGACGTCGATCGCGCCGATGTTTTCGATCAACCGGCAGAGCCCAGTCGCAAAGGCGGCGCTGATCATCGTCGACGAATGCTCGATGGTCGACGAGGCGCTCGGCAAGGATCTGATGAGCTTCGGCACGCCGATCCTGGTGCTCGGCGATCCCGGCCAGCTGCCCCCTGTCAGCGGCGGCGGTTACTTCACCAATCAGGATCCGGATTACCTGCTCACCGACATTCACCGCCAGGCGCGCGACAATCCGATCATCAAGCTTGCCATGCAGGTGCGCGAAGGCAATGAGGTGATGTATGGCGATTACGGCACGGCCAAGGTGATCTCGAAGAACGAGGTGACGCAAGATCTGGTGATGAAGGCCGACCAAGTGCTCGTCGGCACCAACCGGACGCGCCGCCGCTACAATCAGCGTCTGCGCGAGCTGAAAGGCTTCAATGCCGATTATCCGCAGACCGGCGACAAGCTCGTCTGCCTGCGTAACGACCCGGCCAAGGGCCTGCTCAACGGCTCGCTCTGGCAGGTGATGACCTCGTCGAAGGAAACGACGAAGCCCGGCATCAATCTGCTGGTCCGTCCCGAGGACGACGACATGGACCGCGGCGCGGCCAAGATCAAGCTCCTGAAACAGGCCTTCGAGGATGTCGAAGGCGAGATCCCCTGGAACACCCGCAAACGCTACGACGAATTCGACTACGGCTATGCGCTCACCGTTCACAAGGCGCAGGGCTCGCAATGGAACGACGTCGTGCTGTTTGACGAGAGCTGGGCGTTTCGCGACACGCGGGAGCGCTGGCTCTATACCGCGATCACACGCGCGGCGGAGACGCTGACGATCGTCCGTTGACGATTGGCGCGGAGGCGACGGTGGCGGCCGTCGGAGGTCTGTTCAGGCCTGCACGATGCCGAGCAGAACCGCCTTGGCGATGGCCTGGAAGCGGTTGTTGGCGCGGAATTTCAAGATGATTCCGGCTTCGAGATCCCTAGTCTCGTCATGCTTCAGGTCGAGGGCCCGGGCGATGCGCTGGGTGGAATAGCCTTCCGCCATCAGTTCCAGGCAACGCCGTTCCTGCGGGGTCAGGCTGGCGCTGTCCTGATTGTCGTTCAACGGCGGCTCTTCGATGCTGCCGTCGAAATCCAGGAGGTCGCCGACCTGCTGGAGCTGGCGGTGCAGCGTCGACATCTCGGCCGTCAGCTCGCGTTTGCGCACCTGCAGGGCCTCGCGGAACATCCCCTCGGCTCTTTCCTGCGAATCGGCCTTGCGAAGCTCGTCCATCAGTTCCTGGATGACGGCAATCGGCATGCCCGTCTCGCGGCAGACGGTGATGACCGCCATGCGCATCACATCGTCTTGTCCGTAGACCCGCATCAGGCCGATCCGATTGGCCGAAATCAACTGTTTTTCTTCGTAGAAATGCAGTGTCCTGTGCGTAACGCCGAATGCGTTTGCCATATCGGCAATGGGCACGGGACCGTCTGGTAGATCCGGCGGCAGCGCGGCCGAAGGCAGAAACCGGTATTTGGACCGGGCCTCCGACGCAATACCGGCGGTAGCAAACAGGCGTTTGGAACCGTCTGGCATGAACCCTCCTAGGGCATCGTGTTGCACCTCATGCGGATTTGCCAGTTGCTTCCCGGGCGCGGCGAGTGGGGTTTTCCTCTAGGCATTCTTATCATGGGAAGAAGCAGTACGCGGCCTACGTTTAAGCGATACAATGTCCACGTTATGCGTGAACGATCTTTTTTATAAGTGCTAAAAATAATCTCTTTTAAATGGGATAGCAACGTGACGGCATATTTTACGCCGGTTATCGGGTGTGTTGCAGCAAAACATCTGCTGCGCTGCGGTATCTGCCGGTCGTCTTCAAAGGCGACGGGAATTACTATTTGCGGTACGCACGGGGTGAATGCCCTGGCCCATCAGCGATCTGCATCGCATCCATCTGCGAATCTCGTTGGCCATCGCACGGCACTTGGCTTAAAAGCAGGGCCTCTTATTTCCGTGACCGATGGATATCAGCCATGCCCGCCAAGCTCTCCGTGAACCTCAACGCCATCGCCATGCTACGAAACCGGCGCGATCTGCCTTGGCCGAGCGTCGAAGCGCTCGGACGAGTGGCCCTTGCTTCCGGCGCAAGCGGATTGACGGTGCATCCACGCCCCGACCAGCGGCACGTAAGATTTTCCGACCTGCCTGTGATCCGCAATCTGATCGACGATGAATTCCCCAAGGCCGAGTTCAATATCGAGGGCTATCCCACAGAGGAATTCTTCGAACTCTGCGCCGGGGCGGCGCCCGAGCAGGTGACGCTGGTGCCTGACGATCCCGCGCAGGCGACCTCCGATCACGGCTGGGATTTTCGCACGCACCGCGCGTTCCTGACCGATGCCGTCGCGCGGCTGAAGAGGATGGGATGCCGGGTCTCACTGTTTGCCGATGGCGATGGCAACGCCGAAGCCGTCGAGATCGCCAAGGCGGTCGGTGCCGACCGGATCGAACTCTACACCGGCCCCTATGGCGGCTGTTACGACGCGCCGGAGCGGGCTGCCCCGATCCTTGAAGCGCTCGGACGGACGGCAGATGCGGCCCTTGCGATCGGCCTCGCCGTCAATGCCGGTCATGATCTGACGGTCGAAAATCTGCCGGCATTGGTGAAGCGCATTCCTGAACTGGCCGAGGTTTCGATCGGCCACGGACTGACTGCCGATGCGCTGGAATACGGCATGGCGGAAACGGTGCGGCGGTTCCGCCGGGCGTGTGGGCAGGCGGTTTGAGGGGGCGTTGCCTTCAAGGCTTTGACCGGAAGCGGGTTATTACGTCACAGAGCGCGGCTGGAAGGAAGAGTCTCCCGCGCCAAAGGACTTGGGCGCGCTGGATTCCTGGGACGAGCACAGAATGGGGGTGGGAGAGGTAGCGCATCCCATCAACCGTTGTCTCAATGTAGACGGGAAATCTTGGCGAAGGCGCTTAATTCACCCTCCCTCATTCCTGTGCCTGTCACAGGAATCCAGCCACGGCGCGTCGGCGCCGTGAGTGACTCATCTGACGTGATGAGGGATCCAGAATCGGAGTTTGCTGCATCCCCGCGGCAAACGCAGGGATGCGGCATAAAGGCTCAATGGCCTCCGGCATTGCCTGAAGCCGTCAAAGCAGCCTTGTGCTGCACGAAGAAATCCTTCAGCGGCTGCGGCTGTTTGCCGGTCAGCTTGGTGAAGTCTTCGGTGACGATGTCGAATTTGCCGGCGCGGGTGTTGGCGTCGGCCGAAACCAGCATGTCGGCGACGAAGCCGGGGAGGCCGGCGCCGCGGATGCCCTGGCCGAGCTGCTCGTCATTGACGTCGACCACGTCGAGCGGCCTGCCGGCGACATCCGAGACGATGGCGGCGATCTGCCGGTTGGTCAGCAGCTCGGCGCCGGTCAGCGTATAGGTGGCGCTGTCGGAGATGCCGGAGGCAAGGGCGGCTGCGATCGCCAGCGCGCAGTCGTCGCGCGAAATGGTCGAGATCTTGCCGTCGCCCGTGGCGCTGTACCATTTGCCGCCCTGGAGATTGTGCGGCATGCCGTGCAGGTAATTGTCGTGGTACCAGGCGTCACGGATGATCGTATAGGCGATGCCGCTCGCCTTGATGGCGTCTTCGCTGCCGAGATGGTCGGGTGCGAAGGTGACGAGCGAATCGTCGGGCGCCGGCATCGAGGTATAGGCGATGTGCTTGACGCCCGCCTTGGCGGCGGCAGCGACGGCGGCCTTGTGCTGGGTGAGGCGTTTGCCGGGAGTATCGAGCGCATCGGTGCTGATGATCAGCAACCGGTCGACGCCGGCGAAAGCCTTCTCCAGCCCGGCCGCGTCATCGAAATCGGCCTTGCGGGTGACGACACCCTTATTCGCGAGCTCGGCGAGCTTTTCCGGGCTGCGCGTTGCCGCGACGATGTTGCCGGGGGCAACATTATAGGTCTCGATCAGGTGATGGATGACACGCTGGCCGAGCTGTCCGGCCGCGCCGGTCACCAGGATGGTTTCGCTCATACGTCGTTTCCTTCTGCGTTCTGATGGTGGTCTCAAAAAGAGAGTAACACTAGAATAGGAATTGACTTCACGGTGTAAAGGAGGCAGTTTTTTGGCTGTACGTTACCAAAAGGGAACCAGCAGATGAGCGGCGCAGTCGTCAGTCTGAAGAACAGGACGCCGGGGATGCGGCGTGAGATCGATCTCGCCGATCTCGATTTTTCCAATTGCCCAGTCCGGGACATGATGCAGCAGATCGGCGGCAAATGGTCGACACTGCTGCTCGAAGTGCTGGCGGCCGAGCCCCGCCGCTTTGGCGAGCTGCGGCGCATGCTTCCCGATATTTCGCAGCGCATGCTGACGCAGACGCTGCGCGACCTCCAGAGGGACGGTTATGTCAATCGCGAAGTCTTCCCGACCAAGCCGCCGAGCGTCGAATATTCGATGACCGATCTCGGCCGCTCGCTCTACCAGCCGCTGTCGCAGCTTCTGAACTGGGCGGAAGCGAACCATGAGGCGGTTCGCGCCGCCCGTTCGCGTTTCGATTCCGCCGACAGCTAGCCGTCATTCCGTCGGTCGCGTAAACAGCGCGCGGAACAATTCTTCCGATCGCCGTAAACCTTTGTCGCTGAGGACGACGGCGGTGAGCGGGTGCGCGCGTGCTCACCGTATGTGCGAATTTGTAAACCGGCATTGGGGTTTTTGTATCGGGTCTCAGATTTTACCTTCCTGTCTGCCGCGTCCTTCCGTCAGGAATAAGAGGAAGGCCAGCGCGGGGAAGCAGAAGCCGATCCAGGCCGCCATCGTCCAGCCGCCGGTCGCATAGGCCCAGCCGCCGAGCGCCGAGCCGAGCGCGCCGCCGGCAAAGAAGGTGGCCATGAAAAGGCCGTTCAGCCGGCTGCGGTGTTCCGGGTTCAGGCCATAGATGGCGCGCTGGCCGCAGACGAGATTGGTCGTGACCCCGAAATCGAGCATGATTGCCGCTACCGTCAGAAGGATCAGGGCGATGAGCGAGCCGTCGCCGGCGAAATGGCCGATCAGGAAGGAGGCCATGCCGAGCAGCATGGCAATCGTCGAGGCGATCTTCGTCATGCCGCGGTCGGCGAGCCGGCCGGCGATCGGCGAAGCGACGGCGCCGGCGGCACCGGCAAGCGCGAAGAGGGCGATGCCGTTCTGCGTCAGGCCGAAAGCCGGGCTTGCGAGCAGCAGCGGCGTCGTCGTCCAAAACAGGCTGAAGGCACCGAACATGCCGGCCTGATAAAGTGCCCGGCGCTGCAGCACGCGTGAGGTCAGCGCCAGGTGGCCCATGGAAGCGAGCAGCTCGCCGTAGCGCAGCTTTGTCTTCGGCCGGCGGACCGGCAGGTTGGCGCGCAGGACGACGGCGAGCACGATCATCAGCGCTGCGGTGATGTAATAGACCGTATGCCAGGAGGACGCCTCGGCGACGAAGCTTGCGAAGGGGCGGGCGAGCATGATGCCGCAGAGCAGGCCGCTCATGACATTGCCGACGACTTGGCCGCGTGTTGCATCGGGCGCCATGTTGGCGGCGAAGGGAACCAATACCTGAACTGCGACCGAGGAGAGGCCAATGCAGAGCGAGGCGACGAGGAAGGCCGTGGGTGTCGAAGAGAGCGCTGCGCCGATCAGGGCAAGGGCGGAGACTGATATCAGCAGCAATACCAGACGGCGGCTCTCCGTGAGGTCGCCGAGCGGCACGATCAGCAGCAGGCCGAGGCCGTAGCCGATCTGCGTCAGCGTGACGACCAGGCCGGTTGCGGCGGGCGTG